>JAMLHC010000001.1:0-600000 GCA_023957335.1 Bacteroidota bacterium | reverse complement strand
TGTAGTGAATATCGCCATAAACATCGCCCACAAAAACTTCGTCACCGGCATTCAAAGAGCGCAATTTATGTGTTATACCTTGATGGTCGCTATAGGTTTTAATATTAAATTCCAAAAAATTTTCTTCGGGCAAAGAAGTGAACGTGAATGTATGCCATTCGTTTTCTAACCCCGGTTTGTTGATTGCAATATCTGTGGCTTGTCCTGGTATGAAGGTTATTCCCTCGGGTTTTTCTAACACTAATTTTATTACATCATGTGTAAGGGGTTCGATAGATTTTATTTTAACTAAATGTGCCATAATGGGTTATTTTGTAATGTGAATATAATTGAAAAATTCGTTTTTGGTAGCGTCATTTTTGAATTGCCCTGAGAAGAATGAAGTGGTAGTAGAACTACTGGTGTCTTTGATTCCGCGTGATTGTACACAAAGATGGTCCGCCTCAATCATAACTGCAACATCTTCTATTTGCAATATTTCTTTCATTGCTTCTCCTATTTGATTAGTCAATTTTTCTTGTACCTGAGGTCTTTTTGCATAAAACTGAACAATGCGGTTGATTTTGGAAAGTCCGATAATATGATCATTGGGAATATAAGCAACGTGCGCTTTCCCGATGATGGGCACAAAATGGTGTTCGCAAGTAGAAAACAAGCTTATGTCTTTCTCTACCAACATGCTCTTATAATGACTGCTGTTTTCAAACTGACTGATTGCCGGTTTGTTTTTGGGATTTAATCCACTAAAAATTTCGTTTACATACATTTTGGCTACTCTGTACGGAGTGTTTTTTAGGCTTTCATCGGTAAGGTCAAGCCCAAGTACTCTCATAATTTTGGCAAAGTGAAATTCAATTTGTTCTATCTTTTCTTCTTCACTCAGCTCAAATTCGTCAAGGGATATACTTGCTTCCAAGTTGAGTTTGTCTAATTCTGTTTTGGTTAATGCTTGCATGTTAGTCTTTCGTTTTTAATTCGTTGTATATACCACAATAGAGTGAACATCAATGCAAAAGGTTACAAAAAAATTGATTATTTTTTGTTTTAATCAATCTTTTTAAGCTTTGGATTGCTTTATCAATCCTTCCAGATAGTCAGAAGTGATAGGATTTTGGGTGATTTCATCCAACCCGTTTTTGTGTTGTAATTTCTCTGCCAAATGCTTCATTGATTTGATTGCATATTTGAGTAGTGAGGGTCCCAGACTTACTCTCGCCACTCCAATTTGTTCAAGGGTTTACAAATCAGGAATACCCAGTAGTGTGAGAATGTTCACGGGCATTTTGAGTGCATTTATAGTAGCCTGAATATCGAATTCTTCTTTCATTACAATAGGATAGAAACAGTCTGCACCGGCTTCTTTGTATGCAGAACCTCTTTGGATAGTTTCTGCCAAACGTTGTTCAGGGCTTAATTCTTTTTTGTAAATATAAACATCGGTTCGAGCATTGATGAATAAATGCACTCCTTTGGATTGAGCTGTTTTGCGAATGGTTTTGATTCTTGAAACTTGGGTTTCTAAATCAAGTAATGAATGATTCTTCTTGTCGGAATCTTCTATATTTATTCCAATGACACCAGCATCTATCAAATCTTCTATATTTTTTGTCAATTGTTCATCAGTGTCTGCAAAACCACTTTCAAAATCAACCGAAACAGGAATGGAAACAGCATCTGTAATCTGTTTGACTTGCGACAAAAACTCGGCAAATGTGATGTGTTCTCCATCCAAATAGCCATTGGTATAAGCCATAGCAGCACTTGCGGTGGCTACAGCCGGATAACCGATTTCTTGTAATAATAATGCACCCAGAGGTTCCCAAATATTTGGCAGGATGAGCATCTTTCCAGAGTGGTGAAGATTGCGAAAATGTCCGCTTTTTGTATTTGAGTTAATAAATTGTCCATGTTGTGATTTTAGTATATGAAAAGTGCCAAAGGAACAGATAATGATGAAACCGTGTGCAAAGTTTCGACCAATCAGGCTTTTGATTTCTTATAAACCGGCACAGTAGAGCAAGGTTCGCCAAACATCAGTGACTGAACAAAAGGAATCAACATCTTAGTGATTTGTACATAAGCAGCTTCGGTAATTTTAACCTTACTGCAACCTTTGATGACCATTCTTACTCCTTGGTATTCGGCAGGGTTGATTTTTTCTTTCAGGGTGTTGAGCAGCAATATAGTTTCAAGAGTGTCGAGGTTGCCAAACACTATTTCTTTAGCTATGCCGGTTAATTTACTTGCGACCAACATATATGCCCAAGTTGGAACTACGGCATCTGCTGTGCAGGTGATTGCCACTAATTTGTCTGTATATTGAAGCCAGTCATGCTCATGAATAAAATCCCTGAAATCTTTTTCTTTGAGTATAAGACCCATAAAAAGATTGTCTTTCAGGTCTATTACTACACGTTCTCCGGCAGTATAGTATGCTTCTAAATCAAGAGTAACAATACCACTTGCCTGAACTTTATTTACAATTGCCATTGGAATGGCAAAGGTATAAAATTAAGGATTGTTTTGATTGACTTTATTTGTTCATGGTGAGATGTAAATTCTGAGTTTATATCACGTTTAAATGATAGTTTCCATCGTTTTCAAAATCAGTTTACATTTGTAGCAAATAAATGCAAGCATGAAGAAGTTGATATTAGTGTCAGGGTTAATGTTCTTAGGCTTAGTCGGATTTGGGCAGGCGCTTACTTCGGTCAATTTACTGGGCAGTCGATTTATGGCAGACAACAGCACCCAACTTTTTAAAACAATGGATGGTAAATTTCTTGTATTTGGTACATCTGCTAATCTGGGTGTGATGTATGCAGATTTTCAACAAGGTGCTTCTACACAGTTCTTTGTATATTCTGACAATCCTGATTTGCCCATCAGGGAAATACAAGGGGCAGGCGGTATTGCGGAAAATGATACTACGTTTGTTTTGATTGGTCAATTTGAGTTTCCGAACCAGAATGCACAAGTCATTGCAGTAAAGGTAACATCCGGAGGGAAAGTATTGTGGGCAAGAAAACTCAACTCTTTGAGCAATGACTTTGCAGATAAAATCATTCGTTGTCAAAATGGTGATTATTTAATTTCGATTTTGAGCGGACAACGTGAGAATAATTTCGGAAACAGAATTTCGGGAAGCGCGGTTTTTAGAATTGATAATTTGGGTAATTTGCTGTGGTATGCTAATCTCGATACAAGAGGTGAAACTAATTCCAAAGTCTTATCTATGCACGAACTTAGTTCTAATAATCTGGTAGTGATACAGAATTTCTCTAAGCAATTATCTATCCATAAGCTCAGTTCAGATGGAGATAGTTTGGGAGGAATTTTATCCGATGACGAGCTGTTGCCGGTGGCTGCTGATTTTATTTCCGACAACGATGGTTTTTTTGTGGCTACTGCCACTACAGCTTTGTTAAAAGTGGATACATCATTGGATGTCAAATCTTTTGTGCAGTATGCACAAGCAGATATTAGCAGTTTTACTTCTGTGCTCAACGTCAATGACAGTACTGTGGCAATCGGGGGTAAATACCTGAATGAAGCCTGTATTTTGAATATAAACAGCAGTACCTATCAAGTCAGAAAAGTTTATCACAAGAGTTTCTTCCCTTATGCAGGTGCGGATATTCAGGGAATGTTTGTAGTTGAAGACACTTTTTACAGTCTGTTATCCAATGGATTTGCGCTCAGCAAACACAATAGCGACCTGAGCCATGATTGTTTTGAAGAAATAGTTGGAAATCAGGTGAGTGTATCACCTCAGCCTTTGCCTGATTTTAGCATGGGTGTAAACTTTAATTCGGAGATGCCCAACTTTGAATCATTGTTGGGAATTTATACAGGAGAAAAACAAGATTTACAGCCCAGTGTAAATTGTCTTGACTATGATTTGAGTATCAGAACAGAATTTTTGGAGTACAATTTTAGCTGTCGCAATATTGCTTTGCGGTTTTATGTCTTTAACAATGGAACGCAAGCTGTAAGCAGTTTTGATATCACAACCTATTTCACGGATGGAGCTATTACAAAAAGTTTCAACTTGAACACACCCATTACAAGCAAAACCGGTGCTTACATTGATTTTGGGAACTATTATCTTGACTTTGGTATTACCAATCTGAGCTATAAGGTTGCTAATCCGGAGGGGGTGCAGGATGAATACACAATCAATGATTCTTTTATGACCGTATTTTCTACCATTCCAAATCAAACTATCGGGATTCATGCGGCTGACAGCATTTGTGCAAATAATACTAACACTTTTGTTAGCACTGGTACGGATGGGACATACTCACTTTTCAAAGACAGTATGATGGTGATTCAAGGAACCGGCAAAACTTACAATGTTAATACCGGTGGTGGCTTATATCGTTTTATGTTCGAAAATTCCAAGGGTTGTATTTTCTATTCCGACACGTTAAGAGTCAAAGAGCTTGCGGTGCCTCCGAGGCCGTTCTTCATCATAGTCCACGATACCTTGTTTACTGATGCAAGTGGTAAGATTTATTGGTATTTTAACAATGTGTTGTCGGATTCCAACACTCAGGTTTTCCTATACAAGGGAACCGGAAATTACAAAGTGATAACTCAAAATGCTTCGGGTTGTGAATCTCAAAATGAATTGATAAATCTGACCCTTAGTGTACCATATGGACTCGGTTCAAAACAATATTATTTTGCTGAAAACACCCTGTTTTTGACAGATGTTGAACCTTCACTGAGTGTTGAATTATATAGCCTTGATGGACGCATGCTTGAACGTTTTGATGTGAGCAAAGGAGCCTCCTCTTATGCCATACACCGCCCCGCAGGTTTGTATTTTTTACTTATCCGTTCTTCATCCGGTGTATTTGCAGAAAAAGTATTGATAGAAAATTGAACACAATAAGATTGTTTTCCGTTTAAAGAGTTTTTTTGAAGTGTAACCAATGTTACTTAGTTACTGTTTTCGAAATACTAATTTTGCAACCGATTTTAATCATTCAAACTAATTATTATGAGCTATACATTTTCAAAAATCGTAGGTATGGATTTTGACGAAGCGAAATCAAAAGTTACCGATGAACTAAAAAAAGAGGGTTTTGGTGTCTTGACCGAAATAGATATTAAAGATGCACTTAAAAAGAAGATAGACGTTGATTTCAGAAGATATACAATCTTGGGTGCATGCAATCCTCAATTTGCACACAAAGCCTTGTCAGTTGAACACGAAATCGGCAGTATGTTGCCATGTAATGTAGTTGTGCAACAAATGGAAGACGGCAGTATCAAGGTGAGCGCCATAGACCCGGTGGCAAGTATGATGGCAGTGAAGAATGATAACCTTGGCGAAGTGGCTACTCAGGTGCGTGAAAAACTAAAAACCGTAATTAACAATCTTTAATTAAAATTTTTATGAAAGCTAATGTTGGAACCTTGGACAAAGTAATTAGGATTGTTATTGCAATTATTCTGTATGCACTTTATTTAATGGATGTAGTAACAGGTATGGTTGGAATCATTTTCCTTGTATTGTCATTGGTGTTGCTATTCACAGCTTTTATGAATTATTGTCCGATTTGGCACATTACAGGTATGTCAACAAGAAAAAAAACAGATAAACAATTAAACAATAAATAAACCCATGTTTGGAATTTTTAAATCATTATTTGGTGCAGACAATGCACAACTCAAAGAAGTTATCAAAGACGGAGCCTATTTGGTAGATGTCCGTACACCTGGCGAGTTTTCAGGCGGAAGTGTAAAAGGTGCAGTGAATATTCCTTTGGATACAATACCCGGCAAAGTGTCAAAGTTCAAAGGAAAAAAGAATATTGTACTGTTCTGTCAGAGTGGTGGCAGATGTACACAAGCAAAAGGATATCTTGAACAACAAGGTATTACTAATATTTATAATGGAGGTTCATGGTATAGCGTTGATGCTATTGTGAACGAAATCGAACAAGAAAAATAATGGCAAACAGCAGAGCATTTTGGAATGAGCGATTTGCACAAACTGCTTATGTGTATGGTGAGGCTCCCAATGAATTTGTCAAATCAAAGCTCAAAGGAATGAAAGCAGGCAAGGTCTTGTTTCCATGCGAAGGAGAAGGGCGCAACGCTGTGTATGCCGCCACATTAGGTTGGGATGTTTGTGCATTTGACCAAAGTGAAGAAGGAAAAAAGAAAGCAGAACTCTTAGCTCAAAGGCACAATGTGAAGTTTGATTATAAAATTTCAGATATTGAAAATGCCGAGTACCCTGCCGAATCCTTCGATGCGCTCGTGCTTGTTTTCGCCCATTTCCCTTCTGCTGTTCGAAGAAAGTTTCATAAGACTTTAACAAGTTTTGTGAAAAAAGGCGGTTGTCTCATTTTGGAAGGTTTTGATAAAAAACATATTGCCAACCAAGCAGTTAACCCCCATGCAGGAGGTCCAAAAGATGTGGATATGCTCTTTGATATCAATGAACTTAAAACAGATTTTGAAGGCTTTAAGTTTGTGGAAATTGCCGAAGTCGTGGACAACCTGAACGAAGGAGATTATCACAAAGGAAAATCAAACCTTGTAAGGGTATTTGCAATTAAGAACTAGATGATGTTCAATCGGGAATATTGGGATAAACTTTACAGTCCTGACGTATTTCTGTTTGGTGAAAGCCCCAATCTGTTTCTGAAAGACAAATTAGTGGAAATACCGGCAGGAAAAATCTTGTTTGCGGCAGAAGGAGAAGGCAGGAATGCAGTCTTTGCTGCTCAAAATGGTTGGAGTGTATCAGCCTTTGACCTCAGCGTAGTGGCAAAACATAAAGCAGATACCTTGGCACAAAAAGCAGGACTTGAGATTGATTATCATGTAGGTGATATAGCGCAACTTGATTATGAGTCGGAGTCGTTTGATGTGTTGGCTTTAATTTTTGCGCATTTTGAGCCGGAGAAAAGAAGTACTTTACACAAACAATTAAGTTCATACCTCAAGCGCGGAGGCTGGTTGATACTGCAAGGTTTTGGAAATGGAAAAAGTTTGGGAGAGGATGCCCATACAAGCACACATGAGCTTTACTATGATTTGGAAATGTTGAAGAAAGATTTTGCAGATTTTGAAATGATAGAAATATCCGAAAAAATCATCCAAATGAATGAAGGTCGTGTATTGCAAGGACAATCAGTCATCGTAAGCATGCTGGCTCGCAAGAAATAATAATATTATCATTAACTTTGCATGAATATGAAAATTGAAAATAAATTGAAAGACCTACTCAAAGGCTGGAATTTAATGCGGATTCTTTATCTGGTGATGGGTGTCATGATGGTTGTGCAAGCGGTTCAGATTCATGATTGGTTTGTTGCCATCATGGGAATTGCACTTTTCAGTATGGGGGTTTTTAAAATGGGTTGTGCAGGCACAAAATCCTGTTGTAATACAAGTAACACACAGACTCCACAAGACAAAAAAGAAACAATTACTTTTGAAGAAATAAAATGAAAAAAATCTTTGGCATAATAGTTATGGCTTCATTTGTTGCGTGCAGCAGCAATCGTTCAGAAGTTGCAGAAACAACCGAAGTCAAGACTGCACATGCTATTTTAGACACAGCCAAATTTCTGGCAATAGGTGACGAGATGGCAAAACAAACCCAGCAGATTTTACTTGCCAATGTTGCCAATGCCATCAAAGAAAAAGGTGTAGCAGGCGCAGTTGACTTTTGTAATACACGTGCTGTATCGCTTACGGATTCTGCTTCCGACATGTTTTTGGCTCAAATTAGTCGCGTTAGCAATTTAAACAGAAACCCTAACAACGGACTCAATAGTAATATGGACAAGACTGCTTGGAATGAAATTGTCCTAATGATGTCAGATGCAAGTTTGCCGGACAAACATATAATTATACAAGAAAACAATGAAACCTATTACTTCAAAGCAATACCTATAGGAATGCCTACTTGTCTTTCCTGTCACGGTGTGGTCGGACAAGACATTAACAAAGAAACCTATGATGTAATACAAGCAAAATACCCAAATGACAAAGCCACCGGTTATAAGATGGGAGAGTTGAGAGGGCTTTGGAAAATAAAACTAAATACAACACTATGAATTTTGTCAAAAATAACTTACTCGTAATCATTGGCGTTTGTGTAGGAGCCATTGCAGGATTCCTCTATTGGCACTTTGTGGGATGCGAATCGGGCACCTGTGCAATTACTTCAAAACCGTTGAATAGTACTGCTTATGGTGCTTTGATGGGGGGACTCGCTTTTTCTATGTTCAAAAAAGAAAACAAAACCAAACATGACATTCCAAGAAATCATTAATCAGAATAAGCCCGTACTTGTTGACTTTTCCGCAGAATGGTGCGGACCTTGTAAAATGATGGCACCTATTCTTGACGACCTCAAAAAACAAGTGGGAGACAGCGTAAGTATCATTAAAATTGATGTGGACAAAAACCCGCAAGCGGCTGCTGCACTTCAAATTCAGGGCGTTCCGACTCTGATTGTTTTCAAAAAAGGAGAAATGAAATGGAGGCAATCCGGAGTGGTGCCTGCACACGAGTTGGAAAGAATTGTAAAACAATTTGTGTAAGAATAATAGAAGCTAATGAGTGTGCAATGCTGTTGCGTTTCACTTCAATTCTTCCATCAAAAAATCAAGACTGCTGTTAGGCTCAACCAAAAAACCTCTGATACCCGCTTGTTCAGCCGCAATAATGTCGCGTGGGCGGTCGCCAATCATAAAACAGAGTGCCTTGTCTGCATGGTATCTGTGAATAGCCCGCTCTATCATGAGTGAAGCGGGTTTCCTGCATAAGCATTTGCCAAAATCATCGTGATGAGGACAATAGAAAATATCATCAAACCGGATGCCATGAACGGAAAACTCGCTTTGCATCTTGTGATGGATTTGATGTAAGGTTTCATGGGTGTATAAGCCTTTGGCAATTCCACCTTGATTGGTGATGACTACTAATTTGAAGTTTTTTTCAATGGCTTTTTTGAGAAAAGGGATGATAAGAGGGTTGATTTCAAAATCATCAACACTGCTGATATAGTGTTCCTTTTCGATGTTCAAAACACCATCCCTGTCTAAAAAGATAATTTTATTCAAAACCTATTTTTTGGGTTTCCAAAATAAGTTCATATTTGCATCAATAAAAAATAATCCATTGGTAAAGAGAATTGTAGTCATCCCCACGTACAATGAGATTGAAAACATAGGTCTGATGCTGGATACAGTCATGAACTTGTCTATGCCTATGGATATATTGGTGGTGGACGACAATTCTCCGGATGGTACAGCATCCCTTGTAGATCAGAAAGCTAAACAGCATGAAGGGCGCATCCATTTGTTGAATAGAAAAAAGAAGGAAGGACTTGGAAAGGCTTATGTTGCTGGTTTTACTTGGTGTTTAGAAAACGGTTATGAGCAGATTGCCGAAATGGATGCAGATTTCAGCCATAACCCAGCCGACTTACCTGAATTGTTCAAAGCACTTGATGAAGGTGCAGATGTGGCAGTGGGCAGTAGGTACAAAACCGGAGTGAATGTGGTTAATTGGGGTATCAAAAGGGTCATCATGTCCTATTATGCCTCTCGATATGTAAAGTTTATTACAGGACTCCCAATCAATGACGCAACAGCAGGTTTTGTTGCTTATAAAAGAATTGTATTGGAAAAAATCAATCTTAACCTGATTAAGTTCAAAGGCTATGCTTTTCAAATAGAAATGAAATACAAGGCTTGGCGCAAAGGCTTTAAGATTGAAGAAGTGTCCATCATTTTTACAGACCGTAAACGAGGTCAATCTAAAATGAGTATGGGGATTTTCAAAGAAGCTTTCTTTGGTGTGATTGAGCTTCGTTGGAAAGCCATGATTGGCAACAAAGCATTTAAGTAAAAACTTGTCAAATTTGGTTGATAAGCTCATTCTGTCTAATAATTTATAGCTATATACAAGGTATATATTGCAGATTTATAATTCCAAATCTGCATGATACTTGTGATTCATTTTGTTAAAATCATATTCAGTGCAACTGTAATAAACATTCTTATATTTGCCTTATGAAAAAGACAATATTAAGTACTCTTTTAATATCCGTATTTGCGCTCAGCGCTATTTTTATTACTTCTTGCAAGAAAGATAAAAAAGATGAAGACAAGAAAGAAGAGCCTAAACCACCTACCAACAAAGAACTTGTGATGTCAAATACTTGGAAAGTTACCAAAGTAATGTCCCAAGGGATTGATGTTTGGAACTCATCCATACTACCCATTTTTCAACCTTGTCAAAAAGACAATACTTATCAGTTTCAAGCAGACGATTTGTTGTTGATTGATGAAGGAGAAACCAAATGTAATGATGCTGATGCACAAACTCAGCAAGGCGCATGGATGATGGTGGGTAAGGATCGGATGTTTATTGATGTTATTTTTCTCACAGATACGGCTGAAATTGTGTCAATTTCAAAAACGCAATTAGTCCTCAAAGCCAATATTGAAAGTTTTGGCGTGGATGGAGATATTTATTTTGATAAAGTAAAGTAAACAGAGTGACGGATTAGGCAGAAGCTTGCTTTATCCTCTCACTTATATATTTTGTGCAGATTAGTTACCTTTGCACCTATGAATGAGGAGCAGGAGAGCCTGTCCGAAGATAGGGATTTATACGAACATTTTAGTATCCAAGTGGACCCTGGTCAAAATCCCATCAGAATTGATGTTTTTCTGACTCATAGGATTCCAAATGCAACCCGAACCAAAGTCCAAAAAGGAATTGAAGCCGGTAGTGTTTTGGTCAACTCAAATGTTGTCAAATCCAATTATAAAGTCAAGCCAAATGATGTGATTTCGGTGGTGCTGCCCGAGCCGCCACGTGACACAGAGATTCATCCTGAAAAGATGGACTTAACTATAGTCTATGAAGATGATGAACTGTTGATAATCAATAAACCTGCGGGAATGGTTGTGCATCCGGGGTATAATAATTATACTGGAACATTAGTACATGGCTTGGTGCATCATTTTGAACATTTGCCCCATCGAGATGATATAACAAGACCGGGTCTGGTACATAGGATAGACAAGGATACAAGTGGGCTGCTGGTAATTGCCAAAACCGAATACGCACTCAACTATTTGGCAAAACAGTTTTTTGACCATAGCATAGACCGCAATTATTATGCACTTGTGTGGGGAGATGTGAAACAAGACAATGGAACAATTGTAGGTAACCTAATGCGCGACCCAAAAGACAGAAGGCGTTCAGTAGTTACAACAGATGAGGAACAAGGCAAACACGCAATTACTCACTATGAGGTGGTGGAACGATTTCATTTTGTAACATTGATTAAATGTACACTCGAGACCGGTAGGACTCACCAAATCAGGGCACACATGAAATACATTGGGCACCCTATTTTTAACGATGAAATGTATGGCGGTAATGTGATTCTGAAAGGGATGTCTTTTGGTAAATTTAATCAGTTTATTAATAATTGTTTTTCTATCCTGCCACGACAGGCTTTGCATGCCTATTCATTAGGGTTTGAACACCCCAAAACCAAGAAAAGAATATATTTTGAAGCAGATTTTCCTGAAGATTTCAAAACGGTATTAGAAAAACTCAGACGATATGTAAACAGTAATAAGATGGAGGAATAATGGCATTTTCAAAAGAAATTGAAATATTTGGTGCAAGAGAACATAACCTGAAAAACATTGACTTAAAGATTCCTGCAGGGAAACTTGTGGTTTTTACGGGATTGAGCGGGAGTGGCAAATCTTCGCTCGCATTTGATACCATTTTTGCCGAAGGGCAGCGCAGATATATGGAGACTTTCTCCTCTTATGCACGTCAATTCATTGGAGGGATGGAACGTCCGGATGTAGATAAAATTGAGGGTTTGAGTCCTGTGGTTGCGATTGAACAAAAGACAGTCAGCAAAAACCCGCGTTCTACGGTGGGGACGATTACAGAGATTTACGATTTTCTCCGTTTACTCTATGCAAGAGCGGGTGAGGCATATTCCTATAAAACCGGTAAAAAAATGGTGCGTTATAGCGAAGAACAAGTGCTGGGACTTCTGATAGAAACGTTTGCAGGCAAACAAATACAGTTGCTCGCCCCTCTTGTCAAAGCAAGAAAAGGTCATTACAGAGAGTTGTTTGAAAGTTTGCATAAACAAGGCTATAGCAAGGTTAGAATAGATAGTGAGGTTTTTGAAATCAGTCGCGGAATGAAACTCGACCGATACAAAGTTCATGATATTGAACTGATTGTGGACAGACTTGAACCGACCGATAAAAACAAAACCCGTTTGAGAGACAGCCTCAAATTGAGTTTTAAGCTTGGTAAAGGATCATTGGTGGTAATAGAAATGAATACCGGAAAGGTGTTTTATTACAGCAAAAACCTGATTGACCCCGAAACAGGACTGTCTTATGATGAGCCTCAACCCAATACTTTTTCGTTTAATTCTCCCTATGGTGCGTGTCCTCGTTGCAACGGAATCGGTATCATTCATGAAATTGGTATTGAATCTATCATTCCCGATACTTCCAAATCCATCATGAGGGGCGCTATTATTCCACTGGGAGAAATCAAAGGTAATTATGTATCTGCACAACTAAAAGGATTAAGCAAAAAATTCGGATTTAGTCTTGCAGACCCGGTAAGTAAACTAAGTCCCGAGATTATGGATATTGTCATGCACGGTACAGATGAAGAGTTTAAGGTAACCTATGAAAACTATGAGGGACGAAAAATCGAGGTGTTTACCCATTTCAAAGGTGTAATTCCTACAATAGAAGAACAATTTTATGAAAACCGTAGTGAAGCCTTGATGGAGTGGGCAGAGGAGTTTATGCACCCCGTTGACTGCCCTGCTTGTAATGGCACAAGGCTGAAAGAAGAGGCTTTATGGTATAAAATAGCAGATAAAAATATTGCTGAATTAGCCGAAATGACCATTGGAGAACTGAATGATTGGATGAAAAAGGTTGATGCCAAATTGAATGAAAGACAAAAAGAAATTGCTACCGAAATACTCAAAGAAATCAGAGAACGCATGAGTTTTTTGATGGGAGTAGGCTTGGACTATTTGACATTGAATAGTCCGGCATCTACACTGAGCGGAGGAGAGGCACAGCGAATCAGGCTTGCTACACAGATAGGGTCAAAACTTGTCAATGTCCTATATATCCTTGACGAACCGAGCATAGGATTGCATCCGAGAGATAACATGAAACTTATTCAATCGCTTAAAGACTTGCGAGATGTTGGCAATTCTGTGATTGTAGTGGAACATGATGCTGAAATGATTAGTGAGGCTGATTATATTGTGGATATTGGACCCAAAGCAGGCATACAAGGCGGACATGTCGTGGCAGCGGGTAGTCCACTTGATTTTGCAAAACAAAATTCAATTACGGCAGATTATTTAAGTGGTCGAAAACAGATCGAAACGCCCAAGAGGCATAGAAAATTGTCAGGCAAATGGATTAAGCTCAAAGGATGTTCAGGGCATAATCTTAAACAAGTTGATGTTGATTTCCCATTAGGAGTATTTATTTGTGTAACAGGTGTTTCAGGTAGTGGAAAATCCTCACTGGTGAATGAAACACTCTATCCTATTTTGGCAAAAGCTAAATATGGCAGCAGAAAAAAACCGCTTCCATACAAATCAGCAAAAGGAGAAAATGACATTGATAAAGTGATACGCATAGACCAAGACCCTATTGGCAGGACTCCGCGTTCAAATCCCGCAACTTATACCGGACTGTTTACTGAAATCCGAAACCTCTTTGCCGAAATGCCTGAAGCTAAAATCA
Source organism: Bacteroidota bacterium (assembly GCA_023957335.1). Classification (NCBI taxonomy): domain Bacteria; kingdom Pseudomonadati; phylum Bacteroidota; species Bacteroidota bacterium. Next base: position 586,180 of record JAMLHC010000001.1, on the reverse strand, counting down.
GAGGTTACAAACCCGGTAGATTCTCTTTCAATGTCAAAGGAGGCAGATGTGAAGAATGTAGAGGAGGCGGGCACAAAGTCATTGAAATGAACTTCTTGCCGGATGTGGAAGTGCTTTGCTCTACATGCAACGGCAAGCGTTATAACAGAGAAACATTGGAAGTTCGCTATAAAGGCAAATCCATATCAGATGTGCTCAACATGAGTATAGCCGATGCAGAACCTTTTTTTGAAAATATTCCATTAATACAGCGCAAACTCACAGTACTCAAAGACGTGGGCTTAGGTTATGTAAAACTCGGTCAATCTTCTACAACTTTGTCCGGAGGCGAAGCGCAAAGAGTGAAGTTGTCGGAAGAGTTATCAAAAAAAGATACCGGTTCCACCTTTTATATATTAGACGAACCTACAACAGGCTTGCATTTTGAAGATGTAAGAATGCTATTAGATGTGTTAAATAAACTTGTAGATAAAGGGAATACGGTTGTAGTAATTGAACACAATTTAGATGTAATCAAAGTAGCAGACTATATTATTGATATGGGTCCCGAAGGGGGGCATAAAGGGGGAGAAGTATTATGTACGGGTACTCCGCAAGAGATTGTGAAGGCGAATGTTGGTTACACAGCAAAGTTTTTGGCAAGAGAGTTGGTAAAGTGAGTTTGCGTGCAGGAATATTGGTAAAATCAAAATCGAAAACGGTTTTGGTATTAATGGAAAATACAATATTCTTTTTTATGACGGAGCTTCAATGGAAAAGGAATATGATTGGATTTCAAATGATGGAGCAATCGCAATAGAAAAAAAGTAGGATTACTATTTGAGATATTTACCAACTCCCAATTGTCCACTATTTACAAGACAAGGCAATACAGCGTTTACAACTTTCGTTACCTGTCAGGAAGATAAACGCTTCTTTTGTTTCATGGAGTTTAGTAAGGCGTTGGATATATTTTTCAGGTATCTGAAACAGGAGAAAAGGTATTCTGCTCACACACTTATTTCCTATCGCAACGACCTTCATCAATTAAGCGAATTTTTACATACAGAATATGACATAACTCGTGTAGAACAAGTTAGTCATCCAATATTGAGAACATGGTTGGCAACATTAAATCATAAAAATTTTGTCCCGAGTAGTATTAATAGAAAACTGACAGTTTGTCGAAGTTTTTATAAATTTATGGTCAAAAATGACTTGTCAGCACGCAACCCCGCAGTCAATCTTAAATCACTCAAAAAGCCAAAGAGGTTACCGGTTGTTGTGGAAAAACAAAAACTGTTTAATTTGTTGGAACAAGGTTTTGAACAAGAACTGAAATCGGGTGATTATAGACGAGTTTTGGCAAGTACCACTTTGTTTTTTATATATCATACCGGAGTTCGAGCTGCGGAGTTGCTCAATTTGAAATATGCGAATCTTGATTTCTCACAAAAACAAATCAAAGTGTTGGGGAAAGGCAACAAAGAGCGAATCATTCCGATGACCGAAGAACTCGCAGTTGTTTTGCAAGAATATTATATACCAATGCGTGAGCATGTACCCATCCAGGATTTATTTTTTGTTTTTGAAAATGGGAAGAAAATCTATCACAGGTGGCTTTATAATGTCATTACCGATATGATAAAAGAGGTATCCACACAAGAGCACAGAAGTCCACATGTGTTGAGACACACCTTTGCTACGCATTTACTTGATGAAGGTGCAGATTTGAATGCTATCAAAGAATTATTAGGACATGCCAATTTATCGGCAACTCAAATATATACACATAACAGTATGGAGCGGCTAAAAAACATTCATCGATTGACACATCCTCTTTATAAGAATGAGTAAATATGTCTATGATTTGATTTGGAAATCAAAAAAAATGGTATTATTTTCGTAGCAGACAAAAGCAGAAGATAACCGCTTTATTATTCAATCAATCACCTAAAAATTAACGTTATGACAATCGATTTTCAGTATGTAAACTTCAAAGCAGATCAAAAATTACTTGCTTACATTTCAAAAAAACTTAGCAAAATGGGTACCTATTATGACGGAATCGTCAATATGATTGTGTATCTCAAGGTCATCAATACGGACAGTAAAGAAAATAAGTCAATAGAGGTCAAAGCGAATGTGTCGAACCAAACCCTCTTTGTATCCGAAGTGAGTCAAAGTTTTGAATCTGCTGTTGATAAAGTGGAAGAAAAGCTTCGCACACAAGTGCAGAAATACAAGGCAAAACAAGCCTAAAAAATAATTCACAGTTTTTTTTGCACAATTAAAAAAAGAATCTACTTTTGCAGTCCTTTCTGAAAAGGCATAAAACCCTTTAAAGAAAGGACTGTTTTTTGATATAAATATTAAGCCACTTTAGCTCAGCTGGTAGAGCAACTGATTTGTAATCAGTAGGTCGTTGGTTCGATCCCGACAAGTGGCTCAATATAGTAAGTAGAAAAGCGGGAAGATACTCAAGTGGCCAACGAGGACAGACTGTAAATCTGTTGACTTATGTCTTCGCAGGTTCGAATCCTGCTCTTCCCACCAAATATTAAACAGTAACGTTCTTTCTAAACAAGATGCGGAAAAAAGCGGGAGTAGCTCAGTTGGTAGAGCGACAGCCTTCCAAGCTGTAGGTCGCGGGTTCGAGCCTCGTCTCCCGCTCGCTTAAACCACCACGTAAGCCGTTGTAGCTCAGTGGTAGAGCACTTCCTTGGTAAGGAAGAGGTCGTGAGTTCAATTCTCACCAACGGCTCATACCTTAAGGTGATAGCAAAGCAAGGTGGAATTAGATGTGAAAAAGAAGACCGTAATTGTTTAGTTTTAAAAAAGCAAAATTGATTTTTAAATTATAATAAACTAAAAATAACATCATGGCAAAAGAAAAATTTGACCGCTCCAAAGCACACGTAAACATCGGTACTATTGGACACGTTGACCACGGTAAAACTACTTTGACCGCGGCAATTACTACAGTTCTGGCTAATGCAGGATTCTCTGAAGCACGTTCTTACGACTCTATTGATAATGCACCGGAAGAAAAAGAAAGAGGTATTACTATTAACACTTCACACGTTGAATATCAAACCCAAACACGTCACTACGCTCACGTTGACTGTCCGGGTCACGCTGACTATGTAAAGAACATGGTTACAGGTGCGGCTCAGATGGACGGTGCTATCCTTGTGGTAGCTGCTACTGACGGACCAATGCCTCAAACTCGTGAACACATCCTTCTTGCTCGTCAGGTAGGTGTTCCTAAATTGGTTGTATTTATGAACAAATGCGATATGGTGGATGATCCAGAATTGTTAGATTTAGTAGAAATGGAAATTCGCGATTTGTTAAATTTCTATAGTTTTGATGGTGACAACACTCCTATTATCAGAGGTTCTGCTTTGGGTGGATTGAATGGTGACCCAAAATGGTCTCAATCTATCCTTGACCTAATGAAAGCAGTAGATGAGTGGATTCCTATTCCTGCTCGTCTTGTTGACCAACCTTTCCTTATGCCGATTGAAGACATTTTTTCAATCACAGGTCGTGGAACTGTTGCAACAGGAAGAATTGAAAGAGGTGTTATCAACGTAGGTGATGCAGTGGATATCATTGGAATGGGTACTGAGAAACTTTCTTCAACTTGTACCGGAGTTGAAATGTTTAGAAAACTTCTTGACAGAGGTGAAGCAGGTGACAACGCAGGTATTCTTCTTAGAGGTATTGAAAAAACTGATATTAAAAGAGGAATGGTTATTTGTAAACCAGGTTCTGTTACACCTCACCACAAGTTCAAAGCTGAGATTTATGTATTGACAAAAGAAGAAGGTGGTCGTCACACTCCTTTCTTTAATAAATACAGACCTCAATTCTATTTCAGAACTACTGACGTTACAGGTGAAGTAAAACTTCCTGATGGAACTGAAATGGTTATGCCGGGTGATAATGTTACCATCACTGTAGATCTTATCGCTCCGATTGCAATGGAAAAAGGTTTGAGATTTGCAATTCGTGAAGGTGGTAGAACTATCGGTGCCGGTCAGGTAACTGACATTATCGAATAAGGTTTAAATCATTATTTAAGGCACAAAACGGGTGTAGTTCAATGGTAGAATCGCGGTCTCCAAAACCGTTGATCTTGGTTCGAATCCAGGCACCCGTGCAAGATATAAAAGGACATGTTAGAGAGAATAAAGAATTATTGGAATCTGATTGTTGACGAGTTGCTCAATAAAGTAACTTGGCCTACATGGGACGAACTTAGACAGGCTTCCATGATTGTACTTGTTGCTTCTATTATTATAGCTGCGCTCGTATATCTGGCAGATATTGTTCTTGGTTTTATTCTTCAGTTTATATATGGAATTTTTGGCTAAACATTAATGAATTCAAAAATTATGACAGAAGAATTTAGCTGGTATGTAGTAAGAGCAATTAGCGGTCAAGAAAAAAAGATTGCTAAGTATATTGAATCTGAATTGGAACATGCTAAGTTAAGCAAGTATGTTCAGCAAATTTTGATTCCTATGGAGAAGGTTTATCAAATTAAAAATGGCAAGAAAATCGCCAAGGATAGAAGCTTTTTTCCTGGATATATTCTTATACACGCAAACTTAATGGGAGAAGTTGCTCCGACTATTAAATCAGTGAATGGTGTCGTAGGTTTTTTGGGTGCAAATGATTTACCGGTTCCTCTCAGACAAGGTGAAGTAAACAGAATCTTAGGTAATGTTGATGAAATATCCGAGAACAGTGAGGAAAGAGTTGAACCATTTATAGTGGGAGAACATGTTAAAGTGATTGATGGTCCGTTTAGCGGATTTAGTGGAGTGATAGAAGAAGCAAACGAAGAAAAGAAAAAATTAAAAGTAATGGTTAAGATTTTTGGAAGAAAAACCCCCTTAGAGCTTAACTATGGACAAGTTGAAAAAGAATAATTAATATTTTGTAAAAAACCAGATATGGCAAAGGAAATAACCGGATATTTAAAATTACAAGTAAAAGGAGGACAAGCCAATCCTGCTCCACCTATTGGTCCGGCATTAGGTTCTAAAGGAGTAAATATTATGGAGTTTTGTAAGCAATTCAATGCTAGAACTCAAGATAAAATGGGTAAAGTATTACCTGTGGTACTCACATTGTATTCAGATAAATCTTTTGATTTTATCATCAAAACCCCACCTGTAGTAGCTCAATTACTTGAAGTTACAAAAGTAAAAGGCGGTTCTGCTGAGCCTAACAGAAAAAAAGTAGCTGAAGTTTCATGGGAACAAGTACGTCAGATTGCAGAAGCAAAAATGCCGGATTTGAATTGTTTCGAAGTAGAGTCCGCTATGCGTATGGTTGCCGGAACAGCAAGAAGTATGGGTATTGAAGTTAAAGGACAAGCTCCCTGGGCATAATTTATAAACAACGAAGAGATGAAACTAACTAAAAATAGAAAAGCAGCATTAGCAAAATATGAGCAAGGAAAGTCTTATTCCTTAGCAGAAGCTACACAGGTTGTTAAAAATATAACGACCACAAAGTTTGATGCCTCAGTTGATGTTGATGTAAGACTTGGTGTTGATCCTCGCCAGAGTAACCAAATGGTGAGAGGTGTTGCAACACTTCCGCATGGAACTGGCAAAACCGTACGAGTTTTGGTTCTTTGTACACCTGATAAAGAACAAGAAGCAAAAGATGCAGGTGCTGACCATGTGGGTTTAGATGATTATATAGAAAAGATTCAAAACGGCTGGCTAGATATTGATATTATTATCACTATGCCCGCTGTAATGGCCAAGTTGGGAAGACTTGGTAAGATATTAGGTCCCAGAAACTTAATGCCAAATCCAAAGTCAGGAACTGTTACAACTGACATTGGCAAGGCAGTAGGAGAGGTAAAAGCAGGTAAAATTGACTTCAAAGTTGATAAATCCGGTATTATTCATGCTTCCGTTGGTAAAGTGTCTTTTGATGCTAACAAATTGTCAGAGAATACAGCCGAGTTAATCCAAACTTTACAAAAGCTTAAGCCATCTTCTGCAAAGGGGATCTATTTTAAAAGCATTTACCTTTCCAGTACTATGAGCCCGGGGGTAAATGTGGATGTTAAATCAATTCCAGGAATATAAGAGATGAAAAAGACAGAAAAAAATGTGATTGTTGCAGAATTGCAGGAAATCTTTGAAAACAACTCGTTTGTTTACATCACAGACGCAACCGGCATGACTGCTGCAGACACAAACAGTTTAAGAAGGGAATTGTTTAAAAATGGAGTAACAATGAGAGTGGCCAAAAATACTCTGATTAAACTCGCAATGAAAAATTCATCCAAGGATTTTGGAGAGCTTCCAGACACTTTAAAAGGTTCATCAGCCATTATGGTGAGTGTAAACCTTAAAGCACCGGCTGTTGCTATCAAAGGCTTCAGAGGCGCAAAAGAAACTCCAAAACTCAAAGGTGCATTTATTGATTCCGCAATCTATATTGGTGACAACCAATTAAGTGCGTTAGCATCATTGAAGTCTAAAGAAGATATGTTGGCTGACATCATTTCACTCCTACAATCTCCCGTTATGAATGTTCTATCTGCAATCAACTCCAGCAGTCAGAACATTACCGGAATCTTACAAACACTATCAAACAAAGAAAATTAATTAATTAAAATCAAAAAATCAAAATCATGGCAGATTTAAAACAAATTGCAGAACAATTGGTCAACCTTACAGTAAAAGAAGTAAAGGAATTGTCCGATATTTTGAAAAGCGACTATGGCATTGAGCCGGCAGCAGCAGCAGTAGCAGTAGCAGCACCCGCAGTAGCAGGTGGAGCAGCAGACGCAGCAGCAGCTAAAACCGAATTCGATGTTATCCTTAAATCAGCAGGCGCTGCTAAATTAGGTGTAGTTAAAGTTGTTAAAGACTTAACCGGACTTGGCTTGAAAGAAGCTAAAGATTTAGTAGATGCAGCTCCAAAACCTGTTAAGGAAAAGGTTTCTAAAGAAGAAGCTGATGCACTTAAGGCAAAATTAGAAGAAGCCGGTGCAGAGGTTGAAATTAAGTAGTAGTTACTACTTTACCATTAAAGACTTATCTAAGTAGCCCTCTTAAAAGGGGGCTGCTTTGTGCATTTTACTAATTAATAATTAAAATTAATACAACTTGGCAACTATACTAGAAACCAATAAGAGAATAAATTTCTCTAAGACAGAAAGGGTTATTGACTACCCTGATTTTCTTGAAATCCAATTAAAATCTTTTAAAGAGTTTTTTCAGCTTGATACTCAATCTGATAAAAAAACCAACGAAGGCTTGTACAAAGTATTTGTTGAGAACTTTCCAATTAGTGATACAAGAAATATTTTCACTCTTGAGTTTTTGGATTACTTCGTGGATCCGCCAAGATATTCAATATTCGAGTGCATTGATAGAGGGCTAACTTATGCAGTGCCTTTGAAAGCTAAATTGAAACTCTTCTGTAATGACGAAGATCATGAAGATTTTGAAACCATTGTGCAGGATGTGTATTTGGGTACTATCCCTTATATGACACCACAAGGAACTTTTATTATTAATGGTGCTGAAAGAGTTATTGTGTCTCAACTGCATCGTTCACCGGGTGTGTTCTTTGGACAATCGTATCATACTAATGGTACAAAATTATATTCAGCCAGAATCATTCCTTTTAAAGGTTCTTGGATTGAATTTGCAACAGACGTAAATAACGTCATGTTTGCGTATATTGATAGAAAGAAAAAATTCCCTGTTACTACATTGTTGAGGGCTATCGGTTATGAGTCTGATAAAGATATTCTGAATATCTTTGGCTTAGCTGAGGAAGTGAAGGTTACAAAAACAGGGTTGAAAAAATATATTGGCAGAAAATTAGCCGCACGTGTTTTAAGAACCTGGATTGAAGATTTTGTTGATGAAGATACCGGTGAGGTTGTTTCAATTGAACGAAATGAGGTTGTTTTGGAAAGGGATACAATTTTAGAAAATACACATATTAACGAAATTCTTGAATCCGGAGCAAAAGCAATTATTCTAAACAAAAACACCGATTTAAAGAATGATTATGCAATCATCTACAATACCCTTCAAAAAGATACATCTAATTCAGGTAAAGAAGCGGTTGAACATATTTACAGACAATTAAGAAACACAGAACCGCCAGATGAAGAGACTGCCCGTGGTATTATTGAGCGTCTTTTCTTCTCTGACAAGCGATATGACTTGGGAGATGTGGGTAGATATAGAATTAATAGAAAATTAAATCTTGATATTCCGATGGAAACCAAGGTTTTGACCAAAGAAGATATTATCAGTATTATAAACTATCTGATTGAATTGAGTAACTCCAGAGCAGATGTGGATGATATTGACCACTTGAGTAACAGAAGGGTCAGAACCGTTGGTGAGCAGTTGTATCAACAGTTCGGAGTGGGATTGGCAAGAATGTCAAGAACCATTCGCGAAAAAATGAATATTAGAGACAATGAGGTGTTTACACCTACTGACTTGATTAATGCAAGAACATTGTCTTCGGTTATTAATTCCTTCTTTGGAACAAATCAACTTTCTCAGTTTATGGATCAAACCAATCCCTTGGCTGAATTAACCAATAAACGCAGATTGTCGGCTTTGGGACCAGGTGGATTGTCAAGAGAGAGGGCAGGATTTGAGGTTAGGGACGTTCATTACACACATTATGGTCGTCTTTGCACCATTGAAACTCCCGAGGGACCCAATATAGGATTGATTTCATCTTTGTGTGTTTACGCAAAAATTAATAGTATGGGATTTATCGAAACTCCATACAGAAATGTGGTTGATGGAAAAGTAGATGCATCAAGCAATGTCATTTATCTCAGCGCAGAAGACGAAGATAACAAAACCATTGCACAAGCAAATGCAGAGTTAAATGCAGATGGAACCTTTGCTTCCAATGCTGTTAAAGCTAGATTTGAGGGTGATTTTCCAATTGTAGAGCCGGACAAAATTGATTGTATGGATGTTGCCCCCAATCAGATTGTGTCTATTGCAGCATCATTGATTCCATTTTTAGAACATAATGATGCAAACCGCGCACTGATGGGTTCTAACATGCAACGCCAAGCTGTACCTCTGATGAGACCACAAGCTCCTGTTGTAGGAACTGGATTGGAAGGTAAGGTAGCACATGATTCAAGAGCATTGGTTGTGGCAGAACACAATGGAGTGGTTGAATACGTGGATGGAAATACCATTAGAATTAAATATAACTTCTCTGAGGATGATGAATTAGCAAGTTTCTCAGGTAATGTTGTGTCATATCCTATAACCAAATTCAGAAGAACCAACCAAAATACTTGTATTAACCTCCGCCCCATTGTTAAAAAGGGACAAAAGGTAAAAGCAGGTGAAGTTTTGTGTGAAGGATATGCAACCAATGGAGGAGAGCTTGCTTTGGGCAGAAACCTTAAAGTGGCTTTCATGCCATGGCAGGGATACAATTTTGAGGATGCTATTGTAATCTCAGAAAAAGTGGTTAAGGATGACTGGTTTACTTCGCTTCATGTGTTTGAATTTGAAGTAGAAGTGAGAGATACCAAAAGAGGCGAGGAAGAGTTGACCAACGATATTCCTAATGTGAGCGAAGAAGCCACCAAAAACCTTGATGAAAATGGTTTAATCAGAATTGGTGCAGAAGTGAAAGAGGGAGATATTTTGATTGGTAAAATCACACCCAAAGGAGAGTCAGAACCTAGCCCAGAAGAAAAATTGCTCAGAGCTATCTTTGGAGACAAAGCTGGTGATGTAAAAGATGCTTCATTGAAAGCACCACCTTCAACCAATGGTTATGTAATTAACAAACAGCTTTTTGTACGCTCTAAAAAAGCAAAAGGTATCAAAACTGAAGAGAAAACCAGAATTACGAAATTGGAAACTGATTATGAAAGAAATGTATCAAAAATCAGAGAACAATTAATTCAAAAACTCTTTAAAATAGTGAATGGTAAAACCTCACAAGGAATTAAGAGTTCATTGAATGAATATGTGATTCCTAAAGGAACTAAGTTTTCTCAAAAAGCCTTAGCTTCTATTGACTATGATACCGTTAACTTTGATGGTTGGACTACTGATGCTGAAAAGAATGACCTTGTCAGAAAAATATTAGTTAACTACAAAAACGCCAAGAATGAATTCTATGCAGAATACAGAAGAGAATATTTTGCAATTACTGTTGGAGATGAACTCCCAACCGGAATTCTGAAGATGGCTAAGGTTTATGTCGCTACCAAAAGAAAACTCAAAGTAGGGGATAAAATGGCAGGTCGTCACGGAAATAAAGGTATTGTTGCGAAAATTGTTCCTGAAGAAGATATGCCTTTCTTGGAAGACGGGACACCGGTTGATATAGTTCTTAATCCATTAGGTGTGCCTTCAAGGATGAATCTCGGACAAATTTATGAAACCATCTTAGGATGGGCAGGTATTGAATTAGGCGTAAAATTTGCTACCCCGATTTTTGACGGTGCCTCAGAAGAAGAAGTACAAGAGTATATCCAAAAAGCAGGACTGCCGGAATATGGTTCGGTTAACTTATACAACGGTTTGACCGGAGAATTGTTTGACCAAAAAACGACTGTAGGCGTAATATATATGCTCAAATTGGGTCACATGATTGACGATAAAATGCACGCGCGTTCTATTGGACCATACTCACTTATTACACAACAACCTCTGGGCGGTAAAGCACAGTTTGGAGGTCAGCGATTTGGTGAGATGGAAGTTTGGGCACTTGAAGCTTTCGGGGCGTCTAACATCTTGCGTGAAATTCTTACCATCAAATCTGATGACATTGTGGGAAGAGCCAAAGCTTACGAATCTATTGTCAAAGGAGATCCTATTGTGATGAATGGAATTCCTGAATCATTCAATGTGTTGTTACATGAGTTAAGAGGCTTAGGACTTGAGATGTCATTTGAGTAATTATCCAAATTTAATTAGAAAAGAAATCAATGCAAACAAATAAAAAAACACCAAAACTAAATGCTAACTTTAGTAAAATAAGAATCAGTTTGGCTTCTCCCGAAATGATACTACAAAGATCATTTGGTGAAGTAACTAAGCCGGAAACCATAAACTATCGCTCATTTAAGCCTGAGATGGGTGGTTTATTTTGTGAGAAAATTTTCGGACCCGTTAAAGACTATGAATGTCATTGCGGTAAATACAAGCGTATTCGCTACAAAGGAATTGTGTGTGACAGATGTGGTGTTGAAGTTACCGAAAAGAAAGTAAGACGTGAAAGAATGGGACATATCGAATTGATTGTTCCCGTTGCTCATATTTGGTATTTCAAATCACTACCGAACAAAATAGGTTATTTATTAGGGTTATCTTCTAAAAAATTAGATATGCTGGTTTACTATGAAAGATATGTAGTAATCCAACCCGGTATCAAAGAAGATATCAATAAGTTAGATTTCCTTACTGAAGAGGAATACAATGATATCATTGAAGCTCTTCCTAAAGAAAACCAGTATCTTGACGATTCAGACCCTAATAAGTTTATTGCAAAAATGGGAGCTGAAGCACTTGAGGAATTATTGAAAGGACTTAAGTTAGATGAACTTTCTTATGAATTAAGACATCAGGCTGCCAATGAAACCAGTCAGCAAAGAAAAACCGAAGCACTTAAAAGATTGAAAGTAATCGAATCGTTCAGAGCATCTCAAAAAACAGGTGAGAATGAACCTGAATGGATGATTTTACGCAATCTTCCTGTTATTCCTCCAGAGCTGAGACCTTTGGTTCCTTTGGAAGGTGGAAGATTTGCTACTTCTGACTTGAATGACCTTTACAGAAGAGTAATTATTAGAAATAATAGGTTAAAACGTCTTGTAGATATCAAAGCTCCTGATGTAATCTTACGAAATGAAAAGAGGATGTTGCAAGAAGCAGTTGACTCTTTGCTTGATAATACAAGAAGAGCTAATGCTGTGAAAACTGCCGGAAACAGACCACTTAAGTCCTTGAGTGATATGCTTAAAGGAAAACAAGGTCGTTTCAGACAAAATCTTTTGGGTAAGAGGGTTGACTATTCAGGTCGTTCTGTTATTGTGGTTGGACCTAAACTCAAACTCAATGAATGTGGTATTCCTAAAGGTATGGCTGCGGAGTTGTTTAAGCCTTTTATTATTCGCAAACTCATTGAAAGAGGTATTGTTAAAACAGTTAAATCTGCAAAGAAGATTGTGGATAGAAAAGAATCGGTTATATGGGAGATTCTTGAAAACATATTGAAAGGTCATCCTGTATTGCTTAACCGTGCTCCTACACTGCATAGATTGGGAATTCAGGCTTTCCAACCTAAACTTGTGGAAGGAAAGGCAATTCAACTTCACCCGTTAACGTGTACAGGATATAACGCTGACTTTGACGGTGACCAAATGGCTGTCCATGTCCCACTAGGTAATGCTGCTATTTTAGAAGCACAAATGCTAATGTTAGCTCCTAATAATATCTTAAATCCGGCCAATGGTGCGCCAATCGCTGTACCTTCTCAAGATATGATTCTGGGACTTTATTATATTTCTAAAGGTAAAAAATCAATTGCCGGTTCACCCGTTAAAGGTGAAGGATTGACTTTTTATTCACCTGAAGAAGTAATCATCGCTTTTAATGAAAAACGTGCAGACCTAAACGCTTGGATTAAAATCAAAGCAAATGTGAAGGAAAACGATGTTTTTGAAAATAAGTATATTGAAACTACCATTGGACGTGTACTTTTCAACCAAGTTGTACCAAAGGAGATGGGTTTCATTAACCAAACACTGACCAAGAAATCCTTAAGAAATATTATTGGAGAAATGGTGCAAACATGCGGTATCAAAGTTACTGCTGATTTTCTAGATAATATCAAAGATATGGGATTCTATTATGCATTTAGAGGTGGTCTATCTTTTAGTATTTCAGATGTTAAAATTCCGGATTTGAAAAAGACTCTTGTTGAGGAAGCGCGTCAACAAGTAGAGGAAGTAACCATGAACTACGCAAATGGATTTATTACTAATAATGAGCGTTATAATCAGGTTATCGATATTTGGACTAAAGTAAATTCAAAGGTGTCTGATATCTTATTGAAACAATTAAGTGAGGACAGACAAGGATTTAACCCTATTTATATGATGCTTGACTCAGGTGCCAGAGGTTCAAAAGAACAAATTAGACAGCTGGGTGGAATGAGAGGATTGATGGCAAAGCCTCGCAAACACGTTGGTGGTGGCGGAGGAGAGATTATCGAAAACCCAATTCTTGCAAATTTTAAAGAAGGACTTTCCGTATTGGAATACTTCATCTCAACGCACGGAGCACGTAAAGGTTTGGCAGATACCGCACTTAAAACAGCTGATGCAGGTTATTTGACAAGACGTTTGCATGATGTTGCACAAGATGTTATTATCACAGAAAGTGATTGTGGAACTCTACGTGGAATAACCATGGTTGCGCTTAAAGATAATGATGAAGTTATTGAATCTTTATCAGAAAGAATTTTAGGTAGAACAGGATTACACGATATTTATAATCCGAAAACTAATAAACTTATTATTGCTGCCGGTGAAGAAATTGATGAAAATGCTGCCAAGAAAATTACAGAAGCCAATATTGAAGAGGTTGAGATAAGGTCAGTAATGACATGCGAATCTCATTCCGGAGTTTGTGCAAAATGTTATGGGCGTAATTTGGCAACCAATAGAATGGTTCAAAAAGGAGAAGCTGTCGGTGTAATTGCCGCTCAATCTATCGGAGAACCGGGTACTCAGCTTACATTGAGAACTTTCCACGTGGGAGGTACTGCATCCAATATTGCAGCAGAATCCGAAATCAAAACTAAATATGAAGGGATTGCTTTATTTGATGAAATTAAAACAATTAAAACTGAAAGGGTTGAAGATGAAACAGGTAAGTCCGAAACCGTTGAAATTGTGATTAGTCGTTCGGGTGACATCAGAATCCATGACCCTAAATCAAATGCTTTGATTACAACATATCATATCCCCTATAGTTCAACTTTGTTTATTAAAAACAATCAAAAAGTCTCTAAAAACGATTTGATATGCTCTTGGGACCCATACAATGCCATCATTTTGTCTGACTTGGATGGACTTGTTGAGTTCTTTGGTCTTGAGTCCGGGGTTTCTTTCAAAGAAGAAGTGGACGATCAAACAGGATTTAAAGAAAAGGTAATTGTTGACAGTAAGGACAAAACAATTATTCCAATTATTCGTATCAACGATAAGAAAGGCAATCTATTAAAGGAAATTAACGTTCCGGTTGGTGCGAGGTTGTCTGTTGAGGATGGTCAGAAGATTAAAGCAGGAGATATTATTGCTAAAATCCCAAGAAGTGGCAGCAAAACAAGCGATATTACCGGAGGTTTGCCTCGTATCACTGAGTTGTTTGAAGCAAGAAACCCTTCTAATCCCGCTGTTGTGTCAGAAATTGATGGTGTTGTTACCTATGGTGGTATCAAACGAAGCAATAGAGAGATTGTAGTCGAGTCCAGAGAAGGTGATGTAAAACGCTACTTAGTACCTTTGTCTAAACATATTTATGTACAAGATGGTGATTTTATAAAAGCAGGTAATCCTCTTTCAGATGGCGCAATTACACCTCAAGATATTCTGAGAGTTCAGGGTCCTACTGCGGTTCAGGAATATATTCTCAATGGAATCCAAGAAGTGTATAGATTACAAGGTGTAAAAATCAATAATAAACACATTGAAATTATTATTCGCCAAATGATGCAAAAGGTTGAAATTGTTGAGTCCGGAGACACTATCTTATTGGAAGGTGAATCGGTTGAAAAGTGGGAGTTTAATCAAGAAAACGATGCAATTTTTGATAAGAAAGTTGTATTAGATGCAGGTGATTCAACTACTATGAAACCAGGTCAGGTCGTTTCATTGAGAGAATTACGTGAAGAAAACTCGAAATTGAAGAGACAGGATATGAAGCAAATAGAGGTAAGAGATGCTGTAGCAGCAACCATGACACCTTTACTTCAAGGTATTACTAAAGCATCGTTGGGAACTCAAAGCTTCTTGTCTGCTGCATCGTTCCAAGAAACAACGAAAGTGTTAAATGAAGCTTCTATTTCTGGTAAAGTTGATGACTTACGAGGATTGAAAGAGAACGTAATAGTAGGGCATCTCATACCTGCCGGAACAGGATTAAGAGAATATGATGATATTGTGGTTGGTTCAAAAGAAGAATATGAAATGTTGTTAGCTTCTAAAAATGACTCATATAGTACAGATAGTCATGATAGGGAAGAAACAGTGTCATCTGCTTCACACTAATATCTCAATAATAAATTGATTTTTTGAAACCCACCTCAAAGGTGGGTTTCTTTGTCTAAATAAAATTACTCATAAATATGGAAAAAAAGGAAAATAACAACGCTCAAAATCAACTTGATATTGAGCTTTCAGAAGAAGTAGCAGAGGGCATTTATTCAAATCTGGCTATTATTACACATTCAAATTCGGAATTCGTTATTGATTTTGTGAAAATTCTGCCCGGGATTCCTAAAGGCAAAGTGAAGTCCAGAATTATTCTAACACCACAACATGCAAAAAGGTTGTTGGGAGCTTTGACAGACAATATGAAACGATTTGAAGATAACTTTGGTGAAGTAGAAAGTAACAACAATCCTCCAGGATTTCCTATAAATTTTGGTGGTATGACAGGGCAGGCATAAAATATATTTTATTGTTTGTTCGTTCTTAATATCTTGTAAAATATAGGCATGTTTATTAGGTGTTCATATAATGTGAATAATGGAAATGCTTGTGTAATAGACATGCTCGTCAGTTTTTTAAGTAAAATGGTATTATTATTTTTGTTTTATAATTTTACAAACTACTTTTGCAACTGGCTAATTGTAATTTAGTTGATTGTCAATAATGACAAAACAAAATAGAATGAGAAATAGATTTCGTAGTTTTATATTTTTTAGCACTACCCTTTTGTGTACCCTATTCTGTACACAAAATTCCTTTGCTCAATTTGAAATTGTTGCGGCTGCAGGCACAAGTCACTTTTTGGGTGATTTGGGTGGGAAACCCTTAAGAGGTACGAATGACATATCGGATTTAAACTTAATTACTACAAGATATTCTTTACTTGGAGGGTTTAGAGTTTTTTTGGGAGATAAAGTTGCGTTTAGAACCAATATTGCATACGCTAGAGTGGCAGGAGATGACAAGTACACTGACAATATCGAAAGACAAGGCAGAAACGCTAATTTTTTTAGCCCCATTGTAGAAGGAAGTGCAGTCTTTGAGTTGCATTTTGGTCATAATGGAAGAAGCCGCTATGACAAATCCGGTAGTTTTTACATATATGGAGGAATTGGATATTTTTACTTTGAACCCAAAGGAAGATTGAATGGTGAAGTGCTCAAACTTCGCCCCCTCGGTACTGAGGGACAAAATTATAGAGATGACCTCAAACCCTATAAAAACACATCTGTGAATGTGCCATTTGGCTTAGGTTATAGATTTAGAGTGGGAGACGGATATCTGGGTTTTGAAATTAACTCAAGAGCTAACTTTACTGATTTTATTGATGATGTTAGCACGGTTTTCCCGGATAGAAATAAATTATTTAACTCTAGTGGAGCACAAGCTGTTGAATGGGTTAATAACACAAAGAGCACTATACCTGGATTCGAAGCTCCGGGCGCAATTAGAGGCGACCCTAAGGATATGGATAATTTCTTTTTTATCCTTGTTAAATTTGATTACCCTCTTAGAAGCGTAATGGATTTAGGGTTTGGTTCCGGCTCTAAGGGACGTGGTGGCTTTAGATTTAAGAAAGGACACTGTTGGGAGTTCTAAAAATATCTTGCAGTATCATAACTGTAGATAGTTAATTGTTGTAGTAATATTAGTATGTGAGCGTTCTAACAAGTCATTAACTTGTATTACTTAATTTCTCCTTTAGGAATATAACTACACTCTGACTTTCTCATCTCTTCGCAGTAAATCAAGAATTTTTTCTGCACTAGCTGCATTACTGAACTTGTTTTCCAAGAGTAGTTTTCTCTCCTTTTTCTCTCCTTCACTAAACGGTTTCTCCCAAAGATTAAAAATTATCTCAGCTAATTCAAAAGGATTATTGGCAATATGACATAAAGATTCTGTGCCGGTGTTTTCAACCATTGGATTATTTACCACAACATGTCGCCCTATGAAAAGTGAATTCAAGAGCTTAAGCTTGATTCCTGTGGCTTGAAACGTAACCAAAACATTTATTTGTGCATCTTTGATATGCTCCATTATTTCTTCATTACTTAGATTATCTTTCAATGTTACATGAGATAATCTACGGATAGATTTCCTTAATTCAGATGAAGGATTGCTTCCGGCAATGATTACAGGCAGATTAATGAGTTTGAAAACTTCTTTGACTAAATATAATGCAGCATGATTATTCTCCGGAACACCCAAATTGCCGTGATAAAAAATGAAAGCACCTATTCCGGATTTAATATCAACAAAATCATTAGGATGAAATGCAGATACCCACCGGGCATTTATTCCTTTACTTTTCAGATAGCTTGTGTCCTGTTGCGAGATTGCTAATACATAATTTGCATTGATGAGATTGACTTCGTAATTTTTTAGACGTACGGCCTCTTTCCTAAAGAATTTCTTTTTGAAGTAATTTTTTTCCACCTCAGCAAGATTTGAATAATATTCGTGTTCAATATTGTGATTGCGAATAATTTTTAATCTGTCTTTTAAATCAGGATGATTGAGATAGAACGTGGTATGGATTCCTTCAAAAATAATGGGGTAATTATCTTTA
The DNA here is from genome assembly GCA_023957335.1 of Bacteroidota bacterium. Classification (NCBI taxonomy): domain Bacteria; kingdom Pseudomonadati; phylum Bacteroidota; species Bacteroidota bacterium. The sequence goes on along the minus strand of JAMLHC010000001.1, from coordinate 568,346 downwards.
CATAGATTGTCTAATAGTTCTGTGTTTTCTCTGGAGGTTACAATATAGGGTAATGTGCCTCTCATAGGATTGAATATACGTTTGCGAGGGTAATAATATACTTTTTCGCAATATTTATTTAGTTCGCTTTGTTGTGCACGCCCGTATTGGAAGCAATGAAGTATTATCTTCATATTGCAATCTGATAGGGTTCGAATCTTGTGAAATACATCCATTACTCCGCCATAATCTGCGGGATAGGGTACGTCAAAACTCACAATATGAACATAGTGGTCTTCAAAGGTTATCATATAATTGGATTAGTTTTTTTTTTTCGTTTTCCCAATTCCAAAGCATTGCAGCTTTTTGGCAATTGGATTTTAGTGTTAAATAAAATTGATTATTGTCAAGAATAGAGCGTATGTTAGCAACCAAGTTGTCAACGCTTGATTCAGTATATATTCCAACTTCACATTCTGAATTAAGCTGTTCATATTCGGGGAATTTGTTGAGTAGAGACGGTAGAAGGGCATGCACGTAGTCAAAGAATTTATTATTGAGCGAATAGAAATAGCTAAGTCCCTTATTTTCGGATACATTCAGCCCCAAATAGGCTTTGCGAGAATATTCTCTTAAATCTGACGGAGGCATATATCCAAAGAATAACACTTTGTCTTCCAAATGATTATCTATTACAAGTTTTCTTAAAGTATCACTCAAATCACCTTCGCCAACAATGTGAAATGCAATGTCTAATTGTTGCATGGCTAAAATCATGTTTTCGATACCCCGTGATTGGTTTAGTGCACCTTGATATAGGATAAATTTCTTCTCCGGAATCGATAATTCAGCTTGTAATGTTTCCGGGGCTAATTCAGGGACATTTTTGATTACATGAAATTTACAATGCAGGCGTGACGAAAAATTCTCTGCAAGTTTCTCGCCTACTGTATAGCATAGGTCAGACATAGGGACAAATGTTTTCTCTATCCATGCCCATATCTTTTGAACCCTTTTTCTTGCAATTACTTCCGGAACTTGTGTAAAATACTCATGTGCATCAAAAACAAGTTTTTTCCTTTTTATTTTCGCTATGATAGCACATGAAGAAATTGTGTCTAAATCAACGGATGATACTATGTCAAAGGGGTGGAATAACAAAAAGAAACTCAAACGGATATTGTATTCTAAATAAAATAGAAAACCTTTATTGAATATACATTTAAGCCTTTGGTGTTCAAATGGGAGTGAGGGTAAAGGCTTTGAATGGGATAGTTTTCTGCCTACCAATAATACGCTATATCCTGCGTCTGTCAAGGAAGTGCATATTTTATGCATTCTTTGATCATAGCTTAGATCATTGGTAACAGTGAATATTATCTTCTTCTGTTTTTCCATTCCAATAATCCTTTCTTGTTTATGTCAATCCAATTATTGCTCAACATCCAGTTATATGCAGTCATAAATTCACGTAACTCGGAGTCTTTTATCCCTTGTCTAAGACTCTGAAAGTTTTGTTTTTCCAGTGTGAGTTTTTCCTTGATATACACTCGATAGTGTTCAAATTGTTGTTCGCTCAGGGGTTGTCTTGTATTCTCTATGCAGACATCGCATTTGCCACATTTGTATTTAATATTTTCTCCAAAGTATTTGGCAATAAAGAGATTGCGACAGATTTTTTCGTTATGAATATAGGAATTCATACTTTCAAATCTATCTATAGCCTTTGTCTGAAGTTTATTGATAAACTTGCGATCAGGATTTATCTTATCAAATCTTGGCGCAAGCAAGCTAAGTTGTGGTGTGGCTGTCTTAGCTTGATAATCAATATATTCCTCTTGATGCAGAGCGAGCAGTAGTTCAGATACCTTATGGGGCGTAATGTTGAGCAACAGTGCAATTTTCAGTTCATTAACCGGAGTGTGAAAGTCGAAGTATCCACCGTCTGTGCGTAATAGAGCCAAAAATAGACGGTTGTACTCTTCGTTTGCTACTTGTAGTTTATAGAGTTCCTGAGGGGAAAGTAATATCTTAAGTGTACTAGTAATGATGCCATTTTCTTTGATTTCCAGATATTCCAATTTTTGCAATAAACTAATCGCAAAGTGCGTACTGCGTATGGGGATACGGTATTCATGACACAGTGCATTGATGTCAAAATCATAGCGGATTCCTTGCCCGCTGCCTACCATGATTTTTAGATAATTACATACATTCTGATAGGTTTTATTGAGTGTTTTATCATCAGGGAATTGTTCGGTTATTTTCTTTTTTTCATCTTCTGTATCCGAATCAAAATAACATAGGATACAATAGGCTTTAAGCCCATCCCTGCCTGCTCTGCCGGCTTCTTGATAGTACGATTCAATGCAGTCCGGTGGTTCGTAGTGTATAACAAATCGTACATCCGGTTTGTCTATGCCCATACCAAATGCGTTTGTACAAACAATGATGCGTGTTTTATTCTTAATCCAGTCTTCTTGTCTTTGGCTGCGTTCTTCGGTGCTGAGACCGGCATGATAAAAATCGCAACTGATTTGGTTCTGTTTGAGATATAGAGCAAGTTCTTCTGTCCTGCGCCTATTGCGTGTATATATGATTCCCGTGCCTGCTATTTTGTTACATATTTCAAGAATTTTGTAATTCTTGTTTTCAATTTTTCTAACCAAATAAACCAGATTTTCTCTGATAAAACTTCTTCTATAAACAACTTCACCCTGTCTGAATTTTAGTGATTTGATGATATCCTTTATCGCTGCCGGAGTGGCGGAAGCAGTAAGCGCCAAAACAGGCACTTCCGGAAATTGTTCTCTAATCTCGCCAATTTGTAAATATTCGGGTCTGAAATCGTAGCCCCATTGGTTGATACAATGGGCTTCGTCCACCACAAGTAGGCTCAAATCCATATTGCGAAGCCAGCCTCTAAAATCTTCTGAGGATAGGCGTTCGGGTGAGATATAAAGAAAGGTTAATTGTTGGTTGACAGCTTGTTCTAAAATTGCATTTTGCTCCTTGAGTGATTGGCCTGAAAAGAGTGTCTGCGCCTTGATACCTCTGGATTGCAAGTTTTCTACTTGGTCTTTCATCAGGGCTATCAAGGGGGAGATTACAAGACAAAGTTTGTCTTGCAACAATGCCGGCACCTGAAAACAGATAGATTTTCCACCACCGGTAGGGAGCAAAGCCAGTGTGTCTATCCCTGTTAGGACAGAACGGATAATTTCTTCTTGTTGAGGTCTGAAACTGTCGTAACCCCAATATTGGTAGAGTATATCTTTTGGATTCAAACTCAGCGTATCTTATATTTATGTTCAGTCAAAAATAGAAGATACACGTAGTGGCTTTGTTAAGAGTAATCCTCATTTTGGGCGCAAGTGTCCTCAGAATCAGAATTTTATTGATTTATGGACAAATAAGGAAGTAGCCCCTCGTGCATCAGACATATTGAATCATTACTAATAGCCCCTTTTATGAAGTATATTTCTGATACAGTATTATGATGATACCAAGGAAAGTACATACAACTATCACCCATTTAATTTTGTAGAGCCATTTTGTAATCGTCTCAGTAACCCCAAAGCTTGTGTTTAATCTTTTTGCGTGTGATGTCCCAATATAAAAAGCAGCAAGTCCAACAACCATAAGTGCCAATAAATAATAGGAAATATGAATTTGAATTAATTTGATTTTGATCTGCATGGGAATGAATAAGTACACTATTTGATATGCTGTGAAGAGGAGAAGAGAAAGCCAAGATAATACTCTTGTAATTCTTAATACCATCTTTGTTTCTTTCATAACAGCAAAAATAAGATTAGTGATGTTGAATAATATGAAAGTGAATAATATTCAAGGTAAATAGGTTGTTGCTAATAAGCAATTTGCAAGTATATGAGGGACAAAATAGAGGTCATCTCGTTTTGTTCTGAAATATACTAAATAGCCAATATTTGCAATGCCAAGTATTAATGCAACTATTGTTGCAGTATTGTTTCTGCCTACAAGATGAAGTACATAAGAAAGTGTAAGGGTAAAGCAGAGAACTATTGATGGCAATAATATCTCTAATGTTATCTTGTTTTTGAAGATAAGGAATTTGGCAGGAAAGAAATACAATGAAGCTAATAAAACATAAATCAGATAAAATAGGAAACTTAGATTAAAGGCAGCTATCGTTATATAAAAAACAATAGCAAATACAAAAAGCAATGATTCTATTTTGAGTGCTTTTGTCATAAAAGCATTATTCTGCTTGCAAATATACGTTATATATCTATGCCGGTTTAAGCCCAGGGATAGCTGAATACTACCAAGATTTGTGCTAACAGGTGTAGCACAAAATGCTTGTCATCTCTTTTGATTCTGAAATATACCACAAAGACAATGTTCAGCAGCATGTATATACCAGCTGTTATTTTCATGGATTCTCTTGCATTGCCACTCACCAGATAAAACAAATACGAAAGTTACCGTATGACAGAGCAACAAGAATGATAGCACCATGTCGATTTTCATTTTTTCTTTGGTTAGGAGTAGTTTGCCCGGAAAGAAGAAAAGTCCGGCAAGTAGCACATAAGCAATATACAACAATGAACTCATGTGAAATACAGACATGGAAACATAAAGTACGATGGCGAGAGCCAAAATACCTGCTTCTGTTTTAATTGATTGTGTCATGGTGCTTAGTATTTATTCAAGAGATGCAAATATCCCTCAGTAACGGATTGCACAAATTTAACTAATTATCGTCATCTTCATCCTCATCATCGCCCACATCTTCTGAGTTGTCATAGTCATCTTCCTCCTCATCGTCTTCCAATTCTTCATCGGGTATGACCCCTTTTGGTATGTTGTTTTTGGCTAATGTTGTACTTACGTCTTTTTCATCATTGTCATAGTCTTCTTCGTCATACTCTTCCATCATCTCTTGGATTTGTTTGTTTACTTTGACCAAATAAATAGTAGTGTCGGTTTCTACTCTGACAGCATACACAAACTCTCCTTTTGCATTTGGAAATCGAATAACATCGTTCTCAAATCCATCGGGATAGAGTTCTTCCATTTTTGCTAAGATGTCCTTAGGTAACACACTATAGTCAATGATAACGCGCTTTTTCTCCATTTCTCTAATTCCTGTTTGCTAACAGAGTTCAAATAACTATTCAAAATTATTACGAAGATTCGCTGTTTTTTTCTTATGGATTAACTATCGATATTTTCCGACAAACGACTTTCTACCAGCCAACTATTGCCCTCATTTCGGATGAATTTTACTTCTGCCCCTTTGGATATAAATCCGTATATAGAATGTGCAGGCACAATTTTGTCTTGCATGATCGCTTTACCTTGCGGTTTGATATCTGTAAAAGCAATGCCGATATCGCCTGCCTTAATACTATCCTCTTCAATTATGCTCTCTTGTTTGGATTGAGCCAAATCTGATTCCAAACTTACCATCTTTAATATGGGAGAGTTGTGCAATGACACACCGGAATATATCAATATGCTGATTAAAATAGCAATAGCTACACTGACTGTTAAGAAAGCATTTCCTATCTGAGAGGGGCTTTGAATAGTAAAATCAAAGCCATCATTGGGAACAAGGCTTAACACCAAACTTGAAAGTATTGCCACAATACCCAATATCCCAATAATCCCAAAACCCGGAATGGCAAATAGCTCTATGAGTAAAAGAATAACACCTGCTATAAATAATAGAATCTCCCAATTTTCTGCCAACCCGTCTATATAGTTAGGTGCAAAATACAATAAAGCCGAAATAGCAGATACGACAATGGGGAATCCAATACCCGGAGTGCGCAATTCATAATATATGCCTCCGATGATTAGCAGCACCAATACCCCGCTTACGGCAGGATTTTTTAAGAATCCAAAAATGATGTCAATCGTGCTTTTTTCTACTTTTATAATAGAATAGTGACTGATTCCTTCGGCTTGGATAACCTCATCTATGCTTCCTTTTATCCCTTCGCAAAATCCATATTGCATAGCTTCCTCCGGTGTAAAAGTTATGACTTTGCCTTTGGCTGAGACACCCGGCACTTCAATATCCTGATCTACCATAGCTTCTGCTATGGTTGGGTTACGTTTCCATATAGTATCCCCTACAGAATTTACTGTTTTCCCATGTGCTTCAGCGGTTGAACGCATAATACTTCTCATATAACTCTGGTATTTGTCAGGTGCTGCAGCGCCCTCTTGGGTTACGACCGTTGCGGCTCCAATACTGGCTCCTTTGGACATATAGATGTGTTTGCAAGCAATGGATATCAGTGCTCCCGCAGAGGCAGCGTTAGGGTTAATATAAACTACAACCGGAATTTTTGAATTTAGAATTGCATAGCGAATGGAATCAGCATCATCTACTAAGCCGCCATAAGTATCCATATTGATTACAATCAAATCGGCATGGGTTTTTCGTGCCATCTGAAGTGCTTTGCTTACAAGTCGGGTTGCGGATGGTGCTATTTCTTCTTTGATATCAAATACAACTACTTTGGCTTTGGATGTGTCTGTGGCATTAACAGCAGGAACGTATAATAGGTTTATGGCAACTATGAGTTGTAATAAGATTTTGCGATACATAGTTACAAAGATAAAAGGTTTGACGCTACAAACAGGTCATTTCTTCATTGAGGCTGTCATTTTTTGAACTATTTTTAATTCAGGAAAAAACTCGCGCACAATTACTCTGATGATTGTATAAACAGGAATCGCAACAATCATTCCCACAATTCCGAACAAAGTGCCTGCAATCATTACTAAGAGAAAAATTTCGAGTGGATGTGCTTTCACGCTCTTTGAAAAAATAATAGGTTGGGTGATAATATTGTCAATAGTAAGTGTTACAAGGTAAACTGCCAATATTTTTAAGGTAAATATTCCGAAATTTACATCCGAATGAAGTGCCAAAGCTGAGGTTAAACCTAACAAAACTCCCAAGATAATACTCAGCAAAGGACCAATATAGGGAATCAGGTTGAGAAGTCCGGTGATGATTCCTAAAACTAATGCATTGTCAACTCCAATCATGGCAAGCCCAGCCCAAACCATCAATGAAATAACGCTCATCTGTATGAGTAAACCTATAAAATACCTCGACAACAATTCTTTGATATTGATGATTGCATTTTTCATTTTGTCAATATGTTTGTCGGGAGTCAAAGCATAAATGACCTCACTCATGAGTGTGGCATCTTTTAATAAAAAGAAAGCAATAAAAAACATCGCAAATAAGGTAATAAAGATACTGGATGAAATATTGATAGCAGAACCAAAATACCCTCCGATTTCCTTGGCAGAAAATAACCCTACCACTTGATTAATCATGCTGCTCCAATCTTGCGAGTCGGGCCAGAGATTAACTGCATGCAGTTTGGCTATCAAACCGGTAGTTTGGGACTGCAAACTTGCCAGCAAAGCCGTATAATCAAGAGTAGAGAAAAAAGCAATTTGTTTTGAAACTAAGGGAATAAAAAGTAATGCAAGCGCAATGATCAATATGCCAAAAACTGCAAGACATAGGAAGGAAGCAAGTGTACGAGGGATTTTGATACCGGCAATACCTTTCTCTGAAAGAAAAAAAACTAAAGGTCTGCCAATAAAAGCAAGGATGCATCCCATTGATACATACATTATAACATCGGACAGATAGGCAAAACTGAAGTATATGAGAATTATGGCAACTACCCAAAGAATCCATTTGTTGTTTTTTAACATATCAGAGATTGTGTTTAGATGCTTCAAACTTAAATAATTGTTTTTTGTGTTAGGCATAAACTTTGGCTTTTCTATAAACCGATTAACTATTTTTGCACCTCATGCAGACAAAAGAAAAAAACTACTTTGCCCATGAAACCTCTGTTGTGGATGAAGGTTGTGAGATTGGTGAAGGAACTAAAATATGGCATTTTACCCATATCATGTCAAACTGTAAAATTGGCAAAAACTGTAATTTTGGACAAAATGTGGTGGTTTCGCCAGAAGTTGTACTTGGCAATAATGTAAAAGTGCAAAACAATGTTTCTATCTATACAGGAGTTGTCTGCGATGATGATGTTTTTCTTGGACCTTCTATGGTTTTTACCAATGTTATCAACCCTCGAAGTGCGGTCAATAGGAGAAGTCAATATGCAAAGACCCATGTAGGGCAAGGAGCGAGCATTGGAGCCAATGCCACGATTGTATGTGGACATGATATTGGAAAATTTGCATTTATAGGAGCGGGTGCTGTAGTAACCAAACATGTCCCGGACTTTGCACTTGTTGTAGGCAATCCGGCACGACAAACAGGATGGATGAGTGAATATGGACACAAACTTAAATTTGACAACAACGGTTTGGCTTCGTGTCCTGAAAGCGGTCAGCAATATGAATTAAAAAACGGAAAAGTTCACAGAATCAAATGAGTAAAGAGATTTTAGTTACGGGAGGGTTGGGTTTTATTGGTTCGCATACGGTGGTGGAATTGTGTGCCAAAGGTTATGTGCCTGTGATTGTTGACAATTTGAGCAATACGTCCGTGGATGTGTTGAAAGGAATCGAAAAAATAACAAATCAAAAAGTCATTTATTATCAGCTTGATGTGAATGATAAACAGGCTTTAGAAACTGTTTTTGCAAAACATCAGATACAGTCCGTTATTCATTTTGCAGCATTTAAAGCTGTGGGAGAAAGTGTACAAAAGCCTTTACTCTATTACAGAAATAATGTGGGTGGCTTAATTTCACTAATGGAAGTGATGCACAAATTTAATTGTAATCAAATTGTTTTTTCATCTTCTTGTACTGTGTATGGTCAACCAAAACAACTACCTGTAGCAGAAGATTCACCCGTAGCAATTCCAACTTCGCCTTATGGAAATACAAAAAAAATTTGTGAGGAAATCCTCAAGGATGATAAGTCATTCCAAGTAGTATCTCTGCGGTATTTTAACCCTATTGGTGCACATCCAAGTGCTGAAATTGGCGAGTTGCCTTTGGGAGTTCCCAATAATTTAGTGCCTTATATTACTCAAACTGCTGCCGGACTCAGACAAGAACTTACCATTCACGGCAAAGACTATGACACACCGGACGGAACTTGTGTCAGAGATTATTTGCATGTGTGCGACTTGGCAGATGCACATATTTTAGCTATTGAACGCTTGAGCAAGCCTGATTTTGGGGCAACAGATGGACATTTTGAAGTGTATAATCTGGGAACCGGAATAGGTAATTCGGTTACAGAAGTAGTCGAAACATTTGAAAAATCAACCGGGCAGAAACTGAATTATATCTATGGACCTCGAAGAGAAGGAGACGTGGAGCAAGTTTGGGCTAATCCCGCAAAGGCAAATAAAATACTGGGTTGGAAAACCAAACGAAACTTAGCTGAAATGTTGATATCCGCATGGAGATGGCAACAAAAATTAGGGAAAGGATTTGAACTCTAAACCCATAGAGCAACTAAATACCTATATTCTCTTATCTTTTCAATATTAATGCTCACGCCAGCCGGCTAAAAATTCTTCGGATTTCATCCTTCTTTTGCCTTCTTGCTGTATTTCTTTGACAATTACATTATGGTCCTGCGTACCAATATAAAGTTGATTTTTCTCTACTTTCCATTCACCCGGTTGTAGTTTGTTCATAGATGAATCCGTTGCAACTTGGATATCAAAAATTTTATAAAGTTTGTTGTTGTAACTAGTCTTTGCGGTTGGATAAGGTGATAGTCCACGCACGAAGTTTCTAAGTTCAGAAGCGGGTTTGTTCCAATCTATCATACAATCCTGCGAAAAAATCTTGGGTGCCGGTTTGAGCGATGTGATTTCAGTGCTTTGAGTGTGTGTGATGACTTGTCCTTTTTGGAGTGCATACAAGGTCTGAATAACCAAGTCGGCTCCCGCCCGCATGAGTTTGTCATGCAGTGTGCCGGCATTATCCTCCGGAGAGATAGCAACTTTGGTTTGCAAAATAATTTTACCGGTATCTATCTCCTTTTCGATAAAGAAAGTAGTAACTCCGGTTTCAGTTTCTCCATTGATGATAGCATGGTTGATAGGAGCAGCACCTCGGTACTGAGGCAACAGCGAGGCGTGCAGATTAAAAGTGCCGTGAGGTGCAAACGCCCACACTGATTCAGGTAACATACGAAATGCAATCACTACCTGTACATCCGGCTTGAGTCTGGAAAGCTCTTGTTGAAATTCATCAGATTTGAGATTAGTGGGTTGCAAGACTTCAATTCCAAGTGATTCTGCGGTTTTCTTTACTTCCGAACTATGCATTGCCAAACCTCGTCCTGATTGTTTGTCGGGTGCGGTAACTACACCCACAAGGTTGAATCCTGCTGCATGAATTTGGCGGAGTGAATGAGCAGCAAATTCAGGAGTGCCATAAAAGATTATACGTAAAGGAGATTCCATTGTAGTTTATAAACAACTTTCGGGCTGCGAATTTCATCTAAAATGTATTAGCCAAACATCAAATCACCTATTTTTGTTCTTTCATGCAGAATGTAGTACGCATATTTACCCTTTTTCTTATCATTCTTGCAAACTTGTATTGCAATACTGCAAGGGCTCAAGAAGGTTTTGTGCGAAATGAAGGGCAATGGGACGGTGATTTTGAAATGAAAGCTGTCATCAAAAGCGGTTTTCTCTTTCTTGAAAAACAAGGCATGACTTGGATTTTGTATAACTCAGATTCGCTACACAAGGTTCAACACGACAGACATGCAAGGACTATTTTGCCCGTGCAAGTCATCAAGTCCAAGTTGTTGAACTCCAATCCAAACCCTGTGATAGAAACCACAGAAGCGAGTGAAGCCTATTTTAATTACTACCTAAGCAACAATCGCAACCAATGGCGGAGTGGCTTAAGGGCATATAAACAAGTGCTTTACAAAGAAGTATATCCTCATATTGACTTGCAGATTTTGCACAATGACTTTGGGATTAAATATAATTTTATTGTTAAAACCGGAGGCAATCCGGAACAAATTAGAATACAATACGAAGGTGCGGATAAACTCGAACTAACCGAAAATGGATTTGAAATCAAAACCGGTCTGGGTAATATGACCGAGTTTCCACCGTATGTTTATCAGGAAATTAATGCCGAGAAAGTGAGTGTTCCTGCTGAGTTTACGTTGGATGGCAATGTGTTGGGATTTAAGTTTGGCAAGCGTTTCAACCGCAGACACAAGCTGATTATTGACCCTATTCTTGTGTTTTCAACCTATTCGGGTTCTGATGCAGACAATTTTGGGTTTACTGCCACTTATGACTTAGCCGGTAATGGTTATGCCGGAGGTACAGTTTATAACTTTAATTTTACAAATGATAAAGGTTTCCCTGTGAGTGCAGGTGCTTATCAACTTGTCTATAATGGCGGAGTAGATGAAAATCCGGGAGGAAATGGTAGCTTTGCTTATCCGGCAAGGGATTGCGGTATTCATAAATATTCAAAGGATGGTTCGCAACTGTTATTTGGAACTTTTTTAGGTGGAAGTAGCAATGAACAACCCCACAGTATGATTGTGAACAGCATGGATCAGTTAATTGTCTTAGGTTCAACACGCTCTCGTGATTTTCCGATGACGCAAAATTTGCTTTCCTACGACCCGCTTGTTAATCCCGTTACTACCTATAACATTTTTGTTACCATTTTTAACCCTAATGGTACCGCATTGATAGCTTCAGCCTTGGTGGGCGGTATTGGAGATGATGGCATCAATGGGGATTTGACACATAATGCAGTCGGTGATTTGCCTTTGTTGGCAAACTATGCAGACGATTTTAGGGGAGAAGTTATTGTGGATGAAACTGACAATGTCTATATAGCATCTTCTACGACCTCTATTGATTTTCCTCTGGTAAAACCTTTTATATCCAGTTATTACAACCCGCAAAGCGGAGTTGCCATCAAACTTAATCCTACTCTTTCTACAATCTTGTGGAGCAGTTATGTTGGTACGGGAAAAATAGGTCAATTCAACAATTTTGATGCTGCCTTTGGAATAGCATTGGGAACAGATAATGATGTCTTTATTACGGGCGGAACTAACAATGGTGCTTTTCTGAATGGGCTTGGTGGATATCGCTCTTCTATGCCGAACGACAAACCGGATGGCTATCTTATTCGTGTTAATCGGACCTCGGGCGCATTAATTGCGGGGACACTGATCGGTACTGACGAGTATGACCAAAGTTATATGGTGAAAACCGACAAAGAGGGCTATCCTTATGTATTTGGTCAAACTATGGGCAAGTTTCCCGTTACGGGCAATGTGTTCCGGAATGATGGTGCAAGTCAGTTTGTAGTAAAATTTGAAAAAGACCTCAAAAGTATCATCTTCTCTACTACCATTGGTTCAGGTAGAAGCAATAGGGACATTGCACCAACTGCATTTCTAATTGATGATTGCGGAAAAATATATGTTTCCGGCTGGGGAGGAAAGGTTAACTCCCTCTATGGTTTTGGAACAGGAAACACAAGCCTGATGCCGGTTAGCAATGATGCATTTCAGAAAGCAACTGACGGTTCGGATTTTTGGCTTGCAGTTTTTTCTAAGGATATGAAAGAATTGATTTACGGGACTTATATAGGTGGAAAATCATCACCGATGGTAAATGCTTATGAACACGTGGATGGCGGAACAAGTCGTTTTGATGCACGTGGAGTGATTTATCATTCGGTGTGTGCAGGTTGCGGTGGTAATAGTATGTTTCCAACAACTACAGGAGCTTTTAGCGAGGTAAATAAGAGTTCAAATTGTAACAACGCTCTTTTTAAGTTTGACATGGATGCACGCAATAAAAAACCGCTTGTGAAAGATACTTTCTTTACGGTTATGGTTGCTCAAACTCTTACATTCTCTTACTTTGGCACAGACCCGGATAATGAAGATATATTGAATCTTAGTTTTGAATCGGATTTTATCAATGGCAGTGCGCCTTTCCCGCATATTCAGGTATCAAGCAAACCCTCTACTGATACAGTTTGGGCTGATTTTACATGGCAACCCGATTGTGCGCATTTGACCGGAGATACCATTTATATTAAGGTTAAAATCGAAGATGGTGGCTGTCCGCATAGTGATTCTGCGTTTGCTATTATTAAAATTCTGGTAACAGCTCCGCCTTTGGCTCCCGGACCGGAAGTGCTTTGTTTAGATTTCTTGGTGAAAAATGAAACCAAAGTTGAATGGCAGAGCTTTGAAACAGGAACATACTTCTCTAAAGCATATTTGATTTGCAGATATCCAGATGGAACACTCCATTTAATAAAAACAATTACGGACGGCAAAGGTGGCTTTGTGATGGACAACAGTAATCTCGATTTGAAAAGTCAGAACTACTGCTATTTTATAGTTACTGAAAATATTTGCGGAATGACAGATACCCTTGATTTTAGGATTTGTTCCAAAGATGAGTTTGAATCGCCCATTGTTGGAAGTCAGTTAATTACCGTTACAGTTTCTGATGACAATAAAAGCGTTCAGGTGGTTTGGTCAAAAAGTGTAGAGGATGATTTCCGCAGCTACAAACTATACAGAGGACACAATGTGCAAGGTGCAATTGCATGGAAAGAAATTGCAGAAGTTGCCAATGTCAATGATACAATTTATACAGATAACCGGCTGGATGTCAGTAAGGAATCTTATTGTTATTGTTTACAGATAACGGATAAGTGCGGGCATATCAGTGACACATCAAACATGGGTTGTAATATTGTGTTGCAAGGTGTTTCCGAACGATGGTATTTTGATTTGAATTGGAATCCTTATCGCAAATGGAATTCAGGTGTGAAAGAATATGTGTTGAATCGCAGTGTAGATACCGGGACTCTTAGACCTATTGTGAGTTTAAATCAGAACAAGCTGAATTATCGAGATTTGGACTTGGATTATTGGTGGGGTGGATATTATTTCCGTGTGGATGCATATCAACAACGCGATACTAATGAGAGATTCAATGCTGTCAGTGCGTCCAATACTATTTATTTGGTTCAACCTCCTTTGCTGCACGTGCCCAATGCTTTCAGTCCCAATCATGATGGTATTAATGAACTCTGGGGATTTGTGCCGGTTTTTGTCAAAGAGTTTAACATCAGAGTATATAACCGTTGGGGCGAAAAGGTTTTCGATACCCATGATAAAGGCAAACAGTGGGATGGTAATTATCTGGGAGATGAACCTTTTGATAACGTATTTATTTGGATTGCTACATATACAGGTTGGGATGACAGCTATCACATGCAGAAAGGCACGGTTACGGTGCTTAAATAAAAATGACAATCCTTGTTTTTCAAACCTTCTAAAATTTCTACATTCGCAGAGGGTTTATCATGAAGAATCTGTTTACAATATCCAAATCTGATTTGCTGAAAATAACTTCTGTCAGAGAAGGTGAAACTAAGTTGGGAGAGTGTTTTGATATCATTCCTGAACACCTTGCTGTTGAAGATTATCTTAAAACTTCTTCTGCGAGGTTTGTACTTTTAGGGGTGCCGGAGGATGTGGGAGTGAAAGCTAACTTTGGAAGAATCGGGGCAGCTTCTGCTTGGGATAATGCTTTGAGAAACCTTGTCAATACTCAATCCAATCATCTGATTAAAGGTTCTGAAATTTTAGTGTTAGGAAGTCTTGATGTGGAAGAACAAATGCAAAAAGCACAATCCTTAAACCCACAAAATCCAGATGAACTCATGCAATTGCGCAATTTGGTGGCAGAAATTGACCGAAAACTCACGCCCATTATTCAAGCTGTTGTATCAGCAGGCAAAATCCCGATTGTGATTGGTGGCGGACACAATAATTCTTATGGCAATATAAAAGGTACTTCGTTAGGGAAGGGAGTACCGTTGAATGTTGTCAATTTTGACGCTCACACCGATTTTAGAGCTTTGGAGGGAAGGCATTCAGGCAACGGCTTTTCTTATGCTTATGAGGAAGGTTTTTTGCACCGATACTTCATTTTTGGATTACATGAAAATTATACCTCATCAAATATTTTTCAGACACTTTTTGATAAAAAGGAGCGCATACAATTTTCCTCTTATGAACAGATGACTGTGAGATGCGAAAAAACATTTGAGTCCGCCATGATAGATGCTTCTGCTTTTATAGATTCGAAGCCATTTGGAATAGAGTTAGATTTAGATTCACTGGCTTTTGTTCCCAGTAGTGCTATGACAGCCAGCGGGTTTGATATTGAAATTATCAGGCGTTTTGTGCATTTTTTTGCTTCTAAGCCCAATGTTTCTTATGTTCATATGTGCGAATCTGCTCCTTTGCTCGGGGATGATAAAAATCCAAATTTGGTGGGAAAGTTGATTAGTTATCTGATTACAGATTTTGTAAAAGCAGCAATGAGTTCCAAAAGTTGATTGGACTATTGTAAGAGGTTCGATAATAATTTAGTATATAAAAAAAAAGCTGCCCGCAGGGGACAGCTCTGTATATCTTTTCAATTTATTGATTAAGCCATTTCTTCGTTTTGCATCTGTTGACGGTAACGGGCTTTAATCATTTGCTTTCTCTTTTTGATTGAAGGCTTAATGAAAGCTTGTCTTTCTCTAAGTTCTTTTACAACTCCGGTTCTTTCAAATTTCTTTTTGAATTTCTTTAAAGCTCTGTCTAATGACTCGTTTTCTTTGATGTTAACTATTAGCATTTATCCACTTCCTTTTTTTGGGATTGCAAATATAATGTTAATTCTTATTCTGCCAAAAAATGATTTTAATTTTCATTATTTCAATACAGCCCTTGCTATTACGAGCTTTTGAATCTCCGAAGTGCCTTCGCCTATGGTGCAAAGTTTAGAATCTCTGTAATATTTTTCTGCCGGAAAGTCCTTGGTGTATCCGTAACCGCCAAAAATTTGTATTCCTTCGGTGGCGCATTTAACCGCCACTTCAGATGCATAGTATTTTGCAAATGCAGATTCTTTGTTTACGCTCAACCCTTTGTTTTTCAGGTCAGCAGCTTGTTGAGTAAGTAATGTTGCGGCTTCGATTTGAGTCTTCATATCAGCCAGTTTAAAAGAAATGGCTTGAAAGTCGGAAATAGGTTTCCCGAATTGATGTCTTTCTTTTGAGTATTTCAGTGCTGCCTCATACGCACCAATTGCAATGCCTAAGGAGAGAGAAGCAATAGAAATGCGTCCTCCATCCAGAATTTTCATTGCCTGAATAAACCCTTTGCCTACTTCACCTAAGATATTTTCTTTTGGGATTCTGCAATTTTCAAAAATCATTTCGGCAGTTTCGGAAGCTCGCATCCCGAGCTTATTTTCTTTTTTCCCGGCTTTGAAACCCGGAGTGCCTCTCTCTACCACAAAAGCAGTAATCCCATGCGAGTCTAATAATTCACCTGTCCTTGCCAACACTACAGCCACATTGCCTGTTTTGCCATGTGTTATCCAGTTTTTAGAGCCGTTGATAACCCAGTCATTGCCGTCTTGTTTGGCAACACATTGCATGCGCATGGCATCAGAGCCGGTATTGGCTTCTGTCAACCCCCACGCACCGATCCATTCTCCTGTGGCAAGTTTGGGCAACCATTGGGCTTTTTGCTCTTCATTGCCAAACTGCAAAATATGCCCTGTGCAAAGGGAATTATGGGCTGCCATTGACAATCCGATGGAACCGCAAACTTTGGAAATTTCTATGATGGCATCCATGTATTCGAAGTACCCAAGTCCAGAACCGTTGTATTTCTCCGGAACTATTACGCCCATTAATCCGTATTCTCCCATTTTGTGAAATAATTCTAACGGAAACTCTTGAGATTCATCCCATTTCATAAAATCAGGACGAATATATTTTTCAGCAAAATCTCGGCAAGTTGCGCGAATCATTTGTTGGCTTTCAGAAATTTCGAAGTTCATTTTTTCGTAGGTTTATTTTTAAATAAGTGTGCGAAAATAAGGGTTTAAATTTCTGTGTGCAAATTTGAATCAAATGGAGGGCATAAGTGACAATAAAGAATTGCGCACAAAATCAGAATAATTGGTAGAAGTGCAAGATGTTGGCAAATAAACTTAACCTCTATCTGTTACTCAAATATCAAATAGGGTTCAATTTTGTCAATGAATTCTTTCGACAATGCTTTAATTTTCTTTACATCATTAATAGATTGGTAATTGCCGTGTTGTAATCGGTAATTTATAATCAGAGAAGCTTCTCTGCCTTGAATATAAGGATGTTTGTTTAATGTTTTCCAATCGGCAGTATTGATGGAAATATGTTGTATGTGTGAAGTGTCAATGGTAAACAATTCTTCATTTTGTATAATGATAGATGAGTCAATACCCCATACTTCAAGCAGTTGCCATTGGTTGAGAAAGCCGCCCAGATTTTCACGATAGGTAACAATGCGTTTACTCAGCTTTACTCCAATACCTTTCATCAACATGAACTCTTCGGCTTGTGCTGTGTTCAATTCAATCTTGATGCTCTCTTTTTTTATAGTGGAAGCAGGGATTTTTGTAGTGATTATAGGGGTTTCGATAGCTTTTTCAAAAATCATAAAAGATGCCAGTTCATCCACAAAATCATCGTTGATTCCATAAAGTTTTTTGAGATCATCGGGTTTTTTGAACGGTGCTTTTGTTCTGTATTTGATAAGTCTGGCAGCAAGTTTAGGATAGAATCCAAGTGATACTAATGTGGAACTATCTGCTGTGTTAGGATTGAAATAAAAAGGCTGGGCAGTTTCGGTTTGTTTTTTCTCATTTCGGTTGCTAATCAATTTTTGCAAAGAGTCAGTAAGTGCTTTGTTGTTAGTAAGAGGAGTGTGTGAATCAAAGTGTTTGCGATTGACATAGAACATGGTTCCTGACAATACAATCAAAAGGGTAATAAAAATCCAGACTATTATTTTCTCGTAATGATTAAAAGAAAAATAGGCTTTAAGTTTTAGTTTCCAAATCGGTTTCATCAGGCACGCAATTTATAGACTTTGCCTGGCAGTGAAACTATAATACCTTTAAATTCAAGGTCTAACAGCAACATAGATAAATTACTAAGCCCCATACCTGCTTCTGCAGATAAGTTGTCAATATGCTTTTCGCCTGAACGCATCAAGTTGAATATTTTTCTTTCAAGTTCACTCAGGTTTTGTTCTATATTGACCGGTAATTTTTTTGCTTGTCCTTGTTGATTCCACCCTAAGTATTCAACCAGTTTTTCGGCATTTTCAATGCTCATGGCTTTGTTAGTGCTTATGAGCCTATTGCATCCCAATGAATGCACATCATTGATTCTACCCGGCAGTGCGTAGATTTCACGGTCATATCCCCATGCAAGTTCGGCTGTAATCATAGAACCGCCTCTGATTCCGCTCTCTACAATGATTAGCCCGTCACACATGCCTGCTACTATGCGGTTTCGTTGCGGAAAATTTTCAGGATTGGGTGGTTCTTCAGATAAGAATTCTGTTATAAGTGCCCCCTCTGAGTCTAATATTTCTTTAGCAAGGTTGCGATTGCGCGGAGGTGAAATAGTCTTGAGTCCGTGTCCCAATACAGCAACCGTAGGTAAATGAGCTTTCAGTGCTTCTTTGTGTGCATGGGTGTCGATTCCAAATGCAAGTCCGCTCACAATCAAACAACCTGTGCCATTCAGCGCTTGTCCTAAGGAATAACAGAAATCCTTACCGTATTGAGTGGCGTTTCTGGTGCCTACAACTGCCAAAACTTTTTGAGCATTGAGATTGGTGTTTCCTTTGACAAAAATAAAAAGGGGCGAATCGTTGCAGTCTTTGAGCCTTTGAGGATATTCTTTGTCAAAATAGAAATAGATGTTGATGTCCTTGCTTTGCGCAAATTCAATTTCTTGTGTGATTTTGTCAAATTCGCGATATCCGGCAATGGATTCCGCTGATTTGATACCGATATCCGGTATTTTGAGCAGGGTACTTTTTTTTGATTTGAAAACTGCTTCGGCAGAACCACAATAGGCAATTAAATTTTTTGCAGACTTATCGCCAATGTTGGGAACATTTTTGAGTGCCATCCCATACATGAGTTCTTCCTGTGTCATTGGCTTGCTTGCTGTTCTTTAAATATTTGTTTTATGCGTTCTATTACAAGACCAAGTTCTTCTGCAGTATTGTACTTGCCAAACGAAAAGCGAATATAGTTTCTTTTCGGATTAGCACCAATCGCTTCTAATACATGCGAGCCTTTGTTTGCGCCCGATGCGCATGCGCTGCCTGCAGACACCGAAATGCCGTGCAAATCCAATTGGAATAAAAATAAATCTGCAGTCAAAATAGGCGGAAATGACGTGTTTAGGACGGTGTATAGAGAATTGTGGTTGTCACCTACAAAGCTAATTTCAGAAAAATTTTGAACCAGCATTTTTTTGAAAGTATTTTTCAAACCTTCGATTCTGACTCGGTCAGAATAGAGTTCAGCCAATGCTACTTCCAGTGCCTTAGCCATTCCTGCGATACCGGCTATGTTTTCGGTGCCTGCTCTATATCCTCGTTCTTGGTTGCCACCGGTAATGAAGGGAGAGATTTTGTGCTTTTTTGCAACATACAAAAATCCTACGCCCTTGGGTCCGTTAAATTTATGTGCAGAACCTGCTGCAAAATCTATGTTGAGTGCGCCTAAGTCAATAGGGTAATGACCTATCGTTTGAACAGTGTCTGAATGGAAAAGGGCGTTATTTTGCTTGCAAATATTGCCGATTTCTACAAGGTCATTCATGGTTCCGATTTCGTTGTTCCCATGCATCAAACTGACCAAGCAGTGGGTGTTTTGTGACAATTTTTGTTGCAGCTCTATTGTGTCTATTTTGCCTTGACTATCTACTTTGAGCCAATGAATTTTAATTTTCGCATCTTGTTCAAGTTCTTCAAGTGTATGCAAGACAGCATGATGTTCAATTGGGGAGGTGATAATATTTTTTACTCCTAATGACTTTACTGCCATGCGGAGTGCGGTGTTGTCTGCCTCAGTTCCACCGGATGTGAAAATAATTTCGGAAGTAGATACATTCAGCAATTTAGCCATGCATTTGCGTGCTTGTTCAAGTACGGTCTTGGCTTTTCTGCCTTCTGCATGAATGGATGAAGGATTTCCAAAATTATGAGCCAAAAGAGCCTGCATGGTCTCGATAACCCTACTGTCCATCGGTGTGGTGGCAGCATTGTCAAAGTAAACCCTATTGTCTGCCGGTTTCATAGCAGATTAGATTTTGTTGTAAAAAGACAAATAGGAAATGAATTTATAAAGCAATTTGGCACAGTTGAACTGAGTGAGGATTTCACCTTCTTTAGGTGCAATTTCAACAATGTCAAAACCTACTACATTACATTTTTCGGCTACTTTTTTTAATAACTGAGTTCCCTGATGCCAGCTCAATCCGTTTGGTTCAGCTGTGCCAACTGCAGGCATTACAGCCGGGTCGAACCCGTCTGCATCAATGGTTATATAAACAGGCGCACCTTGGAGTGTATCCACAACTCTATCTATCCAATTAGGAGTGCTGTGTACCATGTGTGCATACCATGTATGGATTTTGTCGGGATTATTCTTTATGAGTTGAGATTCTTCAATGCACTGAGCCCTGATACCCACTTGTGTGAGCGGAACTCCCAAATCAAAGACTCTTGCCAGCGCACTTGCATGCGAGTATGGGTTGTCTTGATATGCTTGTCTTAAATCGGAGTGTGCATCAATCTGTAAACATTTAAGATTCGGATATTTATCTTGGTAAGCCTTTACCATAGAAACAGCTATAGAATGTTCTGCCCCAAGGGTTACTACAAATTTACCGTTTCCAATATGAACTTTGGTTTGTTGATACAAAAAATCAATGGCTTCTTTATTTACTCTGCCTCCGATTTCATAAGGGACTAAGGTACAGATACCTGTTTTTCGGAATGCTTCGTGGTCAGTCTCTTCATCATAAAATTCAACATAGTGCGAAGCCTTCAAGATCTCTTCAGGTCCAATGTTTGAGCCTTGCAAATAGGATGAAGTATGCTCATAAGGGAAAGACTGAATGAGTACCTTGCTGGAGTCATATTGATACAAACTCGGGTCTTCTATCCCAAGAAAATTATCTTCTGTGCCTAATACTTTCATTGTGAAAATGAATTACTTAACCCTTTCAACGTATTGACCTGTGCGGGTATCTATTTTTACTTTTTGACCTTCATCGCAGAAAAGTGGAACCATTACTTGTGCACCGGTTTCGAGTGTTGCCGGTTTTAAAGTGTTGGTAGCAGTGTCGCCTTTAATGCCCGGTTCGGTATAAGTAATAACCAATTCCACGTGGTTCGGTCCGGTTGCGGAGATAACTCTATCACCTTCAAAAGAAGCAAGTACTTTCATCTCTTCTTTCATGAATGAAGCAGTGTCGCCAAACATGGTTTCAGGAATGTAGATTTGCTCGAAAGTTTCGTTGTCCATGCACACAAGACTGTTGCCATCTTTGTATAAGTATTGCAATTCACGCACTTCTACTCTCACCATTTCAACAGCTTCATCTGTGCCAAAACGATATTCTGCTGATTTGCCTGAAAGCAGGTTTTTCATTTTTGCTTGATAGAATGCACGCAGGTTGCCGGGCGTTCTGTGAATAAATTCAGTAATCTGGTACAGTTCGCCATTGAAACGGATGATGGCTCCGTTAGATAAGTCTGATGCTTTTGCCATAATAGGTTCTGGTTAAAAATTGGAGTGCAAAAATATGAAAAAATTAATCAAATACTCTGTGCCAAGTTGCAATTTCCAAGCAATTATTTGGAATCTGTCGAAGCTATTTTTGTACTTTTTTATATAATATCCAGGCAATACCTAAATATAATATGTTGGGAATGGAGACTGCAAGCGGGGCACTAAGCAAGCCTGTTGCGCCATAACTGTTAAAAAATTGCACGATAAACAAAAAACTGAAACTCAAACCTATTCCAATCCCAAGGCTGACACCGATTCCTCCACGTGTTTTTTTGGATGAAACACAAACTCCGATGATGGTCAGAATAAAAGTAGAAAAGGGAGATGCCATGCGTCTGTACTTTTCTGTTGTATATAAATATACATTCTCTGAGCCTCTTTCTTGTTCAGCGTGAATAATCTTGGTGAGTTCGTTGTTGTCAAAAGTTTGTAAATCTTCTACCCTTAAGAAAAAGTCTGAGGGATCAAATTGAATAGCAGTATCTAAGGTGTTGTAGCTGTGAATGGTCTGACTGCCGTCTTTGTTATATTCACGTGAAAAAACATCTTGTAATTGCCATTTCTCCGCACCATAATTAAAACTCATTCTGCGTGCATACGTTTTGGAAATCAGTTGCCCGTTTTTATATTGTTCTAAGGTAACATTTGTGCCGGAGCTGTCGTATTGGCTGAACCAGTCAATGGACAAAAAAACATCAGGCTTGATTTGGCGGTGAATGCCGGAACGAGAATGGAATTTATTGCGAGTGTATGTGTTTTCAAATGCTGCTCGCTTTTTGTCTGCATGAGGAATAATCCAGCCGTTGAGAAAGTATGAGAGTACACCCAATATCAAGGCAGTGTATATATAAGGTCTTAAAAATCTTTTGTATGAAACACCGGATGCAAGAATGGCAACAATTTCAGTGCGTTGTGCCATTTTGGAAGTGAAAAAGATGACCGAAACAAACACAAATATGGGACTAAACATATTCATGATTTGCGGAATAAAGTTGAAATAATAATTAACAATAATCTCTTTTACAGGTGCTTTATTGGTAATAAAATCATCCAGTTTTTCTCCTATATCAAATACAATAATAATGATGCTGAATAGCCCCAAGGTTACCAAGAATGTGGTAAGAAAAGTTTTGATGATGTACTTGTCAATCCTTTTAAGCATTTGGCTATAATTTTCTTGTCAGTTTGGGTAAAATTTGTCTTTTCCAACTCTCAAAAGTACCATCTTTTATTTTTTCTCTGGCATTTTCCATAAGCCACATATAGAGTCTGAGGTTTTGCATACTTGCCACCATCGCAAAGAGCATTTCTTGCGCCATGCAAAGATGTTTGATATAAGCTTTGCTGTATTCCGGTGTTAATATGGGGTCTAACGCAGAAAAATCATCTTTCCATTTTGTGTTTTTTAGGTTGATAATCCCTTCGCTTGTAAAAACAGTACCGTTTCTGCCGTTGCGTGTAGGCATTACACAGTCAAACATATCAACACCCATAGAGATACCTTCCAAAATATTTTCGGGTTTGCCAACTCCCATCAAATAACGAGGTTTGTCTTTAGGCAGAATAGCACAAACAGTTTCGGTAATTTCATACATTAATTCTGTTGGCTCGCCAACTGATACACCCCCAATTGCATTGCCGGGTCTGTCGCACGAAGCAATGAATTCGGCTGAACGTTTTCTCAAATCAGGATAGGTGCTGCCTTGTACTATGGGGAAAAGCGTTTGATTATATCCGTAAAGAGGTTCAGTGTTATCAAAACGCGTAATGCACCTTTTGAGCCAACGATGGGTGAGTTCCATGCTCTTTTCTGCATAGTCATAGTCGCAAGGATAGGGTGCACATTCGTCAAAAGCCATTATAATATCAGCTCCTATGGCTCTCTGAATATCCATCACATTTTCAGGAGTGAAAAAGTGTTTTGAGCCGTCAATATGTGACTTGAAATCAGCTCCTTCTTCTTTGAGTTTTCTATTTGCTGAAAGTGAATACACCTGAAATCCTCCACTGTCTGTGAGCATTGCATTCTCCCATCCGATAAACCGATGAAGTCCACCTGCTTGTTTGATGATTTCTATTCCGGGTCTGAGATAAATATGGTAGGTGTTTCCAAGTATAATTTTGGCTTTTAAATCATCGCTTAGCTGTTCTCTGTAAATACCTTTGACAGTAGCTTGTGTACCCACCGGCATAAAAACAGGAGTGTTGATAATTCCATGTGCCGTTTCGATAGTGCCGGCTCTGGCATGGCTGTCAGACAAGGAATGGGTAAGCGTAAATTTCATTTATTCAAAGTGAAAGGAAATCTGAAATAATCGGGTTTGAAGAAAATTGATAGAGCCATTATAGATATACGAATCTTTGGAAATCACATTGGTAATAGAATTACTCATTTTGATTTCGGGAGAAAATTTGAAATATGTGGTGTAAATATCAAAACCAAACCCGAATTCATAGGAAATGGATTGTTTTCTGAGTGCAACCTGCTTGATAAGCGGTCCGCGCTGTTTGTCTTGTTTTGCAGAAAAATCATGCGAAGGACGCACGCCTCCAATCACATACATATTGTAGTTATTGTGTCGAGTTCCTTGGTATTTGATTAACACAGGAATGTCAAATGTAATACTCTCAACTTCAATCATGTCAGTTCTGTCTCTAAATTCAAAAAAAACATTGCGTTGATTGAAATTCAGTTGAGGCAGTGCACGTATATGCCAATGTTTGCTCAAACGCAAGTTCATAATTCCACCAAATCCAATACCCGGGAAGCCTTGGGTACGAATGCTAAGCAAAGAATCTTGACTGAGCAAACTTTCTACCGGTACAATCTTGAATTTGCCATAATCTCCGACAATGGAAAAGCCCATGTGAAAAGGAGCTCTTTCATAACGCAAAGGGTCAATTTCTCCTCCTAAGGTACGTTTAAACCATTGTGCATGTGCATTGTATACCGGCAACAGCAGCAGGCAACAGAAGATTATTTTATAGCGGTGTATAGACTGCAAATCCCAAAAGTTAATTTTTTCTGTTTAGATTGTTTAAATCCTAAGTTTGTAAGAATATCCAAAAACCTTTGTCCGTCTGGAAAAGCCAAAACCGATGCAGGTAAATATGAATATGCTCTATTGTTCCCTGAAACTAAACGTCCCCAAGTTGGTAAAATTGTTTTAAAATAAAAGTTATAACATTGTTTGACAATGATTGTGGTGGGTTGTGAGAACTCCAAAACCGCCACCATGCCACCGGGTTTAATCACCCTGAATATTTCCGCAAGTCCTGCTTGCATATTTTCGAAATTGCGTACTCCAAATCCAACCGTTACAGCATCAAAAGCATTGTCGGCAAATGATAATTTAGTTGAGTCTTCTATTTGAAGAGAAATAATATCCGTAAGCCCGGCTTTTGTAATTTTTTCTTTACCAATATTCAACATTTCGGGAGAAATGTCCACTCCGGTAATGGATTCAGGCTTTGCATATTTGGTGGCAGCTATGGCAAGATCGGCTGTGCCGGTAGCAACATCTAATATTTTTTTGGGATTAATAGGCAAAATGCTTTGGATAGCTTTTCTCCTCCATGATTGGTCAATACCCAAAGAAAGAAAACGATTTAGGAAATCATATCTCTTAGATATCGAATCAAACATTTCTACAACTTGGTCTTTCTTGCCAAGCTCTGAAGACATGTCCGGCTTTACTGTATTTTGTGCTTCTTGCATTAATTAAATTATATTTGCACGAATAATTTTGGAGGGGCAAATATAGTCTTTATATCGCCCTTTTTACGAACGAATATGAGTGATAAATTAGTGCAAACCGCTTTGTTTAAGGCATCTTATCCTAACTATGAGATTATGCCGGATTTTCATAAACCCGAATTTGCTTTTATCGGCAGATCAAATGTGGGCAAATCTTCACTCATCAATATGTTGACCGGCAGAAAAGAACTTGCGCTAACATCCTCAAAACCCGGTAAAACAAAACAAATTGTGTGTTTTGAGATAGATACAAACTGGATGTTGGTGGACCTGCCCGGATTTGGATACGCCAAAACTTCAATGGTTAATAGGATGGAAATGAGCGGTCTGGTTAAAAATTATTTGAAAAAAAGACAGCAATTGTTTGGGGTCTTTTTGTTGATTGATATTAGACACAAACCTCAAGCAATTGACTTGGATTTTATGGAATGGTGTGCATACAACAAGGTGCCGTTTATGATGGCTTTTACTAAATCAGATAAATTAAAACCCAAAGAAATCGAAGTTACGGTGAGACTATATAATGAAGCTCTGCAAGAAGATTGGGAGGAATTGCCACAGCAATTCATTTGTTCATCGCTTACGGGCGAAGGCAGGGAAGATATTCTTAAGTTTATTAAAAGTTTTACGAGATAAATTCCCTGTTCTGATTCATGCTTAATTGTTAGTTTTTGTTATTTTTTTGTGCTTACGTCTATAGCGTTTGTAAATGAATATTGTTCCACCAATTAAAATCATAAATGGCCACAAATTGATTAATCCAATCAAAAACCACAACAGATTTGACCAGCCGTTGACTATGCCGCTAACAACCTTGGAACCAAAGCCGAACTCCGGAATTTTTTTCTCATAAAAAGTTACATTAAGGGTACTATATGCAACTCTGTCTGTGAGATATTTCAATCTGCCTTCCATTGCGTCTATGTCACTTCTTAATGTGTTGATTTCCTTTTCTATGGATAGTATCTCATCAACACCCCTTGCTTGCTTTATTAATTCTTTATATCGATTTTCTAATTCCTTTTTGTTTCTCAGACGTGCCTCTATATCAATAAACTCTTCGGTTGCATCAAGTGTATTTATGTTTTTGCTGTCAATTTTTTTTGCATTTTGAGAAATCCTGTCTAATAAGGAGTCAAACATATTGGCGGGAATGCGAATGGTTACAGCATATTCTGTCTTGTCTTCATAATCGTAAATATTATCATCGGCATAATAACCGTGTAACTCAGAGAGAGTTTTGGAAATCAATGACTTGGTAGCTTTTACATCAGAAGATTCGAAACTGATACTGCCTTCTTTGATGATTTTTCGTTCTATGCTTTTGTTGGGGTTGTCTTCCGATGGGTTTATATTATTTTCTGTAAAAGATTTCTCTAAAGCAGCATCAGATGACTGAGGGTTTTCTTGATGGGTATTGCAGCCCAAGAATATGGTAATAGCTACCAATGCAAAGATTTTAAGTGTACTGTTCATAATGATGTTTAATTGCATTAAACGCAAAAAAGGTAAATTTATGTTTTTGTGATATCTATACTAAAAAATCAATCCATCATTTTTTTCTATGGTTCGAAATGTAGAACAGGACAAGAAAGTTAATTGACTTATGTTTTAACTACACTAAGCGCATAGGATATAGTAGAGGGGCAAGGCAGAACACTATGTATGATTCGAGTAATAAAACCTTATTTTTGCGCCAATTCAAACAAAGAGTCTATGATAATGAGGAGAAAAATTGTTGCCGGAAATTGGAAAATGAACAAAGACCTTAATGAATCTTTAGGGTTAGTAACTGAAATCAAAGGGATTGTCAAAGATGAAATCCGCAATGATGCTGAAATTATCTTGTTTCCACCCTATATTAGCCTTGCATCCATTGCAAAGAATATAGAAAAACACAATATCCAAATAGGCGCACAAAATGTGCATCAAGAAAATTCGGGAGCATATACCGGAGAAATTTCTGTTGAGATGCTCAAAAGTGTGGGCTGTACACATGTGATTATTGGTCACTCAGAACGCAGACACTATTTTTCAGAGGAAAATGAATTGTTGAATCAAAAAATCAGAAAAGTAATAGGCGCTGGTTTGACACCTATTTATTGCATAGGTGAGACACTTGACGAAAGAGAAAATGGTGATTTGTGGGATGTGATAAAAACACAGTTGTGGGAAGGGATGGAAGGTGTTGATAATGATATTCAGCCGTCCAAGCTCATCATTGCTTATGAGCCCGTGTGGGCAATCGGCACGGGCAAGACTGCCACAACCGAGCAAGCACAGGATGTTCATTCCTATATCAGAGAAGAATTAGCCGAAATATTTTCTCCTGAAATTGCTGCCGGTATCCGCATCATTTACGGAGGTAGTGTAAAACCGGATAATGCAAAGGAGTTGTTTTCAGCGCCAGATATTGATGGAGGTTTGGTTGGCGGGGCTTCTCTTAAATCCAGAGATTTTTGTGAAATTATTAAAGCAGCAGGTTGAAATTCTGTGGAATGATTTTTGAAATCGGAACAAATATACCGGTACTCTTGTCGTTAGTAAAAAGTTCATCGAACGGTATATGAATAAAATTAAAATCCTACTATCTATTATCTTACTTTTTTCTTGCACATTGCTCAATGCGCAACAGAAAAGTTTTTCGTCCGAGCCTGAGGTTTTTATCAATGAGTTGGTAAAACACATGATGGATAATGGGCAAGAACACGTAGCCAAAGAGGCACAAAAGTTTAAAGCAGCCTGGGATGCAGGAAAGTTTGATGAAAAAGAAAAAATGGCAATTAGAGATATCTGCGAAGATATGTTGTTTAGGAAGCTCACTGTGCAGCCATATTTCGAACTTTTTGTCAGTACCATCAACTATTATTTTGCGAATAATATTGACAAAAAAGTACTCACGCAATGGCAGAATATCAGTGGTAAACTGTTGGCAAAGAATGCAAAGGAATACCTAGCGTTCCTACAAACAGCCAATAAACTTTTTGCAGAAAACATACTCTATAGTACCGATCAGTTAAAATGGTATGCGGATAATAATAAGTTTGAACTTATTTATGATGGTAGAGTAGCAATCAAGTTTAAATACCTCAACCTGACCGGAGAAGCATTTTTGGATAAGATGCAAATCTATGATACAGAAGGTGTTTTTTATCCTGACAAAGTAACATGGGTGGGCAAAAATGGAAAGATAAACTGGTCAAGGGTAGGTATGGCAGAAGAAGAAGCATCATGCCGATTGACAACATACAAAATTGACCTTGCCGGCAGTACCTACACTGCTGATAGTGCCTATTTGCGCTATCCTAAATATTTCAAAGGAGATGTTTTAGGCAGAGTTACCGATCAGGTTTCATTTTCTACCAGCCAAGATCAGCTTGCAAACGGAAATTACCCAAAGTTTTCAAGCTATAAAGGTAATGTAAAAATTGACGGCTTGGTGGGCGATATGGCAACATACAGTGGAGGTTTTTCGCTTATTGGCAAAGTCATTACCGGAGATAATGTGAACTCCGACCCGGTAACTATCACATTATTACAAGATAAGAAACCGCGCGTGATTCTTCAATCTCAGTCCTTTAAGATTGACGAAGGTGTAGTATTGAGTTTGAATTCCTCTTTTACGGTTTTATTAGATTCCAACAAAACCATTTACCATCCGGCAGTAGAAATACGGTATGATTTCAATAAAAAAGAACTTATCATCAACAAAGGAGATAAAGGATTGATGCAAATGACTTTTCAGGATAATTTTCATGGGGTGGATATTGATGCGGAACGAATTGTTTGGAAACAAAATACACCTTATGTGGAATTTAGGAATATGTCGCCCGAAAAGCCCGTTGCAATTGAGTCTAACGACTTTTTCAAGGAATTCAGATATGAAAAGGTTCAAGGTATTTTGGCATATAATCCTCTTTACCGAATGCGGGATTACTCGCTAAAAACTCGTCAAAGAAAATTCCATTTGGATGATTATTGCGCATTTTATAACAGCAAAAAGGAAAATATCCAAGAGCAAATCATCAACCTTGCCGATGATGGCTATATTTTTTATGACATGAAAACGGACTCAATCGAAGTGAGAGACAGGCTCTTTAACTATGTAAATAATTATATGAAAGTTCGTGATTATGATGTCGTACGAATGCTTTCAGTTATTTCCGCCAGACCAAATGTTACACTGAGTTTGAACAACATGAATCTGCAAGTGGAAGGGGTTCGTAAGTTTACCTTTAGCGATAGCCAAAACTGTATTGCAGTGCCTAATGAGCAGCAGGTACTCATCAAAAAAGACCGCAATATGACTTTTGGCGGGATTGTTAGGGCAGGGAAAGTCGATTTTTACTCTAAAGCTTTTAATTTTGATTATAATGCTTTCATGATTCGAGATACTTACTACGATTCCATGGTGTTGTATTATCCGGACGAAACAACACAGGCTTTGCGCAAAGTGCAATCTGTATTGTCTGATTTATATGGAACCATTGAATTTGACTATCCCAAGAATAAGTCCGGACTCAAAAAGAAGGATTATCCCGATTACCCCATTTTTACTTCTGAAAAAGGTTCAAAAGTGCATTATGAATATGAGCAGACACATAACTTTAGTTATAAAAAAGAAAGCTTCTATTTTGGAGTAGATCCTTTTCGCATTACTAATCTCAATGATTTTACTGCTGCTAATTTGAAACTACCGGGTACTTTTATTTCGGCAGATATTTTTCCTGATTTCAGATATGAACTCACCATCCAACCCGATTATTCTTTGGGTTTTGTAAAAGATATAGATTTGCCTATGTACAAAAGCAAGGGTAATGGGAAAATGAATATTTCTTTAAGTAACAAAGGATTATATGGCAATGGAGAGATTACATACCAGACCTCATCTACCAAAAGTGATGACTTTTTGATTTTACCCAAGGAAACCCAAGCTAATAGCAAAACATTTGATTTGCCGGAATCTTCCAAATATCCGCTGGTTTCAGGTGTGGATGTAACAACCCGTTGGTTGCCCTACGAAGACAAGATGTTGGTTACACACAACGAAACCAAATTTAATGTGTTTCAAACTCATTATAAATTTGGAGGTACTTTAGCCCTTTCACCAACTGCATTAGCCGGAAACGGACAATTAGAATGGAACGAAGCAGAGTTCTACTCAAAGAACATGATCTATGGTAAAAACAAAGTAGATGCGGATACTTCCGGTATTCGAATCTTCTCCATTGATCCGCAGGTATTTGCCTTCCAAACATCTAATGTTGAGTCTCATATAGATTTTGATAAACGTAAAGGTAATTTTATTGCCAATTCTCCCGACAATATGACCTATTTGCCGGCCAATCAATATGGTACAATCCTTAGTGATTATACTTGGAAAATGGATGACAAAAGAATGGAAATGCGTCCCAATACTAAGTTCCCTGCGGTTAAACCTTTCTTTGTCTCCACAAAGCCGGACCAAGATTCACTCAAGTTTGAATGCTCTTATGCGGATTTTGATATGAAGGAAAATGTGGTATATATGGAGAAAATCCCTTTCATAGATGTTGCAGATTCGAGAGTCTATCCTTTTGCAAACAAAGCAATTGTACGAAAAGATGCGGACATCGACAGGCTTGACAGCTCTCTGATTGAAGCCAATAGAGTAGATAAATACCACAAAATATATAATGCACATACAAAAATTTACGGGAAGAATAATATTCGTGCAAGTGGATTATATGACTTCAAAACCAAGCTTGGAGAACAGCATGTGATCAATATGGACTCCATTAAAATTGATGAGCAAAAACACTTAGTGGGAGTTGGTAATATCACGGATTCACAGAGCTTTTATCTGGATGTTGAGATTGGGTATAAAGGTTGGGCAAAAATTATCAGCACAGACAAACCAATTACTTATACAGGTTTTGTAAAACCTATTCATTCCATGGATTATGTGAGCGGACAATGGTTGCGTTTTAAGGGAGAAATGGATGCTTTGGATGTAGTGATTGATGTGAACAATGCACGCAATGTGGACAACCGACCTTTGCTGACGGGACTCTTTGTGGCTGGGGATAGCGTAAGGGTATATCCAATGTTGTTTGGGATGAAACAAGCTTACTCCAATCCCGAAGTAACCTTAGATTCGGGAGTTCTATATTATGACCATAACACCGGTGATATTGTTGTGGGAGATAAAAGAAAGTTGTTCGAAAAAGAGGAGAAAGGTAATGTTATCAGGGTAAATGATAAAAATCGTACCATCAAAACTGAAGGAAGTTATGGTATGAGTCTGAATGTGAAATCCGGTATAAAAAGTGGATTTGCGGGCACTTCTGAATGGAAAGAAAGTGATACTACTTTTAATTTTGATTGGTCTTTCTATTTTGATTTTCCATTACCCAAAGAAGCTGTTACAAGAATGGTTGAACTTGTTAAAAATGAGAATTATGGTTCTTCGGTGAGTGTAAAAACTAGCACATTTGCCGCTAATCTGCCTGAGTTTTATGCTACATCTGCTGCCTCTAAATCGGTTGTCAGCCGTGTGAAAAACAGTGGTAATTTGAACTCGGAAAATGTTGTTGCAACAAGCCAATTCTTTAAATCTGTAGGCAAAGCAACAGATAAAGTAAAAGAGATATTCGACACGGATTTGTATATAAAAGAAGTGAATGAGAGAGCGCCTGAAAAAGCAATGTTCTTTGTGGCTGCATCCAATTGGTATTTTAATAACAGAACAAACTCCTTTATTTGCAATGGTTCCATTGATTTGGCATCTATTAATGGGGTGAATATTAACAAACGTTTTGGGGCCATCATCGTGGTGGATAAAAAAAGAAGCGGAGATGACATTCATATTTATATCGAATTAAATCCCAATGAGTTTATCTATTTGAATTATGTCAGAGGAGTGATGTATGCCTATTCTACCGATGAAAAATTCAACCAAATTATTCTTGACAAAGGAGAAAAAATTTCCAATGATGACTATAGTCTCCGTAGGGGAACACCGCGTTCTATAGATAAGCTGTTGAGACGATTTGAATAATGATGAAAATTAATATATCTTTGCGCCCTTAAACTTTTGAAACTTTAACTAAAATTGACAGAGAATCTAATTATACTCGGGTTGACGGTTTTAGCTTACTTGCTTGGTTCCATTCCAAGTAGTGTATGGGTTGGAGAAGCTCTCTACGAAAAAGACATCAGAGAATATGGTAGTGGTAACGCTGGTGCCACAAACACGTTCCGTGTATTAGGCACCAAAGCCGGAATATTTGTGCTGATGATGGATATTTCTAAAGGCTTAATTGCTGCTTCTTTACCTTGGTTATTGGGATTTGTAGATATTTATTCGGCTCGATTCGTAAATCTTCAACTTCTTTGTGGCTTGATGGCTGTGGTAGGACATGTGCTACCGGTATTTGCAAATTTTAAAGGCGGAAAAGGAATTGCTACGCTTTTGGGAATGGTTATAGGAATACACTATGTTCCTGCCTTGATATGCATGGCTTTGTTTCTTGTTGTGTTGTTTTCAACCAAATATGTTTCATTGAGTTCTATACTTGCTACAATTTCTTTCCCTTTGTTATTGCTCTTTATTTTTAAACCGGATGAACCTTTTTTTATGGCATTCGGTATCTCGGCTGCAATTATGGTTGTACTAACACACCAAAAAAACATTAAACGCCTTGTGGCAGGTAACGAGAGTAAAGCCAATATTAAAATTCGTAAACGAAATAGGGGAGAAGCGTAATGCTTCGTCCTTGTTATTTAATTACACCTAAAAGTTTCCCCACTTTTGTAAACGCAGCAATCGCTTTGTCTAAGTGTTCTCTTGTGTGAGCAGCGGATAACTGTACACGAATTCTGGCTTGCCCTTTGGCTACAACAGGATAGAAAAATCCAATTACATAAATACCCTCTTTGAGCAGTTCGTTCGCCATATCTTGACTGAGTTTTGCGTCATAGAGCATGATGGGAACAATAGCCGCATCACCATCTTTAAAATCAAAACCAGATTGTTTGATGCCTGCTTTAAAGTATTTTACATTTTCTTCAAGTCTATCCCTGAGTTCTGTAGTATGAGAAAGTAAATCAAATACTGCAATACTTGCATTTACAATGCTTGGGGCTAATGAATTGGAGAATAAATAAGGGCGTGAACGTTGTCTCAACATTTCAATAATTTCTTTTCGACCGGTTGTATATCCGCCCATTGCGCCTCCTAATGCTTTGCCTAATGTTCCGGTAATAATATCTACCCTTCCCATGACTCCGCACAGTTCAGGCACGCCACGACCTGTTTTGCCAATGAAACCGGCACTATGACATTCGTCTGTCATTACCAATGCATCATATTTGTCAGCCAAGTCACATACTTTGTCAAGTTGAGCTACGTAACCGTCCATACTGAACACCCCGTCAGTAACAATGAGTTTGAAGCGCATGCCTGCTTCGTTGGCTTTTTGTAATTGCAACTCCAAATCTGCCATATCATTATTTTTATAGCGATATCTTTGGGCTTTGCAAAGTCGCACTCCGTCAATAATTGAAGCATGATTTAATTCGTCTGAAATTATACAATCAAGTTCGTTGAATAAAGGTTCAAATACGCCACCGTTTGCATCAAAAGCCGCTGCATAAAGTATGGTGTCTTCGGTATGATAGAACTCGGCTATCTTGCTTTCTAATTCTTTGTGAATATCCTGAGTCCCACAAATGAACCGTACAGATGACATCCCGTAGCCATGGGTATCAAGACCCTTTTTTGCAGCTTCAATAACCTTTGGATGTGATGACAATCCTAAGTAATTGTTTGCACAAAAGTTAAGTACAGTTTGACCATTTGAGAGTTTTATCTCTGCCCCTTGTGCCGATGTAATAATTCTCTCGTTTTTGAAAAGTCCTGCTTCTTTGATTTTATTTAGTTCTTCGCTGAGATATTGTTGAATTTGTCCGTACATAATGTTTAATTTTTTTTGACTATCTGAATGACCTTGCAATTATAGTATAAATGTCTTGTTTGCCCGAAAATAAAAAGCCATGACAATTAAATTCTTACAAAGTTATACCTTTGCACACTTATTCGCGCAAATACGAATGGAACTAAATAAGAAAGATAACCCTAATAACGATTTTAAAGGGAATAAACCGGGAGAATCGGGTCAGAAGAAGCCGGGACAACCGAAATTTAATGCATATTGGATATATGCTCTTTTACTGATTGGGGTGTTGATTATGCAAATAATACCTCGCGATAGCGGAGTGCAGTCTTCATGGGAGGAACTCAAAAAAATGGTTGAAGCTAAAGATGTTAAAAAGGTTCAGATTGTCAATAACTCCCTTGTCAAAGTATATCTTACCAAAGAAGCATTGGAAAATGATAAATACAGCAAACTCAAAAAGACACGTAATTTTATAGATACCGAAACACCTCAATATTATTTTGAAACTAATGTTGATTACTTTCAGACCCAATGGGAAAATCTCAGAAAAGAACATCCTGATGAGGTAAATGCAGTTACAGTTGATTTCAAAACCGAACATGATTTTCTGGGTCCTATACTTCAATGGGTCATCATGATAGCCCTTTTCATAGGATTGTGGATGTTTATTATGCGCAGAATGTCGGGCGGAGGAGCCGGTGGTCCCGGACAGATTTTCTCTATCGGCAAATCGCGTGCACAATTGTTTGATAAGAATACCAAAGTAAATATCACTTTTAAAGATGTTGCAGGGTTAGATGAAGCCAAAGTGGAGGTTATGGAAATTGTTGATTTCCTTAAAAACCCCAAGAAATATACTAACCTTGGAGGGAAAATCCCCAAAGGAGCGTTGTTGGTAGGTCCTCCCGGAACCGGT
Organism: Bacteroidota bacterium; assembly: GCA_023957335.1. Lineage (NCBI taxonomy): Bacteria > Pseudomonadati > Bacteroidota > Bacteroidota bacterium. The sequence continues at coordinate 533,052 of JAMLHC010000001.1, read as the reverse complement.
AAAACGCTTATGGCAAAAGCTGTTGCAGGAGAAGCAGGAGTGCCATTTTTCTCATTGTCAGGTTCTGATTTTGTAGAAATGTTTGTTGGAGTGGGTGCAAGCCGTGTCCGAGATTTGTTTAAGCAAGCAAAAGAAAAAGCCCCTTGTATTATCTTTATTGATGAGATTGATGCTATTGGCAGAGCCAGAGGCAAAAACCTTATGAGCGGAGGCAATGACGAAAGAGAGAATACGCTGAACCAACTTTTGACAGAAATGGATGGTTTTGGTACCGACAGCGGTGTCATTATACTTGCGGCTACCAATAGACCCGATATCTTGGACTCTGCTTTATTAAGACCGGGACGTTTTGACAGACAAATTTCTATTGACAAACCTGATTTAATAGGAAGAGAACAGATTTTTAGAGTTCATCTGAAACCGGTAAAGCAAGCAAGCGATGTTGACCCCAAAAAACTTGCAGCCCAAACGCCCGGTTTTGCTGGAGCCGAAATTGCAAACGTATGTAATGAAGCTGCTTTGATTGCCGCCAGAAAGAACAAACCCGCAGTAGATATGCAAGATTTTCAGGATGCAATTGACAGGGTTATAGGTGGATTAGAAAAGAAAAACAAATTGATTAGTCCCGAAGAAAAGAAAATTGTGGCTTATCATGAAGCAGGGCATGCCGTGGCAGGGTGGTTCTTAGAACACGCAGACCCACTTGTAAAAGTATCAATTGTACCTCGTGGTATTGCTGCTTTGGGTTATGCTCAATATCTGCCCAAAGAACAATTCTTATACAGAACCAATCAATTGCTCGATTCTATGTGTATGGCATTGGGTGGACGTGCTTCTGAGGATATTAATTTTGGTGAAATATCTACCGGTGCTCAAAATGACCTTGAACGTGTTACTAAAATGGCTTACAACATGGTAACAATTTATGGCATGAGCGAAAAAGTAGGACAAGTGTCTTTCTATGACCCAACAGGTGAGTTTGCATACCAAAAACCTTATTCAGAGACTACGGCAGAGATAATTGACGAAGAAGTTCGTAGGATAATAGACCATGCTTATATGAAAGTGAAAAAGCTTTTGACCGAGAAAAAGCATGAAATTGAAATACTGGCTGAGGAGTTACTTCGCAAAGAGATTCTATTCCAATCCGACTTGGAAACATTGATTGGCAAAAGACCTTTTGATACAAAAACAACTTATGAAAGTTATATGGAGAGTGAGTCCGATGCTAATAATAGTAACGAAACTAATAATTTGAACCCTCCTCAAAATAATCAGCAAAATCCTGAAGAAACACAAACGGTAGAAAATCCATTAACTACCGAAGAAGACCAGCCATGAAATTGAAGCCGAATCCTACGGTACTCAGAAGCCTGCTTGTTGCTTGTGCTTTATTTGGACTGGCAGGTTTGGGTTTTGGACATAATTTAGGAGATAGCCTAAAAACCGTTGTGAAAACGCGCTATGGCGGCAAGGTGAAAATTATTAAGTCATATAATACGACCACCAACAAGTTAGTATCTAAAGAGAAGTTCAAAAATGGCAAAAGGATTTACTTCATTGAGTTTAACGAAAAGGGTAAAATCCTCCGACACATCAATAAAAAGGGTGAGGAGAAAGTACATACACCGGGTTGTAAATGTTAATTTTGTAAATATCTGGCTTTATTGAGAATCTACATATTAATAGGCGTTGTTTGGATAGGTATAACCCATGTACAGGCTCAAAAAGTCCAAATTATCAATGCGGATGAACTTCGCTATGATGCATCAACCCAGTCGAAATACTGTAAAGGGAATATTAAAGTACTGCACGAAGGTGTTTTTATTGAGTGTGATTCGGCAATTATCAATGATAAATACAATACAATTGACGGGGTAGGACAAGTTAGAATTTATCAGCCCGATACTTTTAATATGAGCGGAAAAAGAGTTTTTTATGACGGGAAAACTAAGATGGCAAGGGTTTCCGGTGATGTTATTTTAACCGACCGCAAAATGATATTGACTACTCCCTACATAGATTATGACACCCGCATCAAAAGCGGTTCGTATGGTGCCGGGGGTAAGATTATCAATGAAAATGATGTGCTGACAAGTGATAAAGGATATTATAATTCGAGAAACAGTACAGCGTCTTTCAAAGGAAATGTAGTTTTGGTTAATCCTGACTATACCATGAAAGGCGACACCTTGCAATATATTACTACTGCAAGAACTGCTTATTTCTATGGACCTACTGTGATTAACAGTGAACAAAACAGGATTGAATGTACATGGGGATACTATAACACTGCCTCTAATCTGGCTTCATTCAGCAAAAGAGCCACCATTTTTGGCGAGTCATCAGACATCACTGCTGACAGTTTTTTCTACAACAGAAACACAGGTGATGGTCAAGCTTTTGGCAATATTGTTTTGAATGACACTTCCGAAGGGGTTAAAGTCTATGGTCAAAAGGGATTGTATATGGAGAAAAGAAAGGAAACCGTTATCAATGGACTGCCCATGAGCGAGCGTTTGCTGAATGAAGATACCATGCTGTTGATGGCAGATACTTTCTATTATTTCTCTGACACTGCAATCAAAAAACTAATTGCTTTCAAAAATGCTCAAATATTTTCGCCCGATATAGCTGGCATCTGCGATACTTTGATATATTTTATGAAAGATTCTGTTATACTCATGTTGCATAAACCCATCTTGTGGAATGAGAATAATCAGATTACAGGAGATTCTATCAGTGTTTACATGAAAGACGACAAACTGGATTATATGTTTGTTCGCAATGAGGGGTTTGTAGCCTCTTGGCTGGAGGAGGATAGGTTTAATCAGATGGCAGGCAATGAAATTTATAACTATTTTGATGACGGCAAACTCCGCAGAGTGAATCTCATTGGACAAGGACAGTCTGTGTATTATGTACGCGATGATGAATCAGATACAAGTCCCTACAGTGGGGTAAATAAGATTGTAAGTGGTCAGATAACTATCTATATGGATAGTACAGGTATTAATAATATCCGTTTTTATCCAAATCCGGAACCCTCCGGAACACTCTATCCTCCGGCTGACATACCCGAAAAAGAAAAAACCTTAGAAGGTTTAAATTGGCAAATTCAACTTAAGCCACAAGAGCAAGAATTCTATAAACGCAAAAAAATTAACTTGAAGGTTTAATAACTTAATAAATGGTATAGCCTTCAGAACTTATTACTATATTTTGATTTTGCTTAATCTCCCTTACATACATATACATGATGTTCTTCTTTTTCTTGTCCTCCACAACGGTCTCTAAGGGCATGCCATTTTTGCCTATTTCCATTCCCCGTATATTTGAATTGGGTATTGAAGTGTAACCGTTTTTGATATAGGCATCCCATATCTTAGTGTCTTTCTCTGACACCCACTGAGTCATTTTAGTTTCCTCATTCTCAGCTATGTATTCATAGCACAGGTGTCCTAGTATAGTCTTGGTTTTGCCGGTTTTTGTAAATTTAAGATCCGAATATTCTTTGTCTTTCTTTTGGTATTGTTGGATATTTTTAAAGGACATGCTCATGCCCATTTTATTGCCATCATTAATCATGAATGTAACATAGCAACTATCTTTAAGATTCATGACTGTTTTCATTTCGTCCATATCTGTCTGATTGCTCATTTTGTGCATGATAGTGCCAATATATTGAGCGTTTTTTTCAAATAACATTGAATAGTTCAGGCTAAAACTATCGTTACTTTTCTTTTTGCCTGAAGCATCGAAGGAGTACACATCCATGACAACCTCTGTCTGAAATGTATAGGTAGGCTCGACTTTGCATTTGCTTTTTCCGCCCATACCCGGAAAATTGAACGTGGGTATGCTCGAATCAGCATCATTCTGATTGGTGGTGTTGTTTTGTGTATGATTATTTTGAGTGCCGGATTCGTTGGAATTAATGTTAATATTCACATTGATTTTATTGTTAATTCTGTCAAGAATTCCTTGAGAATAAAGCACTTGGCTCCCCGCAAACAACATCATAAGGGTAAAAGTTATTTTTTTCATAATCTTCATGAATTAAGAAACAAATGTAAATAAAAATTCAAACCACCAAGTATTTAGATGTTCTCTTATGATGTTTTGTTATGAATTATTTCAATTGTTCAAGTATGCTACTTGGTACCAAGTCCTTAACACTCATGCCCTTATTGAGCCTTTGGCGAATCTCGGTAGCTGAAATATCAATGAATGGAGTATGGTGCAGATGAATATTCGGATGAAAAGTTTCTGTTTTGTCTGTTCCACTGCGTTGAAAAATCTCAAAATCAGTAGTTTCTAAAATCAAATCAATATTTTTCCAATCTTTCAGCCTTGCAAGATTATCAGAACCCATGATGATAGAAAAATGTGTGTCAGGATAGAGTGTATTAAGTTTTTGCAGAGTGTTGTATGTATAAGAAGGCTTGGGTAATGAAAATTCAATATCTGAAGCCTCAAAACGAGGGTTATATTGAGTGGCATTTTGAACCCATTTTAGACGTTTTTCCTCAGAATACAAATCAGCGGAAGATTTGAAAGGATTTTGGGGTGAGACAATAAACAAGATTTTATCAAATTTTAGCTTTTCAAGCATAAACTCCGCTATAGCCAAATGCCCCAGATGAATCGGATTGAAAGAACCAAAGAAAAGTCCAAGTCTTTTCATATTTAATTTGCCTTGAATGCTTCTGTTTTCAAAAGATTACAGATTTTGTAGCGCTCGTCCATAGTGTCGTCAAAAACTGCCTTGAGCAAATGGTAAACATTTTGAGATCCAATTTTATCAGCCCATTCGAAAGGTCCCATAGGATAAGCAGTTCCTAATTTCATTCCTAAATCAATATCACTTTTGTTGGCAGTTCCTTCTTGTAGGGTGTAATATGCTTCGTTAATAATCATGCAAATTACACGTGGAGTAACCATCCCCACCCGATCGTCAACTTTTATTGCTTCAAAATAATTTAATGCTTTGACAATGTTTTGTGGTAGTTCCAAGCCGATGGGCGAACTGTATTCCAGAGTGTTTCTTCCGAGTAATGTTGGCATGTTGCAAATACCAAAAACTTTTTCTTTTTGGTTCGCAAAATTTACAAAGCCAAGTTGTGTGAGACAAGCACCCAGCAAAAAATATTGAGTTTTTATTTTAGAAATTGCGTTCCAATGAGAGTCCGGAGCCTTGTCAAAATCAAGGTCTATCAATACGTCAAAACTTTCATCATTCGGGATTTTATCAATTTCAAATATTCTACTATTATTGCCTTGTGAAATAACTGGCAGCAATTCTTTGCAAAGTGTTTCATTTCCTACGATTGCAATATTCATACGGGTTGACATGAAAAATATGAGGGCAAAAGTAGGGCTAAAAACCAAGAAAACTAAATACCAAATAGAATATGACACACAAAGTAATTACCTCACCCCAAGCACCGGCACCTATTGGACCATACAGCCACGCAAGAGAATTCAACGGACTTGTTTTTATTTCAGGTCAAATTCCCATCAATCCTGCAACAGGCAAAATGATTCAAGACAGTATCGCTGCTGAAACACACCAAGTGCTTGACAATATGAAAGCAATTCTGACCGAAGCCGGACTTACATTTTCAGATATTATCAAAACCACCATTTTTATTACTAATATGGGTGATTTTCAAGAGGTAAATAATGTATATGCAAGCTATTTTACCGATGTATTTCCTGCAAGAGAAACGGTACAAGTTACAGCTTTGCCGGCTGGTGCAAGAGTTGAAATAAGCTGTATTGCAGGAAAATAAGTGTGAGAATATCCCAATTTATTAAGGGACATTTTGTGTTAATTCAACACCCAAGGAGTGTTGAGCGCAAAAGAAGGAATTTCGACTTCAAACTCTTCATATTCAGAAAAATTAAAGAAAGTATAAAATCCCGACATCTCTCCGTTGGTTGAACTGAGTCTGCAGAATGAAGTGTAGGAATATGATTCGTCCGGTTCCAGCACAGGTAGTTCGCCCACTACGCCTTCGCCTTCAACAACTCTTTCAATTGGTATAACGGATGTATAATCAAGAATAAACCACTTTCGTCTAAGCAGTTGCACTCGATAAGGAGATTTATTTTCGATTTTAATCAAATAGGAAAAAATATATTCCGGTTGATCAGGCGCAGACATGTGGGGTTCATATTGTGCGATGACCTTTACACGTATATCATGGGTTGTTTTTTCTGTCATTTCCATTTAAAAGTTGTGATTATATGGTAAATATCATCCTGAATGAATTGATATACCGGGGCAATCGAATCAGGTTCGGTCTTGGAATTAAAGTATAAAGCACCTCTGAAATAGCGGTGACTATTATCCGTAAGGAAAAAATTGAGATTAGTGGCAGTATTGCCGCGCAACTGAAAAATAAGCCCGCTAAGGCTGTCACTTTTAGAACCAATCTCAATTTCTTCTATGTCATCTGCTCTGATAATATGTTTGTACACTAATTTATGCGTATCTTCATATAAAGAGTCATATTCTTCCGGAGTTTGATATTCATGATAACTGATATGTAAGGTAGCATCAAAGGGTATAAAATTTAGGTTATACCAACAAGGCTGATTCTCGGTATAGGCGGGGTCTGTTTGCATTTTAGCATATACCGGTTTGGAAAACGTATAACCGCATTGCGCTGAATCAAAGACATCATATACTTTTTCAGGAAAATATATCCTGGGATATCCTTTTGGACGTGGACTAAGGGCTGTTTCACATGAAGTTAAAAAAAACATCCCAGATAAAACAAATAAAGCTATGAAACTCGGTTTTATATAATCTTTCATCTTAGTTTCTCTTGCCTACTCCTCATTGTCAAAGTCCTCTGTGCCCATTATATTGTCAATCGGTTCAATGTCTTCATTCATTTCATCACATTTGGCTTCACCTTCTAACTGTGATTTGGTGTTGTTTCCATTAAAATTCAGCACTTGAAACAAACTTGCCCTGATTTTAGTTCGGTACTGTTTATTGCCATCTGAATCTGTTGATACGTCACACTTTATCCTGCCTTCAATATATACAACTCTACCTTTTTTGAGGATTTTGGCAGCATTTTCCGCATTCTTGTCCCACATCTCTATATTATGCCATTCCACTTGTTCAAGCCGCTCGCCCGTCTTTCTGTTTACTGAGAATTCATGAGTTGCAAATGGGAAATTAACCACAAACCTAATCTGGGTTCCTCTGTTGAGTGTGCGCAGCTCAAGATCTTTGCCAACCCTTCCGACTAAGATAACTTTGTTAATCATGGTGAACTGTTTTTTAAAGTGAATTTATATATTTTTTCATTAGTTGATGAATGGGGTAATTCTCAATCTCATCCAAATGAATTTCAAAAGTATGAAAATTTCCATTCAAAGGTAATTTCTGCACCTTTATTTCCCAAAAAATCGCAAAAATTGTTTTATGCGTGAGTTGGTGTTTTAGAGAAAGTCTCTTTTCTATACTTTTAATTTCAAGTCCTTTTAGTTGCATCTGCGCATCGGCTTTGTTGAAGTGTTTGTTACTTTCTACCGAAGGGAATTCATATAGATTTTGCCAAATGCCTTTGTTGCGTTTATATATAAGTGTTTTGCCATGTACATCGTTGAAATGAAAGTAAGAGAGGTATAGTGACTGAGGTTTCTTCTTCTCGATTTTAATAGGAAAAAGGTTTTGTTGCTTGTTTTGATATGCAAAGCAGTAGATTTGAAGAGGGCATAGCTCACATTTAGGGTTTTGTGGTAAGCAAACCAATGCCCCCAACTCCATGAGTGCTTGGTTAAAGATAGAAGGTTTGAAGTGTTCAACGGAAGTTTGTAACAGAGATGTAATCATTTTACGTGCCCTTTCACTGGGAATTGGGTCTGTAATTCCCCAAAGGCGCGTTGTAACTCTATATACGTTTCCGTCCACCACCGGGATGGGATAATCATAAGTCAAGGATGCAATGGCATTGGCTGTATAGTGTCCAATTCCACGCACTTTCATTAATATTTCAGGAGCGTGATTAAAGTCTGAATTAAGATTTTCTACGATTTGTTTGGCACCTTGGTGTAAATTTCTTGCCCTTGAATAGTAACCTAAACCCTGCCAAAGCAATAGAACCTCTTGTTCATCTGCGTTTGCCAAATCTTTTACGGTAGGAAATCTCTCAATAAACCTTAAAAAATACGGAATTCCTTGTGCAACACGGGTTTGTTGCAAAATAACTTCGGATATCCATGTGAGATATCCATTCGCTTCTTTTCGCCACGGAAGTTCCCTGTGATTTACTTTATACCAATTCATTAGCTCATTTTCCCATCCCATAGAGTGTCCGTTCAATGATAAAAACAAAGATACTTCGTTGTTTGTTTAATTCGAATAACTAATTTTGCCTCACTAATCTTAAATACACACAGTTATGACTAAAGCAGAAGTAGTAGCAAAAATTGCTGAAAAGACCGGTGCCGAAAAGGCAGTGGTGCTTGAAACAGTGGACACCTTCTTTGATGTAGTAAAAGACTCCATGCACAAAGGTGAAAACATTTTTTTTAGAGGTTTTGGAAGTTTTACATTGAAGAAAAGAGCTAAGAAAATTGCGAGAAACATTACCAAAAACACCGCAATGGTCGTTGAAGCTCATTATATCCCAAAATTCAAACCTGCAAAAACATTTGCTGACAAAATTAAAAAAATTAAAGTTAAGTAATGTTTTCTAAGTCTTTGTTTTCATACGCTATCGTTACTTTAACTATAGCGATTGGGATTTTACTTATTACTTTAAATTGGAAAAAATCTACGGCAACTATTGCCAAAAGTGAAGGTATTCACAATTCGCTTCCTGAGTTTTCAGAAAGTGCTTATCATCTTGCTGTATCGGAAGAAATTACAGAAATGGGTTTTACTATAGATAAAGACTTCCCCATAAACTCCGAATTAAAACAAGATTCACTCACAACACTCGTAGAACACTCTATTAACGCGGGCTTAGCTTCTGCTGCTGCTTTATACAATGAAAAATTGGCTGACTTAAAACAAGTTGACAGCCTCTACCTTCAATCCGCACGTTATTTAGTTGTTGCCGGCATGTCTGCTAAGGTTGAATCCAGAGGAATGGTTTTCCTTCAGAAAGCTCAATTATTGCTTGACAAAATTTTGACACATAACCCCAAAAATTTGGATGCCAAAACACTTAAAGGATATGTGTTGGTGCGAACCCAACCTGCTCCAATGCAAGGTATTGCCGTACTTCAAGAAGTGTTACAAGAAGACCCTAATAATCTGGATGCACTATACATTTTGGGTGATTTTTCGATAGAGTCAGGTCAATTTGAAAAAGCATTAGAACGTTTCAAAAAATTACTATCTTTGCAGCCCTTTAATTCTGACTACAACTTTAAAGTCAGTGAAGTTTTCAGCCGTCTCAATATGAAAGACAGTGCTGATTTCTACCTGAAACGAGGAACTGAGTTTAGAACAAAGGAAACGATAACAAGACAGTAAAATTTAATTTTTAAGATATATGCCAAGCGGTAAAAAGAGAAAAAGACATAAAATTTCCACTCACAAAAGGAAGAAGCGTTTAAGAAAAAATCGTCATAAGAAGAAATAATCTTCTTTAACTTAAATTCTTACAAAGTTTGGTCAACGAATTATTCATAGAAAGAGTTGCCGGACAAACAAAAATTGCCTTACTATCTGATAAGAAGCTCGTTGAATACCACAACGAAAGCGGAAATGAATCCTTTAAAATAGGAGATATCTATCTTGGCAAGGTAAAACGTGTTGTACCGGGAATAAATGCTGCATTTATTGATATTGGAGATAGCAGAGATGCATTCTTGCATCTGCATGACCTTGGTGTGCATTTTCTTACCTATAATAAATATACCCAAGCGGCACATGAAGGCGGTGTGAAAAGCACCAAGCTTGATAAAATTGAATTTCAACCCGAAACCATCAAGAATGCCCCCATTGGTAATTATGTCAAAAAAGGGCAGATACTCATGGTGCAAGTCCTCAAAGAACCTATACACAACAAAGGAGCAAGGGTAGGTTGCGATATCTCTTTTGCAGGCAGATATTTAGTGCTTATGCCTTTTTCTCAGCAACTTTCTGTTTCACGCAAAATCGGCAACCCGGACAAGAAAAGAGAAATCAAAAATTTGTTTAGAGATTTCAGACCGCAAAACTTCGGAATCATTGTTCGAACAGTAGCGGAAGACGCAACCATTGATGAAATTAAAAATGACCTAAATGAGCAGCTAGGAAAATGGAAAGATATCATCAAAGGCATTGCAAAAGCAAGTCCTCGTACGCGATTATTGAGCGAAGGTGCAAAAATTGAAGTAATTCTACGCGACCTGCTTAATGACAGTTTTGAGAATATATGGGTAAACGAAATGCCATTAATGGATGAAATCCGGCAGATTGTGAACCGTATTTCGCATGGAAAATCAAATTTAGTTAAGTTATATAAAGGAAAAGCAAGCCTTTTTGAGAATTTTGATATAGACCGACAAATCAAAACTTCTTTTGGCAAGCAAGTGCCTTTTTCTGCAGGCTCCTATCTCATTATTGAACACACTGAAGCACTACACGTAGTCGATGTTAACAGTGGTAGGCAACTCAATGCAGGAGAAAGTCAACAAGAAATTTCGCTGAGAGTAAATCTGGAAGCAGCCCAAGAAATAGCCCGTCAATTACGACTACGGGATATGGGAGGCATCATTGTAATTGACTTTATTGACCTGAAATCTCCGGTACATAAAAAACAGCTCAACGACAAATTAGCGGAGTGTATGAAAGCGGATAAGGCGCGTCACAGTATCCTTCCTATGAGCAAGTTTGGGTTGATACAAATCACCAGAGAAAGACTCAGACCGGAAACCGTTATTGTTACTGCAGAAGTTTGCCCGGCTTGCAATGGTTCTGGGAAAGTTGAATCTGCCAATTTGCTGGAAGATAGAATTGAAGAGGCATTGGCGTATTTATATATGAACCAAAATATGCAAAAGCTTACGTTGGTTTGCAACCCCATCTTAAAAGCCTATTTTACGAATGGATTTCTTTCCATCAGGACAAAATGGTTTTTGAAATACGGTAAATGGCTTAAAATTAAAGAAGATAAACAAATTTCTTTGGGCGTTTTTATGTTTGAAAATCAAGCAGGAGAGGAAATCGTGCTCTAATAATGATTAGCAGTTTGCTGCTATTGTCTTTTTATAAATCTCGCAATATCTTTCTATTGTCTTATCTATCGAAAACTGTTTTGCATGCTCGCGTGCATTCTGACTGAATTGTTTCAATCTTTCATCTGAAGAAAGGATGAATACAGCTTTATCTGCCATACCTTGAATGTCTCCAACAGGGAGCAAAAAGCCGGAAAATCCGTCCTTGTTCACTTCGGGAATACCGCCTGCATTAGTAGAAATTACGGGTGTTCCGCAAGCCATTGATTCCAATGCTGCAAGTCCAAAGCTCTCTGTCTCGGACGTCAATAAAAATAAATCACAGTTAGCCAATATCTCGTAAACTGCCTCTTGTCTGCCAAGGAAAATAACGTTGTTGCCAAGTTGTAACTTTTGACATAATGCTTCTATAGAATCCCGCTCCGGACCATCGCCTATGATAATGAGTTTAGATGGGAGTTGTTTTTTTACTTCATTGAACACTTTGATTACATCCTCAATTCTTTTTACTTTTCTGAAATTTGAACTATGTACCAAAATTCGCTCCCCATTAGGGGCAATAGAGTTTCTAAAATCGTGATCAATGAGATTGGTGGAAGCCTCAACATGTACAAAATTGTAAATAACCTCAATCCGGTTTTGAATGTTAAAAATGGATAAAGTATCCGATTTTAAACTTTCAGAAACTGCTGTAACCGCTTCGGAGTTGTTGATAGAATATTCCACAACAGGCTTGTATGTTGGGTTGCGTCCTACCAATGTGATATCTGTACCATGTAACGTTGTAACCAGCGGAATATTAATTCCCTTTTCTTTGAGTATCAGCTTTGCCATAATAGCGGCAGATGCATGTGGAATAGCATAGTGGGCGTGTAATATGTCAAGGTTCTGACGCAAAACAATATCTACAATTTTGCTTGCTAATATGGTTTCGTATGGTACATAATCAAATAAAGGATATGATTTCACGGAAACTTCATGGAAAAAGATGTTACCGTGAAAATGGGTTAGACGTGCGGGTATGTTATACGAAATGAAATGAACCTCAAACCCTCTTTGAGCAAGAGCTTTTCCAAGTTCTGTAGCCATGACACCACTCCCGCCAAAGGTGGGATAGAGTAAAATCCCGATTTTCATCAGAAGTGCAAATAAAAACAATATTTAATAGGGGAGAAGGATTAGTAAATTGTTTATATAGAAATAAAAGCTAATTTTGACATTAAACTCAACCTAATGAAATTATGAAAATACGCATTTTTTACCCACTATTATTCATTGGAATTCTTGTTCTCGGTTGTGATGACAATCAGAAGGATATTCACAAAGGTTATATCCCTATATATACAGATGAGTTGCAAGGAAATTTTGACATTGTAGCTGCCCCAACTGCACTCAAGCATCCCGGTAAAATATATATCTATAACAATATTTTGCTCATCAACGAAGTAGCAGAAGGCATACATGTGTATGACAATACCAATAAGAAGTCACCTATTAATTTAGCATTTTATAAAATTCCGGGTTGTATTGATATGGCTGTTAGAAATTCAATCTTGTATGCCAATTTTGGAAATGGTTTAGTAAGTTTTAATATCTCCGACCCACAAAACCCTGTATTTAAAGATTACATAAAATCTGAATTTAACAATTTGCAAACACCGGATCCGGGTAGTTCTGTCAGAAACAAAGACGGATATATTATTTTTAAATGCCCCGACCCGAAAAGAGGGGAAGTGTTTGGGTGGAAAATGGGAGAAATCGAAGGTCAATATTGTTCAATTAGATAATAATTTATAAGCCATGAAAAAACTATCATATATATTCATTCTGCTTCTTTCTGCATTTGTAATATTGGTGTATTCTTGTAGTTCTGACTCTAAAGCTCCTGGTAACATGGGTGGTTCCGGTTCTTCAGGCGGTTCTACCGGGAAAGGTGGTTCTTATGCACGGTTTGCTATTGTTGCGAATTATCTCTATGTTTTGACTAATAATTCTGTTGTTGTTTATGATATTTCGAATCCTGATTCAATGATTATTAAGAGTACGACAGCAATAGCAGGTACGAATTCAAGTCTTAATGCAGAAACAATATTTGTGTATGAAGACTATCTATTATTTGGAACCCAATTTGGCATGATTGTATATTCGCTTCAAAATCCCGAGTCTCCTTCCTATGAAGGTCGATATAATCATATTATAGGTTGTGATCCGGTAGTTGCAGAAGATGGTTTTGCTTATCTCACTCTGAATGGTGCAACAGGTTGCAGAGGTACAATGAACAGTCTTGATATCCTCAGTTTATATATTCCAACTAATCCCAAACTTATCAAGTCAGTTAGTATGGTTTCACCGAGAGGATTGGGAATTGATAATAGAATTCTCTTCGTATGTGATGCAAACAAAGTCAAGGTAATTAATGTTAAAACTCCATCAGCCCCTTTTGAAATAAGCGATATTAATGTGCAGGGTCCTTATGATGTAATTCCTTATAACAAAAACCTGATTATTAGTGCTACTGAGGGGATATTTCAATATGACTATTCTGACTCTGCGGACTTAAAACTCAATAGTAAAATACCGGTAGTCAAATAACTATAACCCACCGTTATACCGGTATTTAAGTATCAGTTCCTGTTATCCAGTTGAGCAGTTCTATTCTTTTTTCTTTGCTCACTGAAATTTCATCTGCAAATGGGATGTTTAAAAAAACTATGGTTTTACGTGACAGTGTTTGTCCCACTTCCTTGATTGCATTTCGGTTAATGATGCATTGCCTGTTTGCACGAAAGAAATCCTTACCGCTTAATTGTTGTATCTCATCCAATGGTTTATCAATATGAAAGGTTTTTTGCTCGAAGGTGATGAGATATGTGATTTCATTCTTTATGTAAAATAATGCAACATCCTTAAATCGAATTGGGATTGCCCTGTCTTGCTTATATACCAAGAGGGAATTATCGTTCCGGATTTTCAACGTTTCTATAACTTTGGCAAAGTTTTCTTCTTTAGTATTGAAGGATGATTTTAACTCTTTAAACTTCAGCAATGATTCAGCAATTTTTCGTTCGTCAAATGGTTTTAAAATATAATGTATTCCATTAGTTTCAAACGCTTTAAGGGCGTATTCATCATAGGCAGTACAGAAAATAATAGGAGCATGAAACTTAACTTGTTTAAATATCTCAAAACTGAGTCCATCGCCTAATTGTATATCGCTGAAGATTAAATCAATTTGTTTATTCTCTTTTAGAAAATTTACTGACTCTTCCACTGAATTCAGTATGCGTATTGTATTCGTATCAGGAGATATGTCTAAAATTATATCTCTCAAATCCTCTGCGGTTAATTGTTCGTCTTCAATTATTAGGATATTCAATGTCCAGAATTTTTAATGAAACAGAGAATGAATTTTCATCTTTCCTAATGACAGGACTGGATTCGTTCAGAATGTGATATCGTTCCTGCAACATACTCAGACCTTTTCCTGAAGAGTTTTCAATTTCTGTTTTCTCCTGCAAGTTATTACTTATTGTAATGAAGTCTGAATCTGTTGTAATCGTGATGAATAGGGGATTGGTTTCTGTTAATTTGTTATGCTTAATAGCGTTTTCTAAGATGGGTTGCAAAGAGAAAAACGGTAATTTTTTATTTCTAAAGTTTTGGTCGTCAGGCAGGTGTACACTGTACTGCAAAGCATCTCCGAATCGAATTCGTTGCATTTCCATATAGTCATTGCATATTTTAAGTTCATCTGCTACAGTTGAAATACCGGTGGAATTTTGAGAAATTGAAATCCTCAAGAAGTCCGACAGATGTAGCAAATAGTTCTCTGCCATTTTAGGTTCTCTTTTGATGAGAGATTTGAGAATATTCAATGCATTAAACAGAAAATGCGGTTGTATCTGTTGGCGCAACAGTTGGTTCATTGTATCTGCATTTGAAGATTTTAATTGTAATAGTTCCATTTGAATTCTGTTCGATTCATATTGTGTGAGCACTGAGCTTTGAATTAAGAAAATAAAGGAATAAATAAAAGTTGAAGCACCGATAACAAAAGCATAATACCTAATGCCAACAACTGAATTCATGTCAACGTTGTGCGGATGTTGATACAATCCTTTCTTTTCTAACCAAAGAATGATGGAAAGATGCAGTATAAAATAGAGGAGGCTCACAACATATCCTATGACATAAGTTTTTCTCCAAATACGCTCCAGATTATTTTTTCTCCTCTTATCAAAATAATGGAATAAGAATGAGTTCAAAGCAAAAATAACCATAAATAAGGAGCCTAAAGAAAGTGTTCTTTGAATAAAACCTTTAAAACTTAAGTCCTGTAATGATGTGATTAACAGAGCTCCCAGCAAAAACAATAAAAATAGTTTTCCGCTGTATAATGTCAAGACTTTAAGGGGGACTCTATATGACTGTTTCTCACTCATATTACTTATTCAATCAAACTCTTTGTTGCAATAAAATGCGCTATTTCAATGCAATCAATGTTGCTTCTACACTTGAATCCAAAGATACTGATATTAATTGGGATTGGATTTCTTTTCTTGTTCGGCTTCTTCTATGCTATGTTGGAGAATCTTTGCATAGTTGGTCTTCTCGTTGCCGTCTCTCATACGCAAACCAATACTGTCAAAAATAGAATATACCACCGGTACTACCACAAGTGTCAAAAACAATGAAGATAAAAGCCCTCCTATAATCACCATTGCCAGTCCGCGATTGATATCAGCTCCATCTCCTTGCGCAATTGCAATCGGTAACATTCCTATAGCCATTGCAATAGTGGTCATAATAATGGGTCTAAAACGCGTATGATTGGCAGCCATAAGCGCATCATGTGTAGAGGCTCCATTTGCTTTGGAATGGTTGGCAAAATCTACCAACAAAATGGCATTTTTTGCTACCAAGCCAATCAACATGATAATACCTAAAATAGTGAAAATGTTGAGGGATTGATTGAAAATGGCAAGGAATAATAGCGCACCAATGAAAGAAAGCGGAATTGAGAATAGTACAACCAGAGGTGTGACAAAATTGTCATACAAAGCCACCATCACCAAATATACCAATATAATGGAAGCAATTAATGCAATTCCTAATGAACCGAAACCTTCTTTTTGATTTTCCATATTTCCACCCCACATATAATCAATGCCGGGCTTTTTCTCAAGTTTTGAAAATTGGTTTTCCCATTCGGTCGCCACAGTGCCCGAAGGCGCACCTACTACTTGTGCTTCAACCGACACTGCCGGAGATTTGTCTCTGCGCTCCAACAAAGTAGGTCCGGTTCCGTAGCTTACATTCGCAAATTGTTCCAGCTTGATAGCTTGTCCATATACATTGATGAATTCCAGATTTTTGACATTATTGATATCTGCACGTCCTGTTTCATCATAGCGAATATTAATATCATATTCTCTGTCTCCGGCTCTAAATTTCGTTTTTGTATTACCGGCAAAAGCTGTTTGCATAGCCATACCCACGGTTGCGACATTCAAACCGAGGGAGGACATTTTGTCCCTATCTACTTTAACATCAATTTCGGGATTTCCGCCTTCAGAGGTGAGTTTTACTCCTGTTGCACCCGGTACTTTCTTTAAAAGCTCGGCTGCCTGAGAGGCAAATTCTTCTGCATCTTCCATTGTAGGACCTACAACTGTCAGCTTGATTGGGGCTTGTTCTGCACCCATCAACCCCAGATTAACACTCTTGAGTTTTACACCAATAAGTTCATCTTCCATGCTGTTAATCAACTTGGTTGCAAACATTTTGGTAGATTCTTTCTTGTAATGGTCTTTTTCCAAAAAAATCTGAATCTCGGCTTTGTTTTTGGTTCCGGTTGTAGAAATCATCCCGTCCGAAGATTGACCTACTGTTGTGATTATTTTGGTTATTTCAGGTATTTGTAGCAAATGAGCTTCAGCGAGTTGTGTAGCTTGATTGGTTTGTTCTATAGTAGCATCTTTCTTTAATTCTAATTGTAACAAGAACTCACCCTTGTCGTTAGCGGGGAAAAAGTCTGTGCCTATATAGCCCTTGCCTACTAACACAAATGAACTGATAAATAGCGCAAAAGCGGTTAATAGTGTAATGACTTTGTGACTTCTCTTGGCTAATGACCATTCCAATAAATTACCTATTCCATTGCTCATTCTTTTGAGTGTTGCTTCAAATCTGGCAATTAATTTTCCCACAAATGTTTCGGGTCTAATCACATCCAGTTTCCCAAATCGGGAATATAGCCATGGAACAAGCGTGAAAGAAACTAATAATGAAAAGAGCGTAGAGGTCATAACCGTTACAGTAAACTGACGTAGAATGTTGGATACCATTCCTGTGGAGACAGAAATTGGGAAGAATACAACCACAATTACCAATGTAATGGATGAGACGGTAAATCCTATTTCTTTTACACCTTCGTAAGCTGCACGTACTTTGTTTTTGCCCATCTCCATGTGTCTGTGAATGTTTTCAATTACTACAATCGCATCATCAACCAATATCCCAACCACCAGCGACAGCCCTAACAGAGTCATCAAATTCAGTGTATATCCCAATAAACTCAATACAATAAAAGTTGAAACCAAAGAGAAAGGAATAGCAATCATGGTAATCACGGCATTGCGAATACTGTGCAGGAAAAATAACATGATAGCGCCCACTAAAAGCACAGCTAACAGTAAGTCATGGGTTACATTGCTAGCCGCACGCAAAGTATAATCTGTGGAGTTGCTGGCGATGTCCACTACTATATTGTTGACTTTGTAATCCTTTTGTACTTCTGCAATCTCCTTGATTACCTCTGCCGAAACCGTAACTGCGTTGGCATCCGACTGTTTGTAAACTTGTAACAGAATAGTATTGTTACCATTGATACGTGCTATTTTTTCTATATCTTTTATTCCATCTTGGACATCTGCCACATCACTCAATCGAATATTGACACCGGAAGGCGTTGGTAGCAACATGTTTCGCATTTCTTCTATTGAAAGAAATTTACCTGCCAAACGGATAGTCATTTGATTCTCACGCGATTTTATACTTCCGGTAGGGAAGTCCATGTTAGAAGCTGCAATAAGTTGTTGAATTTGGGTGATAGTCAGCCCATATCCTTTGGCTTTTTCGGGGTTCACACTTACTTGAATCTCTCTCACTTCTCCGCCTATCATGCCTACCTTGGCAACACCATCCAATCTGGCAAATGCCGGTTGGATTTTTTTGTCTAAAAGGTCATACAATTCTTTTTCTGAAAGGCTTGAAGAAGTTACCGAAAGATTCATGATTGGAATGTCGTCAAATGAGAATTTTGCCAGTGTGGGTACTTTGGCATCTTCGGGCAAGTCGTTTACGATTGCATTGATTTTGCGTTGCGCATCATTGAGTAGAAAAGTTACATCTGCACCACTGTTCAGCCTAATGATTACAACGGAAACACTTTCCAAAGATTTAGACTCTATGCTTTTTACATTCTCTAAGGTAGAAACAGCATCCTCAATCTTTTTGGTAACTGAATTCTCAACCTCAGAGGGCGAAGCACCCGGATATATAGTCTGAATGGAAATAACATTTACCTCAAATTTAGGGACTAATTCATAGCCCATTTGCATATAAGAAAGTAATCCGCCCAGCGTAAGCGCAATGAACAGTACGATAATAATACTGGGACGTTTTATGGATATTTCGGCAATTTTCATCTTGTTGTCAGTCTGAAAGTTATTGGATGATTCGGACAGGTGTTTGGTCTATTAAATTGATTTGGCCCGAAGTGATGACTTTGTCGCCTCTCTGAATCCCTGATAATATTTCTACAAAAGTGCCAAAGTCTCTACCCGTTGTTACGGTCTTTAAAACGGCTTTGCCGTCTTGCACAATGAAAATCCTATTTGAACTGATATTTCCAACAAAAGCGGTTTGCGGAACTACCAATGTCTTGACACTTTGATCTTTTCCAAAGACTGCTGTTCCATACATTCCCGCTCTCAGATTGCCTGCTTCATTATCTTGGATTTCTAATTCAACCGGAAAATTCAAACCGGCATCTGCCTTTGGGGCAATAAATGTTACTTTTCCTTTCCATTGGTTGGTAGGGATAGCAGAACATTGAATGAAAACATTTTCACCCGTAAGAATACTGCCCACAGTTTTCTCATCTACATTGACCCTGAGTTTGAGTGAGGATATATTTACTATCTCAAACAATTGTTGTCCGGGGCTTACAAAAGCACCGGGTTCTATGTTTCTTTTGTTGACAATACCTGCAAATGAGGCTGTGATATTCACATCTCCAGCATTTATCTTGGCACTTTGAAGATTGTTCTTGGCATTTTCTAATTGTAGTTTTACTTGGTCTAACTGTTGTTTTGTTACGCCACCGCTTGAATATGCGTTTTCAAAACGAACTGACTCACTTAAAGCATTGTTATATACGGCTTGAGCATTGGCAAGGGCTACTTCCTGTTTGTCGCTCTTGATGACCGCCAGCACTTGTCCTGCTGATACCTTAGTGCCCTCTTGTACAAGAACATCCACCACTTTGCCGGGGACTTCAGTTGAGATATATACTGCTTGTTTGGGTGCAAATATTCCGTTGGCAATGTATTCCATATTCAGAACTTGTGAATCCGCGTCTGTTGCACGCACCGCAACACCATTGCTTTTTTCAATTGCAATATCTGTCTGGGCTTTGTTTTTTGCTTTGTTTTTATTTAAGACATAAATCAAGCCTACCAGTAACAAGACAATGATTCCAATGGTTATAATCGTTTTTTTCATTTTTGCTATTATTCTTTTTTATCAGTTTTTAATTTCTAAATATGTTTTTAGTTCTCCTTTTGCTTTTTTGAGTTGTACTTCGGCTATTTTGTAGTCGAAGAATGCAGCGGTATAGTTGTTCTGGGCGTTTGCGTATGCATTTTGTGCGTCAATGACATCGGTTAATGAAGCCAATCCATTGCGATAGTTGTTTTCTATATCGTGTAATACTTGTTCTGCTAATTTCATATTGGCTTCTTGTTCATTAAGGGTAATGAGTGCATTTTTGATTTGGGTGTATGCGTTTTCTGCTGCAATGCTCAAAGCCAATTTGGTATCTAATAAATCTGCTTCGAATTTTTGAATGGCTATTTCTGCTTGCATGGTTTTGGAGTGTAGATTAAACCCGGTGAAAATCGGGATTCTAAGGTTTAGGCTGACAGATGCAAAGTCGGAACGGTTGATTCCATTTGAATTTGTGAAATAAGGAAATTCGTCACCCATGCTCAGATAGCCGTAATTGGCACCCAAACCCAAGGTGGGATAGCGTCCTGCATTGATAGAACTTTTATTGAGTCTGAGTAAGTCGCCCTGCTTTTGCATGAGTTGGATTTCAGTGCGATTGTTAATATTGATTTCTTCTTTGGGCAATAGTTTGGGTTGTTCATTGAAGAGGTCGTCCGGCAACGTGATGGGGGTTGACAAATCCATACCTATCAGATATTTCAATCCGTTTTCTTGTAAAGTAAGTGCATTCTCTAATTGTGTTTTTGAGCTTTTGAGATTGTTTAAGCTAACATTGATGCGGTCTAAATCAATTTTCTTGGCAATGCCGTTATTGACTAATCCCATAATTACGCCCTGCACCTTTGTAGTATTTTCTATAGTTTTTTCAATAGTTTTGATTTGAGATTTTGTCTTAAAAATTTCAAAATATGCGTTGGCTACTTTTTCAATGATTTGTTCTTCAGTCAGGGAAGCATTTACTTGGTAAAACTCCTTAGTAGTTCTAGCGGCCTTCAAGCCCTGAAATACCGATAAATTAAATAATTGTTGGTCTAATTGCACAACCGCATTTGACTGCCAAGGAACTCCCATACGAATGATTTGGGTTTGCCCGCCAAAATCCAATGCCATTTGCTGCAGTTTTAAATTGTTGGTTATTCCAACAGAACCGTTAATCTGAGGGTAAACATTGGCGCGTACTTCCTGAATTTTGTAATTCGCATTGGTAATATCCAAGTGCGCTTTGACAGCATCTGATTTGTTTTTCAATGCATAGCTTACTGCTTCTTGCAATGTGAGTACAGTTTGAGCCTTAACTCCATAACTCATTGACAGGATAAAGGCTGCAAGAAAAAAGTTTTTTACTTTTTGGGTTAGTTTCATTTTGTATGACTTAGCAATATGAACCTATATTTTATTTGCAAATGCTTGCAATAAAATCCGGTTCAAATTCGGGGCGCAAAAGTATTAAACCGGAAGCTATGTAAATGTGTAATTTAGCCGAAACGGACAAAATAGGCAGTGAAAAAATTGATGTTTAGAAAATGTCTTTAAAGCATTTATGTGAAAGATAGCTAAATCATTGAACAACACCGGTGAAAAACTGCATATATTTATTGAATGCAATTTATCTTTTCTCACTAAGTTTTTCGATGATGTCTCTCATCACCTTTAGTTGTTCAGTAAGTATATCAAGACTTTTTTGTTGTGCGGCAATCAGGTCTTCGTTGTGTTGGTTGTAGATTGTATGCACCACTTGACTGCTGTCGTAGGTATTAAAGTTGGAGATGCCAAAATTTTCGCCTGTTTTCAGAAGTTCATTTATATCTGTTTGGAGTTCGTGGCATATCAAAAGTACTTTTTCTATACTGATACTTACCTCTTCTCTTTCAATACGTCCAAACCCGCTTACGCTCAATCCTAACGCATGTGCTAAGGCTTTGCGGGGAATGTTTTTTTGTTCTCTGACAATTTTGATTTTTCTCCCGATTTTGAGTTCTATATTTTGTTGATTTTCACTCATAGTGTTTTTCAGACTCCAAAAGTAGTAAAAAAACATCCTTATGCACAATTTGCAACAGTTGGTTGTTTTTTTTTAGTGCCTAAGAACCTTACTTTGAGATGCTAAATCAAATATTGTTATGAAAAAGACATTACTAACCTTATCGATTTCGTTTGTTTTTATTTGGAACGCAAACGCACAAAAAACCAATTGGCTGATGCCTCAAACGGACAATAATGGGAACGTTATTTCAAGGCATGTTGATTTTAATTCGGGAGTGCCTGTCTTAAGAAATGCTCATGAGATTCCTTATACATTAGATGCTTGGGATAACTCTCAGCCTATAACATCTTATAATAGTATGAATGCAGCTTATGATGAAAATGGGAATATGTTGTTCTATGTTGTCAATACAGACAAATATACTTACATTTTTGATGAGAGTAATAATAATCTGTATTATAGTTCGGGTTATGATTATGAATCAGGACCTTCCGACAAAATTACAATAATAGATTTGGGTTGTGGCAAATATCATATTATCAGTGGGGCAAAAATCTACAAATTTGACTACTACTCTAATAGTAAATATATTACCACGCTCAAAACAGACTTGGAGAGTTATAGAATTACTTCCGGAGGCACTCAAGCCGTTGAAGTGTATAACCATATCACAAGATTGGTGTTTGACAATAATCAGAAGCTATTGGGATACAGAGTATATACAATAGGAGGTAATCCGATTGGATATACTCGCAGAGTGATGACTTATTATCAATATAATGTTTCTGACCAGACTTATGAATCTTATGATTATACATACGACAATGATTTATTAGTTAAGATTCAAGAAGATAGTAATGCCTACGGTTGGTTATATAATTTCAGGGGTGGAATTATGCATTTAACTGAAATGGCTTTTAATCACAATGGTACTCAATTAGCCATCGTAGGTTTAGATTCGATTTTTATTTTCAATATTGCTGCTGACGGGAAATTTGCCAAGACAAAAGCATTTAATTATTTAGATACAATCAATTATAGGAGAGCAGTGGGGTTGGAGTTTATAAATGATACCTTGTTAGCATACTCAGTAAGCTCTTATCACGAAGATAATACATATCCTTATTCTCCCGACTATGTTGCCATTTTGAACCTGAACCAGATGACATCTGCCCAAGTGGCAAGTTCGGCAAATTATGCGCGTTCCCATATTGAAACCGGTACAGATAGCAAAATTTACGTGTGTGCGTCTGACGGACTGTATGAATTTCAATGGAATCACACGCCATCTCCGTCTTTTAATAAGATTGTTACATATAGTCCGTTGATGAATCAAAATCAGTTAGTCTGGCAAGGCAGTAATGCGGTTTCATCCTTATTTACATTGCCCGGTCAGTTTTTGGGACAACCCAATGAAAACTACACGGAGTATCACCCGGCAAATATTCTGACAAGCCTTACACTTACGGCTTCGCACAATTATGATGATGCTACACACGGATTGACCGGCAAGGGCAATGGTCCTATTCTTATCACGGAGAAGTTGTTGATTAAACCCGGGGCGGGCAACAGCCAGACCACCATCAATTTTACAGATATGACTTTTGCCTTTGCCGAAAATGCGGTAGTAGAAGTGTATAGAGGCGCTCAGGTTAATTTTACGGGTACCATATTGAAAGCAGGAGCCTGTGGCGAAAAAATGTGGACAGGCGTGAGACTTATGCCCGATCAAGGGAGTACAAACCCGTCACATGTGGCAGAAGCTAATTTTAAAGCTTCGCAGACTAAGAGTGCTGTGGTGCGCGATGCTTTTGTGGGGCTTAAAATAAACGGACATGAAACCAAAGCAGAAATTGACGGGGCAACTTTTGCAGCCAACGGAAAAAGCATTTATCTGGACGGGATTAATGCACTGGGACTTAATATTAAACGCGCCTGGTTTGACGGCACCATTCCGTTGCTGGATAAAGATGCAGCTTGTAATTATTTTGGGGCGCAATATCCGCAATTCAAAGTTAATAATGACTGTGGCAATGTGCCGGACAAAACATGGGTGCATATTCAGGCAAACGGATGTTGGAATTTCTATGTTGGTAGCAATAGTGCCATGAATGGAAGCGCGTATCCAATTGTCTTGGAGGGAGCGGAAATAGGTATTTATCTCAGACGAGGCTCTATGGATATAAGAAATACGGAGATAACCAAAACCAAAAGGTTTGCGGTGGATGCGGCTGCACAGGACTGGGGGAGAGTGAGCAACAGTGATTTCAGAATGAATAACTGCTATATTCATAACAATCTGTACGGAGATTTGCCCGACTCGCGCGGAGTCAATATCAAAGACTACTACCAAACTATTTCCATTCAGAACTCACAATTTAAAGATTTGCTCTATTTTGGCGTGAATGTACAAAACAACAAGGGCGCTGATATTCTGGTCAGAAATAACGTGTTTGATAATGTGAACAGCGTAGGATTAAACCTACAGGAGAACATGAGTTTCCAATACTTAAATACTAATCTTCTTGATTCGACTAAGATAATAGTGGATTCTAATACTTTTAAAAATAGAACTTATGGCATAGGAGTCAATGTGTATGAGCCGTCCAAACCGATGAGATCTTCTTACAGTCTGTTTATGATTTACAAAAACACTTTTACCAACATACCGAGAGGGGTGAATATAGAGAATGTGATCGGGGGTAATGCACCAAAACCATTGGCAACCTTGTTCACAAATGAGAATACAACAGTGAACGGAGTTACTGTATTTGATTTTTACAATAAGAACTTTATCGTATCCAATAATAATCTTTCAATTAGAGAAGATGTCATCAATCAGTCACCTTCACATTACGGAATAAGGTCTAGGAACAGCAGCGGACTCAATTATATTTACAATAAGATTATGTCGCATGACGGAAAGGTTTATTCTGCCATGTATGGAATTACAATGTATAATTCCCCAAACTCATTGGTCAACAAAGATACAGTTGCTTATATGGATATTGGAATGTATCAACTCAATGACATGACACATAGTAATTATACATGCAACTCGTTTGACCATACAAAATACGGTTATTTCCTACGTGAGCATAAATTAAGAAATGCATACCCGGGTAGTACATTAGCCTACAGAATAAGACGCACACATGGAATACCGAATTTTGTGAATTCAAATAGCGAAGGGAATCGCATGGATTCTTATAATTCAGTCAATACTCAAATACATCTACACAAAAGTAACGTAGATAATAACTACTGGAGTTTTAATAATATAATATTTAATAATCATAATCAAATACGCATCGGCTATTATCAGACCACAGGTGGGAATACTATTATACAGGAATACAGTTATGACAGGTGCCATGTGGACGATCAGATTGCTATTGTGCTGAACGATTCTACATCTGAAGACTATGACAGCATAAACTACGTCAATTATACTCCGCTCGAATTGTGGACATTTATGGATTATATAAACAGAGAATATTACGCAGGCAGAACTTCTACGTTTTTCAATGATTACGATATCAATACAGTCCATTTAGCGGAAAGGTTGATATCAGAAGAAAAATACGACAGCGCATCCGTTGTTTTGAGCGGATTTACTCCCGTTACCTCCATTGCACATGATTATAAACAGATATACAGCGCATGGGTAAATACGAGGTTGAACGATGTTTATGAAATCACCGATACTGCCGTTTACCTGACCGACAGAAGTCGAATGGACAGTTCATATATCACTATATTAACTCAGATAGCCCAAAAAAATATTTTAACCGAGTCGCCCTATGCCACAACAGCTCGCATGATGCTATGGATGGAATTCGGTATTGAGTTGGAAGAACCCGAAGATCAGCCTGTTACTCTGCCTGCCATTGCGGGTGTGGTAGCCGATTATTGCAATTTGCAGGCTAATACATGGAATCTATGGCTTGAAAAAGAAAATATAGGACCTGTGGGTATTCAGGTGCAGAGTGATTCTTCCGGTAATTTTTGGATAGGAGGTTATGATGTATTTACGCAATTAGACACAAACGTAAACGTCAAGTACAGGCTTGTGGCAACGAATACTGTGGATTCTCTGACACAGGTGTTTACGGACTACATGTCATTGTGGGAATTGGCAAGTACCGGCTTGCAGTTACAGCCTGTTTGTGCAGGAAATAACCACCCAGACCTGATAGGGTGGATAAACATAGGTTGTGCGGAAATGAACGGTGCTTGGAATGTGCAAATAGAAAACAACCAAACAGGTTTGACAAGTATTGCTACTTACACTGACCAAGCAGGAAATTTTTATTTCAACGGGGATTATATTTTTGCGGTGTTGGACTCATCAAACAATTATTTATATCGCATAGTGGCTACGGCACCTGATCTAAGCACCAATTTGACTTCGGGTTATTACACACCGGGTCAACTGATTGTGCACACGCATATACTTGATTGTATGCAATCTGTGACAGGAGTTGGCAACATCAAAAGCTCCGCCTCCCGACCGATTATGACCTCTATGAGCCAAGGAGAATTACATATAGTCAAGGGCGAGTATCCTTGCCGGCTTAGGATTACCGACCTTTCCGGTCGTGTGTTGGTAACTGAAAAATTGTCTTTGGGGAGTCAACATTTTATATTACCTTTGAATATGCTTTCCAACGGAGTGTATCTGTTGCAAATAGAAAACTTACATACCCATGAAATATACATGCAGAAGTTGGTTAAAACTGACTAAGATTGCGTTGCTGAGTTTTTTGGCTTTCAGTTCCCTCAATAGTGTTGCACAGCAAGCAACACAGACACTCTCGTTTGAATCGGAAAAAATATACTCCTATACTATGTTAGGTGATGGAGACCTGATGGATGTAACCGAATCCTCGGATGGAGGCTTTTATCTGCAACATTTTTGGTATTTGTATAAAATAAATAGGTATGGCAAATTGGAATGGAGCTTTTCTATTGGTGATATAGAGGCAGTAACAGCCGTTGACAGCATATATGACAATGTTAATGTTGGAGCTTTTACACAATTTTTACGGATAGTAGAAGATAAAGATGGAGTGTATCTGTTTGGCTTTTTTTATCCATCTGGGGGTGCGCAACCCTATTACGCCCACTTGAGTCTTGATGGGAAGTTGCTCTTTGATACCTGCTATTGTTCCTATCATCAGCTTATGGATACTGTAGCCCCTATATGGGGGGCGATGTCCAATGTGGTTGTTGACAGGGAGTTTATTTATTATGCTAATAATGTGCTAGTACATCCACGTTGGTCAAGTGATTCTGGTTTATTGTCGGAGAACAGTCGTTACAGTTTTCATATTTTTAATAAATTTACGGGTGAGGCAATCCATAGGTATTATGATGGTTTTTCAGACTCTTCAATACAGATTTATGGTTTATTTAAGATTGATTCAGTAGAAAAACGTTTTATAGCCCCCGGTATTATACGCAAGCATAATACATCCCTTAGTATCAAAAATTATTATTTTTTTTTATTGGATTCATTAGGCAGAATAAATGAAATCAAGCCAATGTTTTCTGAAGACAAGTTTCAATCCTCGGGTGTCGGCATAGGGCAACCCACAGTCAGCGCAATCCCCAAAGGTAAAAGTCCTGCACCTTGGTTGTCTAAGGCTGACGCAGAAAGATTGCTTGTAATAGTGCCGTCTGGCTATAAAAGACCATTCTATGCTGTATATGATAAAAATGGTAATGTGGGACTAGTAGATACGCTAGGTTTCTTTGACGCATATCACAAAAGATATATTTCAGACTTAAGTCTTTTACTACCAATAGGTATTGGACAGCAAGGTGTTAATTTTATTAATAACATTGATAAACCTTCATCTGTACAGCCTGTATGTTTTTTACTTAATATACACAATGATACTGTATGGAAGCAAAATATAATTGATGTAACTAATGGTATTAATGTCTTTGCCTTGCCGGGTTGGCTAACACTTGCACGTTTTGGTGATGGCTCGTTTCGGTATTTCAAGACAGACAAGGGTGGCTTGGTATTTATTACCAAAACACCTATGGAACCTGATTCGATAACGGGTTATGATGCTTACTACCAAATTTACCACATCAACCACTTGGGTTGGGCATTCGGTTATAATCCTTATGCCTATGATTCGTCTGCTCCACCAGCAACAGCTTGGTTTAACGGGGTGGGTGATTTGGTAGTGCAGGAAGAAATGCAGCAGTGGCATATCCGTCTCACAGACATGACCGGCAGAGAACTATATTACGGCAGCCCTTCGCGCAACGGCTTCATTCACTTTGACATCCCTTTGTCAGGCGGGGTCTATGTAGTTTCGTTCTTTGAGCCGGAATCAGGCAAGGTTTGGCACGAAAAAATAATCAAAGAAGGCTATCATTAACATGAATATCCGTTTACATACAAGTTGGATATTGGGAATGTTGGGGCTGATTGTGCTTGTTCAGTCATGCAAAAAAATGCAATACGGTTGTACCGCCCCAGATTCCGCCAACTATTGTGCTGATTGCGATGAAGATGACGGAACGTGTACATATAAAGGCAAAGTGGACTTTTGGTTTAACCAAGCTACGATGGATTCCATGTATAAGAACTGGGGCGGTTTAGAAATGGTGTTCTTTTATATAGGGAAAAAACGCATACCTTATTTCTTTGATTTGGCATATCCTCCCGATCCTATGGAATCAGCCCCTGATTGCAAATCGGTTGGTATTGTGAGTGTCTCAGTTGATTTAGGGAAAGAAAAGAGTCTGCCTGTTACATTCATTTTACGCACGGGTTGGGGAATCCTTGTATGGGAATATCCCATTGAAGTCAAAGCCAATGCGTGTATTCAACAACAATTAGTTTGGCGCGGAGAAGGCTTTAAGTTCAAGGCGTTTAAGTGAGGGGCGATAGAACTTTTTATCTGATTGAAAGAAGCCGTATGGACAGTTCATATATTGTTCCTCGTATTGGCGTTTCGTTCTTTTGCTCTTAGAGTTGTAGGGTCAGTTTTAAATGTGAGATAGATATTTCGGCTCGGGGCTTAGCGTTCGGGCAGGAAATCTCCGCAGGAGATTTCCTGCCCGAACGCTAAGCCCGTCTGACGCCAAACCGTGTTGTGCGTTCGTTCCGTTATGTAGACATCGGATGTATTCGTATTTGCCCACCGATTGCTTTTAAAACTTTCATAATAGTTGAAAATTGTGGTTTTGAACCGTCCGATAATGCTTTGTACAAACTTGGTCTGCTCATTCCTGTTTCTTCGGCTATTTTAGTCATACCAATTGCTTTAGCAATGTGTCCGATTGCGGTTACAATTTGTGTGTCATTTCCTTCTTCCAAAACGGTATTTAGATATTCAGTAATCATTTCATTACTGTCTAAATAGTCTGCTATGTCAAATTTTGATGTTTCCATTTTTTATTTTTTTGTTTTTTTATGGTGTTCGTGATACGCTTTGCTTAATTCTTTTGCTTTTTCAATGTCTTTCTGTTGGTTTGATTTGTCGCCACCAATTAGGAGAATGATAATTTTCCCGTCAGTTTCTTTGAAATAAATTCTGTAACCTTTTGCATAATTTATTTTCAATTCACTAATTCCGTTTCCGACAGGTTTGCAGTCTCCAAAATGTTCTTCATTTTCTAATTTTTGAAGTCGTAACAAAATCTTCGCTTTGGCTCGCAAGTCATTCAACTTTCTGAACCACTTGTCAAATTCTATCGTTTTTTCAATAAAGTACATTTTTCGTTACTGTATCTACTCGGATACAAAATTATGAAAAACATTTTAATTTTGCAAATCCAATTGTGGAAGTATCGTGTCAGTAAAATTACGCACAATAGGACGTTTGTTGTATCAAACCACCGTTTCCGAAAAAAATGCTATAGAAATGCACCGATATTCACAAGGAATATATATCTTGCGCTTTGAAAACCTACATACCCATGAAATATACATGCAAAAATTGGTTAAAACTGACTAAGATTGCGGTTTTGAGTTTTTTGGTTTTCAGCTCACTCGTGAGTGTTGCGCAACAGGCGACACAGACACTCTCGTTTGAGTCGGACAGTATGGATAATTTCTTGGGTGCCACTTGCATGGACTTGATTGAATCACAGGATGGGGGTTTTTATTTTCTAACGAATTATTACCTATATAAAATTGACCGTTTTGGAAAATTGCAATGGCAATATAGCATATTTGAAATAGAAGCGATTACGCATATAGACAGCATATATGACAATGTGAATGTTGCCATTTACACTAGATTTATTCAAGTGTTTGAAGACAAAGATGGGGTGTATCTGTTTGGTTTTTATTATCCTAATGGAGAACAACCCTATTATGCACATTTGAGTCTTGACGGAACGTTGTTATTTGACACATGTTATTGTGCTTCAGAACAATTATATAACACAGATGCGCCAATATGGGGTACAATGAACCGTGTAGTTATTGATAACGCAAATATCTATTATGCGACACACGTTCCCCTGCATCCTCGATATTCTATGGATTCGGGAGCGTTGGCAGATAATTACTATTACAGTTTTCAGGTATTTAATAAGTTTACAGGCAAGCGCGTTTATAGTTACTACGACCGCGACTATACCGATTCGGCTATTATCATACGCGGTGTGTTTCAAACAGATTCTGTGAATCATAAGTTCTTGGCTTATGGATTGGTTTACAAGCCAAATACACAAGTAACATCAGCCAATTATTATTTTTTCTTGTTGGATTCTCTGGGCAAGATAGTGGAACGCAAACCTCTGTTGCCCTCACTGAATGAATTTACAAACAAGGGTTTTTACCCTCAAGAATTTGAATTTCCTGATTTTACTGCTATCCCCAAGGGCAAAACCCCTGCCCCTTGGCTTTCCAAAGGTGCTGCCGACAGATTGTTAGCTACCGTAGAAACAAACAGCCCGAAAAGGTTTTATTACATGATTTATGATAAAGCCGGTAATTTTGAGAGCTTAGACAGTTTGTCGTTCTCAGAATATGGCTATTATTATGATGATTTGTTTATGATAATACCAAATAGTCTTGGTCAAACAGGTATAGTGAACGAGGGTTATGAGAAACCTTATGATAAAAATAAGGACAAGTATGTTTACTTAGATAGCGTAGGAAATAGAATATGGGAAAAATCATTTCACTTTTTTTTTAAAGATTTAACAGCAACAGTGCCAGCTGTGTCTATCTACCGTTTTTGTCGCGATATTTTTTACTACAAAAACAAGTTTAGATATTTTAAGACCCGCGAGGGCGGTTTAGTTTATTTGGTGAGGCTATATGTTGCTAATGACACCCAAAGCTATTACTATTATCGTTTATACCACATCAACCACTTGGGTTGGGCATTTGGTTATAATCCTTATGCATACACTGCATCTGATCCGCCCGCAAGCGCATGGTTTGACGGTGAGGGTGATTTGGTGGTGCAGGAAGAGATGCAGCAATGGCATATCCGTCTCACAGATATGACCGGCAGAGAACTGTACTACGGCAGCCCTTCGCGTAGTGGCTTCATCCACTTTGACATACCCTTGTCAGGCGGGGTCTATGTGGTTTCGTTCTATGAGCCGGAGACGGGCGAAGTTTGGCACCAAAAAATCATCAAAGAAGGCTATAACTAAAATGAATATCGGTATGCACGCAAGTTAGATGTCGGGAGTGTATCAAGCAACCGTTTTCGAAAAAAATGCTATAGACATGCACACATATTCACAAGGAATATATATCTTGCGCTTTGAAAACCTGCATACCCATGATGTACAGATACGGAAGATTATTAAGTCTGAATAACCTTGCCTGCAATCTTACTGCAATAATGTTGATTATATGTAAGAATATGAAAGTGTGTGTGTGCTTGCTCATGATTCTTCCGGTATGGTTACAGGCACAAGCACCCAAGCAGACACTCTCTTTCATTACCGACAAACTCTATGATGAAGGGGGAGGGATATTTTTAGATATGATTGAAACTGAAGATGGAGGTTTTTTATTACTGACAAGTTATCATCTGTTTAAAATAGACAACGAAGGACACATGGAATGGAAGTTGAACGCTGGTGAGACTGACATAACCATTGATGGTAGCGCGGTAATCACAGTCTTCGCGCAAGTATTTGAAGATAACGATGGGATATATATATATGGACAAGGACCTTATTTTACTCCTTATTATGCCCGCTTAAACCAAAAGGGCGAAATGTTGTTTGATACCTTGTATTGGGATAGTTACTTTGATACATTAGAGCCTCTCAATTATATAAACAGCATTCTTTTGGAAGGGAATACATTCATTGCGTCAGGTCCTAATTTACGAAACCCCCATCGCGATTCAACCGGTCAATGGAAATGGGACGGAGGTTATTATGGCTTCTATAAGTTTGACAAACAGACGGGCAAGCGACTTTGGAGTCATTATGATTTTTTTACTGAATCAAACTTAACTGTTCGGAAATTAGTAAAACTAAGAGGTGAAGAAAAGGGTTATCTATTATATCTTATTCAGTTTGAGGCAGGAGCTATGTCAGATAGCAAATCAAATCATGTCTTAGTGCGTTTAGACTCTTTGGGTAGAATCCTTTCCCTGAATGATATGTTTCCCAAGGAGCAGTTTGAAGACAAAGGCTATGTGATGTCGAAGTGGTTCATAGCTAATGACAATAATCCTTTTGTGGGCATACCCTCCGGAGAGCCTCCGCGCATGGCGATAGGTATTAAAGAAGCCGACAAGGTTTGGACTAAAGCAGCATTTGTAAGTAAAAAAGACAGTACTTCTCAAATGACGACAGACTTTTATATCACTTATGACAACGAGGGCAAATTTTCAGAGATTATTCCTGCTCCCTTTGGATATGGTGTAGGTATGCGAACCTACTATATAGGGGGCAGGGAAAAATCAGAGATATTCTATATAGACAAAAAGGGCGATACCTTATGGAAATACCCTGAGGAACAGTTTCCCGCACTTCCTTATGTTACTCGCTCGCCAGAAGAAATTCTGCCGGGAGATTTTACTTATTTTCACACATCCGCAGGGGGGCTTCTTCAAGTGGGAGCTGGGGTTGATTCTGCCCTTACCTCTTTTAAAGTAGTGCGCCACATCAACCATTTGGGTTGGGCATTCGGTTATAATCCTTATGCTTATGCTGAATCAGATCCGCCCGCAAGCGCATGGTTTGATGGGTCGGGTGATTTGGTGGTGCAGGCAGAAATGCAGCAGTGGCATATCCGTCTCACGGACATGACCGGCAGAGAACTATACTACGGCAGCCCTTCGCGCAACGGCTTCATCCACTTTGACATACCCTTGTCAGGCGGGGTCTATGTGGTTTCATTCTATGAGCCGGAGACAGGCAAGGTTTGGCATCAAAAAATCATTAAAGAAGGCTATAACTAATATGAATATCGGTATGCACACAAGATGGATGTTGGGAATGTTGGGATTGTTCTTTATAGTTCAATCCTGCAAAAAACCACAATATGGTTGTACCGACCCTGATTCCGCCAACTATTGCGCTGATTGCGATGAAGATGACGGAACGTGTATATACAAAGGCAAAGTGGACTTTTGGTTTAACCAAGCTACGATGGATTCCATTAACAAACACATGGAGCCAATGGATCTACTGAGTTTTTATGTCAATAAAAAAATCGTTACACAAAACATTGATTTAGAAATGCCTATATCTACAATGGAACAAGCCCCTGATTGCAAAGGTGATGGTATAGTCAGTATCACGATTGATTTAGGCACAACTAAAAGTAAGATGGTTACTTTTAGCATCCGTCAGTTTATAGGACAATTAGTATGGGAATATCCCATCGAAGTCAAAGCCAATGCTTGTATTCAACAACAATTAGTTTGGCGCGGAGAAGGCTTTAAGTTCAAGGCGTTTAAGTGAGGGGCGATAGAACTTTTTATCTGATTGAAAGCAGCCGTATGGACAGTTCATATCGTTCCGTGTATTGGCAGTTAGTTTTTTTTCTTTTAGAGTTTCAAGGTCAATTTTAAATGTCCGCCAAAACCTGTCCTGATGATTTTCATAAGGGTTGATAACCTTATATCACTCGCATTGTTTTCAATGCGTGAAATGTAGGATTTGTTTGTTCCGCACTTTGCAGCAAGTTCTTCTTGGGTCATGCCAAGTTTAACTCTTGCTTCTTCAAGTAAAACGCCAAGTTGGAACGCCTCAAACTCTTGTTCCCATTGCTCTCTTTTTGTTGCGCCTCTTTTGCCGTATTTGCTGTCAAGGATTTCGTCAAGAGTTGTTATGTTACTTTCTTTCTTTTTCATATTCTGCTTTTATTTTTAATGCTTTTTCAATTTCGTTTTTTGGTGTTTTTTGAGTTTTCTTCTGAAAGCCGTTTCCCAAAACAATCAAATTTCCTTTGTCGAAAAAGGCAAAAATTCTATAAATATTACTGCCCAATTCTACACGAATTTCGAAAAGTCCGTCCGTTCCTGTTATGTGCTCAAAAAACTTTTTAGGAACTCTGTCAATTATTCTCAAAAGGTTCAAAGTCCATTCTATTTTTCGTTGCACTTCGTCCGTTTGGTCTTCATAAAAGTCCAAAAAGTAACTCTTATATGCGATAACTTGTCTAATAAGTTTCACGCAACAAAGTTAACTATTTAGACAACAAATTCCAAATGATATTTCTTCTTTCATTTGCTTTTAAAAGTTAGATTATTATTTCAGGACGTTTGTATAATTTCAGCCGTGCTTGGTGTTGTCGCCAACCACTCCAAATATCTTCCAACAAATATCTATTTGAGTACTTTGAAAATTACTTAATAACTCTGGTTTTGTAATCGGAATATTAAACTTGACTTTCTGTGCGGTGTATTAAAGAAAATCCCTCTTTGCCATTAATTTGTGTGGTTGGTGACAACACCAACCACGGCTATAAAGTTTGCTCATCCCTTAATTTATTCAATGGAACAAGGATAATAACAGTTTCGTTATGCTGAAACTGTTGACTGTTTTTATTTCTCAAATCTTTTTTGAAATATGACACATAACGTTTTTGCAGCTTGGCAAGGGAGCGGACTATTGTCACATATTTCCTTGCGAGGACTGCACTTCAAATATTCTAAAATATTTCAAACGGAGAAACTCCTCCGCTCTCTTGCCAAACTGCCCGTTAGCAGAAGGCAGAATTATGTGATTATTAGATTACAGATTAATTTTATCATTAATTCTTTTTCATTCGGGTTACTTTGAGCAACTAAAAGAGCTAGTGCAATAAGAGCATTGTCATTAATTTTATTTTCTCCATTGTTGTTCAGATGGTGTTTGTTTTTTTCAAGAAACCACACGAAAATAAATGCACCAATTCTTTTATTACCATCTGAAAATGGGTGATCTTTAATGATGAAATAGAGTAAGTTTGCCGCTTGTTCTTCAATCGTTGGGTAGAGATAATTGCCATCAAAGGTTTGGGTGACAGATTTTAGAATTCCTTCAAAACTTTGATCTTTTTGATTCCCAAATAGTTCTGTTGCTTCCTTTTGTTGAATTAATTGTTTTTTCAGTTCGTTAATTGAAATGACGGCTTCGTTATAATCAATCTCGTATGTTATATTTTCTTCAAGATTTCTCAACTCGATTGCATTGCTGTCGAATTGATTGAGTAAGATAAAACTTTTTGCATATTTTGTCAGGATATTGAAAAGCCCTTTTGTTTCCGAGATTTGATTCGTATTATTTTCGGATTGAGCAATAATTTGAACAATTTGATTGAGTTCTTGCAACCTTTTTTGGTTGACTGAATATCCTTTAATTAAGTATTCCTTTAATCGATTTGTTGCCCAAATTCTGAATTGAGTTCCTTGTTTTGAGTTTACGCGATAGCCAACAGAGATGATTGCATCTAAATTATAATAATCTATTTCTCTGGTTATATTTCTTTTTCCTTCGGTCTGAACTGTTGCATTTTTTGCAACAGTTGAACTATAATCAAGCTCAGATTCCTTGTAAATATTTTTTAAGTGTCTAGAAATTACTGATTTATCACGACCAAAAAGTTCAGCGATTTGGTTTAACGATAACCAAACAGTTTCATTTTCAAACCGAACTTCGATTTGAGTTTCACCATTAGAAGATTTATAGAGTTCAATTGCATTCACTTTTCAAATATAGTGAAATTAAAATGTAGTGTGGAGAACTGCTCTCTGCCAACGGCAGTCCGTCTTATAACTTTATTTTCTCATTGATTCTTTCGCAAGACTACGCAAATAACTCTAATTACAGACACTTAAAAAAAGATTTATTTTAGAAGATGAATTCCATTTTTGGGAAAAGAAAGTGTTGTAAAACGCTTTAAAATAGCTTTTCGAAACCCAAAAATAAAGGACAAGTTCTTTGAGGAACTTGTTGAGCAGGATATTGAAGCTTTCAGCCGCGGTTGGTGTTGTTACCAACCACTCCAATAATCTTCCAACAAATATCTATTTGAGTGCTTTGAAAATTTCTTAATAACTCTTGTTTTGTAATCGGAATATTAAACTTGACTTTCTGTGCGGTGTATTTAAGAAAAATCCCTCTTTGCCATTAATTTGTGTGGTTGGTAACAACACCAACCACGGCTATAAAAAGGCGAATATCCTTGCCGACTTAGGATTACCGACCTTTCCGGTCGTGTGTTGGCAAGCGAAAAATTGCCTTTGGGGAGTCAACATATTACGCTACCTTTGAACATGCTTGCCAACGGAGTATATCTGTTGCAAATAGAAAACTTACATACCCATGAAATATACATGCAGAAGTTGGTTAAAACTGACTAAGATTGCGGTGCTGAGTTTTTTGACTTTCAGTTCCCTCGATAGTGTTGCGCAGCAGGCGACACAGACACTCTCGTTTGAGTCGGACAGTATGGATGATTTCTTGGGTGCCACTTGCATGGACTTGATTGAATCTCAGGATGGGGGTTTTTATTTTCTAACGAATTATTACCTATATAAAATTGACCGTTTTGGAAAATTGCAATGGCAATATAGCATATTTGAAATAGAAGCGATTACGCACATAGACAGCATATATGACAATGTGAATGTTGCCATTTACACCAGATTTATTCAAGTGTTTGAAGACAAAGATGGAGTGTATCTGTTTGGCTTTTATTATCCTAATGGAGAACAACCCTATTATGCACATTTGAGTCTTGACGGAACGTTGTTATTTGACACATGTTATTGTGCTTCAGAACAATTATATAACACAGATGCGCCCATATGGGGTACTATGAACCGTGTAATTATAGATAACGCAAATATCTATTATGCGACACACGTTCCCCTGAATCCCCGATATTCTATGGATTCTGGAGCGTTGGCAGATAACTACTATTACAGTTTTCAGGTCTTTAATAAGTTTACAGGCGAGCGCGTTTATAGTTACTATGACAGAGCCTATACCGATTCTACTATTCTCATCCGCGGTTTGTTTCAAACGAATTCTGTACATCATAAGTTCTTGGCTTATGGATTGGTTTACAAGCCAAATACACAAGTAACATCAGCCAATTATTATTTTTTCTTGTTGGATTCTCTGGGCAGGATAGTGGAACGCAAACCTCTGTTGCCCTCACTGAATGAATTTGCCAACAAGGGTTTTTACCCTCAAGAATTTGAATTTCCTGATTTTACTGCTATCCCCAAGGGCAAAACCCCTGCCCCTTGGCTGTCCAAAGGTGCTGCCGACAGATTGTTAGCTACGGTAGAAACAAACAGCCCGAAAAGATTTTATTACATAATTTATGATAAATCCGGTAATTTTGAGAAGTTAGACAGTTTGTCGTTCTTAGAATATGGCTATTATTATGATGATTTGTTTATGATAATACCAAATAATCTTGGTCAAACAGGTGTAGTTTTCGAAGGTTATGAGAAACCTTATGATAAAAATAAGGTCAAGTATGTTTACTTAGATAGCGTAGGAAATAAAGTATGGGAAAAATCATTTCATTTTTTTTTTTAAGATGTAACAGCAACAGTGCCAGCTGTGTCAATCTACCGTTTTTGTCGCGATATTTTTTACTACAAAAACAAGTTTAGATATTTTAAGACCCGAGAGGGCGGTTTGGTTTATTTGATAAGGCTAGAGGTTTTTAACGATTCACAATTTTATTACTATTATCGTTTATACCACATCAACCACTGGGGTTGGGCATTCGGTTATAATCCTTATGCATACACTGCATCTGATCCGCCCGCAAGCGCATGGTTTGACGGGTCGGGTGATTTGGTGGTGCAGGAAGAGATGCAGCAATGGCATATCCGTCTCACAGATATGACCGGCAGAGAACTGTACTACGGCAGCCCTTCGCGTAGTGGCTTCATCCACTTTGACATACCCTTGTCAGGCGGGGTCTATGTAGTTTCATTCTATGAGCCGGAGACGGGCGAAGTTTGGCACCAAAAAATCATCAAAGAAGGCTATAACTAACATGAATATCAGTATGTACACAAGATGGATGTTGGGAATGTTGGGATTGTTCTTTATAGTTCAATCCTGCAAAAAACCACAATATGGTTGTGCCGACCCTGATTCCGCGAACTATTGCGCTGATTGCGATGAAGATGACGGAACGTGTATATACAAAGGCAAAGTGGACTTTTGGTTTAATCAAGCTACGATGGATTCTATGTATAAGAACTGGGGTGGTTTAGAAATGGTGTTCTTTTATATAGGGAAAAAACGCATACCTTATTTCTTTGATTTGGCATTTCCACCCAGTCCTATGGAGTCTGCCCCTGATTGCAAATCTGCCGGTATTGTGAGTGTTTCAGTTGATTTAGGGAAAGAAAAAAGCCAAACCATGACATTTGTTTTACGCACGGGTTTGGGAATCCTTGTATGGGAATATCCCATCGAAGTCAAAGCCAATGCGTGTATTCAACAACAATTAGTTTGGCGCGGAGAAGGCTTTAAATTCAAGGCGTTTAAGTGAGGGGCGATAGAACAGTAATGCTTGTTTTGCCGGTTATCTTCGGACAGAAGTCTGTGTACCCTTTGTTGTACTTAGTGTCGGATGTATTTGTGTCAAAATTACCTTCTGCTTATTTAAAATCATAATAAATAATGTACATTTGCACCGATGGCAACAGCGTTGTGCAATTTAAGAAAAGGTGAAAAAGCAATCTTGAAATGTGTGAATAATCCCGCGCTTGAGCTTAAAATGCTTGAGTATGGTTTTGTTGAGGGCACCACTCTTACAGTATGTGGCTGTGCGCCATTTGGTGGTCCTGCGATTATTGAGTGCAGTTGCACTAAGCTGATACTCCGCAAGAGTGAAACTTCGCAAATTATGGTTGAACCTCAAATTTAGTTTGCTTGACTTTGGAAGTGGATATCCCAAGCATATTACTGGCAGGCAACCCCAACTGTGGTAAGACGTCCATATTTAATATTCTTGCTGGACTCAACCAAAAAGTAACTAATATTCCCGGAACTACGGTAGAAAAGGTTTCGGGTAAAATCAAGGTTCATAACAAAGAATATACGCTGGTGGATTTGCCAGGCTCATATAGCCTCATTCCCAAATCAGAGGATGAGCTTGTGGCAGCAACTGAAATTCTTAACGCAAAAAATTCCATGATTGTGTTTGTAGCAGATGCTACAAGGCTTGAAAGCAATCTCTTTTATTTTTCACAAATTGCCGACCTTGGACTGCCTACTATGCTGGCGCTCAATATGGAGGATCTTGCCAAAAGCAAAGGCATTGAAATAGATATAAATGCATTGTCTGAAAAATTGGGAGTGCTTGTTGTGCCCATTAGTGCATTGAGGTCAGAAGGGATTGATACACTCAAAAACACTTTTCACAAAGTTGTATATCCAAATCAAAATCTGTTTTACCCTCACTATGACAAGTCCGGGATGGCGTATAAAGACTTTGTTCAGCACCAGATTCAGCTCAGCAATTCGGGAGAAACTGTGGACACGAATCGTATGTTAGATGCGAGTGCGAGACAAAAGATGATAGCGGAGATTGTCAAAGAAACGCTAACCCGTATGCCTTACCCAAAGCAGTTGGTTGAAAAACTGGATCATTTGCTCGTACATCCGGTATGGGGTATTGTCTTCATGCTTGCTATTATGACTGTGATTTTTCAGTCAGTATTCATGCTGGCAGAAGTGCCCATGCAGGGCATAGAATGGATTTTTGTTAAAGTTGGTGGTTTTGTTAAGGATGCTTTGCCTTCAGGGTTCTTCAATGATTTAGTCGTTGAAGGATTGATTGCCGGGCTGGCAGGTGTTGTTGTGTTTGTGCCACAGATTGTGATACTTTTCTTTTTTATAGGATTGTTAGAAGAAACAGGCTACATCACCAGAATCAGCTTCATTTCTGATCGATTTATGCGAAAATTCGGGTTGAGCGGCAAATCAGTGATTCCATTGACAGGTGGTCTTGCTTGTGCTATTCCATCCATCATGGCTGCCCGAACAATTGAAAATAAAGCGGAAAGGCTTGCTACTATTTTTATCATACCACTAATGACTTGTTCTGCACGCCTGCCGGTTTATACTTTGTTGATTTCTATGCTTGTGCCGGAGAATAGTTATGTGGGATTGTTTAATACACGAGGATTAGTGCTGATGGGGATGTATTTGTTGGGTTTTGTGTCTGCATTGTTGTTTGCCTTGATTTTCAGATTGTTTATTAAAGCCAAAACAAAAAATCTTTTTGTGTTAGAAATGCCCGAATTGCGCCCTCCTCGTTGGAAACCCTTGTTGTATATGCTCTACAAAAAATGTATGATGTTTCTTATTGGAGCCGGTAAGGTGATTTTGATTGTTTCCTTGATTCTTTTCTTTCTAAAGAGCTTTGGTCCGGGAGATGATATGCAACAAATTAAAGACCGCTATGCTGCGGAGTATGGTTCCATTCTCAGCACATCTGTTGAACAGCAACAGAATGCAGAGTTGTTGGAGGCATCGTGGATAGGAAGAATTGGTAGAGTTATTGAACCTGCTATTAAACCATTAGGTTATGATTGGAAAATAGGAATTGCCCTCACTACATCTTTTGCTGCACGTGAAGTATTTGTTGGCACTATGTCAGCTATCTATGGACTTGGTGATGATGAAGGAGAAGGTGGCTTGCGCGATATGCTCCAAAAGCAGAAAGACCCATTAACAGGGTTGCCTATCTACACATTTCCTGTATTAATTTCACTATTGCTTTTTTATGCCATCGCACTACAATGTGCAAGTACGGTTGCAGTTGTTTATAAGGAAACCAAAAGTCTGAAATATACGGCTATGCAATTAGTCAGTATGTATGGAGCAGCGTATATTATATGTGCGCTTGTATTTAATATTTTGAGTTGAAATGTTGCCTACATGGTATGATTTGTATGAAAAGGCTTGCCGGCAATTAAGAGGGCTTGAAGATGCACAACCTATTGCCAAACGCTTGATTGAAGAATTAGCTTGCGAAACGCTGGTTAAACTTCGTTTTGCCAATATTCAGCCTGACATGCAGCAGAGTCAGCATTTTGAAAAGTGTCTGGAAAGACTATCCAATTCCGAACCTTTGCAATACGTGTTGGGATATACATATTTCATGAATATGAAACTCAGTGTTAATGCTTCAGTATTAATTCCACGACCGGAAACAGAGGAGTTAGTTTTGTTAGCACAAAGTCTTTTTGTTAATGAGCAAGCTATCAAAGTCATTGATTTTTGTACAGGTAGTGCATGCATCGCTTTGGGGGTTAAGAAATTATTTCCTAATGCAGAAATTTGGGCAACAGATATCAGCATGGATGCCTTGCATACCGCTGAAAGCAATGCTGTTGATATTTTTGGCAAATCGCATGGAATTCATTTTCTTCAACATGACTTGTTGCAAACCGCAACACTGCAGGACAATCCTCAGTTTGATTTGATTCTATCTAATCCGCCCTATATAACCCGACAAGAAGCCGGAGAGATGTCGCCATCCGTGTTAGACTTTGAACCCCATATCGCTCTTTTTGCCGAAGGTGAAGACGCATTGATTTTTTATAAAGCACTTTTGACTATGGCAAAACAGTATCTAAAGCCACAGGGTGTTATGCTTTGTGAAATTAACCCTCTCTATGCACAACAAAACAAAGTAATGGGGATACAAGCCGGTTTTGTGTCTGAGATTATCAAAGACATGAGTGCTAAGGAAAGGTTTTGGAAGATTGCTAAGCAATAATCAAAGAACACAAAAAAATCCTGTCCGAAATTCACGAACAGGATTTGAAAAAATTAATTATGGTATGCATTAGTCAACTAAGACTCCGACAACTTCTGTTTCTCCTTTTGTGTTTTTACCCTCTATCAATATTCCGCCTTTTTTGTTTTGTAATAATGCAATTGCATTGTTCACGGAGTAAACTTTGGCTTTGTCAATAGATGTGATAATAAAGCCTTTTTGTAATTT
Source organism: Bacteroidota bacterium (assembly GCA_023957335.1). Classification (NCBI taxonomy): domain Bacteria; kingdom Pseudomonadati; phylum Bacteroidota; species Bacteroidota bacterium. The sequence goes on along the minus strand of JAMLHC010000001.1, from coordinate 490,639 downwards.
GCCTGCAAAAGCACCTTTTTTTACGTCAACAACCCTTACACCGTTGGTCAGGTTGAGTTTTTCCAGGTCTTTTTTATTAATATTTTCAAGCACTAAACCAAAGGCTTCATTTTGATTTTGAGCTTCATATACTTGGGGTTTGCTGTTTCCGTCTTTGTTGAGTAGTGTTGCTGTAACAGTTTTAGTTTCGCCATTTCTGTTGATAAGCAATTCGATTTTATCACCCGGGCGGTATTTGCCAACCTCTTCCTGCAAAGCAGAACTTGAATTTACGTCCTTATTGTTGATTTTAAGTATAATGTCACCCACTTTAATGCCGGCTTTTTTGGCAGCACTTTGATCCATTACATCATGTACATAAACTCCTTTGAGTCCTCTGATATGTTCTTTTTCGGCAAGTTCGCTTGTAATATCCTGAATCGAAACACCAAGCAAACCTCTTTGCACTCCGCCAAACTCCTTAATGTCATCCAATACTTTTTTTGCCAAATTGATGGGAATGGCGAATCCATATCCAATAAAACTACCTGTCTGAGAAGCAATAGCCGTATTGATTCCGATGAGTTCACCCTTTGTGTTTACTAAGGCTCCACCGCTATTTCCGGGGTTAATGGCTGCATCGGTTTGGATGAAGTTTTCGATGGCGTATTGATTGTTGTTTGTACGAAGTAGATTCAAACTTCTTCCTTTTGCGGAAATAATTCCGGCAGTAACGGTTGAGCTCAGGTTCATAGGATTTCCAACGGCAATTACCCATTCGCCTACTTTCATAGAATCAGAATTGCCGGTAGGCATGAAAGGCAACTCTTTTTCATTGATTTTTAAAAGGGCTAAATCTGTTGTAGGGTCTGTGCCGACAAGGTCTGCTACATAAGTTCTTTTGTCGTTCAAAGTTACTTCTATTTTGTCGGCATCTTGAACTACGTGATTGTTTGTGGCTATATAGCCATCTGCGGTGATGATGACGCCCGACCCGCTTGCACCCTGAGGTCCTTGTGGAACATCAAATTTGAACCCGTGTTCACCAAAGAAATCAAAAAAGTCAGGGAATGGAGCATTGCCATCCTGATTGTTTCGGCTATTGGCTTGGCGAGGTTCTATGGTTGTTTTGATGTAAACCACACTGGGGGTGGACAGTTCGGCAGCCTGAACAAAGTCAAATCCCGATCCTGTTTGGGTATTTTGAAGTGCCGCAAACGCCAATGCACGTTGTTCATTGTCTAATACGGAAGAATTAATTTGGGAAGGTTTTTCAAAAAAATTGTAAACCCCTAAGGCTACTAAACCTCCGATGATTCCTGCTGCAAGAAAGCTAAGTATCTTTTTCATTGTATAATTGATTGTTGTTTTCTAACGGACTAAATTAGTCAAAAATTATTCCTTTCTTAAAGCGTTCATGGATAAAATTTGTACTTTCAAAATAATTAATCCTATTGTTGCCATGAAAGTTTCCTTGTTTACCTTTGTCGGTCAATACGAATTAAAAGCAAGTCACAATGCCTCTTGAGAAAAGATTAAGTGAACAAAACCTGTTTGAAGAACTCAGAATGGGGAATGACAAGGCATTGGTGCAATTATATAAAGACAACTATTCAATGGTACGCAACTATATCATGCGAAATAATGGTAAGGCAGAAGATGCCGAAGATGTTTTGCAAGAAGCAGTTGTTGTGGTGTGGGAAAAGGTCAGAGAAACGAATTTTGAGCTTACATCCCGCTTGTCAACCTATTTGATGGCTATTGTCAAAAATATGTGGTTGAAAAAATTGAATAAAAATAACCGTATTGACTTTGATAATGAAAAGGTAACGGCTCTAAGAATAGGCTATCATCAGGATTTTGGAAACGAAAAACTTAAAATAGTAGGACAAATGATGGATAGATTGGATGACGGATGCAAACAGATTCTTACCCTATTTTATTTTAAAGATTTAGAAACCAAAAAAATTGCTGAAATCATGCAGTTTGCAAATGCAGATGTGGTCAAAAGTAAGAAATACCAATGTTTTAAGAAGTTGCAATCTTTGTTTGAAGAAAATTATAACAGTTCGGATTTTTTTGAATAAGAAATGAATTTTACCGAAAAAGACATATCGTTATTTGATGAATATCTGAAGGGCAATTTATCCGAACAAGAAAAAACTGCCTTTGAACAAAAGCTTGCTACAGATGAAGAATTCAAAAGAGATTTTGAGATGTATTCAACTTTGGTGGATGGCATTAGGACGCATGCAAGAGAGGAGTTGAAAAGAAAGATTGCAAAGGAAGGCGAGGTCAAATATATTCAAAATATTTGGGGCAAGAAAGGCACCATGGCTGCTGCTGCAGTGCTTATTTTCTTTTTGGGTTTGTATTTTGTGTTTGAAAGTAATCTGGGTAAGAAACTACTTCCTTCCCAAGACTCACAGCCCGCGATTGCGATGGAGGATAGCCCTCGCGCGGAGCCTCAAGCCAAGCAAAAGAAGTCAACTCCCAAAAGCTCAAATACAGAAGTAACGGACGATTCGCTCAATCAACTTATGGCTGCCAATGAAGATGATAGCTTGCGAGAAGATAGTCTCACTGAAGAGCAAATCGAAGAAAATACGATTGCGGCAACGCAGGACTTGAATGATTCAATTTCTGCTGATATTGCAAGTGGAGGCACTCTTTCTAAAAGTGCAGGATTTGCAGCGCCTGTTCCGGCAAAAGCCGACCAAGGGGAAGAAAATGTAGTAACCGGTCAGTTGTTACTTGATTCTGTTTATAATGCTTTGAAAATTACAAACGAATCACTCGAAGACAATGATAAAAAAGGTGAAGAAGAATATATACACGTTAATATGCAAATTTGGAAATCACCGCTTAACTCTAAAGTTGGAAAGTTTGTTATTACAGGTAATTCAGCTACAGCAGAGATTTATGGGTTAATACCAAGCGAAATCAGAGCGGTGTTTGTGAATGAACAAAGAGAGTTGATTGTTTTGGGGAATAAACAAGCCTATATTATTAAACCTGCCAGAGATTATCAACCATACAAAACATCCAGAGAGACAAGTTTTATTAACGAGCTGATTCATCTAAATGAAAATTGATTTTTATAAATATCAGGGGACGGGAAATGATTTTGTGATTATAGACAACCGTTTTAAGCAAATAAACAAACTCCCTGTTAAACAAATATGTGACAGACGCTTTGGAATCGGAGCAGATGGGCTTATGCTGCTTGAACAACTCACAGGGTATGACTTCAAAATGGTCTATTACAACTCAGACGGAAATGAAAGCACAATGTGTGGTAACGGTGGACGTTGTCTGGCTGCTTTTGCTCATAAAATGGGTTTGGGTAAAAATGAAGTATTGAATTTCCTTGCTATTGATGGAGAACATCAAGCGTTGATTATGCCTCAGGGCATTGTTTCACTACAAATGAATGATGTCAATAATGTTTTAACTCATGAATCAGATTTGGTTTTAGACACGGGTTCTCCGCATTATGTCCGCTTTGTTGAAGATGTTCATTCTGTCAATCTTGTTACAGAAGCTCACAAAGTGCGATATGCGCCTGAGTATAAAGACAAAGGTATAAATGTGAATTTTGTTCATATTTTGAATGATAATGAAATTGCAGTACGCACTTATGAACGAGGGGTAGAAGATGAGACATTGAGTTGTGGAACCGGTGTAACTGCTTGTGCTCTGGCACAATCTGAGAATGCAAAATTTGGCTTAGGACAACACGAGGTTTCTATTCATACGCCAGGTGGCAAACTCAGTGTGTCTTTCAATAAAACAAGTAAAGGTTACGACAATATTCGATTGATAGGACCGGCAGTAGAAGTGTTTTCAGGAGTGTATCACTACTAATAAGGAAATTGCGGGTCTTTGGACTTCGATATTACCTGCAATTATAAATTATATCTCATCTTGATTCCAAACTCTGTCAAAGCAGTAGGGAAGGCTTGGGATGTCTTAGGTTTATTTCTGCTATGAGTAAGATACAAGCTTAAGTTAATATGGTCGTTCACCATATAATCCAGTGTAGGTCTGATTGACAAAGTGTTGCTTCCTTGTGTAGGTTCAGAAAGTGGTGTAGTCAGGTCTCTTCTAATCATAACATTATCCATCAAAGAAATATCCAGCATGAAATTTAGGTCATTCTTGAGAAACATTCTCCGTCCACGCCAACGTATGGGTAATACCACTTCTTTAGCTCTAAAACCTGCACCAAAACTCAGCTCAGTTCTTCTGTTTTCAGTTAATTGTTGGTTTGCAACCAATAAAGAAACGGCTCTGGTTTTTCGGTATTCAAATCTGAAATTCCAGTTGTTTTTCATGGCAATATTGATACCCGCCAAAGGCGCAAAATTTTCAGTAATAGTAACACTTCCAATCTGATATTGTGAAACAAAATCTTTGCCTATTTCAGGTTGAGCCTCTTTGCTGTATCTAAGTTCACTGGTGTAATTTGAAAAAGAATAAGTTCCGTTGTATGCGTGTGTGATACTGATACTTGAGAAATATTTCTTAAATAGTTCAATTTTGCTTAGCCCGTTGTAGCTCAAACGCCAATTTGGGAGAGGCATCTTCTTGAAAATGTCCAGACCTACTTTACTATTGTTTTTGCCGGTATAAGCTGAATAGAACGAGTTAATTAAAACATCAGGGCTGATTTGGGAATAACCCACAGGGTATTTGGTTGTGCTGTCCATCCAGCCGTGTTGAACACGGTTGTCTTGGTTCTGTAATCTTTGGGCTATCACATATCGGTCATTTTTGAATTGAGTGAAGACTTTCGATTCTTTATTATCATCTAATTGATCAAACGCTGTTCTCCAGAATATGCCACTTCTCGTAAATTGACCTACTTCTCTGAGTCCGATATCTCTGAATGTGCCGGTGGAGTCAGCGTCAAATCTGAAATTGGATTGAATATTACGAGATTCGGTCAGGTTGAAATCAAAATCGATTCTCATATCCTTGATAGGTTCTACGGTTATCTTACTCTGTATAGTGTTTGAGGTCAGTTGTGTATAGAAATTAGCCTGTAGCGGATCATTTGACAAGAATCCTTGTTGAGCCAAGCGGTAGCGAATAGAGGGGTCTTGTCCTCCCAAAATAAAATCCCAACCGGGTGTGTTGGTTTTAAAGTCATTGCCGAAATAATCGGGAGCCTGGTTGAATCCGGGAAGTGCTATACCGTTATTAGAAGTATAGTTAAAAGTGATTTGTTTGAACATTGTCACAAATCGTAGAATATTCTTAGTGGCACCGGACATCTCCTTGGGCTGATCTTTGTCATTTTTATCTTCAGTTTTTGAATTTGCTGGAGGATTTTGACGGGTGTTTCTTGCCGGAGGCGCATTGAGTTTCTTGAAAATTTTGAATTTATTATAAAATGTACTAAGGTTTAATGTGGCGTTACCATTGATTGTACGAGAGTTTTGGATGGTGCTTCCCAATCCGGGCGCTGCAGGCGGAGGTTGCAACCATTCAAAGTTAGCGCTGTATCGGGTATTAACTTGAATCCAATCTAAAAATTTGATTTTATTGATAGGAACAGTATAGGTAATATTAGCGGTTTGATTAAATCCCGAAAGTGTTCCCATATTAAAGAATTCTTGTCTTACCGAATCGCGCTTAGCTTCAGTGTCTAATCTACCAATAGGCTCGCCAATTCTGCCGTTTGCGGTTGATTGGTAATCAAACTTTAGGTTTCTGCTGATTTGCCAACCAAGTGTGTAGAATCGGTTGATTGTGAAATTTTTGTCGAATAGTCGGGGAGTAGGGTTTTTATACAAATCATTGCTTCTGTTTTGTAATTCAGAATAATATCGGTCTATATCCAAGCGAATATTAGCAGACTGAGGGTACAAATACAGATTAAAATCTTTGATAAAGGGCAAATGTTTAGTCTTTATTTTTTTAAATGGTTCCCAAGGTTTGGGCTGTAATGACACTATATACCCGATGCTTCCTTTGTAGGAATTTTGGATTTGTTCTTCTATCTGTTGATTCCTCCTATATAGTTTTTGGACAGAGTATGAGACATTGAAATTCTCAAGATCCCAAGGTTTTTGTTTTGCGTTTCCTACGCGGTTCTTCCGAACATTGATAAAATTAAGGCTATATCGGGAGGTGAAATCTTCTGCCGCTTGTTTTACTCTGTCTTTCTCGGCTGCATCGTGTATGGTGCTAAGCGTTGTGCTCAGCTCAATATCAGGATTGAGAGGGTTGAATTTGGGGCGTATGATATTTTCATTATAGCCAATAAACATTGGAATGGTGATTCCCAGTTTTTGAGGAAAGAATTTGCCGAGTTCAACATTAGAATTCACATCATACTGATATTGATTAGTTAGGCTTCTTTGGTTCAACCTTTGGTCAATAGCACCAAAACCAATAGTTTTAATGTTGCCTGAAAGATTTACAGTCGAAAAATCGGATAATTGTGCCACGATTCTTCCTGTTGCTGCCCAGCCTCCACTATTTGCAATGTCGGTTACACGGAGTTCATTAAACCAAACTTCTCCGCATTGTTCTCTGTTGGAGCGGTTGCGAATACCAATCATAATAACCCTGACATTGCTCAAATCCGGAAGTCCAATTAATGTAATTCTGGCACCGCCATCTATGTTTCTCACAAAAGGTTTTGACATCGGTGAACCTGAGTTTGCACGTTCTTGCTTGGTTCGGTATAGTTCGTCAAGAGCAAAATCTAAATTATTGGCAAGTGGCCAAATATTATTTGAAGCAAAGTTGAAAGGTTCGCTCACTTTCAAAGGAATTTCATATTCATAATAATTGCCGACTACATCAGTACCCAAACGAATAAAAGCAGTCATCTCATTGTCTTTCAAGTCCGTTCCTTCTGCATGGACAAACATTTTTAAATTTTTGTAATTTCTGATGTCAAGATTCATGGTCTTGAAAGCACCGCGTGCATCGTCAGGTGCCAAATTGCAGTAGTTAAGTGCAATAGATTGTTCGTTTCTCTTGACTGCACCGGGTGTGATTGGGTCAATCTCGCGAGGAGTGTTAGGGGGAGTAGTATAAGGGAATGGTCGTTTGTTTCCGTTTGCTTCTATATTGACCGTTGAAACAGAAAATATGGTTCTGTCATTTGGGTCAGCCGGCAGAGATACTCCCGGATTTTTGAGTGAGGTAAGGTTACGCCTCCAATCAGAGCGTATTAATTGAAGTTGTGCAATACGCAAAATAACAGAATCTTCAAACCCTTTCATAAACATTCTCATGAAACGAATGGATTTAAAATCTGAAATATTCCCTACTACTTTGTTATACTCTTTAATTGGAATTTTGAATTGATACCATGTAATGTCGTCTTTTTGACCGTTTTTGAGCACAACTTCAGTAACAATAGAATCTGTAATAAAGTTTTTTCCGATTCTCATGGATGAGGGTGAGAGGTCAATACTGTATTGGAAATAATCCTCGTTTTGATTCATGGTGAAGTCATTGTTGATGTCCTCACAGTCGGGCGTAGTTGTGGATGATTTAGGGCTTCCGTCAGGTAATAACTCTAATGTTGAATTGCCTTGATGGTTATTGTATTTTTTGTATCGGTCTATGATATTTGTTTTATTGTCATCGTAAAGCGGGTCGCGGTTGTGCATGTAATTATCGCCCGAAGGATCCGCTGATGCAATTTTATAGATGATAGAATTTGTTCCGAAATGACTTGCAAGAGAGTCTAAGAATTTGTCTTTATAAAACTTTCTCTCTTCTTCATCAGTTAGCCCGTCTAATCCTATGTCCTGAAAGGGTCTTGATTCTGTATTGTTGTCAAAAGCAAAGTTAATTTGAGGCAAAAGAGGCACATAACCAAAAGTGGATGGGTCTATGGTACCTCTGTCTGTTCCGTTCTTTGGGAAACCATTCTCATAGGTCTTTCTTCTGTCGGGCAGAATATCTTCGGAAATATTGCCTAAATTTATGTAGAGTTTGCCGTGGTTAGATGTGTTTGGGTCATATTTGAAAGGATCCATCATCCAGATTTCAATATAATCAATATTGGCAGCTTCAAAATCATTGGTTTCAATCTTGCGCATTATGCCTCCCCAGGTTTGTGAAGGATTATTGAATGTACCATTAGGGTTTAAATCAAATGTTTTGGAATTGTAGTTGTAAGGTCCTCTTGTATTGGGGAAGAATGCAATATCAAGCGTAGGCAATATATTAGGTACTCCTTGTTGAAGTTCTTTGTTTTGAAAAACTTCTTTTACAGTTATCTCACGCATATAATGGTTGGATTGCATCTCTATATCATCTTTGATATGCTGAGGTGTATTCTTGTCGTTTCTATAAAAAGTGGGATCCACGGAATACCATGCAATCAAGCCGCGATAATTAAGCCAAGAGGATTTGTCTGTCAATGAATTATCCCATTCAGGAAACAAATCAGGTTGTTTTTGGGGAATACTTGCCAGCTTCCAATTCATAGGCTGTCGTAATTCAAAGGGGACTTCGGCTGCTTCAAAATCATCTATGTAGGAAATTCCACGCTCTCCTTTCTTCTCAATGGAGCGGGGCTTGCCCGGAATGAGTCTTGCATATTCTGCCTGAATGAGTATGCTTGACTCTTCTTTGGTTTCTATAAAAGGAATTTTATCTACTAATTTGGTAAGAAAGCGTGATTTTGAGTTGTAAATCCCGTCAAATCCAAAAATAGTATTCATAAGAGGATCTTCGCCAATAGATGTTTTAGGCGTAAGTGGTCTTTCATACATGTGCATGATTGTTCCGCCCAAGTTTAATTTTTTATTTACGGCATAATCAAACCTTGACCCAATGAGGGTTTTTTGTTGTGTGTTAAACATGGTTTGGTTTTCCGATGACACAGTAATGTTGGCACCGCTCGACAAAATACCTTGATTAATGATGGTTACTTTGCCGACATTGTAATCCACAATATAATCCGAACCTTCTTTGAGTTTGTTTCCGTTTGCAAACACCTGAACCGATCCGGGTGGAACGTTCATTGCATTCAGCATTATTTCTGCGCTCGAGCTTCCTTTATATTTTCCTTTTAGGAAGAATTTATTCTTTAAAACATCTTGGGTAGCGAGCGAACGGGTTGAGTCATAGAGTGCATCAAAAGTGTATTTTTCAGCCAAAAGACTGTCTTTTCCAAATTTGCTTTTGAGGAAACTGCCAAAAGGTTCAGCTACGGGGAAAATTACCTGCCCTCTTTGTCTATTGATAGTAATTCCATCTATTGCATCAAAAACACCATCAGGTTTGGCTTCTTGTTGACGATTAATTCTGTCCAAATTGAATAATCTCAATAGAGGTACACCACCGCTAATGCCGGGGATATTCTCTACCGGAAGATAGTTGAGATCAGCACCGGAAGGGTCGTCTGCATAAACTACATCAAAGTAAAATTCTTCAAGATTGAGATTGTTTGTATTCAACGAATAGATGTTTTTCATCATCAGATGCCACATAGGAATCTTAGTTCTTACAGTAGTGCTTTTCAGCATCTTAAGAAATAATACTCTACTGTCCACATCTTGTGCTACTTCGGATGAAAATTCACCCACTTTGTACACTTGCCCGTTGTATGTATATTCAAATGCCACACCCAATACTTCATCATTGTTTAAGGATTGGTTTAACGAAATATATCCCAATCGTGTGTTTAGTGTGTATTCATTTTCATTGAGTTTGCGTGCACCATTCACAAATTCATAATCAAAACCGGGTTCAAAACTTGGAATTGCAGCAGTAATCCCGTCTATTGAGGTACTTGCCCTACGTGCCTGATTGGATGAAGCCAGCGTTGGATAAACTGAGTTGAATTCATTGGATGGATAAGGAATCGAATTATTTGTACTTACATTGTTGTTGTATGGTTTACTCTCTGCCAAGTCCATGAAAGCAACCACGTCTCTTGTGTTTTCAAACATGCCGCCTTTGTTGGTAACCCACACTTCCACTCTGTTGATTACAACACCGGAGTTAATAATGGGTAAATTAGCAAGTGCATTGTCATAGTTATCAAAAAAATACTGACTCAAAAAGAAGTGACGGTTTTGTTCATACATATCTGCCTGAATGTTGAACGTTGTAGTCTGAGCGCCATTAGAAACTGACTGCTCTGTTCTTTGACCTTTGTTTTGAGAGAATAAGGCAGACCAAGTAAGTCGCCCAAATTGCATTTCTGTTCTAATACCAAACAAGCTGCTTCCTCCTTGGATTAAGCTGCTGTTTAATGGCATGCTGATATTTCCGAGTTCTATTTTTTTGAGTATGTCATCCTCTTTTCCTACCCAATTTAAGTTGGTTTGATTTTCGAAGTCAAAAGTTGCTTTGGTATCGTATTTAATTCCGATTTTAATTCTGTCGCCAATATTACCTGTAACCCCCAATTGTAAGTTTTGGTCAAAAATTAATTGTGGTGGAGGTTTTTGCATTCGCACAGAAAAGTTAGGGTTTTTAACCCTATTGATATTCATCCCTAACGTGAGTTCAGCAGTTCCGGTAGGTTGAATTTCAATTAAGCCATTCCCCATAAACTTGGTTAAGTTAGGCAAAATTCCTAATCCGGGGCTTTTACTACTACCCCCTCTTGCAAAGTTTTGTGCACGTCCTTGACTTTGAAAATAGTCGCGATTAATCTTTTTGGAATACTCTTCCATGTATTCTTGCCTCGTGAGTTCGCGCACACCCGGCAAATAACGGTCGCCTACTTTTCTGCGTATCTCATATTTGCCCGTGGCTGAGTTAAAATTGACCTCTTCTTTTATATTCTCAGGATTGGGCAAGTCAATACCGCTCCCTTTTCCGTTTTTACTGATAGGGAAACGCAGGTTGTTTGAGTCGTTGGACGTACTATCTCCGGCAAATCCGAAAGATTTAGTAATAAATAAAAAAAAGAAACAAATAAAGAAAGTACAAAGTCTGATATAAGAAGAAAGCGCTTTTGAATTTCCCTTGGAAGCAATTTGTGGGAGTAGTACTTTCAATAATTGTCTTTTCACCTTCAGTCCTTGTCTTGATTATTCCGGTAGATTGGTTTTTATAAAACGCGTAATGCATTTTTGATAAGATTTTCGACTGAAATGTTGGGATTGTCACTAAGGATTTTTCCGATAGCTTTGGCTGCCAAGTTCTTGTTAAAACCCAAGGATTCAAGTGCCAGTAGCGCCTCTTGGTTAAGAGAAATAGCCATATCTGCTGATGGGTGTAAGGTATCGGTATTGTTCATTTTTCCTAATTTGTCCTGTAATTCAACTACAATTCTCTGGGCTGTTTTGGGACCTATGCCCTTAATAGAATTTAATAACGAAATATTACCTTTAACTATTGCATTAATTATCTCATTTGTCGATTGAGATGATAAAATCATGCGAGCCGTTGATGGACCAACTCCGCTAACACTGATGAGTGATCTGAAAAGTACTCTTTCATCTTCTTTGGCAAATCCATATAAAGTTTGTGCATTTTCATTAACGGCAAAATGCACATATACCTTTCCTTCCTTCTTATCTTTCAGCGCCTCAAAGGTCGTTAAAGAGATGTTTACATAATATCCAACTCCCGCACAATCAACAACGAGATATGTGGGTGTAATCATTGCAAAATTTCCGCGCAAGTATTCATACATAGGTGCGCGAAAATAGTAAATAAAACACAAGAAACCACATGCGTTTGCGTACCTGATTTTTATATGGTTTCTAACTTTTCAGTGATTCTTTTTATCCATACATTTAGTTGAATAAAGTTGGAAGCTCAAAATTTATTTTAGTAGAAATAATTACATTTGCGCTATAAATCAAGATTATGAAAAAGAATATTGGAAGTATTGTCATTGGTCTGTCTGTAATCATTGCAGCTTTTGCTTTTGCAAATGCTTACCAAAACCGAAATAAAGGGAATAATACAATCTCGGTCACGGGATTGGGTAGCAAGGATTTTGTTTCTGATTTGATTGTATGGGACGGTTCTTTTTCATCTAAAAATATGAATCTTAAAGATGCTTATGCGGATCTTGATACTAAACGAGAAACAATTAAATCGTATTTAGCTGCGCAGGGGATTCAACCGTCAGAAATTATTTTTTCGGCTATTTCTGTTAATGAGGAATTTGATAATGAATATGATAAAGATGGGTGGAAAGTAATTAAGGCCACCTTTACAGGTTATAGATTACAACAAGATGTACAAATTGAGTCGAATAATGTTGACAAGGTAGAAAAAGTTTCAAGAGAAATTTCTGAGTTAATCAAAATGGGAGTTTCACTTAATTCAGAGTTGCCGCGATATTATTATACCAAACTTGCTGAATTGAAAATACAGATGATTGAAGAAGCTACCAAAGATGCCAATATGAGAGCAAGAAAAATTGCCGAAAGTGCAGGGAGTGGAGTGGGCAGATTGAAGAGTGCGGGTTTGGGGGTATTTCAGATAATTGCTCAAAATTCTGCCGATGATTATTCTTGGGGCGGTTCATTTAATACTTCTTCTAAAAGAAAGACCGCTACAATTACCGTCAGACTCGAATACGAGGTAAGGTAAATCTTTAGTACCTTAAGTCAAGCTTTTTTACCCATTCCGCAAAGTCGGGATAGGTCTTAAGTATATCTTGCAATTTGTCTTCTTTGGTATAAGGAATATCCGATTTGAATTGTGTGTCAAACTCGGTAAATTCGATGTCGAACTCTATCTCAGAAAGTTTAAGTGAAAGGAATTGTTTGATAGATAGTTTTTCTTCATTTAATGCATCATTATTCATTCCCTTAGGGATGAATATTGTCAGTGTCCTACCTAACAATTCTGCTTTACAGTTTGAAAGGATGGTAGCAAGATAATTTTTATTTTCAGTTGTGTATTTGCTGCTCATCTCGTTCATTAAATTTCCCAAATAAATAGCATCATATTCCTGTTTGGCAGGTTCATTTGTTGATTCCTGTGCATTATCGCCCAATACTGATGTTTCAGTCATTTCTGTATCGAGCATAGAAACTTTAGTAGTTGTGTCGGTCTCTATACTGTGAGATTCTTTATCAGTTTGATTTTCAAACGACTCTGTTTCAGATTCAGTTACTATGAGATTGTTTGGAGTGATGGTGTTGTTTTTATTATCAACGTTATCCTCCTTTGGTATGGGATTGAGTCCCGAAGATGTTTTTTGAATTTTAATTGCAGGAAGTTCAATATCAGGAGCTTCCTTAATGTTAATAGTATTTGCAAGTTGGCTGCTAATATGCAGTTCGGTTGGGTTGGAAGTCCCCGATTCGCTAATTATCTCATCACTTTTTTTTTTATTTCATCTAAAGTGGCTCCCACTTCAATCATACTTTGAAGATGACATAGTTTCAGAAATGCTAACTCGGTGTAAAAGGCTGGATTATAGCTGGATTTAATATTAGTTTCAAAGTTGTAACAGATGTTTAATCCATTAAGCAGGAATCCGGCAGATATTTTCTTAGCTTGCTCTTCGTACATCTTAATGTGCTTTTCACTCAACTCCATCAATTTAAGTGTGGATGGTTCCTTTGCTACAAGCAGATTTCTGAAATGCGCAGCCAGTCCACTGAGAATTGACTGTGTGTCAAATCCTTTGTCTAATATTTCATTGAGAAGTAATAATGTGGAAGATATATCCCCGTTGAAAAAGTAATCAGTCAGTTTAAAGAAGAAATCTTTGTCTAGAATATTAAGATTTTCTGCAGCCTCTTTGTATGTTATATTTCCAATACAAAAGCTGGACATCATATCAAAAAGCGATAAGGCATCACGCATGCCGCCATCTGCTTTCTCTGCAATCAAATGTAGTGCTTCCGGTTCATATTTGACCTGTTCGTTGTCCGCAACCTTGATAAGTTGGTTTACAATGTCAAATAGTGAGATTCTTTTGAAATTGAAAACCTGACAGCGGGATAAAATCGTGGGGAGTATTTTATGTTTTTCGGTAGTTGCCAGAATAAAAATGGCATATTTGGGAGGTTCCTCAAGTGTCTTCAAAAAGGCATTAAATGCAGCTTGTGACAACATGTGAACCTCATCAATAATATATACTTTGTATCTTCCTGTCTGGGGTGGAATTCTGACCTGCTCAATTAATGCTCTAATATCATCTACGGAGTTATTAGAAGCGGCATCAAGCTCAAAAATGTTAAATGAATAATCTTTATTTGGGTCGTCTTTGCCTGAAGAATTAATTACCTTGGCAAGGATGCGCGCACAGGTGGTCTTGCCGACACCTCTTGGACCGGTAAACAAGAATGCTTGGGCTAATTTGTCAAGGCGAATTTCATTCTCAAGCGTATCAGTAATATGCTTTTGTCCAACCACTTCATCAAAGTTCATTGGGCGGTACTTGCGTGCTGAAACTATATAGTTTTCCATTACTGAATTAGGGATGGCAAATTAAACAACTTCTATATTGAAATAAAAGGATATGTGGAAAGAAATGAGAATATTTTATAAGTCCTCGCAAGTAAAATAATTTGTATCTCAAAGGTATTCAAATAGAAAATGCTATATATTTGCACCCCATTATTATAACAAATAAAAAAATGAAAAAAGTATTTAACCTATCATTTATGATTGCTGCCTTAGCTGCAACAACATTATTTACATCTTGCTCTAAAGAGGAAGAAAACCCTGACAAGCCCATGCCCACTCTTTCTGTTGAGGTACTCAATATTGCAGGTTCCGAAATAACAGTTGGAAAGGCAGAACAACTTCATTTCAGATGGAATGCAATCAAAGCAGGTGGTGGATCTGATCTTAAAACATTGACCATTTCTCAACAAGGAATTAATGTAACTGACTTACTACCTTCTACTGCTAAAGGAAATGCATTTACCAATAATGTGCTTTCTCTTTCAGGTTCTGACAAGACTCAGTATGTTGATACTATAACTCTTGAGTCAGGTGATAACGAAGGCACAACTTCATACACCTTTAAAATTGAAGATAAAGATGGAAATATAGTAACTAAAGTAATCAAAGTAACTGTAAAAGCAAATGCAAATGAAACCCCTCTTGCAACTATTAAAGATGGAGCTTTTTGGCATATTCAAGGTACAAAAGAAGGAGCCTATAATTTAGTAGATGACGCAGCTGTAGCTGCAGGATCTCCTGTTGCAAACAAAGATATGTTGAATACTGATAAAAGCGGAGATGCGTTTACCGGTAGCTTCAAAGCTGGAAATGATACAAGGTTTGTAAAAGCTAATTCTTATGATTATGCTAATGCAACTGTTGAGTCAGCTACTACTGCTTATACTGCAGGTACTGCAACTGATGCAATTACAAATCCCGCTGCCAATGACATTTACATTGCTAAATTAAGAAGCGGTGATGATTACGTTGTGATTAAGATTACTGCTGTTGATGCTGCTAATAATGATTGCGGATGCGGAAACACAGGTAAAATCACCTTCGAATACAAAAAGAAATAATTGATTCTCAAATAAACATAAAAAAGCCTTCCCTGTCGGAAGGTTTTTTTTATGTTTAAATTTTAGGAGTAATATTCAATTCAAATATTGTGGTAGTGAATTTTAATTCCTAACATTGCAGTATTGCTATATGGAGAGTAATAACGTAATATCAATACATGGCGCAGATTTTTTTAACGAAAACAATCTGGTTATGAATCAGGTTGATTTAGAATTAAAAAAAGGAGAGTTTGCCTATTTGATTGGAAAGACCGGAGGCGGAAAATCTACTTTCTTGAAAACACTTTATGGTGAAATTAAACTTCAAGAAGGAAGTGGAGAAGTTGCCGGATTTGATCTCAGAAAATTAACCAGAAGACAAATACCTAAATTAAGAAGAAAGTTGGGTATTGTTTTTCAGGATTTTCAGTTGCTTACAGACAGAAATGTTATGGATAACCTTTTGTTTGTCTTGCAAGCAACCGGCTGGAAAGATTCTTTGAAAATGAAAAATAGAGCTAGAGAAGTACTTGACTTAGTCGGATTGTCAACCAAAGACTACAAAATGCCTCATCAACTTTCGGGAGGTGAACAGCAGAGATTAGTTATTGCGAGAGCAATACTTAATTCACCGGAGCTAATCCTTGCGGACGAACCAACCGGTAACCTCGATCCGGATTTGAGTGAAGACATTGTTAAACTTTTAATGGATATATCAACTGAGGAGAATGCATCTGTTCTAATGGCAACTCATGATTTTGTGTTGTTGGAGAAATTTCCATCAAAGGTGTTTAAGATTAATGCAGGTAAGATTGAAACTTTAGAAGATTCGCGTGGTGCCAGACTGTAAGTATTTATATTATGAACATAAAGCTGCTTTTTCTACTCGGAACGGTGTTCTGTGTATCAAAGCTCAACGCTTGGGAAGGTGGCTATATGCTCGGTGCACGATCGGTTGCGCTTGGTAATTGTGGATTATCAACAAAAGATTTATGGGCAGTAAGCAATAATCCGGCTTTGCTGCCATTCCAGAATAAAAATAGTGTTGGAATCACAGTCCAAAATAGATTTGGAGTGTCCAATCTTAATGCCGGAGCCATAGCTGCTAATTTTGTTAATGACTATGGAGCTATGGGATTTTATACTTATTCATTCGGTAACTCGGCTTATTATGAATACAGTAGTGGACTTTCATTTGCCAAATTGCTTACACGTGATTTCGCTGCTGGTATCACGCTTTATTATACAGGACTTGTTGTGAGAGAATATGGTAACTTTGGTGCACCTGCTTTTAATCTCGGATTTAGTTTCCCTTTTAATGAGAAGTTCTCGGGTGCATTTAAAATAAATAACCCCACGCGCAGCAAAATTGCTGGGATAGAAAATGAAAGAACGCAATCAAGTGCGGCTTTGGGCATCAATCATCAAGTGGCAACCCATACTACTTTATATGTGGAAGGCGAGGTTTATCAAAAATATCCAATGGATTTTAGATGTGGATTTGAATATAGTCCTCAAAAAGATGTAGCTGTCAGAGCCGGATTCTCAACTCATAGACGTTCGGTATCTTTTGGATTCAGTTATGAAAAGAGTTTTAAGTTCGTTGTGGGGTTGAGTTATCACAGCAGATTGGGGTTTTCATCAACTTTTGATTCACAATTTTATTTTGGAAAAACTACGGAGAAATAATCATGCATTGTTATTTTGTCTTATCATACTGCCTGTAGTTTCATTTGCACAGACAGAAGATGATTTTGAACGTGATGTAGAGACTTGGGTAAACAAGGAGGAAAATGCAATTGATTTTCAGGATTTGTATGAACAGACTACACAATTCCAAAACAAAAAATTAAACTTAAACAAAGCCACTTATGAAGATTTGAGTCGTTTTTCGTTTCTATCGTCTTCACAAATCTTTGCTATTCTTAATCACCGTATGAGATTTGGAGATTTGTTATCAATTTATGAACTGCAAGTGATTGAAGAATTGGATGAACCCACAATTATCAAAATGATTCCTTATGTGATGGTTAACGATAACCCTTATGTTTTTTTCAATAGCAAACCTAGATTAGAACGCTCATTTCGTCATGAACTTGTTTTACTTTATGCTGAGCGATTGGAAAGGGCAGGAGGTTATTTTGCATCTAATGATTCGTCCAATACACCTTTTGCGGGGAGCCCACAGAGGATAGTTATGCGATATAAAGGTGAATATAATCAGAAGATACGATTTGGATTTGTAAGTGAAAAGGATGCAGGCGAAGATTTTTTTACCGGAAGTAACCCTCAAGGCTTTGACTTTAACTCTGTTTATATTACTTATAAGAATGATAGGGGAATTGTAAGAAATATTGTGTTAGGTGACTTCCAAGCTACTTTTGGACAGGGGCTGACTTTTGGTTCTGGTTTGTTTTTTGGCAAGTCTTCTCAGATAACCAATATCAAATGCAATCAGAATGGATTTAGACCTAATCGTTCACTCAATGAGAATGATTTTCTGAGAGGTGGCGGGATAACAATAGGTTATGGTACGGTTGAACTGTCAAGTTTTATTGCGCGCAACAGAATGGATGGTACGTTGTCTGATTCAGATACATCTGAGAGTTTTATTTTTTCCTCGTTTGCCTCTACCGGATTGCACAGAACACAAACAGAAATCACTAAAAAAAATTCTGTCGGCAGAACTATGTTGGGAGGTAATTTGAATTGGAAATTGCAAAGGCTATCTGTCGGCTATACCTCAGTCTTTGTGGCTTATGACTATCCTTTTGTCCCTCAAAACGTATTATATAACCAATTCCGATTTAGTGGCGGAAGCAATTTTAACCAAGGTGTGAACTATTCTTATTTGGCAAGCAATTGGGTGCTTTTTGGTGAAGTTTCATCTTCTGCATTCTTACAAGGAATATCCTATTTGCAGGGGGGATTACTCAGTTTGGGCAAAAAGCTTGACTTTGCATTTTTACATAGAGATATTGCAAAAGATTACACCTTTGTTTATTCTAGCGCGTTTACGGAATCCTCTACTATCTCTAATGAAAAAGGTACTTATATGGGTTTTGTTTGGCGACCCTCCTATAAATGGACGGTCAATTTGTATCATGATATTTTTGCTCATGAATGGTTGAAATACAGAGTGGATGCTCCCTCTGATGGTTCGGATTTTATGTCTGAAATACAATTTTCAGAGAGGAAGAAATTCATTGTTTATGCCCGATTTCAACTTAGACATAAGTCAATAAATACCAGTGTTTTTGGTTCTAATTTGAATGTTTTAGCACATACCCGAAAATGTCAGGTACGATTCAATGCTCAATATTTTCTTTCTCCTGAATTAACACTAAAAGCAAGAGCAGAATGGGTACAGTTTGAAAAGCAATTGAATATTGGTGCACCGGAGCATGGAAGTCTTGCATATATTGATATCACAAAACAATTTTCAAAAATCAAAACGCGTATAAGTTGTAGATACTCAATGTTCAATACGGATAGTTACGATTCCAGAATTTATACTTTTGAAAGCGATGTAATGTATTCTTACTCCATTCCTGCATATCAACATTCAGGGTCAATGGTATATTTATTAATTAAGTCACGGCTCTATAAAGGCATTGACCTTTGGATTAGATACTCAAGAACCATATACTCTAATATTAATACGATTGGAAGTGGAGTAGATAAGATAGAGGGTAATAAATTGACTGATTTAAAGATTCAACTGAGTGTGAAGTTCTAATAAAAAAAAGAGCCACTCGTTTAAGTGGCTCTTTTTGAAATGCTTGTGAAATTATCTCAACAGTGTAACTGTTCCTTTGTATTCATAGTCTTTACCGTCAAAACCTGTTACTTTGACCAAGTAAGTATAGACATCCTGTTTGCAATCCACGCCATTGAACTTACCATCCCAACCTTCGTTCAGGTCGTTAGATTCATAGAGTTTTTCACCCCATCTGTTAAAGAGTTTCACGTCAAAGGCGATAATACCCTGTGCAATAACGAAGAATCTGTTGTTGAGGTGTGGTCCTGAACCATTGGGACTGAACGCGTTGGGGATATATACAGTAACGTCCGGTCCAATTTTCACCCATTGCTCGGTAGAATCCTTACAGCCTTTGTCGGAAGTAACCCATAGTTTGATTAGATAGCTTGCAGTATCTTGTGGATAGAAGAATTCCGGATTTGTTTTGGTAGAAGTATCCTCGTTATTGCCCACTCCGAAGTCCCAGACATAATTCATAGAGCCAAACTCAATAGCACTAAGGTTTTTCATTCTGAAACGAGGGATAGCGACCGTAGTAAAATAAGAAGGAGTGGTTTTGAAAGCAGCCTTTGGATTAGGATATACATTTACATAATCCAATCTGATAGAATCAGATTCACAGCCTGCTTTATTATTTTTCACTACTAATTTTACATTATAATCACCGGCATCCTTATAGACAATTCCGCTAGGGTTGGGGTCTGTAGAAGTTCTGATTTGCGAATCCAGTTCCCAGAAATAAGTAACATCGCCATCTTTAGGTTTGAGCAGTGTAGATTGAAAATCCACGGTCAGCGGTTGACAACCTTGCAGAGGCGTACCGGAGAAATCGAACTGCGGGTAAGGTCTAATCAGGAGCAATATGCTGTCTCTGACCTGTGGACACACCCCAACCGCATCGGTTTCGACCCTTACAAATACTTGCCCGGTTGTTGTGTCTGTAGTTCCGTGCGTATAAATAGGTTCAAGCGCTTTGTTATCATTGAAAGATCCATCCCCGTCATGTGTCCAAGTGATAGAGTTGGCAAATTTCATGACACTCTTCAACTCAAACGGGATGAATTCGCACTGTTCGAATGGTTTAGGATTTGAGATATTGAGTTCCGGTTGCGATTGCACTCTAACCTTAAAGGTATCAGCATTAGCACATCCGGTAATAGGGTGTGTATATTTGAAAGAGAGTTCATAAGGACCTTCATACTGCTTTGTAGCAGGTGATTCAGCCGGGTCAAAATAATAGTCATTTCCGGAATTTTTCACGCCAAACCCAAACCACTTGCCATCAGCACCGGGGTTAGCCGGGATGATGCTCTTGAGCGGTCTATTACCGGCAGTATTACAAATTAAACTGAATGTATCCAATCTTACCACAGGCAATGAGCTTACGTTGATGGTAGTGCTGTCAGCCACATAACAACCGCTTGCAGTGTGAACGAATTTGAGGTCAAAGAAGCCGGGACCTTTAAAAGGCAAGAACTTAGAGGAGTCAGCGACCCATTGCTGATAGTTAGGCGGTCCTGATTTTGTAAACCATCGTCCGTTTTTCAGGTTTACATAGTTGTTCAGGTTAAGTGTGTCAAAGTTAACGCACTGATTAGGAATAGTAGTAAACTCGATATGAGGTAATTCCACGATTTCGATAAAAGTGGTGTCACAAGATTGGCAGTTTGTGAGCATGTTTGTAGCACATAACTCTACTTTATACCATCCGAGTTTGTTTTTATTTCCAACAGGACCTGCATCCAAAGCTCTGTTGTCCGGATTTGACCCGAAAGGCACGAGCAGGTTGTCATAATTTGCAGGGGAAATCAGAGGGGGAGCATCCAGTATTCTCCAAACGGGCTTAGCTCCTGAGGATAATTGTTTAATGACCCCGTTTTCTCTCATCAAAGGAATAATAGAAACCAAACTTCCTTTGGGCGCAGAGGGTACCCAATCACCAAAGTCAGCATTCTGACAGAACATTCCGCTGTCGAGAGCAATCTTAGGGTTGGGGTTAATTACCACCTTGAATGAGTCGATATTATAGCAGCCGAAGACATCTTGTCCGTCCGCTCTTACCCATTCAAAAGGTTTTGTACCGTCAGGGAAGCTGTCTGTTTCAAAGAAGAGACCACTGTTTACAATTCCCGGTTTTTTATGTGAGAATTTCACCCAATCCGGTTTGGCATCAGGACCTGCAGGGCTTTTTAGATTAATTCTGCCATAATCAAAACATTTGGGGTCCATAGGTTTAAAGGTAATGATAGGCAGTGGCAATATTCTGATATTAATTGTATCAGCATTGACACAAGTTACATCGGATTGAGTAACAGTAACATACAGTTCGTAGAAGATACTATCCACACTTGGATAAGATTGCGAAAAGACGCTGTCGGATGATATGGTAGCATTTCCTAAATCGGAGAGTTTGCTCCAGCGGAAACTACCGGGATATTTAGTAGGTGTTCTTCCGGCAACAAACTTGAGTGTGTCGTTGTTGATAGGATAATTGCTTCTGATACAGATAAACTTATCGCCACCGGCATCAGCAATGACTTTTTCATTGACAAAAAGCTCCATAGTGTCAGTGCCCCAACATCCCAAGGTGTCAATCACATTATGCACGATTTTTCCGGGCGTATTCAGCCAAATATCATGCAGCGAATCCCCATTAATCTGCGACCTGCTCCAATAGAATTTATAGTTTCCGTCATCTTTATAGTTAGAGCTTAAAAACAATGTATCGTAACTGCATATCCGTTGGTCAGGACCCAAGTCAGGTCGTGGGTTAGGTACGGCAAGAATAAAAGTAGTATCAGAAGATAAGCAACCCTTTGCATCCGTAACATTGGCAGAAACATTTCTGTCCGTATTCGTGCCCACCCGCAAGAACATCAGACTGTCTTTAGGGTTTTTAGTTTTGAGCGGATTGTCCCATTGCACTTTAAAGGGACCTGTTCCATACATTATTTTCAAAGGAATCTGAACTGTATCGCCTTCACAAACAAAGGTGTCAGCGGGTACAATAGCCCGTAATAGTTCAGGTACGATAATCGTGTCTGAATATTCGGATGGGCAATTCAAAGGCGGGTTATTAATGGTGTATGTAATAATGTATTTTCCGCCTTGTACAAATTGTAAACTGTCTTTCTGTTTGAGCGAACGGAAAATAGGCACACCGGAGTTAGTAGAGTCTCTAATTTCCCATTGGTGTTGATAAACGCCTTTGTACCAGAATGTGTCTTCGGGAACACTTTCTAATTGCCATTTTCCGCAATCACCTTCCGTTAATTTTCTCTCAGCATAAGCACGCCTTTTGACCTTGACCGAGTAACCTCGGGAACTCAGTGCATTTCGTGGGCACGCCTTGTCACGTGCTGTAACAGTAAATAAGTACGGTGCCTCCCTTCCATCCCCGACTTTTGTTTGCCAACAAATTTCAACATCGCGAACAGCTGTGGTAACACCATTTTGGAATGTAAAATAAGGAACTCCAACTTTAAAAGTAGCACCGGGCAAGCCATTGTTCCACGACAAATCAATGGTATCCTTCCATGGCTGAGAACCACTACTTCCGGAGAATTCTTCATCCTCGGCTGTTATGGTCATACAGATTTTATCTCCTTCACAAACTGTGGGGTTTGTAATATCTTTGAGCATAGGCGGATTATTGTTTCCACAAGTTACAACACGAAGTTGTAAATCTCTCTTTGTGTAACCGATATAGAGCCACTTGTCAGCGTTTGCATCCATTCTAAATTGATCAATTTTAATACAGAGAATTCCGCATTCGTCACAATCTACAGGGTTAAAAGAAAGGTCGCCTGTCTCAGGGTCGAAACAAATACCTTCTGTTGTTCTGGTTTTGCTTCCGGGTCTGCAACTACAAGGAGTAGTTTTTCTGCAATAACCGGTCATAGGCCAAGTAGGAGTAAAGGGGCTTTTGTATGATACACTAGTCCCAGAACTTGCTTGAGACATAACTAATGAAAAAGACAAAGAATCCCCGTCAACGTCAACAACACCATTGTTGAAATAGAATTCTTGATTGCAACACAAATATCCAATAGGAGGGTTCCTTAAATCCGGGCTATCATCGCAATCTTTTTTCCAAGAGTTTTTAATATTGCAAATATCAATTTCAGCGTCAGTTGTATAGTCTCCGGGAATAATTGTAGTAATATATCCATTGCGGCAACATTCACCAAAGGACATTTTAAATCTGCAACAACCTTCACTAATCATTTTTGCCAAATTGCCGGTGCTAAAATCAATAACACCGGTGTACAAGTGTTCTTCAGTACCATCGCCACTTGTTGTGTTGGGCGGGTTACAAGGATTCTTTACATCTGCACAACTTGGCGTAATGTCCCTCATTGATACATTAGGCAGTGTAATGCTATAAGAAGTGCTTGCACTCCCTCTTGTACAACTGAATTGTATTGTTTTACTGCCCGCAAAAGGAATACCCCGGCAATCTCTGTAGAAAGCAAGAGTAACTTCAAATTTTAATGGACCTATACATTTCCATGTTATATCCGATCCCATAACGTGTGAAGCTTTTGCATCCTTAGTTGGGAATGCAATAATAACGAGTATCGCAATGATGATACTCAATGATTGGAATAATCTAAGTGGGTTGTAATTAGTAAAGATTTTGCTCATAGCGATTGAATTGAATGTTTAATAGACACAGTTTTTATATGAAATGTTGCCTCGCATTGTATTTTTTTTTACGTGAATAATTTTCGATTATTGTTTTATGCAATTACCATTTGTTTTTCCACATCATACTTTCAACGGGGCGGATGCTCTTTTCATTGTATTTAGCTCCTTTTTTGCTGTGATAAGGATTGATAATGTCTCCTTGAACTGCGAAATAGATTAATTGTCCAATAGGCATGCCTGCGTAAACCCTGACAGGAATAGCAGTAGTGATTTCTAATGTCCATTTGTTACAGAATCCAACATCTCCTTTGCCGGCAGTCGCATGTATATTAATGCCTAATCTTCCGGTACTTGATTTCCCTTCTAAGAAGGGGACGTGTTTGTGTGTTTCGGTATATTCATCAATTACTCCGAGATATAATGTATTGGGTTGTAACACAAATCCTTCTTCTGGAATATCGAAGTGTTGGATTTCGTTGTGCATACGGGCATCAATGATTGTGTCTTTGTAGGTTGCGAGATGCTTTCCTAAATGAACATCATAGCTGTTGCTTCCTAAACACTCACTTTTAAATGGCTCAATAAGTATGTTCCCTCTTTCAATTTCGGCTAAAATTTCCCCGTCACTTAGTATCATGTTGTATTCGTTCTATACACGGACAAATTAAGTGATTTTGTAACAAATAAAAAAATAGATTTTTATGTGAATCTATTTTATGACGATATCAAGCAGTTTTTTATCTGAAATATATCCTGTCAGGCGGTCGCCTTTTTTGATTTTATCTACGCCTGCAGGAGTTCCCGTATATATAATATCGCCTATCTTAAGTGTGTAGAATTGAGAAATATATGCAATGATTTCATCTACACAAAAAATCATGTCTGCGGTATTTCCTGTTTGAACTCTTGTGTCATTTATGTTTAGACTAAAATCGACATTTCGAATATTGAAATCGGTTAAGTCTATCCAATCACCAAGCCCGGCAGAATTGTCAAAGCCCTTTGATATCTCCCATGGCAGCCCCTTTTCTTTTAGTTTTTGTTGAATATCACGTGCAGTAAAGTCAATTCCTATGGTTATTTGCTTATAATACCTTTGAGCAAATTTTACATTTATCCCCTTGCCTAATCTACATATCCTCACGACTATCTCTGCTTCGTAATGAATGTCATTGGAGAAT
The DNA here is from genome assembly GCA_023957335.1 of Bacteroidota bacterium. Lineage (NCBI taxonomy): Bacteria > Pseudomonadati > Bacteroidota > Bacteroidota bacterium. The sequence goes on along the minus strand of JAMLHC010000001.1, from coordinate 465,650 downwards.
GCTGGAATATAAAATGGCTGTCCTTTGCGCAACAAGGCGGTCTCCGGTTTCAAAAAAATAACAGGAGATTCAGGGATTGTGTTTCCTAATTCATTTGCATGTAATGCATAGTTACGTCCTACACAAAATATTTTCAATGCAATGGATTGTGTTATACTTAAAAGAACTTATATCTTTGGTCTTGGATGTTCGCCAGTGCCTTTAAGGAATTTACTATTTTGGATTCAAGTACTTGAGTTGTTGAAGAATAAACCATTCCTTTTCTATTGGCTAAATCTTCAGGAATTTCAGGGTTAGACTCTTCTGTTATTGATACCAAAAAACAACCATTTTCACCTCTGATAGGTTTGCTGATTGTGTTGAGTTTTAGTCCCAAGGCAACTCCTTGTACCTTGAATTCGTCTCTGCCTGCATCAAAAGAGTTGGTCTTAAAGGTTAGATTAGAAAAATCATGTGCAACAGTGGCTACTTCGATAGCAGTTTGAACCATGTTGGATTTGCCTTCTTTTGCTTTTGCAAGTTTGGCTTCTAAGAATTCATATTTCTTTTCTTTGATAACATCTTCAATCACTTTTTCTTTCACTTCATCAAAGGAACCAATGCCTTTCTTTGTTATTTTAGCAATATTTACAACTATCTGACGATTGTCAATCGAAAATATTTCGGAAACATCATTGACTTTTCTGTCATCGTCAAAAGCCCATTTTATAATATCTTTAGGATTGTCAATACCAGGTATGGTTCCACCCGAAGGCAGGACATCTTTGGCAATACGTTTAGCATAGCCGGATTCTTCGATTGCATTGTTAAATGCATCTTTCCCTCCGTCACCTACTTTTGAACGAAATGTGTTAGCTTTGGCATAAACGTCATTAATAGTATTCATTGAGGGTTCAAATTCTTTGAAAATTTCATATACCAGAAGGTTGTCACTATTTGGATTGTCATCGATTTTGACAAGTAGAATACCATTCACACTGCCTCTGATGAAATAATCACCTTTCTTCCCTTTTTTTATATCCTCAATGATGGCGGGATCTATTGTTTCGGCATAATTCCAAGGAATATATCCGTCTTTGTCTCCTTGCACTAAAAAGCCTTTTTCTTTGGCAGCTTTTATAACTTCAGGGTAGGGTGTTACTTTCATGAATTCCAAAAATGCTTTGGCTTCGGCAACAGTTTTTAAAGAATCTTCTCTTGTAGCCCAATTGCGAGAAATAGTAATAGAGCTATATAGATATTTTGTTCTTGTTCCCTCTTTTCTATCACTCACTTTAGCAATCAAATAGGCATTGTCGGTAACAAAAGGTCCTAAAACATCGCCCACTTTTGCATTAACAATTTCTTTATCCAATGCATTAATAAAATGGCCTAATTCTTTGTAGTTTCCGTTCACTTCTTTGTCGGAGTTGGCAGCGGCAAATGCGGAGTCGTCATCACTTTCTGCAAAACCAGTCTTAAGATTTGTAATTTCATCTTTAACATCGGCTGAATCAAATGAAGAAGGCGCAATAGACCATGAAACATATTCTAAGTCTCGGCTCTCTGTCTGTTTATACTTATCTTTATTTTTATTGTAATAAGAACGCAGGTCGTCCTCGTTGTAGGAAATCTGATCGTCTGTAACGCTTGTTAATTGTAAACCTAAGACACTTCCTGAAGTGGTTTTAGATTGTTGCATAAAATCTTGCAGCGCATCAAAGTTGGTTACATTAATTCCTTTCATGATCATATCGCTGTATTTATCACCTTGAATGGCAGATACAACCGCATCTTTCAAACTATTAAAGAATAATTGTGCCTCAGGATTTGTTTTATAGACCTGATTATACCAATTTCTAACATTGGCAGATGAAAATTCACCCTTCTCATTGGTGAAATATTGTCTAATGTATTGGTTGGGATTATCTCCAAACAGTTGTTCTTTCAATTCTTCAATGCTTGCTTCTATTCCAAGCTTTTCGTATTCTGTATTAACAACATATTTTCTGAACATATCGTCCCATGCACTGGTGGCAGCCTGATCTCTGTCCTCGTCTGTGAGCCCTTGTCCTTGCTTGTTTTGCGACAAGTTTTGCTCTCTGAGTTTGAGGTCCTGTTCATATTCTGAATAATGTATTTCAACACCATTTATTTCACCTACAACAGGGTCTTGAACTCCGCCACTTCCGCGTTGAAAGGAACTAATAAAATCACTCAATACGAATAATGCCAAAGCTGCTAATATTACTACGAACACCCAGCCCGATTTTCTCAACTTATTAATGATAGCCATACGTTATTTTTAAGGAGTCGCAAAATAATTCTTTTTGTACTGAAAAAACAAAACAAAATTTATTGTTCATATTTCTTTAGACTCTTTAAATGAAATACAATTTAGATTTAATTTTGCGGTAGTGTTTGCAACCCTATGCACGATTTAGAACCTTTTTACAACTGGCATCATTTGTACCAAGCTCAGGAGGACGAAAATTCACCTTTTTTCAAAAAGGAGTATAGTGAGTTGTATTTTACGCATGCGGTTTATGATCATTTTATACATCCTCAATGGGATGATTTTGGATCCACTACACTTTATCTTAAAATCCTTTATGCTGACTACGATACAGGTTTTTGTATTATAGAAATGATAGGAGAGTGGAATGATTGCCTTTACAATGATGTTATGACTTTGAAACGCGAAATCATTGACGTGTTCTGTGATTGTGGGGTTGACAAGTTTATTGTAATTGGCGAAAATGTATTGAATTTTCATTCTTCGGATGATTCCTATTATGAAGAATGGTATCAGGATGCAGAAGATGGGTGGATTGTTTTTTTAAATTTTCGTGAACATGTATTGAATGAACTTAAATCTGTCCGAATTGACTATTTTGTGAATTTTGGTGGAGACTTGGATGCATTAGATTGGCGTAAGTACACTCCAACAACTTTATATCACAAAATTAGTGAGATAATCTCTCACAGATTAGGATAATTTAGTCTTACTTTCGCAGTCCTCATGAAACTTGATTATGATGAAAGTTCGCAAGTGTTTTATGCAGAAGTTATCGTGCCTTTGCCTATCGCAGGAACTTTTACTTATCGATTAAGTCATGAAATGGTATCGGATGCAAAGGCTGGTGCAAGAGTGATTGTACCTTTTGGCAGAGGCAAACTTTATACAGGCATTATATTCTCAATTCATAACAAGCCTCCAAGTGCTGCTTTCAATATACAATACATACAGGAAATCATTGACAAAGATGAAATTTTGATTACTCCTGCTCAAATCCTGAGTTGGCAATGGATTGCCGATTACTATATGTCGCCTCTGGGCGAAGTAATGAATGTAGCTATGCCGGCAGGCTTGAATTTTCATAGCTTAACTTTTGTTGAAATTAACCCCGAAATTTATTGGCAAGATGAAGAGTTAAGCAAAGAAGAAGAGCAGTTAATGACTTTTTTGGAGACTCGTAAGAAAATTACAGTCAAGGAGTTAGAAAAGGCTGTTCGTTCTAAAGGCTCTTTAATTAAGCGAGTGCGCAGTCTTTATATGCGGGATTTGATTCTGCTTTCGGATGAAATCAGACAGAAATACAAACCCAAAACCGAAACCATTGTGAAAGCTGCCGAAAGTCTGAAGAATGAAGATTTTGCTCGCACTCAAATTGATATTCTATACAAAAAAGCAAAAAAACAGTATGAATTATTACTTACGTTGATTGGTCAGCCCAAACGCGAAGCAAACAAAGTTTTTTTGGAAAATGAAAAAGGTTTTACTTCTTCTCTCATCAAAAGTTTGGAAGCTAAAAATTTAGTGGTAATTGAAAAGAGAAAGGTCAGCAGAATTGATATTGGGCAAATGCCCCATTCTTCATTACCTGCTTTGACTGATTTTCAACAAAATGCACTTAAAGAGATTGAAGATTCTTGGAAAGCAAAATCGGTTGTTCTTCTAAAAGCACCTACTTCCGGGGGAAAGACGCTTATTTATTCACATCTGATTAAAAAAGAATTGGATAAAGGCAAACAAGTTCTGCTACTCATACCGGAGATTGCTTTAACACAACAATTGGTACAAAGACTCAAAGATTTCTTTGTGAACAAATTACACGTAACCCATTCAAAATACGACACAAATGCACGAACCGAAGTTTGGATGAAAGTGCGTTCAGGCGAGCCTATGTTGGTACTTGGTCCTCGTTCTGCAAGTTTATTGCCCTTCCAAAATTTGGGACTTGTGATTGTGGATGAAGAACACGAAAATACATTCAAACAATTTGATAAAATGCCTCGTTTTCATGGACGGGATTTGGCAATAAAATTGGCGATTGATGCCAAAGCCAGGGTGTTGCTTGGTTCGGCTACACCTACGGTTGAATCTGCATATATGGCTAAACAAGGTAAGTGGGGCTGGGTGAGCTATGAACAGAAATTTGACAATGTGGAACCGGTCAAAATTGAACTTGCGAACTTGTCTTCAAGCGTTAAACAACAAGGTAAGAAAAATTTTATCACAACACAACTTGACAAAAAAATCAGAGAAACCATTGAGACTCATAAACAGGTGTTATTGTTTCAAAACCGCAAAGGATACGTGCCTTTGATAGAGTGCGGAAACTGTGGGTGGACACCGCGATGCGTGTCTTGCGATATTTCTTTAACATATCATAAATATAGCGATGAGTTGCGTTGTCATTATTGCGGATATACCCAAAAACCTGTTGTCAAATGCGAAGCCTGTGGCAGTAGTGATATGAGAATCTGGGGATATGGCACAGAGAGAATTGAAGAAGAAACTGCTTTGCATTTTCCGGGTTTGAAGGTGAAACGATTTGATCAAGATTCGGCAAAAGGAAAAGACGCACATGAAAAAATACTGAGCCAATTCGAAAAAGGCGAAATCGATGTTTTGGTAGGAACTCAGTTGATAGTAAAGGGAATTGATTTTGCAAATGTTGGATTGAGTGCAGTAGTGAGCGCAGATCAACTACTAAATTTTCCTGATTTTAGAGCCGGAGAAAGAACCTTTCAGATGTTAGTTCAATTAGCAGGAAGAGTGGGAAGGAGAGATGGTCAAGGCACTATGTTGATTCAGACCGGGCAACCTCTCAATCCCATTCTGAAATTCATTCAACAGTATGATTTTGAAGAATTGTATCAGTATGAAATTGAAATGCGCAAAAACCTTTACTATCCACCCTTTGCCCGTCTTATTCGTATTACAATTCAACACAAAGAAGCGGATGTGGTAAGCCATGCTGCGGGTTATTTTACTCAAATGCTCAAAACCCATTTGGGCAAAAGAGTGTTAGGTCCGGAGCAGCCCATTGTTTCAAAGATTAGGAATCTTTATTTGCGCAATATTCTGATTAAATTAGACCCGCAAAATGACCCCATAGCTAATATCAAAAAATGGATGACCGAACTGTCTCATCAACTCTCTGATATTGACGTTTATAAAGCTGTAAGAGTGATTTTTGATGTTGATCCGCAATAGGATTATCTCAAAGCTTGCTGCAAATCTGCAATCAAATCATCCACATTTTCAATTCCGATGCTAAGTCGTATAAGTGAATCTCTCAATCCTGCTTTTTCTCGTTCTTCTTTAGGAATAGAAGCATGAGTCATTGTTGCAGGGTGGCCGGCTAAGGATTCTACACCACCAAGTGATTCCGCCAAAGCAAATATTTTAAGTGAACTCAAGAACTTATGTGCCGCTGGAATGGAATCATCTTTTAATTCAAAGGAAAGCATGCCGCCAAAACCACGCATCTGTTTTTTTGCAATTTCGTGTCCCGCATGGCTGTTTAATCCCGGATAATATACTTTGGCAATTTTAGGATGATGAAGCAGAAACTCGGTTACTACAGCTGCATTTTGGCAATGTCTATCCATTCTTACATGCAGGGTCTTGATGCCTCGGATAGCCAGAAAGCAGTCCATCGGACCGGGTACTGCACCGCAGGCATTTTGAATAAAACTCAATTTTTCAAATAATTCAGGACTATTGCCGCAAATCGCTCCCATAACCACATCACTATGTCCGCCAATGTATTTTGTGGCTGAATGTACAACAAGGTCTGCACTCAAATTTAAGGGTGTCTGTAAATAAGGCGAAGCAAATGTATTGTCCACAGCCAGTAAAACTTTGTTTGATTTTGCAATTTCTGCGACCGCTTTTAAATCTACAATTTTCAGTAAAGGATTTGTGGGTGTTTCTGCCCAAATGAGTTTTGTATTTGGGTTAATCTTGGCTTGGATATTGGCAATGTCGGACATATCTACAAAGTGAAATTTGATACCATAATCTTGAAAAACTTTTGTGAAAATCCTATATGTACCTCCATATAAATCATTTGAAGCAATAACTTCATCATTGGGTTTGAGCAGTTTAGTTACTGTGTCTGTAGCCGCCATGCCCGATGCAAATACTAATCCCCATTGTGCGCTTTCCAATGCAGCCAAATTTTCTTGCAATGCGGTTCGGGTAGGATTATGGGTTCGGGAATATTCATACCCTTTATGTACACCGGGTGCGGATTGAGCATAAGTTGAAGTCTGATAAATAGGTGTCATTATTGCCCCGGTTGTGGGGTCTGCATGCATCCCTGCATGGATGGTTTTAGTCTCAAATTTCATGGGCGCAAAGATATATTGACAATCGATACCTTGACAAATCTCTTTCTATACAAAGAGTTGATAATAAGTTGTGCTCTCTTTTGTCAAATATTTTGAACAACCGGAAAGACAGCCAATAAGTGATTACTTTTTTAACTTTACTTTGCAAAAAAAAATAATAACCCATGGACTACGGAAAAGAATTTAAAAAATATGCTACCAAGCATTTAGGGATGAGCACTCTTAAAGTTGAAAGTGCAATTGAAAACATGACACCCTATATTATTGAAGAACGCCAATTAAATATGAGCCAGATGGATATTTTCTCTCGTTTGATGATGGATAGAATTATCTTTCTTGGTACAGGGATCAACGATGAAGTAGCCAATATCATTATTGGACAACTGTTGTTTTTGGACTCTACTAATCCGGGGAGAGATATTCAGATATACATTAACAGTCCCGGTGGTGGTGTTTATGCCGGACTTGCTATTTATGACACCATGCAATATGTAAGCTCTGATGTGGCAACAATTTGTACCGGTATGGCAGCTTCTATGGGTGCAGTTTTAATGTGTGCCGGAGTAAAAGGCAAAAGAACTGCTTTGAAACATTCAAGGGTGATGATACACCAACCTTTGGGTGGTGCGCAAGGGCAGGCTAGCGATATGGAAATTACATTGAAAGAAATCCTGAAACTCAAAAAAGAGCTTTATGAAATTATTGCTCACCATTCAGGGCAACCTTTCAAAACTGTAGAAAAGGACAGCGACCGCGACCATTGGATGACTGCTGAAGAAGCTAAGGCTTATGGTATGGTGGATGAAGTACTCATTAAAAAGAAAGACTAAGACTCTTTAAATCATGAAAGAGAAAGACCTTAGATGTTCCTTTTGTGGAAAAGACAAGAACCACACAGCTATGCTTGTTAGTGGTGCTGAAGGGCATATTTGTGAGTCTTGTGTTGTACAAGCTTTTGACATAGTGGATGAAGCCATTGGTATTGATAATATTCAATCCAAGACCAAAACTCAGAAGAAAAAATCTTTTGCGCTTGAACTCAACACTCCGGCTAAACTCAAAGCCCATCTCGATCAATATGTCATAGGACAAGAAAAAGCCAAAAAAGTATTATCAGTAGCGGTGTATAATCATTACAAACGCCTGATGTCTTTGACAACAAATAATGATGTTGAGATTGAAAAATCCAATGTTTTATTACTGGGCAGAACAGGCACGGGCAAAACGCTCCTTGCACGGACTCTGGCAAAAACGCTCAATGTCCCTTTCTGTATTGCAGATGCTACTGTTCTGACAGAAGCCGGTTATGTAGGCGAAGATGTAGAGAGCATTATTTCACGTCTGCTCCAAGCAGCAAACTATGATGTAGAAGCAGCACAAAGAGGTATTGTATATGTGGATGAAATTGACAAGATTTCACGTAAATCTGCTAATCCGTCCATTACACGTGATGTTTCCGGTGAAGGTGTGCAGCAGGGACTGTTAAAATTATTGGAAGGAACGGTTGCTAATATTGCTCCTAAGGGTGGGCGCAAACATCCGGACCAAGACTATGTAAAAGTAGATACTTCGAATATCCTTTTCATCTGTGGCGGGGCATTTGAGGGGATAGAAACTATTATAAAACGCAGGGTGAACGCACAATCACTTGGATTCAAAATGTCCAAAAAGAAACAAATATTAGAAAGCAATATCTTACATTATGTTTCACCTGAGGATTTGCGAAACTTTGGATTGATTCCTGAGATTCTTGGCAGGCTGCCGGTAGTTGCCACTTTGGACGATTTAGACGAAGATGCTCTATATCAGATTTTGACAGAACCAAAGAATGCAATTGTGAAGCAATACAAAAAACTTTTTGAAATGGAAGGAGTAGCACTTGATATTCAGGATGATGTGCTTAGGTATGTTGTCAAAAAAGCGATTGAACACAAACTGGGCGCAAGAGGATTGCGTGCTATTTGCGAACAAATCATGTTGGATTATATGTATGAAATGCCCGATAAACCTTCAAAAGGCAAGAAACTCACCATTAAATTAGCTGACATTCGAGAGAAAATTATCGGTTATTTGAATGAAGCAGCTTAATAATATTAGTTGCCCGTCTCTAAGATAGTAAATTCCACTCGTCTATTGAGGGCGTTATTTTCCGGACTGTTATTTTCAACCACAGGTTTGGATTCTCCATAGCCCTTGGCAACAATGCGGTCTGCATTAATTCCTTTTGAAATTAAATAATCTTTGACCGCATTTGCCCTGCGCTCGGAAAGTTTTTGGTTATAACTGTCAGAACCTATATTGTCGGTGTGTCCTCCAATTTCGATTTTGATTTTGATGTTTTGATTTAACATTACAATCAACTTGTCTAACTCTGTAAAAGAGGCGGGCAATAATTCGGATTTGTCTGTTTCAAAGAAAATATTGTTCAATCGTACGGTAGCATTCTTCTCAATAGGTGTGAGTGCAAAATCTTGTCTTATTTTACCGAAATCTTTAAGTTCTGTTGTGTTGAGACTATGGCTTTCCCCTATGAAATTAGGAGCATTTGCATCAAAAGCATAATAGATTCCTTTGCGCAGAATGATAGAGTATTCACCGGTTGCCGCGTTAGAAATAGCATTTCCAATCACTTGACCGTTATAGATATCGTAATATTTAATTTCAGCTTGAATGACTTCGTTGGTTTTTTTATTGGTAGTAACACCGTTGACTATAATTACAGGTTCTGGCATTATTTGCTCTTCTAATACCGGCTCTGGTACCGGAGGTGGTACAACTTGAGTGAGGGTTACAGTGTCTTGTTGAGGAATGGAGTCGGTGCTCGGAATTTCTAAAGGAGGTAACTCCACCGGTTTGGGAGGCTCAATATAAAGTTCTGATGTGTATATATTGGTATGTTCATCGTCTTCCCATCTAATAAAGTACATACGCCCTGATTGTCCGTCCAAAACAAAACTGTTTTCATGCTCACCGGAATTAATGGAATTGCCCAAATTCAATGGCTCGCTCCAATTAGTCCAAGTGTCGTCAAGTCTTTTTGTTACATATATATCACCTTGTCCAAAGCCTATTCTGCCGGATGATGAAAAGTAAAGAGTTTTGTTGTCGGGAGCCAGATAACAAGGAGTCTCAGTACCTAAGGAGTTAATGTCGAATCCCATGTGTTTGAATGGAGTCCAATTGCCGCGTTCATCTTTTATTGAAACATATAAATCTTCTTTGTATCTGTCGCCTAAATCGCTTTTTTCTTTATAACCCAAAATCACTACGTTGCCGTCATAGCTCATTACATAATCAAGAAAAATTCCTCCGTTATTGTATTTTTTAATCTTTTCTTTTTCATATTTCCATTTTGGATTGCCAAAGATTGATTTCCCTACATAGGTTTTATAAAATTCAAATCGGGAGAGCTTCATGTCGGACACATACCCAATATTGTTGTCCTGACTAATACCAATGAGTCCGCAGGTTTTGGATTTGCTTCGGGGTAAATTAAAATCACTCGGGATAACTTTTACAATTTGATTTTCATCATTTAGCTCTGCACGATAGATTTGCTCTCGATTTTTCTCCATGTGAGAAAAATACAAGTACTTATTGTCAGCGGACAATATTAATCCTGATGGGTTTTTCTCCCCATTGATGTCATCATTCAATTTTTTGACATTTTCTGCAAATATTTTGCTCTTTGGAACATTGACCTTCGGATAATAATTTTTAGAAGAGTTGGATAAACACACTCCTCCATATTGGTTTACCCCTTCTATAGCTGCATAATCTACATATACCCAAACATCTGTGACATTGGGGGTCATGTCAAAGTGAAAGTATTTAACGGTATATTTTTGTGGAGTGGCTTGTGCCGCACCTTCCCAAACTGTTTTTTTGACGGTTTTCCCTTTGCCTTTTGGTTTGTATCCAATTATGACTTTAGTAATCGCACCTGGGTTATATGTCTCTGTTACAACTACTTGACAGGCTTCAAATTTTTCATATTGAAAATGCAAGACTGTGGGTTTTTTGCCCGGCTTTATTGTCTTGCCTTCTTTTCTGTCTTTATACGGGGTAATGGCATTGCTGTTATAGCCATAGCTCCAAACCTTGGGTACGCCTCTGCCGTTGTCACTACCTTCGACCATGTAGGGCCAGCGGGTTTTTTGAGCAAATAAGCCATCACTGTACATCAATATGAAGCATAAGAGGGTAATGAAATGTAAAAATTTGATTCGCATAATTATTATATGATATGTTGTCACGGTGTAAAAATAGATTATTTGTTATCGTTCGGATATATTTTTTGTGACAAATTTTAAACAAATTGAACGCAAGATATGTTTTTGGTCTTTATGAGATTGTCGTCAGCTCTGCCGGATGTTATGTATTTGTCGGGGCTTAGCGCTTGTAATTCAATAGGAGTGAACCGGAAAATTGTTTTGCTAAAATAAAAAGCATTAAACCATGCTATAATTTTCTATCCCACTGTATTTAGTGACAATTTGTTCGAGTATTTCCTTGATTTCATTGACATTGTGGGAAGATACAAGTAAGGTTCGAAAAGGTTTAAAATCCGGTAATCCTTTAAAATATCCGGCATAATGTCTTCGCATTTCAAAAATACCAATATGCTCACCCTTCCATTCAATATTTTTTTCAAAATGAATTTTGCAGGTTGTTACACGTTCTTCTAAAGTAGGCGGGGGAAGTGTTTCTCCCGTTTTTAAATAATGTTTGATTTCTCTGAAAATCCACGGATAGCCAATGGCCGCTCTGCCAATCATGATTCCGTCAACGCCAAACACTTGTTTCATTTCAAGTGCTTTTTGAGGGGAGTCGATATCTCCATTGCCAAATATGGGTATGTGTATGCGAGGATTTTCTTTGATTTTTCCGATAAGAGTCCAGTCAGCACTGCCTTTATATAATTGCACCCGTGTTCTTCCGTGAATTGTGAGTGCTTTGATACCCACATCTTGCAACTGTTCGGCTACGGATTCAATATTTTTTGTACAGTCGTCCCAGCCCAGTCTGGTTTTTACTGTAACAGGTAGGTGAGTAGCCTTTACCATAGCATCCGTAATTGCTTTCATTTTGGGAATATTGGTCAAAATGCCGGCTCCTGCGCCTTTGCACACTACTTTCTTTACCGGACAGCCGTAGTTAATATCTATTAAATCAGGGTGGGCTTGGGTGGCAATTTCGCACGCTTCTTTCATGCTGTCAATTTCGCCTCCAAAGAGTTGTATTCCAATAGGACGCTCGTATTCAAACACATCTAATTTTTGTGTGCTTTTGGCAGCATCGCGAATCAAACCTTCGGAGGATATAAATTCTGTGTACATCAGGTCTGCTCCGTTGATTTTGCACACATAGCGAAAAGGAGGGTCGCTCACATCTTCCATAGGTGCCAACAGCAAAGGAAAATCAGGTAGTTGTATATCGGCTATTTTTACCAAATTTGCACAGAGTTTTTTACCTCCGCAAAAGTAAGTATTTATGCAATCTTTGTCCGACACTACCCACAGAGTTCAGTATTCTTCTCGCTTTCTTGTGTTGGTGGGAATTTTCATTCTTTGTAACTTAATGATTTTCCCACTTCTGGGATTTGTGTTAGTTACCAGAATGTATGATGTTACGTTTGAAGATATACCTCTGATTCTCAGTGCTCCTTCTCAATATGATAATGGCATACAAATTATGCTTTGGTTGCAAATTATCACCTCTTTTGGTGGTTTTTTTGTTACTGCGTTCGTCTTTCTAAAGTCTTATAGATACAAGGCTTTTGACTATTTGAAGCTAAATTATTTACCTGCTCCTAAGGCTTTATTACTTTGCCTCATTGTTATTTTGTCAAATATTGCTGTTGTCAATATGTTGGGAGCATTAAATCATCGTATTCCTGTTCCTGAACTTGGCGGTTTTAAGGAAATGACGGAGGCGATGAATGAAAAAATGTCTGCATTGACTGACTCACTTTTGGTGATGAATAATATGTGGGATTTGATTGTAAGACTTTTTGTGATGGCTCTTTTACCTGCGTTTGTAGAAGAAGTCTTTTTCAGAGGTTTGTTGCAACGCTTTGTGTCGGAGTGGTTTGGTTCTGTGCTTGTGGGTGTAGTGGTGAGCGCATTGGTTTTTTCTTTGTTTCATTTCAGATTTCAGCAAATTATTCCTATTTTTTATGTGGGATTATTGTTTGGATATATCTATTACAGAACGGGGAGCCTCTTTTATACAATCTTGATGCATTTTGTCCATAATGGATTTATTGTGGCGCTTACGTACTTTATGGAAGACGTTGATACAAAAGAGTTTATGCAAGACGACTATATGCCGGGAGTAACTTGGTTTATTCCTTCTTTAATTGGCTTATGTGCCGGGCTGTATTTTTTATTTAAAATGTTTCCTAAGAAACCGGCTATCAGTGAAGAACAGCTTAAAACAGGAGGTGAGGATGAGTAATTTTATGCAAAGAGCCTTAACGGGTATTGTATTTGTGGTTGTTGTTTTGGGAGCAGTATTGTGGCGAGTGGAAAGCATTCGAGTGCTCATCACACTTATAAGTGCCATGAGTTTGTTTGAGTTTTTACGGCTATACCAAAAGAAAGAATATAGTGTCAATCCATATTTTGGGGCAATAACCGCTGCGTTGATTTTGCTTGTTTATGCTGTTTTTATTTGGGAATATGATATTCCGGTAACAGGCAGTTTAATAGCTGTTTCATTAGGCTTATTAGTCTATAATTTGTTTTCAATCAAGAATGATGTTTTCATGCCCCCTGGCTTATTATTAATAGGTTTCGTTTATTTTGTACTTCCTTTTGCTTTTTTGATACCTCTGATAGATACACAAGATGGCAGCTATAATTATCAACTCTTTATTTACCTTTTAGTCATAGTTTGGAGCAACGACACTTTTGCTTATTTAGGAGGGAAAACCTTTGGTAAACATAAACTAATGCCCAAAATTTCTCCTAATAAGACCATCGAAGGATTTGTTTCGGGAATGTTGTTTGCCGGCTTAGCTTCGTTTTTGATGTTCAGATTTGGTCTTTTTTCAACCCAAATCTCATGGTATGCTCATGTAGTTGCGGGCGTTCTCTTTGGGACAGCGGCTACAGTAGGAGACCTCATTCAGTCTGCGGTAAAGCGTATGGCAGGTGCAAAAGATAGCGGCAACCTATTGCCGGGGCATGGTGGAGTTTGGGACAGATTCGATGGATTGATTGCTGTTGTCTGGATTTATGTTTTGTTCAGCAACTTGTTCAATTGAGCCGATTTTATTTGCTACTCAGATTGGAATTAGAACTTTTTATCTTATTCTTTATTAAAGATATTCTATTCGGAAGTTTACAGGAGCTGACTTACCCAACATGGCACTTACGCCACAGTATTTAGACATAGACAGATTTACTGCTTTCTCCATTTTATCCCTATCCGCGTTATCAATTCTAATTTTGTAAACAAGGTCATATTTGAGATAGGTTTTGGGGTGTTCTTCACCTAAAGGTGCTTCAATAACAATCGAAAAATCGGTATAATGAACCCGCATTTTTTCCAAAAGACTTGTGATATCCATTGCGGTACAACCCGTAATGGCTGCCAGCAACAATTTTTTGGGCGATATTCCTGCAGGCTTGTCATTGGTGAGAGTTGCGCCATTGAGTATAAGCGGGAACCCGTTGATTTCGGTTGAGAATTCCATGCCTGTATGGTGGTTAAGTGTGAGATTGTGGATAGTCATAAGATTTATAATAAGTTTTGTTGCGAAGTTACAAAAATTCCTCAATCTTTGCGTTCTTAACGATAGTAGCAAATGCTGTTGATGCCATTTTTTAAAGGATTGATTGAGGGAATACTAATCTCTCTTCTACTCTTTGGGCCTGCTTTCTTTAAGCTGCTGAATGTGAGTATGCAGTCCGGAAAATTCAAAGGGATGTGGTTGGCTACCGGTGTGGTGTTGAGTGATTTAGTCGTGGTGTTATTGTTGATTTACGGGCTGTCAGGTCTGTTTGAGAATGTACATTTCAAACAGTTTTATAGTCTGGCGGCAGGAGCTGCCATGATAGTTTTAGGGTTAAAATATGTTAAAAGTTCCTACAGGCTTTTTCTCCAATCATACCGAGAAAGAACCAAAGGAGGCAAGAGTTTGCTGAGTGGTTTTGGATTAAACTTAATCAACCCGTTTACTTTTGTGTTATGGTTTAATGTTTTGGGCGCAATCAGTCTGAAATATAGTTCGGGCGAACATTACAGAATGAACCTGGTACTAAATCTTTTGGGTATCCTTGCTACCCTTTATATGATGGATGTTCTAAAGGTTGTTATGGCTGATTTTATTGGTCGTAAAATAGGTCATAGAACTTTTTATCACCTCAACCGATATTTCGGAGGTGTTTTTATTATTATAGGATTGGTCTTTATCTTTTCTTTTTTTAGATTAATATTTGCCTAATTTGTAAAGTAAAATATGTTTACAAGCACAGTCAATATTGATACTCTGGTAAATGTTACTTTGGCACTGATTACGTTCAGTCTGGGTTTAACTCTGACTAAACAAAATTTTGCAAACCTGTTGACAAACCCCAAATCTCTCACGATTGGTCTATTCTCACAAATTATATTGCTTCCTATGGCGGCTGTTCTCATCATGTATTTTACTGATATTAGTCCGGTTCTAAAAGTGGGATTTTTTATTATTACTATTTGTCCTTCCGGTATTAGTTCAAATTTATTAAGTTTTTTGATGAATGGGAACACTGCATTGTCTATTTCAATGACTGTTTTTAATGCTATCATTACGCTGATAACTGTACCTGTTTTTACCAATTTGGCATTGGACTTTTTTCTGCACGAACACGCGGTTGCATTTATACTTCAATTTTGGGATACTTTTTTAATTATCTTTTTTGTAACCGTTTTGCCAACAATTATTGGTGTTATGGTGAGAGCTAAATTTAAAACCATTGCCAAACGAGCCAAACCTATTTTGAGGTATATTCTTCCTATCTTATTGCTATTTATTTTTTCTGTCAAGATATTAGCAGACAAAGAATCAGGGGGAACTAAAATCAGTAGCGAAGAATTTCTATTAATGTTGTTGCCTGGTCTTTTGATAAATTTTGTCGGTATGCTTTTTGGGTTTATTGTCGGTACTTTAGTCAATGTTAATTTTCGCAATCGCTTGACTATACTGATAGAAGTCGGATTGCAAAACACCGCAATGGCTTTGTTGATAGCAGGCACTTTAATTAATAATACAGATATGGAAAAGCCGGCTTTAGTCTATGCCTCTTTTAGTTTTTTCTCCACTTTTGTCTTTGCATGGTTGTTTAAGTATATGTATTACAGTTGGAAAAAGTGGATGAAACGAATTAGACATCAAGCATGATAATGCGTGCCGATTGGGGCGCTCTCACATTTCATGATAATTCTGAATGTGGTCTTTTCATTCGGAATAGATTCTTTAACAAAAATACTTCCTCTGTGATATTCGGTTATAATACGCCTCACAAGAGATAGCCCTAGGCCCCAGCCACGCTTCTTGGTTGTATATCCCGGTTTGAAAATGGTTTTGAACTTATTTGATGGGATTCCTTTGCCATTATCAGAAATATCAATATAAACCTTTTGTTTGAGTAAGAAAATACTAATCGTGATTTTGCCGCTGCCACTCATGGCATCAATAGCATTTTTACAGAGGTTTTCTATTACCCATTCCAACAACGATTTATTTAATCTGACCAATAAATCTTTGTGCCTTTCAACAAATACATACTCAATCTTGTCTGAAGTTCGTGTTTTCATATAAACGATTGATTCTGCCAACACATTGTTAATGTTTTGTACCAGTAATTCGGGTTCAGAACCAATCTTTGAGAATCGTTCGGTAATAACAATCAGACGTTGTATGTCCCGTTTCATTTCCTGCATGGATTGAGGAGTGGCTTGTTCAGGATCAATTTCAAGCAAATCTGCCCAAGCCAGAAGTGACGAAATGGGAGTCCCGAGTTGATGAGCTGTTTCTTTTGCCAGCCCCACCCAGACCTTGTTTTGCTCGGATTTACGAGCAACAGAGAAAGCAAAGTAGGAGACAAAAATAAACAACGAAACTATGCCTAATTGATAAATGGGATAATTGCGCAACTGTTTCAAAATATAAGAGTCGCTGTAATACAAATGCCCTACCTCGTCATCCATTATTTTAATCGTAATGGGCGGGTAGCCATTTTTCATTTCTTCTAATTTTGCTCGTACATATTCCGGATTTTTGGCTTTGCTTGTATCTAAATTTCTATAAATTAATTGACCCTCCGGTGTTTCGAGAATAACAGGGATGGTTTTATTTTCTTCTACAATACTGTAAAAAAAGCTTAGCTCTGCTCCATCTTCGGCTTGTGCAAGTCGTTCTTGTGCCTTTGCCCAGATTTCAATTTTTTTCTGTTCTTCTATACGTAATTTCTTGACCAAGTTGTTGGTGTATATAAGAGAAAAGGTGCCAATGAATAGAGCGCCAATAAATAAGGCTATCTTGATTATGCGTTTTGTGTAAAAAATATTCACCACGCCAAAATTATCCCAAAATCAGCATTATTTTCGCAACGACATGCCGACTTTTTCTATAAATACCCAAAATCAGAAGTTGGTTGCTCCTCTTGTTCATATTACCAAGCGATTCTGACCTATGCGACTATTACACAATTTGCCGGAAAAAATACTTTTTGCTTCCAATGCGCTGCTCTCTGCATGTGTCAATATGTTGGGTGAAAGACCTGTTAATCCTAATGAAATTCTGGTAGTTAAGATTGATGAAATTGGAGATATGGTGTCCGCAACCCCGGTTTTTAAGCTATTAAAAAACAAATTTCCTAATGCAAAAATCAGTTTGTTATGCAAGCCAATATGCAAAACCTTCATGCAATATAATCCGCATGTTGATGAAATTTTAACTTCGGAGAAGGAATGGCAGAGACGATTTGACCTTGTTGTAGAATTGCGAGGAACAAAAAAAACTTTGTTAAAGTCAATCAGATGGTGGCCGTCATTTCGCTTGGATAGAGGAACTGTGCGTTTCAGGCATAGACCTGAATCCGGCACTCAGAGCGACAGAGAAACAAATTTTTTGATAGTTAAATCCATTTTAGGTGAAGTCGAAATGCCCCTGCCGGAATTCTTTACGGCACCCGAGGACAAGGGTTTTATTGAAAATTTTATTCAGGAAAAGAATCTGCAAAAATTTGCCATTATTCATGCAACATCAAACCTACCAATCAAAGAGTGGGCGAAGGAACGATTTGCTCATCTGGCTGATATAATCATTGAAAGATATGGTTTTAACATTGTGTTTATTGGTGCACAGTCAGAATCGGAACGGATACAAGCATTGATTAACATGATGCAAAATAAGGCAGAGAATTTTGTAGGTTTGTTTACGCTTACTCAACTTTTTGAATTTTGTAAAAAAGCTTCTCTTTATGTGGGCAATGATAGTGGACCTTTGCACATTGCTAATGTAGCCGGTACACCATTGGTTGGGTTATATGGACCTGTGCCGCGTGGGGTGTTTTATCCATTTGGCAACAAAGCAAAAGTGATTCATCCGGATTACCTCTATAAATCTGGCGAAATCCCTATGAGCACTATTAGTGTAGATGATGTTTTGGCTGAAATTAAAAACCTTATTGGCTAATGGAAAGACAGTTTAGTCGTCAGAAATTTGAAGCCGGATGCGATGAAGCCGGTCGCGGTTGTTTGGCAGGACCCGTCTTTGCTGCTGCTGTGATTATACCAAAGGGGGTTAGCATTTTGGGGCTAAACGATTCCAAGCAGTTGTCGGAGAAACAACGAGATTTATTGAGAACTGAAATTGAAGAAAAAGCCATTTGGTCTGTGGCGCAATGTTCGCCTGAGGAAATTGACACACTCAACATACTCTGGGCATCGGTTGCCGCTATGCATAAAGCATTGGATGGCTTGTCAATAGTGCCGGGGTTTGTATCTGTGGATGGAAATAGATTTAAACCTTGGAGAGATATTGCTTTTGCTACACATATTAAAGGAGACGGACGTTTTATGAATATTGCAGCAGCGTCTATTCTTGCCAAAACTCATAGAGATGAATTTATGCAGCAAGTTCATCAACAATTTCCGCATTACGGTTGGGACAGCAACAAAGGCTATCCTACAGCCCAACACCGACAAGCAATTGCAGTACATGGAGCTTGTGGTGAACACAGAAAGTCTTTTACATTATTGCCATCTCAGACTAAACTCAATTTTTGACGCAGACATAGGTTTGAAATGAAAAGCCTATAACAAAAAAAAGACAGATTTTTTTCTGTCTTTTTCCTAATGAGATGAGTTGCAAATTAGTATTGTGCATTGGCACTTATAGTCATGCCCCAGTGATGGATATCAGCATAGGCAAAATCCAACTTGTATTTATCGGGAATATTGCCTTCAGCCATTGAGCCAACTTTGATTGAAGGGAAAATCTCTTCATAGGTCAGCATTTCGTTGAGAGAAATACGTCTGTATATATGAGAGCGTGTAATATTTTTTGCCTCATCCAGTCCGGACGCTCCTAATATTTCTACAAAAGCTTTGATTACTTCCTCATGGTAATTCGCCATACGAATTTTTTTGTCTGCTACATCCAATCCTGCTGTTAATTGTGGATCATGAGTTGTAATTCCGGTAGGACATGTATTTGTGTTGCAAAGAAGTGATTGGATACATCCTATGGCAATCATCATTCCTCTGGCTGAGTTACACATGTCTGCACCCAATGCCATTGCTCTCGCAATATGAAATCCAGTGGTAATTTTACCTGATGCAACCAACTTAATGTGCTTGCGAATTCCTAATCCTGTAAGGATGTTGTGTACAAAATCGAGCCCGTCAATGAGTGGTGCTCCTATATAATTTGAAAATTCCTGTGGAGCAGCACCGGTGCCACCTTCTCCTCCATCTACTGTAATAAAATCAGGGTAGATATCAAGTTCAATCATGGCTTTGCAGATAGCAATAAACTCGTTTTTGTGTCCTATACAAATCTTGAATCCAATCGGTTTGCCTTCTGCTAATTCTCTTAATTTTCCAATAAATTGAACCATTTCGTAAGGGGTGTTAAATGCGGAATGGAAAGGTGGAGAAGCAATTTTGGTATGAGGTTTTACATGGCGAATTGCCGCTATTTCTTCTGTGTTTTTGATTGCGGGCAGAATGCCGCCATGACCCGGTTTTGCACCCTGAGAGAGTTTAAGCTCAATCATTTTAACCTGAGGAAGTTTTGCTTTCTCTGCAAAAAGTTCAGGGTTGAAATTGCCTTGTTGATCTCTGCAACCGAAATACCCTGTCCCTACTTGCCAAATCAAATCTCCTCCTTGTTTAAGATGATAAGGACTTATGCCTCCTTCACCGGTGTTTTGTGCAAACCTTCCTAATTTAGCACCTCCATTCATGGCTTCAACTGCTTTGGCACTTAATGCTCCATAACTCATGGCGGAAACGTTTAAAATACTCGCGGAGTAAGGCTGTTTGCAGTCTTTGTTGCCTATCATTACGCGGGGGTCATGATTCAATGTTTCAAAAGCTTTGGGTGCTATGGAATGACACATCCATTCATATCCCTCCGCATACACATCTAATTGAGTCCCAAAAGGAATGGTTTGAAGCGTTTTTTTAGAACGTTGGTAAATTGTTGACCTGTCCACTCTGTGAAATGGATGACCGTTAATGTCTGACTCTATAAAGTATTGGTAGAGTTTTGGACGCAAGTCTTCCATCAAATAACGCAATCTCCCTAACAACGGAAAATTCCTGCGGATGGCGTGTTTGGTTTGAATCATATCCTGATAGCCCATGATGGTGAAAATCAATAAAATAGCAAATAATACATACCAATTATGGCTTAAATACCATGATAATCCAAAGGTGATGATTAATGTGGCTGTGGAAATATATACAAATTTTTTTCGCATTACTTTAAGATGATTTTAATTTTTGTTGATTTAAGAAGTGAATAGAGAGGTTGTGGTTTCTTTGATGTGTTTCAATACCAAGTGTATATCTGTTTGATTTTGATTTACGATTAAAAACATGATGTCTAATTCAGGTTTTTCCTTCTATACGGTGGCAAATGTACAAGGATTTTAGATAATTCAAACAGCAATAATCCACCGTTTGTATTGTATTTGTGGGTATTTGAAAAATTAATTTCTTATGAGCAATCTATAGAGTTTGTTTTTTGTGTTAAACAAAAGGAGAATTGATGGTTGAAAAAGGCTCTTTCCTCAATTATATATTGTGTAGTAGGATTAAAATCACTTTTTTATTGTTGTTTCGCATCTTCATTTTATGATAGGTAAATTTATACTCAAGCACCTTGTTCTTTTCTCATTTGTTTTTATTGCACACGCGGTATTCGGACAAGAAAAAGGTGAAGTCAAAGGAGTAGTACGGGACGGGGCTAAAGGTGATGCCATTATTTCGGCAAATATTTATTTGGTTGAGGAGGGCAGAGGCGCTGCATCTGATTTTGATGGCTTTTATACTATTAATGATTTGAAAGCCGGAACCTATACGATGGTTTGTACTTATGTTGGTTATGATTCTGCAATATACACCGTGCAGATTAAACCCGGTCAGACCACCATGCATAATATATTTCTTACTTCAAAATCTGAAACACTTAATACGGCAGAGGTCAAAGGAAAGAAGAATGATCGAAGTATAGACCCGACAGTATCCAAAGTTACCATTGATGCCAAAGATATTAAGCGTTTGCCATCCATGGGAGGAGCACCTGACATTGCACAATATCTTCAAATCCTGCCGGGAGTTATTTTTACGGGAGATCAAGGTGGACAACTCTATATTAGGGGAGGTTCTCCGGTGATGAACAAAGTTTTGCTGGACGGAATGACAATATACAATCCTTTTCATTCTATCGGACTTTTTTCTGTGTTTGATGCA
Source organism: Bacteroidota bacterium (assembly GCA_023957335.1). Lineage (NCBI taxonomy): Bacteria > Pseudomonadati > Bacteroidota > Bacteroidota bacterium. Next base: position 444,053 of record JAMLHC010000001.1, on the reverse strand, counting down.
GATATGATTCAGACAGCAGATGTTTATTCTGCTGGTTTTGGAGCGGAATACGGGGATAGAATCTCTGCTATCGTTGATATAAAAACCAGAGATGGAAGCAAAACACGCCATGGAGGCAGTGTGAACTTGGGACCTTTTCTTTCTAAACTTTCTTTTGAAGGTCCGCTCAAACCTTTTGAACAAGGTTCCGGAAGCAGTTCTTATATGATATCTATCAAGAAATCATATTTGGAACAGAGTGCTCCGATTTTCTATTCCTATGCCAATCCGGATAAATTACCTTACAACTTCACAGATATATACGCCAAAACATCTTTCCACTCGCCCAATGGCAGTAGTCTCAAATTGTTTGGGTTTCGCTTTGATGACAAGGTAAATTTTCCCCAAAGTACCAATTATCACTGGGTCTCAAACGGGTTTGGAAGCAGGTTCGTATTTATACCCGAATCAAGCAAAACTAAGATTGATGGTTTTGTGGCATATTCCGACTATATGATGAAACAAGAAGAGTTTGATGGTAAACCACGTCAGAGCGGAATAAGCGGATTTAATCTGGGAGTCAATTTTACGTCTTATATTAAACGTGATGAGTTTAGATATGGATTAGAGGTAAACGGTTTTAATACAGACTTTGAACTTTATAACACGAATGGTAGGAAAATTACACAAGAGAATATCAATACCGAAATTGCAGGTTTTGTACTTTATAAGTATATAAGATATAGGTTTTTGTTGGATGCCGGCTTGCGTTTTCAGGAGTATGCTTCTTTGGGTAATCGTACTATCGAACCTCGGGTGTCTGCTAAGTATAATATTTCACGCAAAGTCAGATTCAAGGGGGCTGCAGGCATGTATTCGCAAAATCTTATGAGTGCAATTTCAGATAGGGATGTAGTCAATCTGTTCTATGGTTTTTTGTCCGGTCCTAACAATCTGCCGTCTGAGTTCAATGGTCAACCTGTAACATCTCGCTTGCAAAAATCATGGCATGTCGTGTCAGGATTTGAGTTTGAATTGTCTGATAAGGTTGAATTAAACATAGAGGGTTTTTATAAAGGATTTCCGCAATTAACCAATATTAACAGAGATAAACTTTTTGATGATATACCTTCTTATGCGGATAAGCCGGATCGTGAGAAAAAAGATTTTATCATCGAATCAGGCAACGCTTATGGTGGTGATTTTACGTTCAAATACGAAGATAAAAAAGTTTATGTCTGGGCGGTGTATTCGCTTACTTGGGTGAACAGATTTGACGGCATTATCTCTTATCCAACACACTGGGACAGAAGGCACAATGTAAATACTTTAGTAGCCTATACTCCCGATAAGAAAAAAACTTGGAATATTAACTTGCGATGGAGCTTAGGCTCAGGCTTTCCTTTTACACAATCAACAGGTTATTATGAAAAACTGGATTTTCAGTCTCAAGGAATCGGCTCAGATTATTTGACCGACAATGGTTCTTTAGGTATTCTATACGGTCCTTTGAATGGCGGAAGACTCCCGTATTATCACAGATTAGACTTTTCTGCCGAGAAGATTTTGCTTAAAACTAAAAATGCAAAAGTATGGACTGTATTTTCACTTACTAATGTTTACAATAGAAGTAATGTATTCTATTTTGACAGAACCAATTTTACCAGGGTGGATCAACTCCCCATTCTGCCTTCTCTCAGCATCAATGCTCAGTTTTAGCTAAATAGACTTGAGGCAATTACAAAGTCAATAGAGATGTTGAATCGCTTATAACTCGTGTTATTTCATCAAATACAAGGCAGCACTTTCAGTTAGATTTCGGAATTCAGTTTTGAACTTGTACGAATAAGAAACCTGCACTATATACATCCCGATTTCACAAGGGGTGCCCATATAGGTTCCATCCCAACCTTTGTCATTCTGATTGCCGTCATACACCATTTGCCCCCAACGATTAAAAATCTGAATATGATATTGTTCGACATCGTAGGTGATTGGGTTATAGTAGTCGTTTAGCCCGTCTCTGTTCGGACTGAAAGCAGTGGGCAGGTACATTCGACAGTTGTATTCTCCGTATTCTATATAGATTGAGTCTGTGGCAGAACCACAGAAATTGCTGACTGTAACTTTATACAATCCGGGACGTTTGACTTGATATTTAGCTTCTTTATTCCTGTCTTGCCATTCATAAGTGCTGTTCCAGAAACTTACATCAAATTCCAAAGATTCATATTTGCAAAGCATGGTGTCTGAACCAAGAAAAACACTTGGTGCAGGGTAAACCTGTGTGATTTGTAAACTTGAATCAAGGCAGCCATCTACTGTAACTTTGTATTCTACTGTGTCTCGCCATAGGATTTGCGGATAATAAAGATTGGTTTCTATGTTTTTGCCGTAAAATGTGCCGCCAGGTGTGGTGGGTGTGAATGAAAACGGACCTTGGTTGTTGCAATAATAAATATTGAGTTTCTCAAAACTTGGATCAGGCATGGGTTTAACAAATACCTCTCTGATGGCGGTATCTGCACATCCCAATTCAGAAATCACCCTGTATTCAATTGGGTGAAATCCTATTTTATTGAACTTAAATGAGGTATTGAGCGAATTAGCATATCCGACCCTATCAATTAGCCAGCGGTAATCAATGAGATTGAGTGTGTCCGTTGACTTGCCGGTAAATTCAAAGTGATTGCTGTACAAACATTGTGAAGTGTCATTGATGTCAAAGGCGGCTTTGGGTTTGGGATACACATCAACAAAATGAATAACGGAGTCCAAACAACCGCTGTCAGAGTATGAAATAAGACTTATTCTGAACCTGCCGCTGCTTTCAAAATATTGTGAAGGATTCTGTAGAATACTGAAATTGTTATTGCCGAAATTCCAAGTTTGAGATGTTATTGTGCCTTGATTGATTTGGGATTGGTTGATAAATGCAAAGTTTTGAGTGTTGATACACTGTGCAGCATTGTTGGCTGCAAAAGCACTTTTTGGATTAGCCCAAACCCTGATTTCTTTTGTGCTCGAGTCAATGCAACCAAAATTGGAAGTAGAAATCATTTTGACGGTGAAGGGTCCAAAGTTGCTGTATTTGTGATAAGTCGTGTCACCATTGTCAATAGCCCCATCGCCAAAGAGCCACTGATAACTGAGCGAACCGTAAGCAATATTTGACAAGGTTGAGAATTTGTATTGATTCTCATTAAGGCATTGCTTGTCCTGATTGACGGCAAAGTCAGGTGTAGGCTTGGGATACACTTTGACTAAACGCGATAGGGTATCAATACATCCGAAATTGGAAGTCGATTTGAGCAGTATTTTATAGCTGCCATAAGCAGGATAGCTGATTTGAGTGTCTTTCTGAGTAGAAGTTTCTCCATTGCCCAAATCCCAAAAATAGGTGAGAGAGCCGTATGAAATAGAACTCAAATTGCTCAACTCATATAAATTCCCTGTCAGACATTGCCCTGAATCATTGATGCTGAAATCTACGAACGGTTTTGGATATACAATCACGGGAGTTCCTGTGGTATCTTTACATCCGTTACCCGATGTTGCAATCAGCTTGACAAAAAATGTGTCGGGGCTGCTGTAATTATGAGTCGGGTGAATTGCGGTTGAGCCTTTGCCATCTCCAAATGTCCATTGATAGCTCAGCGCGCCATAAGGGATGGAGGACGCATTATTGAATGCAAATAACTGATTGTTTACACATTGGGTAGAATCATTGATAGAAAATAATGCTTCTGGTTTTGGATATACCTCCACCTGCGTTTGCACTGAATCTGCACAACCGAAATTAGTGGTTGCATAAAGATTTATGTTAAATATGCCATGAGTTGGGAATGAAAACGAAAACGTATCATTTGCTTGCAAACTGTTTACAGATTGTGCCGGAATATTCCACTCATAGGAAACAAAACTGCCTTCGTTGCTTTTGCTCTTACTGTTGAACACAAATAGGTTCGGGTTGACACATTGTTGTGCTTTGTTAACTGCAATGGCAGCAGAAGGTTTTGCCCGCAGTGTAACCGAATGAGAAACAGAATCCACACAGCCAAGGGTTGACGTTGTAATAAGCTTAATGTTGGGTTTACCGGCAATTGTATAGATATGTTTGGGATTTGTCAGGATGCTGCTATTTCCGTCTCCAAAACTCCACTTATAGTTCAGAGAGCCTTTGGCAACCGCACTTTGATTGGTAAATACAAAAAGGTTGTTCAACTGACATTGTTCATCATCATTGATTGTGAATTCAGGATTAGGCTTTGGGTAAACCTCCACCTTGTAGGTGCTTGTGTCCGCGCAACCCTTGCTTGACATCACTTTTAACGTTACCAGGTAAAATCCTGCTGTATCATAGCTTGTGGTGGGGTTGGAAAGAACATCGGTCTTGCCGTTCCCAAAATCCCATACTGTTGTCCAAGTTGGGTATTTTGCAAGTGTTGTAAGGTCAGTAAAAGAGAAATTTTGATTGTTTACACACTGAGCAGGAATGTTCACGCCAATTTTAGCAATGGGCATAGGCAGGACTTCTACTGTGCGATATGTGGTGTCGGTGCACGTGTTGGCAGAAAATGCAACCATGCGGATTGTATGTAAGCCCGTATCTGTATAGCTATATTGAAAAGTACTGTCTGTGTATGTAGTTCCTTTGATGAGCCATGCACGGGCAAGTGTACCCGTTGTGATATCCGAAAAGGTAAATTTGTTACCAAGCAAACATTGTTGTATATTGTCTATGCTGAAACTTGCCAGAGGATTCGCTTGAACCGTAACACTTTTGGAAATCGTATCTGCACAGCCAAATCCGGATGTTGTGATTAACTTTACATTAAAAATTCCTGTATCTGCATAAGTATGCGAGGGCGAGGTGGTACTACCGGTTTTGCCGTCACCAAATGCCCAAAAAGAAGAAAATGAACCGGTGGGAATGGATGTTGTGTTGCTATAAATAAATTGTTGTTCTGCAAAACATTGGGTTGCCTTGTTAATATTAAAATTTGCTACCGGAGTGGGGTTAATCGTAATATTTTTGGAAATTGAGTCTGTACAACCAAATCCGCTCACAGCTTTCAGTTTGATATTATATGTTCCGTTCGATGGATAGGTTTTGAGAGGATTAATATTGGTGGCAAAAGAGCCATCGGCAAAACTCCATTGATATGTCAGGTTTGTGTCGGGTACACTGCTGAGGTTGCTGATAACCAAGTCCTGACGTGAGCACGTATGAGCAACAGTATAATTGACTGTGGGTTTGTAGTGTACAGTTAGCATTTTTGATATCGAGTCAGAGCAGCCTGCCATATTGGTAACTACTAACTTGACATTGTATGTGCCGCCTGTTTTATAACTTTTGCTGATAATATCTGCACTGCCAAAAGTGCTGTCTCCAAAACTCCATTTCCATTTGACCACAACATCATTAAAGGCTTTGGTGGTATCCTTAAATTTGATGGCAACCCCTGCACATTCATTTGTGAAAATAAAGTCAGGAATAGGGGTGGGCGAAATAACAATCATCCGTTGAAGTGTGTCTGAACAGCCATTGGCTGAAAATGCAATCAGCGTAACATTAAATCTGCCCGTATCGTTGTACTGATGAATTGGGTCATTGTCTTTCGAACTGTTTCCATCGCCAAAATCCCATTTGACAGAAGACAAAGTAGAGGTTCCTATATATGTCTTATTGGTAAATTGAGTCGTTTTAGTAAAGCAATTTGTAACATTTTGGAAATCTGGTTTGGGAATTTCTAATACTGTTATCTCTCGGAACGGGATGGGCATGGAATCAGGGAAGACACTCGAGCAAGTGATAGTTGCGCCATTCTTGACATAAGTCCCTTGGGCTGTCAGGTATGGATAATATTTTCCAAATTGTGGGTATGTAAAGTTGATGTCCGCTAATGAGCCGGTATTAAGAACATTTCCACTACTGTCCCTATATCGCCATATATAGTTACTTGCACCGGTACTTTTATTTTTGAAAGTCATCACCAAAGGTTGACAGCCAATGGAGTCGGACATGAATTCATATTCGGCTTTAGGTCCAATCACAACAATATCTTTGCTTACACTGTCTTTACACCCAATGTCATTGGTGGCGCTAAGCTTTATTTTGTACATGCCTTCTTTCAACATCACAAGCGGATTGGGAAGCGCATTGTTGGAGATGCCGTTCCCAAATTCCCATTTATATACAATATTGCCGAGAGTGTCTTGCGGAAATGGGCTTGTACTGTCATATTTTGAAATAAGAGAATTAAATTGAATGGCTTGAGCACATACAAAACTGTCTAAATTGGTTTCTATCTTAGTTTGAATATGTTTGATTGTAACAGCATTAACCTTTGTAATTGTGTCTAAGCACCCGGCACTGTCTTCTACAGCAATTGAAACGTTGTAGATGCCGCCTTTGGAATAGGAATATGAAAAAGGTGGCAACCCTAAATCCTGATATCCCTGTCCATCACCCATATTCCATCGAATTTTTTCTTTGCCGGATTTTATCCTGCTTGAGTCATTCCACGGGTAATTGAAACCATTGATGTATTGGATTTCGGGTATAAGCTGAATGGGGTCGTTTTTGCAAAATGCACCACCATTGTTTGGGTCAATCAAAGAGAAATCGGTGTAATAGCCCACTTTGATACGCTTGGTGTGTGTGGCTACACAGCCTGAATCTGTCCATACCGTAACGGTGATATTATACCATTTTGACGATTTGAACTTGTGCTTAATAGGTGCTGTCAAGTTCCCCGAAGTCAATAAGTCCACAGTGCCATCATCCCAATCCCACCTAACTTGCGAAAGCGAATTTTGAATGGTGTCTTTAAGTCGAAAAGTAAACTCTGTTCCTTTGCAATACTGAACCGTTGAGTCATAATCGGAATCAAAGTCAGGGTCGAACATTTCAAATTGCAAGAAATCATGATACCAAGCAGTATCCCTACACACATTATTGTTTGAATCTCTCCCGTTTTCAATAATTAAACCAATGGTTACAAATCCATTTGGATCTGCTGGTTTGTTTGCAAAGGTGTAGTAGTGCGAGTCTGCGTAAGACTCCCAATGTGAATCAAAACTTCCGGATTGTCTTGCACCCAGAGAATCCCACATTACCCACCACCTTTGCCGTGTACAAGCGGGTTGAGTTTGATTTAAGTTTAACACCAATACATTGATTTTGTCGTCATCTTCACTCAAGCATGAGCGACTATGGTTGAGTGACATACCTGCTCTTGGTGGCAAAATACTCAGATCAATATCCGCTTTCGGTGGCATCAGAGGAAGAGCAATATAGGTCGAATCTGCGCAACCCAACACTGTATCGCTCACCACAAGTTTAGTATAGTAGCATTGTTCTTTGCCGGGCGTATAAAAATGTTTTGTCAGTACGCTGTCTGTACTGTATCGACAATTCAGTCCGACATTGATGCCTTGAGCCAAGTTGCTTGTACATGCAGGAGCATAAGAATCGCCAAAGTCCCAAAATGTTGAACGGCTTTTGTTAAAATCATATAAGCTGGAGTTAGTAAAGTAGATGGTGTCTTTGATTTGGCACTGATATCGGTTGATAATATTGCTTGCCAATGCTCTGGGACCGACAATCGTAATCGTGTCAAAAACGGTGTCTTTGACACAGCCATAAACAGAAATATGCACTCTTGGATAATAGGTGCCCGGATTGTAATAGTGTTTACTTACACTCCAAGTGTATGAGGTGTCGGCATCCGTCCAAAACCAGTTGATACTACCACCTGTAATTGGAGTTTGTTTGTAAAACAGTTTGTTGTCACTTCTGCAAAAACTTACTACGCTATCCAAATACGCGTCCACATTGTAATTTACATTTTGGATAATGTTGTTATAGGTTGTAGAAACTTGGCAACCTTTGTCGTCTTCTACTTGCAGCGAAACCGAGAATATGCCATTATCGGTATAGGTATGCCCGGGAGACCAAGCTGTTGAATCATAAGTACTATCTCCAAAATCCCATTTGAATTTTGTGATACGCGGTGGAGTTGTGTTGCTGGTATTAGTAAATGAAACCGCAGTGCTAAAACAACCAAATGTGTTGTTATGGTAAAACCCAAGTCGTATTTTTGGGTGCAACTCAATCATACTGTCAATGGTGGTGGTGTTGGAGCATCCATTTGAATCTATGGCTTCATAAGTTACGGAATATATTCCTCCGGTTGTGTCGTTGTATGAGTAACATAGAGTTGTGTCTGTCAATGAGAAGACATTGTTTTGATTGCCATCACCAAAAATGACAGAACGATAGCTCAAATTTTTTTCTCTGCCCACAAACTCAAAACAGAACTGATTACCTTGAAAACATTGGATACTATCCGTCAATAGTTTAAAGTTAGTATTAGGTTTGTTTGAGATTGTCAGACTGTCTCCACCGGTCAAGCAAGTGCTACTATCAGCGTATGTCATCAAAAGTGTAACAGAATAAATTCCACCTTTTGTGTATTGATATTTGGGGGCAGCTTGGCTGCTGATGGAGCCATCCCCAAAATTCCATTTGTATTTGACAGAAGGAACAAGCCCTGCTTTGAGACTGAAATTGAGGTCTTGTTCTATACAAGACGAACTTTTATCTGACTGTATTTCGGGAGTAGGATAAACAGTAATTGTTTTTTCAAAACTATCCGAACATCCCTCAACTGTAACAATGTGAGCGCTTATCTTGACTTGACCCGTGTCTGTAAATGAATGAGAAATAAAAGCGCCCGAATCCATTAAAGAGTTATTGGCAAACCAATAGATTTGTTTGGCGGAATCTGCTGTGTCTATAGACGTATAAGCATTGAAGTCGGTGATGAGGTTTTTGCAATTATTGAGAAATGAAAATGAAACCATCGGTTTTTCTAATACTCTAACCTGCTTGATAAGAGTGTCAGAACACGCAGAGTCGGACACGATTAACCTCACATTATATACTCCGAAGCTTGTAAATAGATGTTTAGGGTTTTTTAGCGTGTCGGTGTTCCTAATACCTGAAGCGGGGTTGTCAAAATCCCAATCGAAATGCTTGCCACTACCTGTAAAACCAAAACTTACGGTGTCTTTGTCGCATACTTTGGGAGTTACACTAAAAGCCGCTATACATTGCCCAAAAGAACTTTGCGCAAACATCATCAAGATTGTTGATACACAAAGAGAAAGTATGGATTTGGTAGGGCGCATTTATAAAGGATTGCAAAATTAAGCCAAATTGGGGTTGTGAATAGTGAAAATTGTTAATATTTCATGCACAATTAGATGGGTGTACAACTTGATGCAACTGCTGTTTTAGAAAAACAATTTGGCAGATATTACGTTGTAAATTAAGGATGTTATTTTTTACCAACCTGTATTTATTGTACACCAATCATTATTGTAAATTCATCCTTTCTTATTGCCTTTACATTAATTTCGCCACGTTAAATTGTTATAAATGAAAAAAATACTTGTTCTGTTCTCTGTAACAGTACTCTGTTTAAGTTTTAGTGAAAACATTCTTGTTGCTCAAACACCCACAAAAAAATATCAGTCTTTGTTGTGGGAAGTAACTTCTCCTCAAAATCCGGACAAGAAGTCCTATTTGTATGGCACTATGCATGTGAGTAGCAAACTTGCCTTCAATCTCAGTGATACTTTTTTTCTTGGACTTAAAAACGCTGATATCATAGCATTGGAATCCAACCCTACAGATTGGTTAGATGAAATTCTGAATTTGAAATATGCACCTGAATACTTTGGGAGTTATCCCGCCAACACATATACTGACAAAGGTTTTTATCAAAGAATTTTCCCGATTGACCCACCTACCAATAGCTTCATAGGTTCTAATATCGCCAGTAGGGATATGATGCTGAATTCTTTGCAATTCAGGAGCGATCCTTATATGTCGGATTTTGAGGAAGATACTTATTTGGATATGTTTATTTATATGGCAGGTGCCAAAACCGGAAGAAAGGTAGTAGGACTTGAAAACATTAAACATACCAATGACTTGCTTAGAATTGCCCAAACCGAAAGAAAAAACAGAAAAGACGAGAAGCCTATTCCGCTTTGGCTTGAAGAACGGATGAAAACGCAGGATATAAGCGAAATTTTTGAAGATGCTTATCGTCAACAAGACTTGGATTTGGTGCTGGAACTGCAAGATTTATTTTCTACTCCACATTATATTCAATGGTTTTTGAACGAACGCAACCGATTGATGGCAGACAGCATGTTTGTGTTAATGAAAAATCATTCTGTTTTTACTGGCGTGGGAGCTGCACATTTGGGCGGAGATTATGGCGTAATTGAATATTTACGAAAAAAAGGATGTGTTGTAAGACCGGTTTCATTTATCAAAACGGATTTTGCGACTGATACAAAGAAATACTATGACTCTCTGAAAACCGATTTGATTTTGACTCCGCAGGTTTCCCCCGACAAGCAATTTACTATTAATCTCCCTGCAAAATTGTATGAGCTACCTTATAGTGGAACTAATTTTCTTTGTTCTGAGATGACCAATGGTTCATTCTTTTCCGTCAATAAAATTGCTACGTTTGGGATAGTTTCCGAAATTTCTGCAGATAATTACTTGGACAAAATTGACAGTCTGCTGTTTGAAAATATACCGGGTAAAATATTATCTAAACGAAGGATTAAGAATGGGGACTACACAGGGATAGAAGTAAAAAATAGAACCAAGACCGGTAATTTGCAACATTATCAAATTTATGTAACCCCTTTTGAAATTATTATCTTCAAAATGGGTGGAAACGGTGATTTTATTTCTCAATGGTCAGATTCGGTTTTTGCGAGTTTGAAGTTTGTTGAGGATAACAGGAAAGCCAAATGGGGGCGAATCAAGTTTATATATGGCGGTTTTTCGGTAGAAATGCCAGCAATGCATGTTTTGGATTCGGATTTGCCCATTTCAGCTGTTTATACTAATCCTGTATTTCAAGGTTATGATAGCAAGACAAAAAGCCTGTTTTTCTTGACACGTAACTCGTTGATGGACTTTAACTATATTGAAGAAGATCAATTTGAGTTAGAACGAACTGCTCAAAAATTAGCCAAGAAGCATGAAAAAGAACTGGGTGAAAAATCTTTAAGCCGTTGGCAAGGCTTGCCTTGTCTTGATTTTGCGCTTATACCTAAAAAAGGAGAAAAAGGCGAAACAACTTATTTTAGAATGGTTATTTCCGGAGGTTATTATTATCTGCTTGCGGCTAAGACACATAAAAACAAAAAGTTAGCAAAAAGATTTTTTGACTCTTTTACAATCGAACCACTTTCCAACCTCAAACCATTTGAAAAGTTTACGGATACTTTGTTATATTTTTCTACCCTAACTTCCAAAGACATCAACGAAAGCAGTAAACGAAATCTCGGTTATTATGATTACAGAAAGGATTATGAAGAATATTCCAATGTTAATATTTATCTATCTGAAGCAGGGGAGAGGGTGCGCGTGTTTTTTGAGAAATTTCACGAATACACCTTTTATCCTGATGCAGACTCTTTATTCAATGAAACTGTTAGAAACATAAACTCTGAAGATGCTTTTACTGTCTTTTCGCAAAAACGCTATGAAAAAGACGGGCAACATATCATGGACTTGTATTTGTCCGACACGGGAAGTTGCAGGCTTATTAAAATGAGAGCTATTATAAAAAAAGGCGGAGACGCTATCTATATACTACGCACATTGGTGGATTCTGTAAACCAAGGCTCACCCTTTATCAATGCATTTTATGACAATTTTACACCCATTGATTCTTCTTTTGGTTTCTCGGTCTTTGAGGAAAAAGGTAACTTATTTTTGGATGACTTACTTTCCACAGACAGTACACGATTCAAAAAAGCCATTTCATCTTTGGACTATGTTACACTGAGCAAAAGTAATATTGACAGAGTGATTGAGGTTGTTAATACTTATCCATTTAAAGCTAAGGAGCAGGAGTTTGTTCAACAAATCTTGTTGAACAAACTCTCTGAACTCGAAGATGATAAGCTGATAGATTTTGCAAAAAAGCTCTATTTAGAACATCCAAATAATTATCCTATTCAAATCAGTGCGCTACAAGTGTTGTGTGCCCAAAAATCAATGAAAACTATTGAGGCACTCAAAGAAATTATGAAAGAAGACCTGCCTTATGTGATGGATGCTGACAGGGTGGTTCTCGCGCCTCTTCGCATTGACAGCATGAGCTTGTGGAGCCATTTGTATCCATTATTGTTTGACTATGAGCATATTCAAGAGTATAAGACTATGATTTTTGGTGATCTTTCCAATATGCTCGATAGCGGAATAGTGGATGGCAAATTTTATCAATCATTTTTACCCAAACTTATTGCTGAATCTGAATTTGTATTAAAAAAATATCTGGCTGCAGAGCAGAAGAACAACATAGCTAAAGCTAAAAATGAAGCAATGGATGAGAGTACAAACAATACTTCTACAACTTCTTATAATTTTAGCCTGATTCAAAAATATAAATTACTGCTTCCACAAATACAACATAAAGAAGTCGCGGAATTATTAAAAAGTTATGATACCAGTATTACATCAGAAGTGAATCAAATCATGATGATTCGTTACAGATTAGCTAATAAGTTGGAAGTGAATCAGGGGTTGATTGATAAAATAGCTGCTAAGCCTACATTTTTATTGAGATTATATACGAATTTGGAGGATATAAATAGACTGGATTTAATTCCCGCAAAATATATGGATGAGGAATTATTGGCAAGAATAACATTAGGTGGGTCGTCTTATGTAATATCTAAGTTTGATTTGGAGAAAGATACTTTTAAATTATTGTCTTCTGAAAATGCAACAATCAGAGGGAAACAATACCGAATTTTCTATTATGAAATTAACCGTTATATCAGTGCTAAGCAAACAGAATCTCGCAATTTTGACCCCAAAGATTTCAAGAATCTGGCTTTGGTAGCAGTTGAACTCAAGAATGGGAAGATATGTCCGACAGGCAGCACATTTAATACGAGTGTAGTTATTGATAACCCTGAAAGACGTGCTAAGTATCTTGAAGAACTAAGCGAAGAATTTCAGGTTAAAGATAGGCAGCGGGCTTCGGCAACAGACGATAACAGTTTTTCTTACTATTGGTAAAAATTGTTGCTTTGGAACTGATTAATCTTCAAGCTCTTTGAGGATTTTGTTGACATCTTCCTCTGTTGTTGTCAGTTTGGTTTTGCAGATTTTGATGAGTTGCGAAGCTCTTTTTACTTTTGTCGAAAGTTCATCTACTGAAATTTCGCCTCGTTCAATCTCTGTTACGATATTTTGAAGTTCTTCAAATGCTTTTGTATAGGTTATTTCTGTGCTCATAATTTTGATTTTTTTGATGTAGATTGAATAATACTTGTAGCAGTACCCTCGTACAAAACAATATCAACCGAATCTCCAACATTGACTTGTTTGTACGTTTGAATAGGTTTGCCATTATGGAGTGCAATGCTGTAACCACGTTTGAGAACATTGACAGGACTCATGTTTTCAATGTTTTTAGTAATATTTCTAATTTCCGTTTGTTGGTTATTTATCATGGATATGCTTTCCAACTTGATTCTTTGGGCGAGTTGTGCAAGGGTGTTGTTGCTGCTCCCCAACTTAAAAACAATATCTTTTTGAATGCCGAAAGATGTTTGAGCAAGAAATTGTTTCTCAGTATTCAATAATCCTGCTGCTTTTTGTGTTATGCTCCGGCTCATATTTGATAATATGCCTTTGCCACGCAATAAGGAGCCTTGCGTAACAGACCTGAATAGCTTGCCTGTATTGAATAGCTCTAATTTGTTTGTATCTAACAACAATCTTGACTTTTGCACGATTGTTTTTTCTGCTTCTTGCACAGGGTCAGAAAAATTATGAAACTGTTGAATCAACATTTCAGCAAGTTTAGTAGGAGTAATTGCATCCCTTAATGCAACCATTTCTGCAACAGTTTCGTTGGTGGAATGACCGATTCCTGTAATAACCGGAAGAGGGAAAGTGGCTATGGCTTGGGCAAGTTCGTAATGGTTGTAACAAGATAATCCAACATCCCCGCCACCACCGCGCACAATGACCACCACGTCAAAGTGATGAATTACTTTGCGAATGAGTGACAGTTGTTCGATGATTGTGCGAACCGCTCCATCTCCTTGCAGTAACGAAGGGAAGAGCATTCGGAAAAAGTGGTATCCCCAAGTGTGCTTGGCTTCTTCCAAAACTCTCACAAAATCTGCATATCCCTTACTCGTTTCAACCGAAATGACTGCAATTCTTTGGGGGAGCAAAGGTATCTTCAAAGACTTGTTTTGATTGAAAATGCCTTCTGCTTTGAGTTTATTGATAGTCTCTTGTTTTTCCTTTTCTAAATCACCGAGCGTGAAACTCGCATCTATATCCTGAATGTTAAGCGAAATTCCATGTTCACTTGAAAAAGAAATACGTGCCAGAATAAGCACTTTGATACCTTCTTTGAGTGGTTCTTTTAATATCCTCTCAAACTCATTGTTAATGCGTAAAAAATCGTGTCTCCACATTGTGGAGCGCATTTGTGCAACAACCTTTCCGTCCTGTTTGTCCACCAAATCCGGGTAGCAGTGTCCGCTGTGTTTATAAAAATTGAGTTTGATTATTTCGGCTTTTATCCAATAAGAATTTCCATATCGTTCTGAAATAGTTTTTTGAATACTTTTTGTAACTTCAAAAAGGGTGAAAATCTGTCTGCCGTTTATGGTTTCGGACATGGTGAAAGATGGATTGACGGAAGCAAATATATCTCTTTAATTGAATGAAAACGGGTATTCTTCTTTGCCGTTTCACAAGGGTGGGCTATAATAGGGATGAAGTTATTTTGCTTGTGATATATAAATCAAACTAATAGCAAACCTCTAAAGCCTCTCGCGGCATAGTATGATTCAGCTCCATTATGATAGGTGAAAACTCTGCCAAAACGGTAATCGCAAAATATAGCACCTCCTAATTTTCTGATATCATCCGGGGTGAGAACCCAACTGGAAGTCTTGTTATCAAATTGCACAATCTTATGGAAGTGTTTGTACTGTTCTTCTGTCAGCATGGTTACTCCTATTTCAGTTGCCAAGTCAAATGCACTATTGATTGGTTTATTGGCTTTTCTTGAGTCTAATGCTGCTCGGTCATAACATAGGCTTCTGCGCCCAATTGGACTTTCTTGCGAACAGTCTATAAAGGTGTATTCGTCTTTTTTTACGTCATAGCTAACCACATCGGGTTCGCCTCCTGACAGTTCCATCCGGTTCAAAACCATTAATTTTTCGGGGTTAGCTTCCAATTTTTTTGATATCGCTGACCAGTCCATGCCGGTATGTCGGGACATATTTTTATTAAACCTTTCTTTGAGTGTTTTGAGAATCTCTGTTTGGGTTTGCATAGTGAGTGGGTGTTTTATTTCTTAAAATTTGTTAGTTTAGAGCTGAAACAAATATAGCTTGTCAACTATCTACTTGCGTATTTTCTCTTTCTCACAAAAGCATTAATCAGTCCGAATAGTATCATCAAGATAACAGGTAAACCCAAGTTGAAAAACTGCCAATAAGTGCGTTGTTCTTTTACTTTTTCTTTGTCCAAAAGACGCAGTATGATTTCTTTGGAACGAATTTCAATCAAACCAGAGTCGTCTAACAAGTAGTCAAAGCAATTAAGCAGGAATTTTTTATTTCCGAAAAATCTACCCGTAATATGGTCTTTGCCAAGTTCTAAATACCCGCCCTGACTGCTGACATGGTTTCGGGCAATGTCTCCATCTGCAATCACAATAATGCTTCCTTTGCCACTCTCTTTGAAAGGTAAATCAGAGCGCACATTTCTGCGTGCAAAAGCGGATTTGAACGTGCCCTCAAGTAGCACGCCCGCAACTTGAGGACCTGCATTAAAAGTTGATATGAAGTTCTTGTCATTAGAGCGAATTTTGTCAATAATACTAAACTCAACCAAAGCGGGGGCATTGGAAATCTTGCTTCTTTCAGAACTTATCAATAAAGGGGTGGACTTAACTCCTTCCTTACTTAATATTTTGAGAGTGCCTCCAAAGCGCGACCATACCCCTTCTATATTGCGGTTAATGGGATGTTTGGATAGAGTAGGGTGCGCTGTAAAAACCGGGAAGTAAACCCATGGGAAATTGCGATAACTGTTGGCAGAGTATGGGTCTCTGAGCGCTATGTCATTACAGCGAAAATCTTGCAATAAATCTACATTTACCCTCACTCCATAATGAAAAAGCAGCTCGCGGAGATTTTCCAAAGGATAATCCACTGAAACCATCCTGCCTGTGTTGCTCAAAGAGTCCATTTCTGCCTGAAGCGCATCAATAAACCAAAGGGTTTTGCCGCCTTGCATCATATATTGGTCTATCAAAAAAGATTCTTCACGTGTCAAATCTGTACGAGGTTTGGCGATTACAACTGCGCTGTATTGATTGATACGGCTTTGTAAACCACTTAGGATAATTTTGGCATTTTCTTCATCATTATTGGTAAATTTGTCTGCATAGAGAGCGATTGCGGCAGAATCGCGCAAATCAATATTCAGATTGTCAAGACGATAGAAGCTCCCAAGCTCTTTTTTGAGGTCATATAACTGCAATTCGTTCAATTCTCCGTGCCCTGTCAGAAAACCTATGCGTTTGCTCTGGTCTGCTTTGCATTTTCGAATGGCATGGGCAATTTCATATTCAAGGTTTTCAATAGATTGATTGATGTTCTCTTCATTGGCTTGACCTAATTCTGTTTTGAGCAAGTTTATTACAAAACTTTTCCCTGTACCATAAAAAACCTCTGCTCCCGGAATAATTAAATTGCGTTTTTGAGATTCTATTTCTTCATCTTCTACATCATCATAAGGAGGAAGTCCTTTTTGTTCGAAATCTTGCAGTAATTGCTGTTTCTCTTTATTGTCTTTGCCGGCAAAAGGGTCAACAAATTCATACTCAATTTGATTGCCGGAGGCTTCACGAAAGTTGGACAGCATGTCCAAAGTAGCGTTTTTAAGCTGTTTAAACTTGGAACTTAGCTCTCCATTCAGATATACCTTGATATAGATGTAATCATTTACACTCTTGGCAAGATTGCGCGAAGTCTCACTTAAGGTATAGCGTTTTTCTTTGGTCAGGTCAAATTTTGTGTAGTATTGTGTGGAAAGCAGATTGGCGATTACTACAAAGGCAATAACAACTGATAAATCAACAAAACCCTTCAATTTATTTGTTCTTTTCTTACTCATAAACTCTACCACTTACGGCTTCCGAAAATAAATTTAGTTAAACCTAAAAATAACAAGGTCAGCGAAATGAAGTACACCAAATCTCTGGTGTCGGCAACACCCTTGCTGATTGATTTGTAATGATAATTAATACCTATCCACTCTGTGGTGAATTCGGAGTCTTTGAGAAATGAGATGTCAGAGAGGAAGTCAAAGGCAATGAAAAAGAAGAAGCAGACAAACATAGACAACAAAAAGGCTATAATTTGATTGTCGCTAATCGCTGATGCAAAAGTCCCTATGGCAACATATACGGCTCCTAATAATAAAAGTCCTATGTAAGAACCCAGCGTGGCACCTGTGTCAATGCCGGTTTGCGCGGGGTTGATGGATAGTTTATTTACAGAATAATAATACAATAGCGTGGGCAATATTGAAAACACTACAAGGGTCAGTCCTGCAAAGTATTTGCCCATGATTATGGCAAAGTCCGAAACCGGTCGGGTGGTAAGGGTCTCTATTGTGCCACTCTTGCGCTCTTCTGAAAAACTGCGCATGGTAATAGCCGAAACCAAAAAAATGAAAATTATGGGTGCTATTGAAAATAAAGGGTCAAGATTTGCATAACCGCTGTCGAGTACGCTCGTGTCTTTGAACAACCATGTAAACATGCCTGTTACTATCAAAAAGACTGCTATCACTACATACGCAATGAGAGAGCTTAAAAAGCTCCGGATTTCTTTTTTATAAATCGTCCACATTTTGAGTTAGTTTTTGGAAAATATCCTCTAAAGTCTGTTTCTCTTCTTTTTGTTCTAAAATATAACCTTCCGCATTGGCAATAATTCGGTTGAGTGCTATTTTGCAAGCTTGTGGTTCGACAGTGCTAATATGCCAAGAATGAGGCTGTGTCCCTTTGGACACTTTTTTGATTTCTTTGATGGAGCGCAATTCTGAATCTGCAATGTCTTTGGAAAACTCTACATAAATAACCGTATCACTTTCGAGTTTTTTGCCTAATTCTGATGTGGGTGCATCTGCTACAATTTTTCCTCTGTTGATGATGATTGTGCGTTGACAAAGTGCCTCAACCTCTTGCATGATATGTGTGGATAGTAATATGGTTTTCTCGGAACCTATGTCCAAAATCAATTTTCTGATTTCGCCAATCTGATTTGGGTCTAACCCTGAAGTAGGCTCATCCAGAATCAATACGTCCGGGTTGTGAATCAACGCTTGGGCTAAACCAACCCGCTGACGATATCCTTTGGAAAGTTGCCCAATTTTTTTCTTGCGCTCAATGGTAAGCCCTGTCAGTTCAATGAGTTCTTCGGTTCGTTTGGACGGATTTTTTACACCATTAATTTCCGCCATAAATCGCAGATATTCGCGGATGTACATGTCTAAATACAATGGATTGTGTTCGGGTAAATATCCAATTTTGGAGCGTGTGAGCAGCGGTTTTTCTTCTATATCAATGTTGTCAATATAAGCTTTGCCGGAAGTAGAAGGAATAAAACCCGTAAGGATTTTCATGGTAGTACTTTTTCCTGCACCGTTAGGACCCAAAAAGCCCACTATCTGCCCTCTGGGAATATCAAAAGAGATGGAGTCCACCGCCTTTTGTACCCCATATATTTTGGTGATATTTTCTACTCTAATTGCCATTTAACAGTTTGCGAATATAGAGCTTTGTACAAAGCATGGTGATTTTTTCCTCCTACACTTGATAGAGAAATTTAGACACTCGATTGGAGTGTAAATTTGAAGAAGAAACTTGCCTCTATTACCCATCTTCTCATGTAGTAATACCGCCATTTTGCCCAAAGACATATTTGTTATTTATCGCTTATTAAGCGTGAAAATAAAAATTCAAAAAAATAGATTTTGCCTCATTAATATTATTGGTAAATAACCTTAAACTATTACTGCGGCAAGGATTACAGAGTCTCTCACATTTTTGAAATATTTAACATTCTGTTTAGAGCAGCAATACTGTTCAGGTTTGAATTCGGGGCAGACCACAACTTACCACCAATACAACTCACGACCGCGAGTATGAGATTTCTCCTTAGCACTCATTGAATTGAGGTTATAGACAAAAGAAAGCATAAAATAGCGTACAACGGTATTGCTTTGCGATTCTCCAATATAATTTGCTGAAACCACTCGAGAGATATTTGTATTCTGTTTTAACAAGTCAAATACAGACAATTTAATGATTCCTCTATCCTCTTTCAGCACACGTTTATTGATGGAAATGCTAAGCAGGTTATAGGCATTTTCTATTCCACTACTGATAAAAGGTTGATAATTCATTTTGTAATCATACTCCATACTAAATCCTTTGGGCAATTGCCACCAAAGAGTGGAGCTCACTGTGTGAAAAACGTTTGTGCTTGTTCTTTGGGTCAATTTTGCTTCATTTTTACTCCAGCTTTTACCATAGCTCACGCTTAGTTCAAAGACATCTTTTTTGCTAAGTCGGACTGTTGGACTTCCACTTAAGCTTTGATTAAATATAGAATTTAGTTCTCCGTACAATAATTGATAATTGCGTCCTACACCACCATAGACGCTAAAAGATACAGGTAATTCCCATTTTTCTGAAAGTTTGATTTTTTTAGAAATTGAAAAATTGTTATATCCACTCAACCCGTTACTGCCTTTGAGGTTTTGGAAAGTATTGATTTCTCGTCCGATTTCATCATAGAAAGTATTTCTCATTATGGGATTCTGTGTGAGGCTACTATTAGCATAATAATAAAAAAACAACTTAATTTTCTCTAGCGACCACATACAATATATTGATAAACCTGTAGTGTAAACCGGTTCTAATTGATAATTCCCTGTGCTTACTTTCATTGGGTCAAGATTGCTCAAAATAGGAAGTAATTCAGAAAAAGAAGGAAGACGCAGGTTTTGGTCTAAACTAATTGAAAGATTATTTCTTCTCGCATTTCCGCTTCGTCTATATTCAATGCTTCCCGTAGGACGATGATATAAGCTGTTTCTATAAAAACTTCTGTCGTCCTCTTTTGCCATTAAATCATAGAGTTCGTATCCAAGTTCAAACGATAGTGAGGACTTCAAATCTTTACCAAATTTATATCTAAGGTTTTTTTTAACCTGATGACTTTGATAGTTATATTTAAACAAACCGGATAAGGGCGCATTTTTCATATATTCGCTGCTTGACGCTCCTTTTTGCTCTGATTCAACCTTCGTACTGTTATTATGAATATTAAAATTATACACAAGCTGTGAAGCAAGTTTAGGGTTCCAATCATAATAAAAATTGGTGCTAATTTGATGGTCAAAAAGAGAACTCCCTTCTAATGATATTTGATTAAAACTTTGGTCTTCAAAGAGAATGTTGTCAATTAAACTGAGTTGGTCATAATTGTCATTTGAGTTCCCGTTTGATATGTCATGTTCATAGTAAACACTCAAAGAAAACTTATCTGAGAACATTTTATCATAATACAACTCTCCATTAAGTTTGAGGTTGTTAGCTCTCCCAAGCAGTTTGTTCTTGATATTGGAAGAGTCAAAATAGTTTCGCGTATTAAGAATTTCTTGTATGCTATTCTCTCTTTGCCAACTAAATGCTCCCGATTCGGAAACATAAATACTCGAAGTTGAATCAATAATATAATCTAAACCAAGATTGAATGAATGGCTATTTCCTCGCGAAAACTTACTATTTGTTGTATGACTCTGAAAAATAGAATCCGTAAAAAGAAAGTCTTTCACATTTGTATTCAAATAGGTTGTGTTGAAGGCTCCATAAAAATAAGAGGCATTCACTTTCAATTTTTTAAAAAGAATATGATTAAGATTTACTCCTCCACCATAGCTTTCTGTCAGACCATTTCCACCACCAAAAGAAGTATTACCAATGCTTAGCGCATTATCAGAATAAGTAATAGAATTATAACCGGTTCTGTTAAACCCTCCAAGTTGATAAAGGTCCGAAAAAGAAAAACCTGATTTGCTCAAATTATTTCCATATCCGATGAAACTTACCTGAAGCGTGTCCCTAAACACGTTCCACATAGTTCCCACTTCGTATTTATTAGTTGTTCCATAACCTGCAAAAGCTTTTCCAAAACTTCCTTTTTTAGCCTCCGGTTTTAACGTAACATTGATAGTAACCGCACCGGAGTTTGTAGCTCTTCCAAATTTGTCTTTTTCCTCTGTTACCTGCACTTTATCCACCATCATAGAAGGGATATTTTTGAGCAGCATCGTAGGGTCAGAGCCAAAAAACTCTTTGCCATCCAACAAGATTTTGTTCACACTTTGTCCATTCATGGTAATACCATTGTCATTAAACTCAATGCCGGGTATGCGTTTTAGCAAGTCTTCTACTACCGTTCCCGGTCGGTTGAGAAATGCATCTGCCTGAAAAGAAATCGTATCTCCTTGAATCAATATTGGTGGCTTTTCCCAATTTATTTCCACTGCTTCTATCTCAAAAATTTTAAACGCAAAAAGCAAAGAGTCAAAATCCTTTTCATAAGGATCTTCTGGCAACATAAAATCAATGCGTTTTGCAGTGTAATTTATATGAGAAATCAATAAGCGCAAAGGGATATTGACCGGCAAATCCTTTATTACAAAACTTCCATTATTTTCTGAGAAAGTAAAGTTCATAATACTTGAGTCAGAAAGTTTAAACACCGTTACTGTGGCAGCGCTAATCGGTTGATAGGTTAATGTATCCCAAAGTATTCCCGTTACTTTTCCTTTTTGAGCAGATACCGTAAATGAAGTGAGTAAGGCAAATAGCAGGAAGAATAGTTTTTTATCCATAGTGTCCTTAATTTTTATAAGGAGGAATAGTTAAAAAGCTCTAAATACCTATGAAGTTGCGCAAAAAAACAATTCCTCAGATGGCAAATGTAACCTTGTTTTCTAAAATTGCACACAATCTGAGCGTTAACATTCCTAAAAAGCAGTGAAAGAGCGAAATACAGACAAGTATCAAAAAGGCTATGACAGATGGATGTATATAGTGGAGATGCTTTTTTTGTTAGTTTGAAAAATCCAATCTTTAACTTACATTATCAATGGTCATCGTTCTGTCACAGATAATCGAATCATCTTGATATACAAAGAGTCCCCGCCCGTAGAGTATCAGCAATCTGAACAAACAAAGAAATTGAGAATTCTTTTGGGATTTCTATTATTTTTTGTTTCAAAGATTGAGGACAGGATTGGCGAGTTATCAATGAAAAAATGTAACTTTACCTGTATGGACATCATACATGCCTCCAATGATTGCAATTTCGCCTTTTTGACATAAGTCGTTAAGAATTTCACTTTGCGATAATACCGCTTCAACAGATAATTCTACATTTACTTTTGCCACCTCATCAACTTGAGAAGGTAATATTTTATCTCCTTTGGTCATGGTCAAAGTTTTGTCAATAGCAGGCTGCAACTTGTCGAGTAATTCCGTAAGATTTCCCATCTTTACTTCATCACAAGCCCCTTTGACAGCACCACACTTAGTATGTCCAATTATTACAATTACTTTAGATTTTGCTATTTTACAAGCAAACTCCATACTCCCTAACACATCTTTATTAATAACATTTCCCGCAATTCTTACACTGAATAAATCTCCAATATTTGTATCAAACATTCTCTCTGCGGTAGTTCGTGAATCAATACAACTAACCACAATTGCCATAGGATGTTGACCTTTTGAGGTTGCTTTTACTTGATTGGGGAAGAATTTTCGTGATAGTGTTCCATTTACAAATCTCTCATTCCCATCTTTTAATAATTCAATAACTTCTTTTGGAGTTAAGTATTCTTGTTGTTTTTGATCGATTACATTTTCAAATTGCAGATAATCAGCCACATTGGTGTCCTCATTACCGCCAATAATATTTAATTGGATTTGTCTTTCTTTGGCAACGGTTGTCTTAAAATCATCCAGTAACTCTCTTATATCATGGTCTATAAACACCGCACGTGACGCATCTATTATTACCTTTGATTTTTCAGGTATCTGCCACAAAGCATTCTTCATTGTTGCTTTACTAAGGAAGGTTGTTTGGGAGGGTAGTTCTATGCGAACTGTTTCGCCATAGGATACTTTCTCTCTTTGTAATAAAAAAGGATTCAAATAGTTATATTTTAACAAATAGAATGCACTTGTAGAAAGACCAATAATTACACCAATTAATAAATCAGTAAATATAATAGCAATTACGGTTGCCATAAATGGGATAAATTGGTTTAATCCTTTTTTATACATCTGTTTGAATAATGATACCTTGGCAAGTTTATATCCCGTAACAATAAGTATGGCCGCTAAACTTGATAATGGAATTAAATTGAGAAGTGGGCTAAGAACAAAAACACTTCCCATTAATAAAATCCCATGCAAAATCGTTGAAGTCTTGGACTGTGCATTTGCATTGATATTGACTGAACTGCGAACGATAACAGAAGTTATAGGCAACCCTCCCAAAAAGCCTGAAAATATATTGCCAATACCTTGGGCTACCAATTCTCTATTGGGAGGAGAATGCCGTCTGTGTGGGTCTAAATTATCGACAGCTTCAATATTAAGTAATGTTTCTAGTGATGCAACAATAGCTATTGTAATCGCAATAATCCAAAAATCGCTATTCACCAATACTGACAACTGGGGAATTTTAAAAGATGAAAACAATGCTAATCCATCAACTTTTGGAATATTTACAAGATGAGCATCTGATAATGCCAGTTGAGGAAAGTTGGTAATAAACAATTTATTGATTGCAACTGCCAATAGAACTACGAAGAGAGAAGCAGGGAAAAAACGAATTTTTTTCATTGGAGTTTTATCCCATACAACTAAGACAAGAATTGTTATTCCCGCAACTAAAACTGCCCCAAGATGCAAATGATTGAAGATTTCACTCAGAAAAGAAAAGGTTCCTTTCCCATCTTCATCTAGAAACAAAATATCGCCTTTCTCTGACACATCAAATCCAACAGCATGAGGGATTTGTTTTAAGATTAATAATATGCCGATGGCCCCAAGTAAGCCTTTAATAACATTAGAAGGAAAAGCATCGGAAATGTATCCTGCTTTTAATAACCCGGCTATTAACTGTATAATCCCTGCAATGACAACCGCGGCCAGAAATAATTCAAAACTGCCTAATTGTTCAATTGAAGAAAGTACAATCGCAGCCAGCCCTGCGGCAGGTCCACTAACACTTGTGCTTGAACCACTTATCATACCTACTACTATCCCTCCAATAATTCCAGACACTAAACCCGATATGAGAGGCGCACCTGATGCGAGCGCTACGCCAAGACACAATGGGAGTGCAACCAAGAATGTCACCATACCTGACGGTAAATCATATTTCAGATTTGCAATAATTTTACTTTTCATGATGTCTTTATGAATGATTTTCCCACTTATATCCAAACTTTGTATTCTAAGTCCCTAAGTTCTTTAGAGCTTCCTAAGTAAATTTGGAAAACGTCAACTTGATAAGTTGTCCATTGATATGTGTATTCAACAGTTGATTTTGTATATCTATTCATGTTGCAAACTTATTGATTTTTTTGAATCTTTTCAAGATAAGTATTGTATCGCCTACACAAAATAAATATCAATAACAAGGAAGTGTTATAGTTTTCCGGAAGGTTTAATTTTTTGAAAAGCGCCCATTTGTAACAGCCTTTAATTCAACTTTTGCTGTTAAGCATAAGATGGTGTATTTACATCAACCTTGTAAATCAACACAAGGTGTAGTTTTTATTACCTGCCTTTTAATATTATTGTAGTTCTCATTTCTACATAAATTTTAGGAGTAATGAATTTTGAATGTCTTTATGAATATAGATTTTGATGTCAATAATTTGAGTGGTTGGTAACAACACCAGTCACTGCTGGAAAATACTTTTCGTTAACTTGGAATTTCCTATATCAGTATTGTTGATTTAGTCGGACAACTTTGGCATGGTTTTTTTGCATCTTTGCAGCGGTTTGGAATGTTATTATGAAAAATAAAATCAACCCTATCTCTTTATTTTTTAAATTGTCGTTGATACTGTTGGTAGTAATCAATTGCCATATAAGTTTTGCGCAACAAGATACTTCCATACACTATACTTTTAAGCCTTCATGGCAAAATGGAATGGAAATGGTGTACTTGCACAAAACTACCCATTTGAATACCAATGAGCGAGATGCCCCTATTTATATGACGATAGATTCACTCTATTCCGTTATGAACATTACCCATACAGATTCTAATACTTGGATAGTTCAAATTACGCATTATACGAAATATGATAAAGTCAGCAAAACAGCTTTTCTGGAAACCGTTGAATCAATGAAAAATGCTCCCCTCTTGCTGGAATTCGACAATGCTTTTAATTATTTAGGGTTGCAAAACTGGGAACAATGGAGAGATACACTCTATAAAAACCTCAGAAAGGAATTTGAAAATAAGAAGATAAGTTTGAAGACGTACGGAGATTATAGAAAAATATATGAGCAACAAGAAGAAGTAGAAGCCGTAGTGGTCAATTACTACCTGAATATGTTCTCCATCATGGGGCGCAACGTTAATCTATGGTATAAGGCTCCCGTTGTTTGCGATATCATCAACCCATTTAAAGACCGTGAACCCATCAGCAAAGCAGGAGATGAATTATTCTACATCACAACGGATAAGCCCAATGAAATTAAACATGTTTTTAATGCTAAAACGGATGAAGGCGATTTTCAGACTCTTGCCGAAGACTATTTGAACTATCTTCGTTCCACTTCCAACAGTGACGTAACCATACCCCCGCCTCGCATCATTATCGCACAGGACGAATATCAGGCGTTTGACAAGGTCAAAAATAATTTGACTGAGTTTAGATTAGAAACGTCTGTGAAAATCAATGGTGCAGGAACATTTTTAGAATATCACCTGAAACTCTTGAATATCAGAGAGCCCAAATAACCCCGGCTAATTCTGATTCTTTGTTGCCTATTGTGATTTCAATAGAGCCGATTCAGTCATAATTCTAAAAAAAAATACAAACTAACTATTATACGTTTGTTATTTTAGTAGATTTGAAATCTAATTTTAATTCGCATAATATCAATTTGTTACAGCCATTATTTAGAGTGTTTTTAAATTACTGTTGAATTGTTAAAAACATTATTGACATATTGAAACTGCTCTATATTTGCCCCGAATTTCTGAAGCAATATAGCTTCGGATTTGATCTTATAAAATATTACCACTACTAATGATAAGACTATCAGACATAATCAGAAATGCGGTGAGGGTGTTTAGCTTGACTGCCCTATTATTTACTTATGGTGCATTTTCAGCCAAGGCACAGAACGAGCCCTCTGCTGCAAAAGGAAAAGAGTTATTTGAACAGCAAGCTTGTATGGCTTGTCACGCTATCGACCGTGTTGTAATCGGACCTGCGCTCAAAGACATCACCAAACAAAAGAGCGAAGAATGGTTGATCAAGTGGATTAGAAATAACGTGAAGTTGCGTGAATCCGGGGATAAAGATGCTAAAGCCATTTATGATGAATACAATGGCATGGCAATGAATGTTTATGAAAACCTAACGGATAATGACATCAAGTCCATTTTGATGTGGATAGACGAAGAGAGCGCTCCCAAGGCTGCTCCCGTTGCCGGTGGTGCACCAAGCCCGCTTGTTCAAAAAGGTAAAGAATTGTTTGAGCAACAAGCATGTATGGCTTGTCACGCGATTGATAGAGTGTTGGTAGGTCCTGCATTGAAGGATGTTAGCAAACGCAGAAGCAAAGATTGGTTGCATAGTTGGATTCACAACAACGTGAAGTTGAGAGAGTCCGGAGATGCAGATGCTATTGCAATTTACAAAGAGTACAATAGTGCTGCCATGAATGTGTACGAAAATCTATCTACAGAGGATATAGATGCAATCTTGGCATGGATTGATTTTGAAAGTGCACCTAAGGTTGCAGACAATACCGGAGCAGCCGATAAAGGACAGAGCGGAAAGCCTGAAACTGAAGGCAGTTTCTATAATAAAACCACACTTTATGTAGTGATGGTGATTGCTATTGTGCTGCTAATCGTAGCTATTATCTTGTATAGAATCAGAAGAAAACTAAACAATGTAATCCATGAATTTGAATCAGGTGATAAGAAAGAAAAAACTGTAACAGAGTTCTTAAAGAACAGATACAATACTTCGCGTAGAACGATTAATACCATTTTAATTATTGTAAGTGTGGGTCTGGTACTTGGTATTTATGGTTTCTACTTTGGTGTGACCGAAGTAGGTGTTCAAAAAGGATATGCACCTACACAGCCAATAGCATATTCCCATGCGTTACATGCCGGAGAGTTAAATATTGATTGTCGTTATTGTCACAGCACGGCTGATTATAGCAAAGCTGCCAGCATCCCTTCTCTTAATACATGTATGAACTGTCACGTGGGAGTTCAGTTAAGAGATAAATACAATGGAGAAGTTTCTCCGGAAATTCAAAAAATTTATACTGCATTAGATTACAATCCTGATGCAAAGCCGGGAGAAAGATTTGGAAACAATCCCAAAAACATTAAATGGGTGCGAGTTCATAATTTACCTGATTTGTCATATTTCAACCACTCTCAACACGCAAATGTTGCTGGATTAGAATGTCAAAAATGTCACGGTCCGGTTCAAGAAATGGAAGTGATTCAGCAATATTCAACCCTGCAAATGGGATGGTGTATTGACTGTCACAGAAACACAGGAGTCGATGTAGAAAATAATGATTACTACGAAAAATTACATGCTCTTGCTAAGAAGGACATTGACAAAAACGGAAATAAAAGCAAATATCTGAAAGATGGTAAAATCAACATTACCATTGCTAATATAGGTGGTTTAGAATGTTCTAAATGTCATTATTAATTAATTTCAACTAATCAATTTCAAAAAATCTAAATGTCTAATAAAACGCAATATTGGAAAGGTGAGGAAGAGTTACTCAACACACCCGAATTTCAGGCAGATCTGAAAAAGGAATTTAGTGAAGACCTCCCTCTTGACGAAGTACTTTCGGAGAACAATTTTGAACTGTCTTCCAACAGAAGAGATTTCTTAAAATTCTTCGGTTTTAGTATTACTGCGGTTGCTTTGGCAGCTTGTAACAAAGCTCCAATCAGAAAGGCAATTCCGTATTTAGTGAAACCGGAAGATGTTACACCCGGTGTGGCAAATTATTATAACTCCACACTTGGAGCAACCTCAGAAGGATATGGTGTTCAAGTTAAAGTCCGCGAAGGGCGCCCTATTAAAGTTGATGGTAATCCAAACTCTTTTTCAGGAAGTGGTCTTTCTGCTTTGGGACAAGCAAGCATTTTGTCGCTCTATGATACTGCCAGACTGACAAGTCCGATGAAAGGTGGAAAAGCAACTGATTGGGCAACTGTTGATGGAGAAATCGGAAAAGCATTGTCAGCAAGCAAAAAGATTGCTATTGTTTCAGGTACTATTCATAGCCCATCTTCCCTTTCTGTTATTAAAAAATTTAGTGAAAAATATGGTACAGACCATATTACATACGATGCGATTTCATACAGTGGAATATTGAAAGCTAACGCTGATGGATTTGGAAAAGCTGTAATACCATCTTATGATTTTGCTAAATCTAAAATCATTGTAAGTTTTGCGGCTGACTTTCTTGGAACATGGATTTCTCCGGTTGAATTCACAGGTTCATATACTCGTGGTAGAAAACCAGGGTCTATGTCAAGACATTATCAATTTGAATCTAATTTGTCTTTGTCAGGTACCAATGCAGATATCAGATTCCCGATGAAACAATCCAGTGAAGCTCTTTATATTGCTACACTTTACAATAAAATTGCTGACAAAAAAGGAACTGCAAAAATTCCGATTACAAGAAACTTAAACCTTGCAGGTAATGTTTTGGATAATGTTGCTAAGGACTTGTTAGAAAATCAAGGTGCTTCTATCATCATATCAGGCTCTAATGACCCTTATGTTCAACAGATGATAAACGGATTGAATTTCTTACTTGGAAACTATGGAAACACAATTGATTTAAACAATTATTCAAATCAATATAAAGGACTTGACAACGATTTCGATCAGTTCTTATCAAATGCATCTAATGGCGCTTATGATGCAGTTATCTTCTGGGATGCAAATCCTGCTTATAACTATCATAAAGCGGACAATGTAAAAAATGCTCTTGCTAAAATTAAAACCAAGATTTCTTTCTCAAGTTATATGGATGAGACTTCCGAAATGGTTGATTATGTGTGCCCTGACAACCACTACTTAGAGTCATGGGGAGATGCAGAACCAAAGAAGGGCAAGTTGCAAATGATTCAACCTACCATTTCACCGGTTTTCAATACTCGTCAAGCCGAAATTTCATTGTTAACTTGGAGTGGTTTGGGTGAAAAACCCGCCAAGGATCCTTTTGCAGGAAAAGAGGTCATGGCACAGAAGTTTGATACTTCAATCTATTACACATACCTTAAAAATTATTGGATAGCAAATGTTGCCGGAGTTTCCAACGAGGAAGCATTTAATAAAGTTCTTCATGATGGAGTCTATAATCTTCCTGCAGTTGAGAATACACCGGTAAGCTATGCTGCCGAGTTCAGTTCTTATGGACCGATTATAACAAAATTAGCTCCTGAAGACAACAATGCGGTTGATTTGATTTTGTATCAAAAAGTAGGAATCAGAGATGGGAAGTTCTGTGGTAACCCATGGGTTCAAGAATTGCCGGACCCGGTTTCAAAAGTAACTTGGGATAATTATGTTTGTTTACCAAAAGCATTGGCGGAGAAGAAAAAAATAGCAGACGGTGATTTGGTAAAAGTTACTTTTAATGGTGTTACTATTGACAAATTCCCTGTTTACATTCAGCCAGGACAGGCTAATAACACAATTTCTATTGCGCTTGGTTATGGAAGAAAAGGAAAAGCTGCCGAAAAAGGTTCTTATGAAATTATAGGTAAGAATGCCTATCCATTTGCAGCATTCTTAAACGGCACAAGACAATGGACAGTTTCCGGTGTACAGATAGAAAAAGTTTCCGGACATTATGTATTGGCACAAACACAAACTCATAATACAATTGAAGGACGTGATTTGTTGAGAGAAGCAACACAAACCGAATTCAATAAAAATCCTTATGCAGGCAATGATATGCAAAGACCTCATCTCTATGAGCTTTGGTCTAGACAAGAGTATAAGAGAGATGATAATCCGGGACATTACTGGGCTATGGCTATTGACTTGAATGCTTGTACCGGTTGCGGTGCTTGTGTGGTTGCTTGTAGCATCGAAAATAATGTACCTGTAGTTGGTCGTGACGAGGTTAGAAGAAGACGTGAAATGCATTGGATCAGAATTGACAGATATTTTGCGTTTAAGAATGTTGATCATACTGATTATTCAAATGATTTATTCCTAAAAAGAGACTATCAACCGGATGTTGTTACCAAAGAGAAAGGAATTGAAGCGCTTGACAGAGCTGAAGCTAAAAAGAAAGACGGTGAATACAATTACTACGAAAATGTATCTGTAATGCACCAACCTATTATGTGTCAGCATTGTGATAACGCACCTTGCGAAACCGTTTGTCCTGTATTGGCTACTACTCACAGTACTGAAGGTTTGAACCAAATGACATATAACCGTTGTATTGGAACTAAATATTGCGCCAATAACTGTCCGTTCAAAGTTAGAAGGTTCAATTGGTTTAGATACAATGACAATGATAAGTTCGACTTCTTCTTTAATAATGATTTGGGCAAAATGGTTATCAACCCGGATGTTACGGTTAGAACGAGAGGGGTTATGGAAAAATGCTCAATGTGTGTGCAAAGAATCCAAGACGGCAAACTCAAAGCTAAACGCGAAAGAAGAGAGCTTATGGATCAAGAGATTCAAACTGCTTGTCAAAGATCATGTCCGGCCAATGCTATTGTATTTGGAGATTTGAATGATACAAACAGTGAGGTTTCAAAAGTTTACAGAAATGAACGTTCATATCACTTGCTTGAAGAACTGAATCTACAGCAAGGGGTTAAATACTTAACCAAAATCAGAAATATTTAATTTTATAGATAAATCCATTTAAGAAACAATGAGTCATAATTTAACAACAATACGCCCGCGATTATTAGCAAAGGATAAGTCACTTGCTGAAGTGAGCAATGAAATTTGCCGACCAATTGAGAATAAACCTTCTACAACGTGGAAAGTAGGATTTACACTTGCTGTTATTTTCTTCGGGTTATTAGCATTTACACTTGCGCTCACTACCATGGTCGGAATAGGTACATGGGGATTGAATAAATCTGTGCAATGGGGATGGGATATCACCAATTTCGTTTGGTGGATTGGTATCGGACATGCCGGAACATTAATTTCTGCGATTCTGCTTCTGTTCAGACAGAAGTGGAGGATGTCTATCAATCGCTCTGCTGAAGCGATGACCATCTTTGCCGTTTTATGTGCAGCTTTATTCCCGCTTTTTCACATGGGACGTATTTGGGTAGGTATGTATTGGGTATTTCCTTTGCCTAATGCTTTTGGTTCTTTGTGGGTAAACTTTAACTCACCTCTTTTGTGGGACGTGTTTGCGGTTAGTACATATTTCTCTGTGTCACTTATTTTCTGGTATTTGGGACTTATTCCGGATATTGCTACAATTAGAGACAGAGCTACAACAAAAGGTCGCAAATTCTGGTACAATTTCTTCTCAATGGGTTGGACTGGTTCTACCAGAACATGGAATAGATATGAAGTTGTTTCTTTGATTTTAGCAGGAATTTCTACACCTCTTGTGTTGTCAGTGCATACCATTGTATCCTTTGACTTTGCTACATCGGTCGTTCCGGGTTGGCATACAACGATCTTCCCTCCTTATTTTGTTGCCGGTGCTATTTTCTCCGGGTTCGGTATGGTGGCAACCTTGTTGATTATAGCAAGAAAAGTTTTAAATTATGAAGACTATATCACAATCGGACACCTCGAGGCTATGGCTAAAATCATTATGCTGACAGGTAGTTTAGTGGGTATAGCATATATTACCGAGTTTTTTGTTGCTGCATATTCAGGTGTTGAATATGAACAATACGCTTTTATTAACAGAGCAACTGGTCCATATTGGTGGGCATATTGGAGTATGATGACTTGTAATGTGATTTCTCCACAGTTCTTTTGGTTTAAATGGGCAAGAACAACACCATGGTTTATATTCTTCCTTTCTATTATTGTAAACGTAGGAATGTGGTTTGAAAGATTTGTGATTATTGTAACATCACTTCACAGAGAATATTTACCATCCGGTTGGGCTTTATATTCACCCAGTTGGGTAGAAATAGGAATTTATCTTGGAACCTTTGGAATGTTCTTTACATTCTTCTTCTTGTTTGCCAAGTTTCTTCCTGTAATTAATATAGCTGAGATTAAAACAATTTTGAAAGATAGCGAATAATTCACAAACTAAAATTGATTAGAAATAAATGATTGACAAGAAATTAAGTTTACGAAACAGCAAAAATCTTCTATTCGGAATTTTCGAAGATGGTGATGCTGCTTTAGATGCAACTCGAACTGTATATGGCAAAGGCGTGAATATCATTGACTGTTATTCACCCTATCCAATACATGGAATGGAAAAAGCCATGGGGCTTAAACGTTCCAGATTGCCTATTGGAGCCTTTATTGCCGCTATGACCGGATTGTCACTTGCTATTATCTTGCAAGCCGGAATTATGTTTTTTGACTGGCCTATGATTATTGGTGGTAAACCTTATGCAGGGATTCCTTCTTGGGTGCCTGTGATGTTTGAACTTTCAATCTTGTGTACTGCATTTGGTATTGTAATTCTATTCTTTATCAGAAGTGCCATGATTCATGGTAAAATTCCCAACGAAGTCATTGACCCCAGACAAACTAATGACAGAATCATACTTGCTCTGTCATTGGACGAAGAAGGAATTAACAAAGATGAATTAGTTAAGCTCCTATACGAACGTGGTGCAGTAACTATCAAAGAAAGGATGAATTTGGACAATAATGAGTTTGAGGATAAAGTGATTAATAACGGATAACAACAGAGAACATGAACAAGTATTTTTTTATATTAATTTCATTCATTGGATTTTCTTTTCTTTTGACTTCTTGTGCAAAAAGCAGAGGGAATAATCCCGGAGTTGAATATGCCCCTGATATGTATTATGACAAAGGATATGAACCCTTTAAGGAAAAGGATTCCAATACATTGAACAAATATGGTTCAAATATGAGAGAACCCGTAAAAGGTAGTATTGCAGTGGGTAAGTTGGATTATGCCTACCCCTTGGATAATAATGGTGAAGGATATGAAGCATCCGCTACACAAATTCACTATCCTGATAACTTTGTCTTTGATAAAGCCCGAGGAGAGAGACTTTATAATATCTATTGCGCACCTTGTCACGGTATTGAAGGTCATAATGATGGCAATGTATTTAAAAGAGTTGCCTCTATTAAACCCCCTTGGAAGGGTTATGATGATGATTATATCAAAAATCTTCCTGCCGGCAAGATGTACCATGTAATTACTTATGGTAAAAATAATATGGGTAGTCATGCCTCTGTTCTCACACCGGAAGAAAGATGGCAAGTAGTGGCTCATGTGCAAGAATTAAGTGGAGTAGGTTATCAAAAAACTCCCGTTGTTGTGCAAGAACAAACTAATAATGAAGATAAAACTAAGAAATAATTTTAAACCAAATAACTGTTATTCAAATGGCGCACGGACATAAAATAGAAATAAAACCAGAGTTCTTCGCAGGTAATAAGAAAGCTACTAAATTCAGTTTGATTCTTATTGTACTTGGACTTTTGCTCACAATAATTGGAGTTGTTACAACACCCAAAACACAGCCTGCAAAAGAAGAAGCGGCTACACATCAACATGATGCAAACCATGATGTTGCTGATGCTGCACCACATCTTAACTATTATGGCGACCATCAGGTGAATCACCCATTGCCTCCTCCCACTCCGGAAGATGCGGGTGCACACAAACCATGGTATGCAAGAGTGTATGCTAATATTTTTGCAAATTCTTATTTCTTCTTGTTAATCAGTTCATTATCATTATTTTTCTTGGCACTGCAATACGTTGCAAATGCAGGTTGGACAACTGTTTTTAAAAGAGTGATTGAAGCTGCTACTAAATTCTTGCCTATTGCTGCCGGTGTGTTTATTTTGATTTTGATAATCGGCAAAACGGATCTTTTCCATTGGGCGCATTATGAGCATGAAGGTTTAAAACCCGGTGATGCAGGATATGACAAAATTTTGGATGGTAAATCTTGGTTCTTAAACTCTTCTTTCTTCATTGGTGGCATTGTACTTATCCCGCTTATCTGGTATTTAATGGGTAATAAATTAAATTCTTTGTCCAAAAAAGAAGATGCAGAAGGAGGACTTACACCATTTAAAAAATCTATCAGATGGTCTGCCGGTTTTACTGTTTTCTTCGCATTTTCTATTAGCGTATTGAGTTGGTTGGCTATCATGAGTATCGATGCACATTGGTATTCGACTATTTTCTCTGTATATAATTTTGCTACCGGATTTGTAGCAGCATTGTGTGTGATAACTTTGTTTGTACTCTATCTGAAGTCTATCGGTCACCTACAGTTGGTTACAGATGAACATATACACGATTTAGGTAAATTCATTTTTGCATTCTCTATTTTCTGGGGATACATTTGGATTGCACAGCTTCTCTTGATTTGGTATGCACATATTCCAGAAGAGGTTTATTATTACCAAGTTAGATTGATGGATCAATGGAAACCCTATTTCTATATTAATCTTGCCTTAAATTTTGTTCTGCCTTTCTTCGCTTTGATGACAAGAGATGCAAAAAGAAATCCTCGAATTTTAGCCACTGTTGCATTACTGGTATTATTAGGTCATTGGATTGATGTGTATTTAATGGTAATGCCCGGTTCTATTGGCTCTTTAGCTAATTTAGGATTTTTAGAAGTAGGAATGTTATTGCTTTTCTCAGGCGCATTTATTTATTTGACATTGATTGCACTCACCAAACGTGCTCTTGTTGCCATGAATCACCCTTACCTTGAAGAATCAGCTCACCACGATGTAGGTGTATAATCATTGAATATTGATATGTCATAGGGCTGTAGCAATACAGCCCTTTTTTATGAATATTGATTTTAAATCTTTTAATCACTTTTAGCTGATGTTTAAAATAATTCTAAATAGGCTTTAATTTTAGTAACTTTGCCGCGCCAAACACAAGTGAGATGACGATAGTAGAAAAGGAGCTTAATTCGGTAGTAATAAAATTTGTTGGAGATTCCGGTGACGGGATGCAAGTTTCAGGTAATTTATTTACTTCCACCTCTGCATTAGCCGGTAATGACATTGCTACTTTCCCTGATTTTCCTGCTGAAATTCGCGCCCCCATTGGCACTGTGGCAGGGGTTTCAGGATTCCAAATACAGTTTGGGAATGAACGTGTTTATTCACCGGGAGATAGTTGTGATGTATTGGTGGCAATGAATGCTGCAGCACTCAAAAGCAACCTGAATACACTGAAGTCGGACGGAATTGTGATTGCAAATTCGCTCGGTTTTGATGCAAAAAATCTTAAACTTGCCGGATATCCTGCAGATGCAGATCCGCTCGGAGAGGTTCAAACCAAAGGGTATAAGCTTATCAATGTGGACTTGACTAAGGTTGCCAAAGAAACACTCTCTGACAAAGGTCTCGGAAATAAAGAAATTGAAAGAGGTAAGAACATGGTGGCTCTGGGTCTTGTGTGTTGGATGTATCAAAGACCACTAGATAAGGTTTTTGCGTTGACAGAAAGACGTTTTGGCAAGAAGGGTGAGTGGGCAGAGTGGAACAAAATGTTGATTCAGTCCGGATGGAATTTTGGAGAAACTATCGAGGTTTTCAATGAACGATATGTAGTGAAGCCGGCACCCTTGCAACCCGGAAAATACAGAGGAATTGCCGGCAATGAAGCGTTGGCACTCGGCTTTGTGGCTGCTGCACATAAGGCTAAATTAAGGTTGTTTTTAGGTGCTTATCCTATTACCCCTGCCTCTGATGTCCTACATGAACTAGCTAAACATAAGAAACGAGGTGTTGATTCTTTTATGGCAGAAGATGAGATTGCCGCAATTTGTGCCGCCATTGGAGCTTCTTATGGAGGAAGTCTTGGACTAACGGTAAGTTCAGGTCCCGGAATGGCTTTGAAAGCCGAGGCAATTGGACTTGCTGTTTCTTTGGAAATACCTTTGGTGATTTGTAATGTGCAAAGAGGTGGTCCTTCTACAGGTTTGCCTACAAAGACAGAGCAAGCAGATTTGTTTCAGGCATTGTTTGGACGAAATGGAGAGTGTCCTATGATTGTACTGGCTGCAGGCAGCCCTAAAGAGTGTTTTGAAATGGCTTTTCAAGCTGCCAAATTATCTTTGGAACATGTAACCCCCGTCATTTTACTTAGTGACGGATATATCGCAAATGGAGCAGAGCCATGGCGCTTCCCTTCTCTTAAAGATTTGCCTGAAATTAAAACAAAATTTGCTCATGCTGAAACAGATTACCAGCCTTATGCACGTGATGAAAATTATGTGCGTCAGTGGGCTGTACCGGGCATGAAAGGAATTCAGCACAGAATCGGTGGATTAGAAAAGGAAGATATTACGGGAAATGTCTCTTATGACCCGGATAATCATCAGAAAATGACTGAGTTGAGGCAGAAAAAGGTGGATAAAGTAGTGGACTTTATTCCGGAACTTAGCATTATGAATGGACCTGATACCGGAAAATTATTGGTATTGGGTTGGGGCTCAACTCTTGGAGCAATTACTACCGCTGTGTTAGATGCACATAAATCAGGAATTAATGTTAGTCAAGCACATTTGAGATATTTAAACCCATTTCCCAAAAACCTTGAAAAAGTACTGGCTAATTTTGATAAGATTTTGGTTCCGGAACTTAATATGGGACAACTGTCTTTTATCTTGAAAAGTAAGTTTAACGCTGAAATTATTCAATTAAATAAAGTGAAAGGAAAACCATTCCTTGCACGTGAGATTTTAGAAAAAATAATAGAGATTAATCATGGAAGTTGATTCATCAATGACACAGGTTGAGCAACCTGTAGTATATACAGCTAAGGATTTTGAAAGTGACCAAGATATTCGCTGGTGTCCTGGTTGTGGAGATTATGCGGTGTTGAATGCTGTCAAAAAGGTATTACCACAACTTAGCAAAAGAAAAGAAGATACTGTTTTTATTTCCGGTATTGGTTGCTCTTCGCGTTTTCCTTATTACGTGGATACATACGGAATGCATTCCATTCATGGACGTGCCTTCGCGATTGCTACAGGGTTGAAAATAACCCGCCCTGAGTTGGATGTATGGATTATTACAGGAGATGGAGACAGTTTGTCTATTGGTGGAAATCATCTGATTCATTTGTGCAGGCGAAATCCCAACGTAAATGTACTCTTGTTTAATAATGAAATTTATGGATTAACTAAAGGACAACATTCACCCACTTCACATTCCGGGCTTGTTACTAAATCATCACCATACGGGGTAATAGACACACCATTCAACCCACCTGCATTAACTTTGGGTGCCGGTGCTTCGTTTGTGGCTAGAACTATTGACAGGTTTTCGGCTCATTTGCAGGCTACTATCTTGGAAGCTGCTCAGTTTCAGGGGACTTCTTTTGTGGAAATTTATCAAAACTGTAACATATTCAATGACGGTACCTTTGAGAGTTTTACAGATAAAGAATTAAAAGATGACAACACAATCATCTTAGAGAGAGGAAAACAACTCACTTTTGGTAAAGAAAGAAATAAAGCCATTGTATTAAATGGTCATCAACCTGAAATAGTGGGGTTAAGTGATGTAAATTCAAAGAATGAATGGATACACGACCCCGAGGATTATTTTAAAGCTACTATGCTGGCACAGTTCACAGTTATGCCTGATTTCCCAAGACCATTTGGAGTTTTCTACGCAAAAAATAGATTGACTTATGATGAACAGTTCTGTGTTAAATCTGAGCAGGTAAGTGATAACGATATAGATAAAATTATTGCTGGAAAATTTACTTGGAATGTAGATTGAAACTTTAATTAAAACACAATGTCAAGAATTAGTATCAACGTAAAAGAAGGCACGCTCAAGAAGCCTGAGTATATAGTGGGAATTGACCTTGGGACTACCAATAGTCTTGTATCTGTATGTAATACCGAAAACGGAGCGCCTAAAGCATTGTCTGACAATCAGCATACTATTGTTCCTTCGGTGGTTTATTTTGACGAAAATAATCATGCTGTGGTGGGCGATAAGGCAAAAGAAATGCTGGAGCTATTTCCGGAACGCACTATATATTCTGTCAAAAGATTGCTGGGACGCTCATACAAAGATGTTGAATCCAAATCTGACTTTTTTCATTACAGAATTATTGATGAAGAAAACGATGAATTGGTCAAAATTAATATTGGAGATAAATTTTACAATCCGATTGAATTGTCTGCCTTGATTTTGAAGGAATTGAAAGACAGAGCATCACAAGTATTGAAAGGAGAAGTAAACAAAGCTGTTATCACGGTTCCGGCTTATTTTAATGATGCACAAAGACAAGCAACTCGCGATGCCGGCAAAATGGCCGGATTGGATGTATTGCGCATCATCAATGAACCTACGGCAGCCAGTCTTGCTTATGGGATTGGTTTGGACAAAGAACACAATAAAACCATAGCAGTATATGATTTGGGAGGAGGAACTTTTGATATATCAATACTGAGAATTGAAAATGGAGTTTTTGAAGTACTTGCCACCAATGGTAACACTTTTCTTGGTGGAGATGATTTTGATCATGCTATCGTAAATCATTGGATTGCACAAACTGGACTTAGTCTTGATTTACTTAAAACAGACAAAAAGAGTGCACAGAAGTTCAGGATAACTGCTGAACAAGCAAAAGTTGCGCTATCAACTCAAGACAGTTGGACAACTGAAATTGCTTGTAAAGTTTTTTCCGGTGTTTTGTCTTTGACCAAAACCGAATTGAATCAGCTTATTCAACCATTTATTGACCATACCATAGAATCATGCAAACAAGCTTTATCAGATGCCTCGATAACAAAAGCAGGTATTGATGAAGTGGTTATGGTGGGAGGCTCTACGAGAGTGCCGGCTGTTTGCGAAGCTGTTAAAATATTTTTTGAAAAAGAAACACTCAATGATAAGCTCAATCCTGATGAAGTGGTATCGTTGGGGGCTGCTGTGGAAGCAGATGTGCTTGCCGGAAATAGGAAAGATGTCTTATTGTTGGATGTTACTCCCTTGTCATTGGGAATAGAAACATTGGGCGGGTTAATGGATTTTTTAATCAGTAGAAATTCTAAAATCCCTTGCAAAGCCGGTCGCCAATACACCACCTCCAGAGACGGACAGACCGGTATCATCATCAATGTGTATCAAGGAGAAAGGGAGTTGGTGGAAGACAATAGAAAACTTGGACAATTTGAACTCAAAGGGATTCCACCCATGCAGGCAGGGTTGCCCAAAGTCGAGATTACTTTTTTGTTGGATGCTGACGGTATTCTCACAGTGGATGCCGCTGAATTGCGATCAGGAGTAAAACAAGAAATAAAAATTAAACCTGCATACGGACTGACAGATGAACAAGTAGAGACGATGTTATTGGACTCTATCAAACATGCAAAGAGCGACATGGAAGCGCGAATGGTGCAAGAGGCTATCACCGATTCACAACAATTAATTGTAACCACAGAGCGTTTTATAGACAAAAATAAAGATTGGTTGACGGTGCAAGAGGTCGAAGGAACACGAATGCGTATTGAACAATTAAGGAAAGCCTTGCAGGAGAAAAATAAAGATACTATACTTGCATATAAAGACGCCCTTAATGAGTTTTCTAAACCTTATGCAGAAAGACTTATGGACAAAGCTGTACAGAAATCTTTGAGAGGAAATAAAATTGTTTAAAAGAGTTTACATATTATTTGTTCTGATGCTTGGCTCAAACTTCATGTTTGCGCAAGAAGAAGATTATTTTTATGTCAATCCTGATGAGAAAGAATCCCTAGACCTTGGTATTCGGATGGGGTATGCCATCAATGGTTTTTATGGAGATATGTACCGAAAACCCTTGCCACTATTTGCTTTTACAGGAGGTGTTTATAATAGACTGCCTCTTAACAAATCAAAGAGTCTTACCTTATATAGCGAAGTAAGCTTTAGTTTTAAAGGAGCTAAGTTTAATGAGAGTGCCGACAGTGCAATCGAACGTATTGCCCTGATTTACTTTGATTTTCCGATAGGTTTGGAGTATAAGTTTAAGGAAGTCAAAATTTCAGAAAAGGAAAGTGTCAAATATCGTGTGTTCTTGGGAGTACAACCCTCCATATTAGCGCGTTCGTCCATGTTCAGAAATATGGATAAAGAAAGTATTGCTATGATATATGGGCTGCCCCTGCATGTTATGGATTATGCTGCGGTTGCAGGAATGCCGGTGGAGTTTCCCGTAGGATATGGCAAAATGGGTTTTTCATTGTATGTGAAATATGGATTGCGAAACATTAACCGAGACATGGAAAAATACGGAAATCTTGGTAACTTTGCGTCAGGACATAAATTTAGTAATTGGCAAGTTGCACTAAATATCACCTTTTAATAGCAATCGGATTATGAAACTCCAAAAAAACAATGTACCTTTATTGGTTACGCTGGCTGTCTTTAACAATAGCACCGAAGCCTATTTGGTTAAATCAACACTCGAAACTCAAGGTATTCGCTGTTTCTTGGAGAATGAATCCATAAACATGCTTTATGCTAATGCATTGGGCGGTGTGGTGTTAAAGGTTGCTAATACTGATTTTGATGATGCTTATGTACTCCTGCAGGAATTGAATAGGAGCAAAAGCCAACGTACAGACTTAGGTCTTCATGAAATTAATTCCATGTTTGTTTGTCCTGCTTGTGGTCAGCTCAACGAGAATAATAAGAGCATTATACAAAAGAAATCATTTTGGCAAAAAATGCTTATAGGACTGGGACTCAAATCGCATAAAATCATTTGCGACTACTGCCTTGCAAGTTTTGACAAATCAGAACTCATTAAAAAGTAGAAAATAAATTTTGCATTGCAGGGTTAAGCCGCAACC
This sequence comes from Bacteroidota bacterium, assembly GCA_023957335.1. Classification (NCBI taxonomy): domain Bacteria; kingdom Pseudomonadati; phylum Bacteroidota; species Bacteroidota bacterium. The sequence continues at coordinate 402,557 of JAMLHC010000001.1, read as the reverse complement.
TAACCCTTGCCCAAGGTCAATCACTATTTTACAATAGTCATTTCAGATACAATATGAGGGGCGCCACCCAAGATGTCAATACACCACAACACATAGCGAATATCAACCGCAATGGTGCGCTTGTAGGTGGCATCAAAATAGATGTCCCCGCTCATCGCTTCCCAATTTCCGTCAAAAGCAAGTCCTATCAATTCTCCATTTGCGTTCATCATAGGAGAGCCTGAATTTCCTCCGGTAATGTCATTGTCGGTAAGGAAGTTTATTTTCAGTTTACCGTTTTTGTCGGCATATTGTCCATAGTTTTTCTCTCTTGCGAGCTTTAAGAAGGTAGGGCTTAAATCGAATTCAATATCACCCGGAACGTATTTTTCTAATACACCTTCCATATTGGTAGTATAATCATAATAAACAGCATCTTTTGGCACGTAACCTTTGACTGTTCCATAAGTGAGTCTGATAGATGAGTTTGCGTCAGGATATAATTCTTTTTTGGTGAATGTCTCCATTGCTTTCATAGACTCATAGGTGTCTCCGGTAATAAGGGTTGCTTTGCCGTTTTCGTTCGTAATTACAGGTTGCATGGTTTGCATCTCCATCAGACCTTTGATATAAGTTCTGCCATTTTCATTCAAAGAGCCCAAGTATATTCTGTACTTAGGTAAAATAGTATTATTAAATAGCTCTGCAAACGTATTAAAGAACTCAAATGAGTTATCCTTAGCTAATTGCTTCTGGCTTAATTTAGCTGCAAATTTCTCTGCTTTTTCTTTTGTGCTTAGATGACTTTTCTTGTAAAAATCTTGCGCAAACTTATAGGCTCCTGCTTCTCCATCCTTGTCAAATTTGTATTTCTTGGCAATTTTGGACATCAACTCCGGTTGCTGGTCTTTGGCGATGTCAGTATAATATTTGTAAACGATTCTGGCGAATATCCGTTGATCTGCCTCCCACAACAAAGGGTTCCAATCCCTATTTTGAATGGCAGTTTTGAACGCATTGATATTTTTATCAAGACTTGTCTGGTCTTGTTCTTTATAGCTATTGTTGATGGCATAAATATAACGCGCCATTGCCATAATTTCCGGTGTGAAGACGCCTTCGGCAATGTAGTACAAATGCTTGGCGTAAGGGCGATACGCATCCACAGAGCTTTGTATATGGCTCAAAATGTCTTTGTACTCAGTTTTGTTATTAGCCCAACTTTGGAAGAGATTTTCTTCTGATTTCTTTTCGTCATACACTTTCAGCTTTTTCAATTGTTCTGTCTGCCCGATATAGTATTTCCAATAATTGGCAACACTTGCATAACGGGAAGAAAGTTTCAGGCGGGTAGCTACATCCTTGTCCATTACTTTTCGCCATTCTGTTAAACGGATATTTCTCATATCCACAATGCTCATATTAGATTGGTCAAGTGATAGTTTTACGGCTTCTGCAAACTCATATCTGTTGGTCCTGCCCGGGAAACCTATAATCATAGCAAAATCTCCTTCAGAAACACCTTTAAGAGAAACCGGCAAATAATGCTTGGGTTTATACGGCACATTGTCGGGGCTATAATTGGCAGGTTTGTTTTCTTTGTTGGCATAAATCCTAAAAATAGAAAAATCACCGGTGTGTCTGGGCCACATCCAATTGTCAGAATCGCCTCCGTATTTGCCTACGTTCTGAGGAGGAGTACCTACAAATCTTACATCGGTAAATTTTTCATATACAAAAACAAAATACTGATTGCCTTTGAACATTTCATACAATCTTACATCCAAAAATGGGTCGTCTTTTCCGTATTCTAGTTTGTATTTTTTGCTTAACTCATCAATTTTGGCTGCACGAGCACTCTCGTCTTTGATATCTTTTAGTTCTGCCAATACAGCAGCAGTTACATCTTCAATCTTTTGAAGGATAGAAACCGAAAGAGCAGATTTTGGTTTTTTCTCATCAGCTTTGGTTTTGGCATAATAGCCGTTGTCAAGAATATTGTCTTCGGGTGTACTAAGTCCAGCAATCACATCATAACCACAATGGTGATTAGTAAGAAGAAGCCCTTCATTTGAAACAATTTCACCGGTACAACCGCCATTGAACCAAACAATAGCATCTTTCACAGAAGATTTGTTTACATTGTAAATGTCATCGACACTCAACTTCAATCCTTTGGCTTTCATGGCTGCCTCTTGCTTGTTCAGCAAAGACAAAATCCACATTCCTTCGTCTGCAGATACAGTGAAAAACTGCAAAACAATTGTCAATAAAAAAATTAACTTCCTCATTATCTATATTTTATGTTTCTTGATTATAGTGTTGCAATTACTTGGTTTTTCTTCATTTTATTGCAACCCAATAGGATTACTTTATACTTTGTTCGATGAGTGCCCGTGTTCGTTCTTTTAAGGCAATAAAATGGATTTCTGTGTCGGATTCGATACGCATTATTTTAATTCAAATGTCGCTCTTTCTTTTCAGGATAAATATCAGCGATGGTAACAATGATACCGGTTTCTTCCACACCTCCGAAGTCAGGGTTGAGCGCAGTGCCAAAAGATTTCATGGTTGGAGACAAATGCATGTAAACATTCATTAATGGAGGAATGTTTTCACCCTTTTCACGAACAAAAGTATTGAGAACTTTATAGCCTTCATTAAAATCCAAGCCATCCAATAATTTCATAAACTTGTTTGTGTCATTTTGGTGTGTAATGGGATATTTGGACGTAACTAAATTGTCAGTGTCCGGAAAGTATTTTTTAATAAAATAGAGTAAGAAATCTCTGGATTCTCTGTCAAAATCCGGATACATAGTAACTTTGCCAAAAAAATACTTGATGTTCGGATTGGCAATCACCAGGTGCCCCAATCCGTCCCATATATTATCTAATGAAAAAATGCCTTTGCGCGGGTTGACAGAAGGTTGATACTGTGGTTGCACCCAGCTTCTGCCTAACTCAATTGTATATGGAAGGTATTCATCAATAAATTTTTGGGAATAGCTGAAATAATGTGAAGTGGACATCGGGATAAAGGCTCCTTTATCCTGTGGAATAATATCCTTGCAAATCATAAATCTCATTCCACCTACAATCTCCTCATCTTCAGGCGACCAAACAATAAGTTGATGATAACAATGTTCGATTTTGTCGTATTCGTCAATATCAACAGACTTGCCGGTTCCTCCGCCAGAGTGTCTGAAAGATAATTCGCGCAATCTGCCAATCTCGAGCATGATATTGGGTGAATTGTGTTGGTTAATAATGTAAATCTCATTATTTCCTTTGCGTGTCTTTTTCCCGAATCTTTCGGGCGTTAATTCACTTTTGATTAAACTCCTGTCAATAGGAGCTATGATGGCTTCTTTCGTAGGCATTATAAATCTTTTAGTTGATACACTTTGTTTTTAATTTCTTGCGCCCATTCCAAGTGGCTTTTGGATTTGTCAAAACTACCGGCATGTATAGGCTCGCCAAATTTAATTTTTATTTTTTCACTGTCTTGTTTGTACATCTCATTCACTAAATACAGCATCTCAATATTGGCTTTGATGCCAAGTTTCTTGCGTATGTTGGAAAGATTGTAAAAGAAGTTACTCAATTTGCCATCAATGTAGGCAGGGACAATGAGTTTGTCATATTTGATGGATCGGGTGATAAAAGTCTTTTTCCATTCCAAGTCTTTGATTTCACCACTGATTTTTCTGCTTACCAAGCCTGCCGGAAAAATTCCCAATAGGTTTTCACCTGCAAAGGTTTCTTCAACTGACTTTAGTGAACCGCTTCCGGTTTTATCAAATTTATTTACCCCAACAAAGATGGGTGCCAAATTGTCCAAATGCATCAGTACATCATTTACAATAAATTTGATATCGGGTCTTTTCTCGCGTAAAACGGAAACCAAAGCCATCGCATCCATTCCACCCCACGGGTGATTCATGGTAATAATTGCTCCGCCTTTATCCGGAACATGTTCCAAACCTTCGTATTCTAATTGAATATTGAATTTGTCCATGACAGCTATGCTAAACTCAATGGGATTTTTATCTTTGTTTTCCAAAAGAAATTGATTGATATCATCCTCGTGAAGAATCTTCTTAAGATAATTGATAACAAACGAAGGCATCACTTTCAAGAGTGTTGGATTCTTCTCTTGAATCAATTTGTCAACGTCTATTATTTTGCAGGTTGGGGTCATGCGATAATTTTACGAAACTAACATGATATTATAAATGAAATAATATGACAAATCCTCAACCTGTCGAACAGTTTGAAATGAAGTCGGCAGATGCCTTTGATGATTGTTTGATGGGTGTGCAATGCTCAATCCCAATATTATTTCTTGGGACAAATATAGATATTCTGAGAATAATCTACCGGAGAGAAATTAATTAAAAATATATTGAAAATCTGATACTTACTTGTAAATGAACATTGTAAGTTGATGAAAGTATTAATGTACGATTAAAATAAATTCTATTTACATAAAACCAAATGATAGGGCTGATTTTACTTAGATTTTGCCCGAAGAATTGTCTTTAATACGCTTTTTTAATTTTCTACGCACATTCCATGCTGAAAAGGAGGCGCCCCATGCTCCAACTCCAATAGATATATGTACCCAATCATCTACTTTAAGAGGTTTTTTAGAAATGAAAAATGAATCTACAGCAAAAAATGAAGCAAATAACATAGCAACAGATGCCGTAACAAAAAACCAAGTAGAGCCAATAAATGTGTTTTTTCGATCTTGTTCTTTGAGAAATTCAATGCTGTCTTCTGTTTCTTCGCCTTCAACATAGCCCTGCTCAAATTGTGTGTGAAAAGTTAACGTGTTTTTTTCTTTATAGTCATTCAGTAAATCGCAAAGCATAGAAGCAAACCTATTGTATTTTTGAAGAAGCGCTTTTTCAGAAGGAACGGCTATTTCTTCCTTCATGGTAAACTTGTTGTTTCTCCATAAAAGAGTCATTTCTTTAATAGCAACTTTAAAGTTAGAATTTGCATTAGGGCTTTCAATTTCGATAGCTTTAAATGAGGTGATTTCGAAAAAAGGAATAATGATTTCTTTTTTTGCCTTGTGCTTAGTTATGATTATTGAGTCGTCACTGACTTGTAAAGTTAATTCTGTGATGTCAATTTTCCCGGCAACTATAAATAGTGCAAGAGTTATTGCTATAAAAATGCTAATCAGCAAGCTGCCTGACGTTTCTGTTGTAAAATAAACTATAACACAAACTAATGCAACCAATAGGATGCTAATGATAGTTAAATTAGTAGTAGAATATTTTTTTGTGTAATACAATTCTGTCATTTTAGATTCTTTTTACAGGAGCAAAAGTATTTAGTTAAGTATTTAAAAAAAGTGTTTGATGGCATAAAAATGCTCAACTACTATTTCTGCTTTTGCTTTTCTTTTTTGACTCATTTTTTGTGCGAAATAAAGTTAACAATTCTGTCAACCTATTTCAGGACAAGTCACTTTCTGCAATATCTACCATCGTGGAGAAGGCTATTGCTTTTAACTCGGCATCTTTCAATTGCTTTTCTAATTCAGCTATTCGTTTCTTTAGTTGCAGGTTCTCAAAAGATTCTTCATCATTGTTAACCGGCTTATCTGGCTTTGTTTTCTTCTGTGCCATCGGATATAAATTTGACACAATGTTAGGTATTCTGGTTTTAATTCCGGTGTTGTAGCCTAATTGCCGCATCCAGCGAAGCAGCTGTCCATGCTCTTCTTCTTCGCCTGTGTACTTTTCCCAAATTTCAACTTTGGTACATTGGGTTGCAATTAACTCCTGAATGATTTTGTGTTTCTCCTCTACGGTAAAATATTTACCTGCTTTTTGAATGATTTTATTGTCCATGTTTTACACTTTTTTGTGTAAACCTATTTTAGGACAAGACATTCCGGCATTTACCGATTAGCATTTCGCCAACCGGTAATTTGTTTGCCTATGCTATCCATTAATCCCGATAGCTCGGCTTGCTTTTTTATTGCCAATATTTTCATATCCACGCTAAGGCGTATCTCGAATTTTAGTAATTCAAAATCGTCTAAAAATGCTTCGAGATACACCTGTTTTTCTTTTGCTTTATTGGCTCTGTAAATACTCCTTACAAGTTGTATGGCATCACGCTTCATGTCTTGCCCGAGGGTATGTTTATACTCTCGCGGAAAATCTTTGGTATATTCAAAAACCTTCAATACAAGTTTATATACATCCTTAAAAACCGGTAAATCGTAGTAAAGTGCCAAAGTCAAAAATTTTTTCGACCGCCAAAGGCGGTATTTATTAATAGTTTAATAGATAAATTGTTAAAAAGCCCGAACGGCACGCACACTATAAGTATCTGCCTTATTGAGGCCACCTGCGCGGCCGTAGTAGAAGGTGAAGTAGAATGCGTAGGTTGCAACGTCCTCCGTACTACTCCAATAGTAGGCAGTATTTGAAAGCAGGGTTGCACCTACGTCATTTAAACCTTTATTGGCGTGAAAACGATTGTACCATAATAAGCTTAACTCGTCAATTGAAGGTAAATACCAGTCTGTAAAGCCACCATCAGTCAATCCATTTACATAATTAGCAGCAGGGCTTGCTGTCATTAATCCAGTGTTATAAACACCGTCCCAACTGCGTGTAGCATTAGTAGTAGTAGAACTACTTTGCCATTGTGCTGTGCTTTCATTTTTATTAACAATAAGCCCGTGTTGGTTGCCATCGCTACCTATATAAATGTAAAATACAATACCTCCTAGAGTATCTTGTCCTAGGTGAAAATTGTTTGTAGAGCCCCCACCTGTGGCACTTATGGTATTACCAACTATGGTAATGTTAGTGCCCGCAACTAATTGGTCTTGTTTGTTGTTCCAATAAGTAGTGTCAGTTCCAGTAATGCCACTTGCTACTGATGCACCAAAAATAGGGTCAGTTTCGGTTATTGTACCTGTTATTGTTTCAGCCGTTTTTGCATGCAAAGCATACGGTACACTAAGCAGTTGGCTGGTGCCGGTAATGGTGTAATTTGTACCGCCTGTTGGATCTGTTTCAGTTTTAATAAAATAAGGTCCATTTGCCCAATTGATAGTGGTAAAGTCTCCACTTACAACTGTTCCTGAACCAATTTCTAAACTTACTAAACCATTAATGTTGGAAGTAGGTGTTTGGGTTTCTACATAAACTGCTGTTCCACTTGAAGAACCTTGTAGTATGCTTATCTGCATTCCTACGGCAGTAGAGGTAACTAGTGCATTATTTCCGTCACGCACAACGGCTTGGTAGCTCATTTTTTCGGGGCTCTGTGCCCATAAACTTGCAGTCATTAATAATACTGCACATATTGTAATTATCTTTTTCATTGTTTTTAGTTTTTAATAATTTTAAATGATTGAACTTTTTTATTTTCTTGGTTTACAACGTTTATAAAGTAAGTAGCTGTTGGCAAACTATTCATGTTTATTTGAGTTTGCTGTGCTACTATTTGTCCGTTGCTTAACTGTTTCCCTTGTATATCAAATAGCTGGTAAGACAATTTCTCGTTGTTGTAATCGCTTATTTGCAAGGTTAAATTATCCGTTGTCGGGTTTGGAAAAACGGAAAGCGAGATATTCAATTCAGTTTCTTTAATTCCTACCGTAAAAATTTCGTAGGCATGTTGCACGCCCTGTGCTACACTTCCATTACTTCCAGTGTTGGTTGTGTAAACTACCTGTCCGATACTGTAAGCAACAGTTCCTCCGCTTCCCGTGGCATCACCACCAGATGAATTGGCAGACTCTTGAGCTTGTGCAAAGCCTGCCCATAGCAGTCCTGCCATTAACATAGCTACGGGTCTTGATTTGTTTTTTGTCATATTGTTTTGTTTTTTAATTATTCCTACTCGTTTGGCTTTTCGGAAACCGCCCCGTCAGAAGTATGATTTTGCTGTTAACTCGTCACACCAATGAACGCTAACTCCTAAACATGCGCAATACTAAACCATTCTTCCCTTTCACGCAAGTGAATTTATTTTTTGACATAAAACCGTATTCTGTTTCATTGTTATTGATTATATATTGCAGATAATTTTACTGCAAATAAAATTTAGATATTTAATAGAGTAAAGAATATGGATATTAAGAATTCGAAGATTGATTTGATAAACCCAAATAGAATTGGATTTGTTTTTGATGCCGGTAAAAACAAAGGACAAAATCTAATTTGGATTCAATTTGGAAAAGACTTGATTTGTCGGCTAAATTAAAAGAAACAGCCTGTGATGTACTAAAAATACCCACCGTGGAAGCAATGGTTGTTTTTCTGTTGTCAATTACGCTTGTCTGATTAACTTGAGTGTTTTTAAAAAAAAATTAATAGGTTATTCTTGCAACGACATGAAAAACATTTATGTTTGTTGCTGTAAAAACAAAATTTATAGATTATGAAAAGAATTAAAAGAACAATGATTTATGCAGTAGCATTCATTGCAATGATTTCAATCTCTGCCACAGCGTTTGCGCAGAATCCTCCTAAAACTAAAATTGATTTACATCAAACAAAAGTTACTCCAACGCGTGGTTCTAATCCCAACATTAAAGTTGATCGTCCAACCACTGATAATGCTACTACATCACGTGGTTATGGATCTTCTACTTGTCGTATCTACTTATCAAATTATACCGATTTTAATATTGATATTTATGTTGACGGAGTTTGGAAAGGAACTTTGGGTGCATGGGATGAAGCTTATGTAAACACAGGCTCCGGTTACACTACTATGTACGGTATTTCTACCGGTAAAACAACAGAATGGAAGTTCGAAGGTGCTAACTGTCAAAGCAGTACAACCTACAATTTTTATTAAGCGTGTAGTTTTAAACTAAACTATTGAAAGCGTATCCGATTGGGTGCGCTTTTTTTGTTTAAGTCATTGCAAAAAAAAGAGGTTTGGATAATTCCAAACCTCTTTTTATGTTATTCTCAGATTAATTATTTGATTTCGATTGTGCGTTTACCGGGTGTTTGAATAGATTGTTTTTTCAATACATCGATCTCCAAAATTCCATTTTGATAGGCAGCATTTACATTGCTTTCATCTGCATTTTCGGGTAAAGAAAAACTTCTGCTGAATGAAGAATAACTGAACTCTCTTCGGGTTACTTTCTCTCCATCTTTCTCTTCCTTCTCTTGTTTGCTTTCAGATGAGATTGTCAAAATCCCATTTTCTACATGGATGCTAAAATCATCTTTTTTGAGTCCCGGGATTGCTACTTCGAGTTTATAACTCTTGTCTGTTTCTTTAACATTGATTGCGGGCATTGTAGTGCCTAATTTTAAACCTTTGTCAAAGATGTCTTCATTGAAGAAATTGTCCCATACATCGCGATTAAATGTTGGGAATAAATCGTGATTGTTAAATTTAATAAGTGCCATAACTTTAAATATTAATTTGTTCTTTAATAACAACATTGTCGAATCTTGTTCCAAAGTGAAAAAGAGGACAAAGTGTCTTGCAGTAAGGGGTTAGAAAGACAAAAAGTCTTAATTTGATGATTGAATTCCTGTTTTTGCAGCTTCTATCCAGAAATTTGGAAAGGATTTGCTGACAACCTCCGGCTGATTGATTTGAATATGTGCAAACAAAGCAAAATAACTCAGAGCCATAGCTATTCTGTGGTCTTCGTAGGTGTCAAATTCAATCACCTGAGGAATGTGGATGTCTTTTGTTTCTAATCGCCAATTTTTCCCGTCTTGATAAAATCGTATTCCGGATTTTTTCAATTCTTTTTGCAGTGCTGAACTGCGGTTGCTCTCTTTGAGTGCCAATGATTCCAAGCCTGAGAATATACAATCATGTTGCAATAATGCCAGCACCACAATAAAATTCATACTTAAATCAGGAGAGTCAGCAAAATCTAAGTGTGATAAGTGTGTGATTTGTTTATTATTAAAAAATCTGATTCCCTTTTGGGCTGGTTTGAAGCCCAAGCCGAGAGCGTTCGCATATTTGATAATAAAAGCGCTATCTCCTTGTATGCTGTTGACGGATAGTCCGTTAATCGTAATATTCAAGTCGCGAATCAATAAAGGTAGCAAAATGAAAAAAGATGCAGCGCTCCAATCGCGTTCAGTTTCATACTCAATTATACTTGTATTTTTTTCAAAATGAGGAAAGAAAAATTGTAATTCATCTTGCCGGGTAAAGGGTATGCGAAGCTGCTCCATACATTTGAGCGTCATGTCCCAATATGGTTTTGAACCCAAGTTCTCAGGCAAAACAAGGGTAAGACCTTTGGAGAAAGCGGGGGCAATCATTGCCATTGCAGAATAAAATTGACTGCTTTGCTTATTTTCTGTTTTTAGAGTAATACCTCCTGTCAAAGGTTTTCCATTGATTCTCAACGGTGGAAATCCGTGCGTTTCTTCATAAGTTATTTGTGCGCCTATGTTTTGTAACATCTCAACCAAACCTGCAATAGGTCGCTCTTTCATTCTGGAAGTGCCGGTTAACAAACAATTTGATGGAGAAATTGCTAACAATGCAGTTAAAAATCTGAAGACCGTTCCGGCATCTTGAGCTTCAAGTGTTGTATTATTAAAAGATTGAGTCAGAAGATTCTCTAACAATATACTGTCATTGGAGTCGGATTTGTTCAGTAAAACAAGATTTGGGAAATAGAGTTTTTTGAGAATAAGAAGACGGTTATAGATACTTTTTGATAGCGGCACATTAATTTCAAAATCCTTGGAAAGGCTTTTGTGATATTTCAGGATAGCGTTGCTCATAGATTGTTGAAGTGTTTGAGTGTATGCTTTACAATATCAAGGGGAACTTCTACATTGATGACAAATAATCCCGGTTCTTTTAGCAAAGTCATTTGAATTTTTTCGTCTTTGTTTTTTTTATCGTTGCGCAAACTTTCAATAATCTTATCAATCTTGTTGATTTGTGTAGGAAGTGGGAATATTTGAGATAAAGTAGAATTAATATTTACCGCCCATTCGCTCGACATTATACCCATCTGATTGGCTACTAAATTTTCTAATTGTATGCCCCAAAATATTGCCTCACCATGCAGCAGTGTATCTGATTTTTCATTGTACACGGCTTCAATAGCATGCCCTATGCTGTGTCCGTAGTTAAGTGATTTGCGTATTCCTTTTTCAAATGGGTCTTGTTGTACGATTTTTCCTTTTGCAGCCAAGGCAGCTTTGATGTAGCCGGATAGGAGAGGATTGTCAGCAGCAGGAATGGCGGGGTGTTGTGCAATTTTGTTCCACTCTTTGCAATCAAATAGCAGGAGCATTTTTATTATTTCGGCAAAACCTGATATGTGTTCTCTTTGGGGTAAAGTTTTAATAAAATCTGTTGCAATGCATACACTATTGGCATGATGGAAAGTTCCCAAAGCATTCTTAACCAAGCCTAAGTTGATTCCGGTTTTGCCTCCTAATGCTGCATCTGCCATTGCAAGCGTGGTTGTTGGGATATTGATAAATCGGATACCTCTTTTGAAAATCGAAGCGGTCATTCCACCAAGGTCGCAAACCATGCCGCCCCCAAGATTAATGAGCAGCGCATCTCTGTCAGCGTGTAGTTTGAGTAATTCTTCACAAACAAAGAATAATTGTTGCGGGTTTTTGTTGTGGTCACCCGGTGCAATAGTGATGACCGAATATGTGTTACTGTTAAAATAGGGTAGGAAGCAATATTGGTAGGTGTTTGAATCGCACAGAAAATTGATTTGTGAGCTATTCTGCTTCTGTATAAATAGGTTTAAATCTGATACAGAATCAAAAAAATAAACAGATTCCAAACCGTTGATATCCGTCATGACTGCCTGATTTTGTCATATTCTCCGGCATTGGCTACATCCATCTTTTTGAGCATGTCAATAATTCTGTTCTTTTCTGCAACTGTAGCCTGCTTATAAATTTCAATGATTTCGTTGTGTTTAACCAAGAAGAAATTACGTATCATCATTGAATTGGGTTGGCTTCTGCACAAATCCTGAATATTTTTGAGAGATTCTTCAATCTCCTTACGTCCGGCTTCCACATCCTTATACATGATGTCAAGCCCTTTCCTATGGTATTGATAAATGGTCAGTCGCAAAGGTTTGAAACGATCATTAAGCAAGTTGTCCAACAAATAATATCTGTTCTTGTCTCGTACTCCGTCATTCGGACGCCAACCTTGAATACTTTGAGAAGCATCCAGAATGCTCTTGGCTTGTTGGTAATAGGGGGTTCCCGCAAGTTCGCCAAAACTGTCATAGTCGATTCCCATAATAATATAGGCATAATAAGCCAATATCCCTGTCAGATTATAGACATTGCTATTCTCCTGAAAATCCATGGACTGAAAGGCTTGATATGTAAAAGAAACTCCTTCTTCTCGGAAGTTGGTTAACATGGATGTATAGCCTGATTTGTAAACAGGTCTGAGGCTTTGCAACTGAATGTTAGCTATCATCGAATTTGAGCCGGGATCATACGAGGTTACTTCAATAATCATATTGACCATGATACGCTCTTGTTGCAAAAAACGGTCTTTGCTCCATTTTCTGCCATTAAGGAACTGGATTACGGAATTTTGAAGACTTGTAAAAATACTTTTATCGCTGAGTTGAACTTGTGTGGATATGACATTGACATTAAAGTTCATGTCCTGTGCCTGTGAAACAAAGGATGTCCCCAAAAACAGAAGTAAAAATATGCGGTTTAAAATGCTTTTCATTGTGTAATTAATTCAACGAGTTGTCGTGCAATTTCATTTTTACTAGCCAATGGCAACTCTATTGTTTTTGATTTTTTATCTATAAGCGTAACTTTATTGGTGTCGGAGCCAAAGCCTGCGCCTTTGTCATTCATAGAGTTAAGCACAATAAAATCCAAATTTTTCTTCTTTATTTTTGCTTTTGCATTGGCAATTTCGTTTCTATCTTCCAGTGCAAAACCTACTAGAATCTGCTTTGTGGTCTTCTTTTTTCCCATTTCAAATAGAATGTCCTTGTTGGGAATCAGTTCAATGGTATCAAAATCAGACTTTTCTTTTTTGATTTTTATCTTTGCAATAGATTTAGGCTTGAAATCCGCCACTGCTGCAGACATCACAATGTAATCCGATTTGGATAAAAGTTTCATACACTTGTCAAACATTTCATCAGCCGACACAATGCTGTGCACCTTGATATTTGCGTGATTAGCTTTGATGCCGGTTGTGCCGCTGACTAAGTTGACGATTGCTCCTTTTTCTGCAAATGCTTGCGCAATAGCAAATCCCATTTTGCCACTGGAGAAGTTGCCAATAAAGCGTACAGGGTCAATCTTTTCATAAGTAGGTCCCGCAGTTACTAATATGTGCTTACCCTTTAAAGTAGGATTAAAATAATTTTGCAGGATATTAAGAATATCAGCCGGTTCAGCCATTCTGCCTTCTCCATACAAACCACTCGCAAGTTCACCGTTAACTGCCGGAATCAGATGATTGCCGTGGTTTATGAGTGTTTGGATATTGTCTTTGGTTGTAAGGTGTGCATACATGTCCAAATCCATTGCGGGGGCAAAGAATACGGGACATTTTGCAGATAGATAGGTTGCCAACAATAGGTTATCGCAAATTCCGGTTGCCATTTTAGCCAATGTATTGGCAGTAGCTGGAGCTATGAGCATAATGTCTGCCCACAAACCCAACTCGACATGATTTGTCCATTCACCATTTTCCGGTTTGAAGAAATCTATATAAACAGGTCTTTTGGATAAGGTTGATAAGGTTAGGGGTGTAACAAAGGCTGTTGCATCTTTGGTCATAATCACCTGCACTTCTGCATTTGATTTGACAAGCTCCCTAACGAGAAAAGCCGCTTTGTAGGCGGCTATGCTGGAAGTAATTCCAATGATGATTCGTTTTCCCTTAAAATCCATCCGAGTTGGTTTCGGGTGCTCTGTAGTAGATTTTGTCTTCTACAAATTCTTCCAAAGCCATCAAGGTAGGTTTTGGCAGTTTTTCGTAATAAGTAGAAATCTCAATCTGTTCTCTGTTTTCAAAAATCTCTTCCAAATTGTCGTGTTCTGCAGCAAAGGATTCTAACTTTTTGGTTAATTCTTCCTTAATCTGAACGGTCAGTTGATTAGATCTTTTAGATACAATCGCAAGCGTTTTGTAAATATTCTTTGTGTCTTTGTCAAGTTGGCGAATATCCCAGGCTTCTGCGGTTTCTCTTGATTTTTTTTGAATTTCTGATAAGCTCATTTTATACGGTTATTATTTGTTTAATTTATTAATGTTATCTGATATTTTATCTTTCAAATTAGCGGCTTCCTTAAAAAAGCTGCTTGTGCTGTTTGGATAGTTGGAAACATATTCTTCATAGTACTTCATGGCATCTGTGTAACGTTCTATTTGCTTCTCTCTGATGCTCAATGAGGCATATTTGTATGCACTCTTAAAAATCAAAAACTCAATTTCTTCTTTTTCTTCAATATCAGGATAGGTCTCCAGACATACTGTAAAAGTAACAATGGCAGCCTTGTAGTCTTCCATCTTATAATAAATCATGGCATTGTCAAAGGCTTTTTGCTTAAGTTTTCGTCTGAGATTGTCTATGTTTTGATTGGCTTCTTCTCGATATTTGCTTGTCGGAAATAAATTAAGAAAGAGTTGGAAGTTTTCTATGGCTCTTGTTGTCAAACTCTGGTCAAGGTACGGAGGGTCGGAGGCGTAGTATTGACACATGCAATACATGAAAAAACATTCCTCTGTCTTGCTGCTGTTATAAAAGGATTCTGTAAAGTTATAAAAATGGCTGGCAGCTGTTTCAAAATCTCCCATTCCATAAAAACAGTAGGCGATGTAATAATAAATTTCCTCTACTTTGTTGGACTCCCTGAATTTGCCCATCAATTCCTGAAAAATAGGGAGTGCTCGCTCATAAGAGCCTTTTTTATAGTAGATTTTAGCCAATTCATATTTTTCATCAGGAGTGCCCGATTTGGCTATTTTGCTATTGGATGAACAGCCCGCAATCACAATGGCTGACAACCCGAATATAAAAAGATAAAACTTATTTAAAATGAAGTGCAGAGGCATTTCTTGTAAAACGCGCAAATATAGATAAAATTACGATTGCTTTATTTGTTTTTAATCTGACTCGAGAACGTGCTATAACCATTGTTATAACTTAATTCATCAAATCTTCAATCTCTTCGACTTCAATTGGCATTTGAGCTTCATCCATGAGATCGGTGAATTTTTCTTTGCCAATCAAAATCTCATTTTCGATTCTCACTCCAATCCCTTCTTCTTTGATATAAATGCCGGGCTCGCAGCTAAAAGTCATCCCCGCTTGCATGGGTTCATAACGCATTCCTACATCATGCACATCAATGCCAAGGAAGTGAGAGGTTCCGTGCATAAAATATTTTTTATATGCAGGATTGTTAAGGTCTTGATTGTGAATGTCATTCATGGTTAACAGTCCCAAGTCAACCAGTTGTTTTTCCATCAAGACACCCACTTCTTTGTGATATTCCATAAGCATGGTGCCCGGTTTGAGCAATTCTCTTGCCTGACGCATCACGGTTAAAACTGCGTTGTAAACTTGCTTTTGTCTGGGGCTGAAACGACCGTTGATGGGCATACAACGTGTCATGTCACTGGCATAATTTGCATAATCACATCCGGTGTCAAGCAATAGTAAATGTCCATCTTCACATACTTTATTATTTTCAACATAATGTAACACACAAGCAGAGGGACCGCTTGCTACAATAGGTGAAAACGAGTGTCCATTGCCTCGGTTTCTAATAAACTCGTGAATTAACTCTGCCTCTATCTCCCATTCACCCACACCGGGCTTAACAAATTTTAATACCCTTAATAAAGCTTTTTTGTGTATGGCTACCGCTTGACGCATGATTGCCAACTCTTTTTCTGATTTGAGTGAACGCAAACGTTGAAGAATAGGTGCGGCACGTTCGTACTTGTGCAAGGGAAACATTCTTTTCAGGCTATAGGCAAAGTCCAATGGTTTGTAAGGCGAATTGAAAGTGTAGCGATCGTTTTCATTGATTGATAGATACACGTATTCTGCCATATTGATTACTGCACGCAGTTTTTCAGGGAAATTGTCATTCCAAAATACATTTTTAATTCCGGAAGTTTCGAAAGCTTCTTCTTGTGTATATTTATGTCCGTTCCAAGTGGCAATGGAAGCATTGGTCTCTACCAAAAAAAGAGCCTCTTTGTATTCAGTGATTGGGCAGTCCGGGAAAAGGACTAAAAATGAATCTTCTTGATCAATTCCTGTCAACCAAAATAAGTCTGAGTTTTGTTTGAATTTATGCGTAGCATCACCGTTCCAAGAGTATTCGTAGTTGGAGGTAATGATAGCAATGCTGCCGGGTTTGAGTTTTTCAGTAAATCTTTTTCTATTTTCAACAAATATTGAACTGTCAAGTTGTGTGTACTTCATGGATTCTAAATTTCAGGCAAAAGTAATAGATTATTAAAATGCAGGAAATAAATGTCGTCCAAATGCAACAAACTATGCTTTGATAGTATCACAAGCACTGACTCTTTTGAATTGTTCTCTAACAAGTTCAGTGAAAACTTCTACATCTACGCTATTGAGGTAGTTGGTCTGGAAATTAATCACACGGTTGCTGTTTCTCAATCTAAGATTAATCTCATAAATATGAAAACTTACTCTGTCAACGATATCCCATGCCAAAAAAGCCGGTTTGTTAAAAATATTGGTGCGAAACTCAATGCCTTTGTCATTCACTTTGATATAATACCTCCCGGCTAACTTGATTCGCAGCACAACAAAAGCAATTGACAAAATCACACCAAAAATGACTAAGAATGTGATACCGAAAGAAAGCAAAGAAATGAAGCCCAAAAAGGCGGCAATGATAAAGAGAGCATAAAATAACCCCTCTGCTTTGATAGTACTAACGGTAAATATTCGTTCTTGCATAGAGTGCACAAATGTAATGTCATATTTATTAGCTTTCTTGTTGTTTGGTTTTAAATGGCTTTATTCTCGTTATTTGTCTAATGCAAATACTTGTGCACATGTTAAACACTCACTGATTATGTGTAGGAAATAATCATAGTATTGCTGTTAGAAAATCGCAAATTACATAGATGACTATTTCGATTAGAAGGGCAGGAGTGAACGAACTCGACCTTCTGGAATCAATTGAAAAATCAGCATTCTCTGCTTTTCAGCAAAGCAATAGAAGGCAATTGCAATGGAGTCTGAAAAGCCCCTCTCAAGAAGTTTGGATTGCGGAAATAACTCAAAACGGAATTGTCAATTCTGTAGGTAGCATTATCCTTCATTTTCATAAGAATAGTATCAGGTTGTATTCTATTGGTATTCTGCTCCAATACCAAGGAATGGGGATAGGCGAGAAATTGTTAGACCATATTGTGAATATAGCCACATCCAAGCATGTGCAATATATTTCTCTTGAATTAGATGCCGAAAATGAGGAATTATTTCAATGGTATAAACGTCATGGTTATGAATTTGTGCGACAGATTCCTGATTACTACTCACAAGGAAGGCATGCATTCAAAATGGTGCGCAATCTCACCAATCACTTGCCCAATAACAAATTGACCAATGTAATTGTGGTGGACAACCCCAAGAAATGGAACTTGAATATTGAAGATGTTGAAATCATGTCCACTGCTGATTATATTAATAATATTGACGATGTGGCGGACAAAAAAGCCCGTATTTTCAACCTTTCCAATTCCTATCGATACCAAAGTTTGGGATATTATGTGTCTTTACTCGCAGCTGCTCGGGATCAGCGCGTTATTCCAACCGTTACAACCATACGTGATTTTAAGGATTTGCATTTGATTCGTTCAGTTGCAGATGATTTGGACGAGTTGATTCAGAAAGAACTTGCCAAATGCAAATCTCATATTCATACTTTTAATGTCTATTTTGGACAAACTCAGGATGAATGCTATAAACTTTTGTCGAAAAAACTCTATCAGATGTTTGAAATTCTCATGTTTCAAGTTCAGTTCACTTTTGCCAATGATAAATGGCAGATTAAAAAACTCAAACCTCTTACTCTCAAAGAGATAGAGCCAACTGATTTCGAAATTGTGCAGACTTATGCCAAAGAATATTTCAAAATCAAAAGATTTTCTATTGCTAAGCTCAAGAATTATACATACTGTCTTGCCATACTCATCAACCCGGATGAAGCTCATCCGCCATCTGACAGACTTGCACTGAAAAGACTCAAGAATGCCGCAGATGAATGTGATGTGTATGCTGAGTTTATTACAAGAGATGACTATAACCGCCTGAGCGAATTTGATGCATTATTCATAAGAGAAACAACCGATGTAAATAACCACACCTATCTTTTTTCGCGCAAAGCTTATGCAGAGGGATTGGTTGTAATGGACGACCCTTGGTCTATTCTGCGTTGTTCAAACAAGATATTTCTTTATGAAAGGTTGTTGCACAATCACATCGCTACACCCAAAACCATTGTACTCAACAAACATAGCAATCTTGACAAGGAACTAATCGGAATAGAATACCCAATGATACTCAAAAGCCCTGACGGGTCTTTTTCTATAGGAGTTTCCAAGGTCAAGAACCGTCAGGAATTAGAGAATAATCTAAAAAATCTTTTTGTCAAATCGGAATTGATATTAGTACAAGAGTATTTGCCCACCGAGTTTGATTGGAGAATAGGCGTGCTTGATAATCAGCCGCTTTATGCATGCAAATATTTTATGGCAAAAAATCATTGGCAAATTCTCAACTGGAATTCCAAATCAAAAGACAGAGAAGGAGCTTATGCAACAATGCCCATCTCAGAAGTTCCTGCAAAGGTGCTCAATAGTGCGCTCAAAGCGGCTGCACAGATGGGAGATAGTTTGTACGGAGTGGATTTAAAAGTAGTGGGTGATAAGGTGTATGTAATAGAAGTGAATGATAATCCCAATATTGACGGTGGAGTTGAAGATAAAATTCTGGGGGATGAACTCTATGAACGCATTGTAAAATCTTTTGTTACAAGAATTGAAATGTCCAGAAATATTGATCGCTTTGTGAGTGTTCATCCCAAACCCTAATGGACGCTCTTCAAAGCTGTTAATATGCTCGTTCCGCAATTACGAGACCCAAAACATAACAGCAATTATAACTTACTTTTGTGCACTATGCCAGATTTGATAAAAATTGAATATGCCAACCGAATAGCACGGGTGATTATGAATCGTCCTGATAAGCACAATGCCCTCAATGATGTGATGGTGAGTGAGTTGAAATCTGCTTTTGCACAAGTAGAAAATAATCAGTCATGCAAAGTAGTGATTTTGGAAGGTGCCGGTGAATCCTTTTGTGCCGGAGCCGATTTGGAATACTTACAAAAATTGCAAAACAACACCTATGACGAAAATCTCGCAGACTCAACCCACCTGATGCAATTATTTCAAACCATCTATACTTTTCCCAAGCCGGTAATAGCCAAAATAAAAGGGGCGGCCATAGCTGGAGGGTGCGGATTGGCTACTGTGTGTGATTTTAGCTTTGCAGAACCTCAAAGCACTTTTGCATATACAGAAGTTAAAATTGGTTTTGTTCCCGCCATTGTGATGGTTTTTTTGAGCAAAAAGATTGGCGAAGGGAAAGCCAAAGATATGCTCCTCTCCGGAAGAATGATTAAAGCCGAAGAAGCCATGAACATGGGATTAATTAATCAAGTTGTTGCCCTTGACAAAATAGATGATTTTGTGTTAGATTTTGCACATAAACTTGCTTCGCGCAACTCCGCAGATTCTATGAAGCTCATCAAAGAAATGTTTTATAAAATGCCGTCAGAATATGCCAATGCACTTGAATATGCAGCACAAACTAATGCCAAGGCTCGCGCCACTGAGGATTGTAAAAAAGGTATTGCTGCCTTTTTGAATAAAGAAAAGTTGGAATGGTAAAACTCATTGACACGCACTCCCACCTGTTTGTAACAGAATTTGATGCTGACCGTGGCGATATGATTGCAAGGGCGCAGGCAGCAGGCATTGAGAAAATTTTTCTGCCCAACATCGACCTTGATAGCATTGCGCCAATGAATGCTTTGGCTGCACAATATCCGGGACTTATGTATGCAATGCTCGCACTACATCCATGTGATGTGAAAGACAATTATGCAGAAGTGCTTGACAAAATTGAAAATGAACTTTTTGCAAACCGCAACCAATACTATGGCATTGGCGAAACAGGTATTGATTTGTATTGGGACAAAAGCACTTTTGACATTCAAGTGAAGTCTTTTGAAAGGCATGTAAAATGGAGCCAACAAACGAATTTGCCTATAATTATCCATGCCAGAGAATCTATAAACGAACTCATTGCCATTTTGAATAAGCCTCACAACAAAGGAATTTCAGGTGTTTTCCATTGTTTTACAGGCACTATCGAACAAGCAAAACAAATTCTTGATTTAGGACTGTATTTAGGGATTGGAGGTGTGTTGACATACAAAAAAGCCGGATTGGATGAAGTTCTTAAGCAGCTTGATTTAGACCGTATTGTATTAGAAACAGATTCACCCTATTTGGCACCCGTTCCTATGCGTGGCAAACGAAACGAAAGTGCCTTTATTTTACATGTTGCAGAGAAGTTGGCTGAGGTTAAGGGTATGACTCTCGAGGAGATTGCAGATATTACTCATAGAAATGCAAAGCAATTATTTAGAGTTTAAAGCTGTCAAGTGAGGCATAGTTTGATATAAGCAAAACGTGAATCTTCTTGATTGATGCTGCCTTGCGTGAATCTCATATTCTTGCACACAATCCTGCAAATACATTTCGCAGCTTCAACTATTTGATTATTTTTGCAACCCCGAAAAGGGAACAGGAGAGATGCCGGAGCGGTCGATCGGGCTTGCCTGGAAAGCAAGTGTACTTCACGGTACCCGGGGTTCGAATCCCCGTCTCTCCGCAAACAAAAAAAGCCCCGATTTCGGGGCTTTTTTCTTATAGGTTTGTTAACCTGATTTTAATATCTGTATTCATTGGATTTGAAAGGTCCGTTTTGCGAAACTCCAATGTATTCGGCTTGCTCAGGAGTGAGTTTTTCCAACTTAGCACCTACGTGTGCAAGGTGCAAGGATGCTACTTTTTCGTCTAAATGTTTTGGGAGTGTATAAACCCTGTTTTCGTATCTGTCCGCATGATTCCAAAGTTCAATCTGTGCCAGTGTTTGGTTGCTGAACGAATTACTCATCACAAACGATGGATGTCCCATGGCACAACCCAAATTGACCAGTCGCCCTTCGGCTAAGATGATAATATCTTTGCCGTCCACGTTATAGATATCAACTTGTGGCTTCACATTGATTTTAGTATGACCGTAATTTTTGTTCAGCCACGCCATATCAATCTCATTGTCAAAATGACCTATGTTGCACACCACAGCCTTATCTTTCATATTCTTGAAATGCTTGTCCACAATGATTTTCATGTTTCCGGTGGCGGTAACAAAAATATTGGCTCGTGTAACCGCTTCGTCCATAGTTACTACTTCATATCCATCCATGGCGGCTTGTAATGCACAAATAGGGTCTATTTCAGTAACTAACACTCTGCATCCTGCTCCATTCAAAGATTGTGCACTGCCTTTGCCCACATCTCCATATCCTGCAACAACTGCTACTTTGCCGGCAAGCATCAGGTCGGTGGCGCGTCTGATAGAGTCCACCAATGATTCTTTGCAACCGTATTTGTTGTCAAATTTTGATTTGGTTACAGAGTCATTCACGTTGATAGCGGGCACAAGCAAGGTGCCTTTTTGTTCTCTTTGGTGAAGACGCATCACTCCGGTTGTGGTTTCTTCGCTCAATCCTTTGATTTCCTTTGCTAATTGAGGGTATTTGTCAAAAACCATATTGGTTAAGTCGCCTCCATCATCTAAAATCATGTTTAGGGGTTTGCGCTCTTCGCCAAAGAACAAGGTTTGTTCAATGCACCAGTCAAACTCTTCTTCGTTCATTCCTTTCCATGCATATACGGGTATGCCTTTGGCGGCAATGGCTGCTGCTGCATGGTCTTGGGTTGAAAAAATATTGCAGGAAGACCATGTAACCTCTGCGCCAAGTTCTACAAGGGTTTCAATCAATACCGCAGTTTGAATGGTCATGTGCAGACAGCCTGCAATACGCGCTCCTTTGAGGGGCTTTTGTGCTCCGAATTCTTTGCGGATTGACATTAAGCCTGGCATTTCGGCTTCGGCAAGGTTGATTTCTTTTCTGCCCCATTCTGCCAGTGAAATGTCTTTCACTTTGTAGGGTGTGTATGTGCTTGTTGTTGTCATTGTTGCTTATGTTTTTTTGGAGGGGCAAATATAGCCTTATTCAGTTAAAAAACTTCTTATCTCACAGTAGATTTGGGTGTCAATAACACCACATTTTCTATGTGTGACGTGTGTGGGAACATATCTACTGCTTGGGATTTTTTGATTGTATATTTCTCTGACAACAAAGCCAAATCGCGTGCTTGGGTTGCCGGATTGCAACTCACATACACAATTCTTGCGGGTAGTGCATTCAGAATGGCTTGAATAACATCAGGGTGCATGCCGTCTCTGGGAGGGTCTGTGATGATAATATCCGGTTGTCCGTGTGTTGCAAAGAAATCTGCGTTGAGCAGGTCTTTCATATCTCCGGCTTGGAAGTATGTGTTGTTGAGTCCGTTGATATTCGCATTGTCTTTGGCATCTGCTATCGAGCTTTCAACATATTCCAAACCTATTACTTTTTTGGCAAGTTTGGCTACAAATAATGCAATCGTACCTGTGCCGGTATAAAGGTCATACACAATGTCATTGTCTGCAATCTGTGCCCACTCACGTGCAAGTTTATACAGGTTCAGTGCTTGGTTATAATTAGTTTGAAAGAATGAAAAAGGACGTATCTTGAATCGCAGGTCTTCCATTTGTTCTTCCATGAAGCCTTTGCCTTTGTAAACAATGGGTTCTAAGCCTGTCCAACTGTCATTCCTTTTGTCATTGACAGCATACATCCATGAATTTACTTGTGGAAACTCCTCGGATAGGGTATCAAAAAGTAGTTGAATCTGTTCGGGTTTGTGTTCTTTGACGGCTAAAATCACCATCAAATCGCCTTGTGAGGAGGTTCGCAAAAGCAGATTGCGCAGCCAGCCGGTCTGTTCGCGTGTATTCCAAAACTCAAATTGGAGGGTCATAGCTATTTCTTTGAGTCTGTTTTGGATTTGGTTCAAGAGTTCGGGAGCCAAATGACATTGGTGAATATCCAACACCTTGTCCCACCTGCCGGGGATGTGAAATCCAAGTCCTTTTAAGCCTTTGGGGTTCTCTTTGTCAAAATGTGCTTCCCAACATTTGTCTGAAAAGGTAAACTCGACCTTGTTTCTATACCCCTCTGTGGCGGGTGCAGGCATTGGCGGACAGATTTCTTCGATGTCTATTTTGCCTATTCTGTGGAGACAATCCAAAGCCCATTGATTTTTGATTTGCAGTTGGTCTGCATATTTCACATGTTGCCATTGACAGCCACCGCAAGTTCCGAAATGTTCGCAAATAGCTTGCTGGCGAACAGGGCTTTCGGTGATGAGGAGCTGGATTTCGGCTTCTATGTATTTGCCTTTTACGCGGGTAAGTCTCAGGTCGGCAATGTCGCCTGCGGCAGCATATTTCACAAAAGCCACTTTGCCGTCTATATGTGCTATTGATTTACCTTCGCCTCCGGCACGTTCTATCAAAATGGACGGAATAATGTCAAATTTCTTTTTTTTCACTGTTTTGGGCGCACAAAATTAACCTAATTAGGCAAAGACAAGACAGCCGCTTTGCAGTATAAAATGGCGAGCAGGGTGTTTACTTGGCAGAGGTGAGAAAGTACCGAATGCCGAGATTGACAAGGGCTGCTGTGTTGGTTACGGTTAGTCCGACATTGTTTTGAGCAACAGGAATGTCAATAAACTTAGTAAAATCGGGGTGGTATTGTCCTTCGGCAAAAAATCCCAAGTCTTGAATTCTGTAATCTATCCCCACCCCAATAACACCACCCCACACAGGACGTTTAAAATAATTTTTTATGGAGGTGTAATCCAAGTCTGAAGTGTAAGCTATGTTAAAATCCGCCCTCACCCCCCCAATATGTATGGAGTGATACTACGAACAGGATATTTGTATTTTACCATTGCATTGAAAAAGAGGAATGTAAAACGGCTGTCAAGGTAGCTGTAAGTACCATTTCCTTCAGGCATGTCAATCTGAGTATAAGGGATTTTTAACACACAGCCTTTAGATGTATAGCCGATATCGGTGCTCATATTAAAGTGTTTTGAATTAAAAATCTCTCCATTGATTGCGTATGAAAGCGAAAGGATGGGCAGTCGTTTATCTAAATTTTCGATCATTGATTTGAAATAATATTTTTGATTAGAAATGGAAATTCCACCCTTTAGCCCGATATTATTTAAAATTTGCGCTTGTGCGTTATAAGCACCTGCCAAAACGAGGCAAGCCGCTAAAATGTGTCTAATTGTTCTCATATTTTTATTTCTTTTGTGTTAAAATTCTATTAGATAATAAGCCGTGTCTGGGGGGGGGGGGGATAAGAACTTCAAATTTTTGAGTATTTAAAATATTATCGTTTACATCCCTTACAACATAAGTGATTTTTTGAACCTTATTGGGAGTATAAGCAATAATTTTAATTGTATCAGCACCTGAATAATGTCTCCCCAAATCCCCCCCCCCCCTGACATCGTCCATCCTCCTTTGTTCCCTTTTATATGAAGTTTTAAATACCCTTTAGGCATCAAAGTAATATCCTGCCTTCCTTTGCCTGTTTTGGTAAATTCTACCCAAGGAGGATTGTTGTCTTCAAAATATTTATTATTTTCTGTAGCAACAATTTCATAGGAGAAACCTTCCTCTTTGGCAGGAAAAGAAATAACAAACTCCCCTTTCTTATTGGCTGTTTGAGAGCCAACCAATTTGCCTGCATAGCCAACCATCCAGCCTCTTTCTCTTTCAATTATTCTCACATCTGCATAAGCAATGGGCTTGCCCGTCAGTTCGTCAAACACAGTTCCGCTAAGTTCAAACGTGCCATCAAAGGGTTCGTTTTTCTTGCATGAAAAAAGCAAAACCAATGCAAGGGAAATAAGCCATAAGTTCCTGTTTTTCAATAGTGTTTTCATAATATCTATGTTGTAGTGTTGTACAAATATACTAAAAGTTCTTCCCCTGTGCCAAAAGAAAGAAGAATCCATCATGCCTTTGTCCATGAACAGCCCTATAGTAATGTATTGGGACGAGTCTAAGGGAGCGAAATTTTGTTTGAATCGTACCGGTAAATCCCTATCGTTTCATGAGCCACTGTTCGGGGTTGAGTTTGTCCGTGTTTTTCCATATCTCAAAATGGAGTTCTGTTTTGCCGCTTTCGTCTGTAAAGATGGTTCCTAGCGATTCTTTGGTATTGACTTTCTGACCTTGTTTTACGAAAACTTCATCCAAACGTGCATAGACGGTATAGTATTCGCCATGGTTCACTAATACAGCTTTTCCCATTCCCGGCACCTGAAAAATAGTAACGACCTCGCCCTTGAACACGGCACGTGCCTTCGAACTATGCTGGGTTGCAATGTCAATCCCATTATTTTCAATATATATACCCGACAAAGTAGGGTGTGCGTTGTTGCCGAATTTCTGACTGACAAATCCCGTCTCGGTAGGCCAGGGTAGTTTGAGTTTATTGCCGGAAAACTCATTTGACAAAGCCAATGCCTCCGGGGTCAGTATAGTAACTCCTTCTTTGTTGTCATTGGGTTTGCCTTTTTTCTTGTTTTCTGCTTCTCGTTTCTTGCGTGCTTCTTCCATTTCTCGTTGAATGGCGAGTTTGATTTGTCGGTTGAGTTCGTTGAATGCAGCTTGTTGTTTCTGCAATTTGGATTTTAGCTCTTGTTCTTTGCCTGACAAGGTTTTCACCATTTCGTCTTTTTCTGTCTTGTTTATTTCCAGTTGATTTCTCTCGTCCATGCGCTGTGATAAAAGTGATTCCAGTTCTGTTTTGAGGGTTTCAAGCCGAACAATCGCATCATTTATCTGTATTTTTTTGTCTTGAATGGAGTGTACAAGTCTGTCTTGTTCTGTGCTGAATAACTTTAGATATTTAAGTCGGGTGAGTGCATTAAAGAAGCCGGTAGAAGAGAAAACAAAGGTGATTTCATTAAAAGTGCCCCGCGTTTTATAAGTATGAACAATCAGTTTAGCATAATTGGCTTTTTCGGATTCTAATCTTTTTTCGAGTACACCCAAATCACTTTTTTGATTGACAAGTTCTTGTTCTACTTCCGTGATTTGTTGTGAGAGTGTGTATATCAGTCTTTCTCGGACTTTAATTAGATTTTTGATTGCTAAGAGTGCGTGCAAATTGTCCTTTTTCTCTTTGCCGGTTTGTTCTAATATTTTTTTTGTTAAACTGATTTCTTTTTCCGCCTGTAATCTCTTTTTTTCCAAAGTTTTCCGGTCTTGTGTATGGGCATTCAGCTCCATTCCAATGACTACAACCAAAAGTGCAAAAGATTTAATGATGGCGTTGTTTATGTGCATGTCAAAAAGGGAATGTGAGATTAGTAGGAAATTCGGGAGAAAGTATTTCAATTTTAACCTGAATGGGGTCTGCTTGCGGAGCATCTTCGATTTTGATATTACAACCGGATGGGACGGGTTTGAGATTGCTCGGCTGTGTGCCGGTATAGGTTATGGTGGTTTTGTTGTAAACAGACAGGCTGCGAATAAGGACATCTAACGGAGCGATATCCTTGAAGTAATATCTTTGCGTAACTTCCAAAGAGTCTTTGCGCCCTTTCAGATAAAAAATACCTTCGTCAGGAGATTCGCTCCAACGATAACTTTTAGGGTCTAAAATCAAGTTGCCTAAGATTAGGTTTTGTAACTGTTGCAGCGTAACCGGAGTGCCTATGTAGTGGCTCAGGGCTTGAATGTTGTTTGCCATGACGGATTTTCGCGGCATTTTTTGCATTATGTAAAATGAGTCTTTGGTAATGAATGCCCGCACAGCTTCAAAACCCAACATCGACACAGATACCCAAACAAGACTGTCGCGTTTCATGCGCAACGAGGCATTGACAGCCATGCTGGAACCACCATCACTGTAGTCCACTTTGAGTTTACACGAAAATAAATCCCAGTCGGAGGCTTTGTCTTGAAAAATACGTGCAAAATTGTCGGCTGATATGGCGGTTGTGCTTGTATTAACAGGCTTCTTTCGACTTTTGCATGATTGAGTGCTTAGTGCAAAAAGTGCCCCCAATATTAGCATTATGTATGTGTTAATTGTTTTGCCCATTTGTTTTTGCAAGCATGTTTAATTTGCTCAACATCCGAATTATGCAAAGCAAATGGATTCGAGATAAGTGCGTACTTCTGATTCTTCAACTTTTCCACCATTTTTGACGGTTCATTTCTATTTATTAGCCACCCAAGAACCTGCGAAATGGGAGAGTTTAAGCAAACACAATCTGAGTGTGATATGCGTCTGTTCACAAGGGTTAGATATGTTGATTCTCCGCGATAAGCAGGTCAATACCCGTATTTTTTGCCCCAATTCTTTCGGAGCTTTTCTCTGAGTGTGTTTTCAGCCGGATTTTGACCGGGGTCGTAAAACACCGTACCACTGATTGCTTCGGGTAAAAATTCTTGGTTGACAAAATTCCCATCAAAATTATGTGCATATTGATAATCATTGCCATAGTTGAGATTCTTCATGAGTTTTGTTGGGGCATTGCGTAAGTGCAGAGGTACAGCAAGATTGTCGGAGTTGCGTACTAATTCTAATGCCTTGTCAATGGCAAGGTAAGAGGCATTACTCTTGGCGCAGGTAGCGAGGTAAATCGCGGTTTGAGAAAGAATGATCCTACATTCAGGATATCCGATGACTTCAACTGCTTGAAAGCAAGTATTGGCGAGCAAAAGCGCATTAGGATTAGCATTGCCGATATCTTCGGCAGCCAGAATCAATAATCTTCGGGCAATAAACTTAGGATCTTCGCCACCTTCTATCATCCTTGCAAGCCAATAGACAGCAGCATTCGGGTCACTGCCGCGAATGGACTTGATGAAGGCAGAAATAATATCATAGTGCTGCTCTCCGGTTTTGTCATACAACGCCATGTTTTGTTGTACCTGTTTGAGGACAAATTCGTTGGTGATTTCCAATGGTTCTGTACCCACAGCATTGGCAACTAATTCAAGTACATTGAGCAATCTGCGGGCATCCCCACCGGACAACCGCAACAATGCTTCGTGTTCTTTGATGATGATATTGCGCTTTTTCAGGTATTCGTCTTCTTGCAGAGACTTGTGTATAATATCCAGCAATTCATCTTCTTGCAAATGTTGCAACACATATACTTGACAACGGGAGAGCAATGCTGAGATGACCTCAAAAGAAGGGTTTTCTGTGGTAGCACCAATCAGTGTAACCAAGCCCCGCTCTACCGCACCCAACAAGGAGTCTTGCTGCGATTTAGAAAAACGGTGTATTTCGTCAATAAACAAGATGGGTTGTTCTTGTTGCCCTTTTTTAAGTGCGGCAGCCTTGTCAATCACATCGCGAATGTCTTTAACGCCTGAATTGATGGCGCTTAGATTGAAAAAAGGTCTGTTGAGTTCTTTGGCAATAATCAGAGCCAATGTGGTTTTGCCCACACCGGGCGGTCCCCACAAAATCATCGAAGGAATATTGCGATTTACTATGGCACTGTGCAGCACTGCACCTTTCCCTACAAGATGTTGTTGTCCAACATAATCATTGAGCGTGCCGGGTCTGAGCCGTTCGGCTAAAGGTATGAGTGTAGCCATGATTGCAGGTACAAATTTATATCATTATGAAGGAAAAGTGCTAAGCTACATGAGGAGTGTCAGCCATACAGAGATGTTTGTTTCTTATATTTTTGACCACAATTCTTTCCAAGCCATTTTTCCGTCTTTGTCCCATATCCTGATTATATATAACCCTTGAGCAAAAGTGGTTTGAATGGTTACTTCGTTTGAATTTACATTCATTTCGCCATGTTGTGATTGCACAATCTTGCCGGTATAGTCAATAATTTCTATTCGTTCTATGAGGTCAATCTTGCCGTTAATAGTTAGGGAAGAGTTGCCCGGATTGGGATAAAGCACAAAGTGTTTGGAGGCTGATTTACCATTCGGTTGGTTAGGGGTATCCGCAGACAAAGAAATATTAAGATTGCCATTACACCAATCATTGAGTAACAAAAGAGATTTGTATGTGTTGAGTCTGCCTCCACTTACAGAAATGTCTTTGAGTTGTGCAGTGGTGTCCACACCATGCATGATAAAATATTTAATCCACAATGCAGCTGAGTCAGGGTATTGTTGTGCATACTGCGCGAAAGAGTCGCAAGCAGCAGAATATAATAAGCCTATGACAGCTGCCACGTGAGGAGAGGCAATAGAAGTTCCATTTGAGTATTTATAGCGTTGTTCGATAAAAGAGCCGGTGGTTCTAATTCCGTTGCCCGGTGCGCCAATATCTACGTTAGATTTGCCATAACCGCCATGAACGCCATCTGCTCCGTCTGTGCTTGTAACTGTAATTAAGAAGTTACTTGGGCAAAGGGTAGGGAGGTCGCCTGCCAAATCCAGATCTTTTATTGTATTACTGACCGCACTTGCATTGAGAATTCCATATTTTCCCATGCTGTCATAGAGAGAGCACCATATTGGGGCATCGTTGGCAAACATTCCGCTTTGTCCCCATGATGAATTGACCGAAACTATATTGGCACCATGCTGTCCGGCTGTGGTGAGATATCTTTTTTTCTGTGTCAGAATGTAGCCATACGCTTTGATGGCATCGGCTTCATTACCACCACCTATAATGGGCAGAAATTTATTATTCCATCCTATTCCGGCAATGCCTATGTGATTGTTGCCTACGGCAGCAATAATTCCTGTTACACTCATTCCGTGCACAGCATATTCAATAGAGTCTATGATTGTTCCGTTGTTTGCATAGGTATTCCATCCGTGATAATCTCCTGCATAACCGTTGGAGTCATTGTCAATGGGACTACCGGGTATTTCGTCTTTATTTACCCAAAGATTATTGCCAAAATCTGGGTGAGTTGTATCAAATCCCGCATCCACAATGGCAATCACAATGTCTTCGCCTCTTGTATTTTTTCCGCCTTGTGAGATACTCCATGCTGAATCCATCTGGATAATACGCATATTCCATTGTTCGCTGTACAGTGAATCGTTGGGCGTAATCGCACGTCTTTCCAAAGTTCTGTTGGGTTGTGCAGAGATGACAAAAGATAAGCCCAAAAGGTCGTGGATGGCAGTTTCTACATGTCCGCTAATTTCTATTTTGTAAATATGATAGGGTAAATAGAGTGTTTCTGCTTTTGCAAACCAAGCATAATGGAGAGCTTCGAGCCTGTCTAAGCCTTTTTCATCATC
Source organism: Bacteroidota bacterium (assembly GCA_023957335.1). Classification (NCBI taxonomy): domain Bacteria; kingdom Pseudomonadati; phylum Bacteroidota; species Bacteroidota bacterium. The sequence continues at coordinate 372,041 of JAMLHC010000001.1, read as the reverse complement.
AAATTGAACAATGATTGAGGAGGTTTCAACCGGTCTGGGAGCTATATAGTTTTCCGCCCGACTATACATAGCAGACACGATGAACAATAGGGTTACGAAAGTTTTTGACATTGCAAATACAAAGATACTTTATTCTTGATTACGATTTGTTTTGAATTTACAATCGGAATCAAAAGGGGAGGTCAATGCTGAGCGGGTCAATATATTCGTGGCTTTTTTCGGTTTCCAAATAACTTTTGGTTCCTTCCGGAAATCTGACAATGTCTTTAGCCTCAATTCCCCATGGTTTCCAATATTCAGCCAATACTGCAGCAAAGGTATTGTCGTCCCATTTTCCAAATTGGGCTTGTTCGTCTGCAATGGTGTCAATCACACTTCCATTTCCGTTGGTTTCAAGTCTGAATTTAGGTTTGTTTTTCAATAAGAAGTTGGAGTACAAAAACTTTCCGTAAAGTTCTTCAAACTGAACCGGGTGCATGGTTGTATCTTCAATTTGATTTAGAATATCTTGATAATAATTTTTTATCAATCCGTTGTCTTGAAGACAAACGATGATACCAAACCCTTTCATACCAAGCGAAAACATCAAATTGATGGTGTCATCATGATAATTAAAAAGGTCTTTGGCGTATTTGAGACTCACTACACTGATACTCCAAGGTTCTTTTTCTTTAAATTTCAAAGGGTGAATAATGGATTGCAACATCAAATGAAAAAAGCTGAGTCTTTCTTTGAGAGTATCAGATAGTTCAAGGTTTTTGTTGGTTGCATCCTGTTTTTTTTTCTCTGCCACCAAGTCAGTATATAGAGTACCGTAAACTATGCGCGCTGTCCACCAAAACAGTTTTTCCGAATCCAGCTTTTTTACCGCTTCATATCCTGCATCAAAAGTGGCTTTGATTTCATTGTCTAATTGTTCAAATTTTATTTTGACTTCTTTAGTGCAAGGGAGTTTCATTTCTTCGTATCTGATGGTAGTGTGGTTGTCCATCATTTTGAAAGTGCGACTCCACAACTCGAATCTATCCATCACCCACACCGGAAAAGTATGTATGTATTGAGCATTTGAATCAAGACTTGCGCCCGTCAGAAAACAAGTATTTTTGTCAAAATGAGCATTCGCAAAAGGATTAAAATATTGAACCTGAGGCATAAATAAAAAGATTGCTAAATATGTCGCAAAATTAGACTCTGCAAAACATCAATCCAAGTATTTTAAACAAAGCCAAATGCCTTTATATCAATACCCATTAAATCAGACTATATTTGCAATGTGTCCATAGTAAACGAGTTAAATCTACGCAAAGAAACCTCTGAGTTGCACAAAGCGCATCTCAATATTCTGTTTACTTCGGGAATTGTGCATAATAGAGTTGCCAATATTCTTAAGCCTTATGGTATTACTGTCGAGCAATTTAATGTGCTGCGCATCTTGCGAGGTGCTGTGGATGAGCGACTTTGTATTAAGGATATTGCTTCGCGTATGATTGACAGAAATTCAAATGTCAGTAGAATTGTTGACAAGTTGGAGACACACAAACAGATAGTCAGAAGTCAATCAGAAACAGACAAAAGAGCAAGTCATATTTTGCTGACCGATTTGGGATTGAAGTTAGTTACAGAAATAGCCAATGCTGTTCAGTCTGACTTAAATAATGTTTTAAATCTAACTGAAGATGAAGCTCAGTTGCTCAATAATTTGCTTGATAAAGCCAGACATTGCTGAAATAGAGAAACATGTATTCATCGATCAATTTTTTAAATACCGGAAATTACTTCCGTCAAAGAAGATTGGGTAATTGCTTACCTTATTGAGTGAAAAATGGTTTTAATATTAAAAAGGGAGAAGAATACTATCAAACATTAACCTTCCAATGCTGCAGCACCGCCCACAATTTCCGATATTTCATTGGTAATTGCAGCTTGTCGAGCTTGGTTGTATTGCAGTCTGAGAGCTTTAAGCAGTTCACCTGCATTGTCTGTAGCTTTGTCCATAGCAATCATGCGTGCACCATGTTCAGATGCGAATGAATCGAGTAAATAGCGATAGAATTTGGTTTTGAGTGAGCGCGGAATCAATTCTTGTAGAATTTCAATCTTGTTAGGTTCAAAAATGTAATCGTTATTTGATGTAGTTTCAGTAGAAACAGGAATAAGTACAGGCAGAAATCTGTCGTGAACCAAAATTTGTGTAGCAGCATTCTTAAACTGATTGTACACCACCTCAACAGTTGAATATTCATCTTTCAAATAAGATTGAAGTGCAAAATCAGTTGCCACATTTGCATTGATACTATTTAAGTCTTGAAACAGTCCAATGTAATTTGTGTTAAATATTAGGTTTGCATCTTTTTTTAACGCATCATATCCTTTTTTTCCAATGGGCATGATTTCCAGTTGTTTGTTTTCATACAATGCTTTGTGTGAGCCGGAAATCAGAGATTTTACTTTCTTGATAACATTGGCATTAAACGCACCGCAAAGTCCTCTGTCCGAAGTAACAACAATGAGTAGTGTTTTGTTTTTTTCTTTGTGTTTAAAGAATGCAGAAAGCCTTTCGTCATCAACGCTGTCGGAAAGGTTCTGTAGAATATTGCTCAAAGCCTTTTCATAAGGTCTCATTTGCATAATACCTGTTTGTGCTTTTCTCAACTTTGTAGCAGAAACCAGCTTCATCGCCTTAGTAATCTGCTGTGTTGAGATTGTGCTCGCAATCCGACCTCTTACTTCTTTTAAACTACCCATTTTTTAAGTTTACTTAAATCAAATAAAACCTTTAGAAACCTCTTCACCTACAGAAGCAAGAACAGCAGTGATGTTGTCATCAATTTTGCCTGCAGCCAGTTGGTTTAGAATATCTTTATGTTTATTTTCCAAAGTCTGAATATAGCTTTCTTCAAAAGATCTTACTTTGTTCACAGGAATTTTGTTCAACAAGCCGTTAGTACCCAGATAAATGATAGCAACCTGTTGCTCAACGCGGTATGGAGTATATTGTCCTTGTTTCAAAACTTCCACATTTCTTACACCCTTATCCAATACAGCCTTTGTAGCAGCATCAAGGTCAGAACCGAACTTAGCAAAAGCTTCCAATTCGCGGTATTGCGCTTGGTCAAGTTTCAATGTTCCTGCGACCTTTTTCATGGATTTAATCTGAGCGCTACCACCCACACGTGAAACGGAAATACCCACGTTAATAGCAGGTCTAACACCTGAGTTAAACAAATTGGACTCAAGGAAAATCTGTCCGTCAGTAATTGAGATTACGTTTGTAGGAATATAAGCAGAAACGTCACCTGCTTGTGTTTCGATAATTGGAAGTGCTGTGATAGAGCCACCACCTTTTACTAAACCTTTAAGAGTAGCCGGAAGGTCATTCATGTTAGATGTGATAGCATCAGAAGAGTTCAGTTTACAAGCTCTTTCAAGCAAGCGAGAGTGAAGATAGAAAACGTCACCGGGATAAGCTTCGCGTCCCGGGGGTCTTCTCAACAACAATGAAACCTCACGATATGCAACTGCTTGTTTAGATAAATCATCATAAACAATCAAAGCGGGACGACCGGTATCACGGAAATATTCAGCGATAGCACAACCTGCCATTGGAGCATAGAACTGCAATGGAGAAGGGGTGGAAGCAGCTGATGAAACTACAACTGTATAAGGCATAGCGCCTCTTTCTTCCAATGTCTTTACGATTTGTTTAACCGTGGATTCTTTTTGTCCTACAGCAACGTAAACACAAAATACTGGTTGCCCTTTCTCGTAAAATTCTTTTTGATTAATGATAGTGTCTATAGCCACAGCAGTCTTACCGGTCTGTCTGTCACCAATGATTAACTCTCTTTGACCTCTACCAATAGGAATCATAGCGTCAATAGCTTTGATACCCGTCTGCAAAGGTTGTTTAACAGGCTCGCGGAACAACACCCCAGGTGCTTTACGTTCTATTGGCATTTCGAAATAAGGACCTTCAATAGTGCCTTTGCCATCAATGGGTTCGCCCAGCGTATTTACAACACGTCCAAGCATCTTTTCAGATACATTGATAGATGCAATTTTTCCGGTTCTTTTCACTGTGTCACCTTCTTTTACTTGGGTGGAACTACCCAAAAGCACAGCTCCTACGTTATCTTCCTCAAGGTTAAGCACGATTGCTTTTACACCATTAGAGAACTCAATGATTTCACCGGATTGAACTTCTGATAAACCATGAATACGGGCAATGCCGTCACCCACTTGAAGAACAGTTCCTACTTCTTGTAATTCAACTTCTGAACGAAAGTTTGAAATTTGTTCTTTCAGAATTGCCGAAACCTCATCGGGTCTAATTGCTGTCGTCATACTATTATGCTATTTTAAATTCGTTTTTAATTTTGTTTAATTGGCTGCTTATGCTTGAATCTACAAGTGTATCTCCAAAGCGTACGACAAATCCGCCAAGGATAGACTTGTCGATGATATTTGTAAATTCAATTTCCTTTGCTCCGGTTTTTTCTTTCACCAGATTTGAAATCGAATTTTCTGTAGTTGAATCTAATGGAAGTGCAGAGGTAACAGATACTTTAACTCTTTTGTTATGAGTGTCATATATCTGATAAAACTCATTAATTACATTTTCAAGAATGTTTTCTCGTTTTTTTTCACAAAGTAGATGCAAAGTGTTTTGTATGATTTGTGAACTGTTTCCGAAAATCTTATTCAGAGCTAAAATTTTGGTTGAAGAATCAATAGACTTGTCTTTTAACAAGGTACTTAGCGCAGGGTTTTCTGAAGTTATTTTTTCTAAATTTTTTACTTCGTTGTATAGGTCAGCCTGTTTGCCTTCTTTGGCATTAAGAAACAATGCTGTTGCGTATCTCCTTGCTATTTTAATGTCTGACATGATTAGTTTTGACTTGCTGTTTGTTTTACTTCCAAATCTTTAATGTGATTGTCAATCAATCTCTTCTGTTCGTCAGTAGAGGCTAACTCTTTGTTCAGTAGTTTTTCAGTCAATTCAATTGAGAAGCCGGCAATTTGAGATTTGAGTTCTTCAATAGCTGCATTTTTGCTTTTCATGATTTCCTGATTAGCTCTTTCAATAAGTTTAGCACCTTCAATTTCGGCAGATTTTTTAGCTTCTGTAATGATTTGCTCTTTCATTTGCTTAGCTTCTTTGAGAATACTTTCTCTTTCTGTTCTTGCTTCATGCAACAATGCCTCATTGTCAGATTTCATTTGTGCCATCTGAGCCTTGGCTTCTTCGGCAGATTTAAGAGCAGAATCAATAGATTCTTCTCTGTCTTTGAGTGATTTCAGAATGGGTTTCCATGCAAATTTCCCCAAGATGAATACTAATGCACCAAAAGAAATGGTCATCCAAATCACCAAACTGAATTCCGGAGTTACTAAATCCATAGTCTCTTTTTTTAATAATTTTAAAAAATGCCGGTATTTAGGCTACCGGCTTTGCCTTATAGCGTTTATTAAAGGATGATAAGCAGACAAATTACAAGAGCAAAGAATACCGCACCTTCGATAAGCGCAGCAGAGATAATCATGTTAGCTCTGATGTCGCCCGAAGCTTCAGGTTGACGTGCGATAGACTCAAGTGCGCTTGCACCAATCTTTCCGATACCGATACCAACACCAATTGCGGCTAAACCTGCACCAACTGCAGCACCGAACTTAGGAAAACCGCTTTCTGCGGCAGCTTGTAAGATAATTTCTAAAATTGACATGTTATTTATTTTTTATATGTGTAATGAGTTTTGTTTTTATTAATGATGTTCTTCAGTTGCCATCCCGAAATAAATGGCGGAAAGAAGTGTAAATACATAGGCTTGAATAAAAGTAACCAACAAAGAAAGTAAGCCCATAAATACAGTAAATAGTACCGAAAATACTCCCACTCCTATACCTAATGTTTCGCTAGTCTCTCCAAAGATGAAAATCAAACTGAAGAATCCCAATGCAATGATGTGTTCTGCAAGAATATTTGCAAAAAGTCGCAGCATAAGCACAAAGGGTTTTAAGAATACGCCCATAATCTCAATTGGGATCAAAATCGGATACATCCAGACGGGGACGTCAGGGAGAAATATGTGTTTCCAATACAATTTATTTCCGGAGAAAGTGGTTATAACAAAGGTAAATATTGCTAATACAAAAGTAGTAGAAATGTTGCCGGTTACGTTCGCTCCTCCTGGAAAAAAAGGAATGATTCCAAATAAATTGTTTATCCATATAAAGAAAAATATGGTGAGAAGAAAAGGTAAAAATTTCTCGTATTTTTTGCCTGCCGAAGGTTTAGCTATTTCGTCCCTAACAAAAAGAATGATAGGTTCTATCAGTGATTGAAATCCTTTTGGTGCCATTCCATCTCTTCTTTTATATGCTTTGGCAACTGATGAGAAAAGTAAGATTATGAGAATAGTTACAATGACAACTGAAGCACTGTTTTTTGTTAATGAAAAATTATAGAAACTACTTCCATCTTCTGATTCTAATACATGTCTGAACTGTTCTGCCTTATAATTTAATTTATAACCATGATAAGGCTCATGTCCATGATGAAATTTTGAGGATAAAAACATGTCGAAACCTCTTTCCGGATGATAAACAATCACAGGTAATGGAATAGAAACGGCTTTGCCATTGATATCCATAATATGCCAATCATAGGCATCTTTTACGTGATTCATGATCATTTTGCCGGGTTGAAATTTTTCTTTTTGTCCGGTCTCGTTTTCTGCTTTTAAAGGTTTACCAGTAAATAAAAAGAGCGAAAAGATAACAAGTGATAATGAAAATTTCAAACCTGAAATTTGCGAAAGCCCTTTATTTATTAATATTCTCGACATTTTGCCCTTGTGCTGAATCGTGCCGCAAATTAAATGCTAAAAATTTAATTTCAAAAGCCATGTAGATAAAATATAAAAGAATGTTTGCAGTAATGAATTGAATCCTGTCTAAGTTATTTATAATCAACGCAATTGATATAAATGTAAGTGTGAATAGAAGTCTTAAAATTATGCTGACTCCCAATGTTTTGATGAAAATCTTGTGATTTTTGGATTTAAGTCCAATTTGCGAAATGATAAAGAGAAGAAGAGTTAGGAAGAAATAATATAAGTTACTTAGAAATATCCAGTCGTATGTTGTTTTATCAATGTGGATATATGTTTCTACTAACTTAACGATGCCTGAGAACGCAAAGAAAAGTAGGGTGAGTATGATGAAAAACTGCTTCATTTGATAGTTCTAATTAGCTGATAAATGCTCAAAGCTACGCCTGTCAATGAAAGAATGAGTGTAAAAATAGGAATTTTGAATGAGAAATGCTTGTCAATCCAATTACCTGCATAAGCGAAGATGAAAATAATAGCAATCATTTGAAAGGCAATTCCGGAGTATTTAATATAGTTTTTTCCGGAATCGTGATTGTCCTTCTTGTACGTCATATTGTTCACAGCCAATTTTACGGCTGACCAAGCATACTGTTTTGTTTGCTAAGAGGATCCGGAGTTGTATTTACAATATTCTTCTCGGTTTTATTGTCTTTCATGGTACAAGTCCCATTAAACTCAGCCCCGTTTTCTATATTTATTTTATTTGTCTTTATGTCTCCAATTATCTGTGCGGAATCTCTGAGAATAAGATTTTCTTTTATCTCAATATTACCTTGCACTTTCCCTGAAATATCAGCATTGGCGGAAATGATACTCCCTTGTACATAACCTGAATTTCCTATCACCAATTTTCCATCGACTCTGAGATTCCCATCAATCTGACCATCTAATCTAAAGTCTTTTTCGCAATGCATATCTCCGGTAATTTTAACACCTTTTCTGATTACGTTTAACTCTGCATCTCCACTATTGAGCGCTTTATCATTTCTCTTGTTTAACATTTTATTGATAGGTTATGGATTATGGTTGCAAATATCAGAATAATTTGCGACTTAACAAGTGGTGTAAGAACATGGTGGAAGAACTTTTGAGTGAATAAAAGAAAGCAAATGTTTTCTATGAATGGGGCAGAAATTGTTGAAGCGATATTGTTAATGCTTAGATCTTTTATTTGTGTTGAAATCTAAATCCCGTAAGATTAAATTAACCACATAAATACAATAGAAATACAAGCTATCATTCCCATTCGGATTAGTGGTTGATAAAGTAAAAATTTATTTCCACTTGGAGTTACGTAAGGGTTTTTATGTTTTTGTTAATAGTGATTTTTCCTATAGGTTCCACCGTATATAGTTACTGACCGGAGGGCGATTGGAGTGGGTGCGTTTTTGTTTGAGTTTGCCTATAAAGAAAAAACCTAAGCATTTGTCCTCTGTGGTTAATTCTAAGAAATGATGCATTTCAGGAGTATAAGTTCCATTACCTGTGCACCAATATCCACCCACATCTTCGAATTGCAATAATCCTATATAAATATTTTCGACCGCACATGCCACAGCACAGATTTCTTCAGTCTCCGGAATAGAATGTTCCGGGTTTCTTTTCATACAGATGGCTAAGATGTGAGACACCTCAGAAGGTATTTGGTTAATTTTTTCGGATTTGGAGCTTGTGTTCTCGTTTGGGTCAAGTTCGTTTATTTCAACTATTTTATTTGTGAGCTTTTGGAGTGACGTGCCTGAAAAAACCTGAAAATACCAAGGTAAAGTGTGCTTATGAGAAGGGGCTTGGTGTGCACATTCGAGCAAGTACTCAATGATTTCATCGGGAATTTTCTCTCCGGTAAATTCTTTTCTAAAATGCGATCTGCGCATTTTTAGCATCTCAAGAATATCATTTGGTATCATGCAAGGTCTAAGAGTTAAATTCTATAAATCTCTCGATATCGGTTTGTTTGCCTAAAATGATTAGTTCATCTCTCTCATATACAACTAAGTCGCGTTGGGGAACACCTAAAAGATGATATTCTGTTTCTAAGTGTCTGCCTTTTTCAATTTCAAAAGGACGTTTAATTGAAATTAAGTTCAGATTATAGTCTTCCGTAAATCTAATTTCTCCAACAGTTTTGTTATAAACGCCTTTTGGTGGCGATAATTCAACTATTTCAAAATTGTCGGGCAATTGCAGAAATGTTTTAACATTGGGATGGATCAGTCTCTCAGCAACTATTTGACCTACTTCCTCTTCGGGATTAAATATTTCTGTTATACCGATTTTTTGTAAAATTAAGGTTTGGTGTTTAGATGCAGTTCTTGAAATAATGCGGGTTACTTTAAGTTCTATAAGGTTAACAACAGAAAGCAACAAGGCTTCAAAATTCTCACCAATAGCCACAATGACAGCATCCATATCTTTTATTCTAAGCGATTCTAACGAACGCAGGTGGGTGGCGTCTGCTTGGACGGCATGGGCAACGTCATCTTTGAGGGCATCTACGCGCATGGCATCTTCATCAATGGCAATGACATCAGCACCGCGCAATGATAAATATCTGGCAATCTTGGAACCGAAGCGACCTAAACCGATAACGGCAAAACGACTATTCATTCAGCTGTCAAACTTAGTTCTTTTGCTCATAGGAAGAACATAATTAATGCCTAAATTATTTAAACTTACTTTAACTTTGAAGGGTAAAATTAGTGTTGTGCGTAAGGTAAAATTTTCGATATGGGTTGCTTTTATGTTTTCGTTTGTGATTTTGCTATGCTTTCTGTTGCAACACATGGATGGTATGATTGACATGCATACCTTTGCTATTGTACCCGGTGATTGGCATCAGTTTTATGGAATTTTCACAACGATATTGGTACACAACGATTTTCAACATTTTATTTTTAATATCGTTCCTCTGTTTGCGTTGATGAGTTTGCTCATATTCTTTTACACCAATATTTCTGCTTGGGTAGTATTATTTATAGTATTTTTTGGAGGGCTTGGAGTTTTTTTTGTGGGTGCGCCCGGATATCATATTGGTGCAAGCGGTTTAATTTTCGGACTGATAACATTCATGATTTTTAGTGGCTTTATTAGGCAAAACAGAGCATTGTTGACTGTTTCTTTTATGGTTTTAGTATTTTATGGAGGTTCATTATTCGGAGTACTTCCGCTTTCTCCTGAAGTGAGTTGGGAAGGGCATTTATTTGGTTCTTTGGCGGGGATAATTGCCGCATTTATATGGAGGAAAAAAGGTCCAAATAAAGATATGCACCTATTTCATATAAAACGAAAAAGTCAAGAGGATGACGAGTATGCTCATTTTTCCTCTTGACTTTATATATTCACTGAGAATGAGAAGTTCTATTTTATTTTGAACAACTCTATCTTATATGTGAGCGCTTTGTTAGGAGGCATTCCTCTTAATTGGGGATTTTTGCCAAAGCCTAATTCATAAGGTACATAAAATTCATAAATAGCTCCGGGTTTCATAAGTTGAAGACCTTCGACCATGCCCGGCCATGCACCAGAAATAGGTACTTCAATTGGGTCGGTCATGTCTTTTGTGTCTTCAAACACTTTACCATCAGGATATTCAACTCTTAAATGAATGACAACCGTGTCGGTCATTGAGGGATTAGGACCTTCGCCTTCTTTGATGGCTTTCCATAATAATCCGGTTTCTGATTTTTTGACTCCTTGTTCTTTAGATTTCTTTGCAATGAAATCGTTACTTTCTTTGATATTTTTTTCTGAAGATGCTTCAAGTACGTTGGATAAATGCTTTTGAACAATACCTTCATATAACTCAGGAGTAATTAACCATCCTGAATCTTTTTCAAACGCATCTCTCATGCCGGCAACTAATGCATCAAAATTGATGTCGGTTAGATCGCGTTCTTTTAATTGTAGTCCGTAGTTAAAACCGGCTGCGAAGCTGAATGAGTCCTTTAAATTGTTGAGTACTGCTCCGGAGGATTTGTTGCTTTTGTTGCCACAAGAAGTGATGGCAATTGAGAGAGCTAAGCCACACGCTATGCTCATAAATAATTTATTTTTCATATTTGACAAAATGAGTGGCAAAAGTAGAGTATTCCTATTAATTTGCTAAGACAATCACATAATTAAATTCGTAAAAAAAAAGCGGGTATAAATATACCCGCTTTTTTATATTCTATGAGTTCTATAAGTGCTTTACCGTTTCTTTTTGGAACCTGTAGAAGGTAAGTTTTTATTTGCTTTAGGATTGTTTCCTACCGGAGAACCTAAACGAATCATCGCACATCTGAATCCAAGTGTCGGAAGTGAAAGCTCTTCATCTAAGAACCTTCTTGTACCGGGTGCCATCCAATACGCTCTGTCGTGCCATGAACCACCTTTAAACACTCTAGCTTTGTTATTAACAAGAGAAGTAGTTCCGTATTCGTACATTTGTTCACCACCCATATATGTTTCCTCATCCTTGTATCCAATGTTATCAGCTTTTTTGTAGTTTCTACGTTTTACATTTTCTTCAATAGAAACCAATCTGTATTTTAATCTTCCAAGGGAGTCCTTTTCTTCAGGGTCTCCATAGCTGTCTAAGGATACTGTTTTAAATACATTACCTCTGAATGGATTAAAGTCATCAAAATCTTCCCAACTTAAAGGTCTATAAACATCCATTACCCATTCGGACACATTTCCTGCCATATTATAGAGTCCATAATCATTAGGCCAATAAGAATAAACGGGTGTTGGTACAAACCCCGCATCATTCAATTTACTTGCAATACCGCCATAGTCACCTCTACCTCTTTGGAAGTTAGCTAATATCTGACCTCTCTCTCTTTCAGTAGAACCTCTTGCCCAACGAACAGTTAAGTCATTCCAAGGATAAATTTTGTCTTGTTCAATATTCTCATTAACTGCATTTCCAATTAATGCTTTGGCTGCAAATTCCCACTCTGCTTCGGTCGGCAGTCTGTATTCAGGCAATAAAATACCATCTTCAACTCTCACTCTACGTGTTGCTTTCTTTTTAACGCTATAGTCCCTTGGTTGATATTTCTTTTTACCCAATTTAGGGATGTCATATAAACCAGACAAATAAGCCGCAGTATTAAAGTTATTTTCTTCTAATTCTTGCACAGGGTCATAAATCATAATGCCTTCTCTGTCCAGAATCATAGTGTTTACACGGTCTGTTCTCCAAGCTGCAAAATTTGTAGCTTGTTGCCAGTTAACACCCACAACAGGATAGTCTTTATAAGCAGGGTGGCGGAGATAATACTCTACATAAGGTTCATTGAACGCTAATTTACTTCTCCATACAAGTGTGTCAGGAAGAGCCTCTTTGTAAACATTATAGTCAGGAAATACCCTTAATAACCAATATAAATACTCGCGGTATTGCTTATTGCTAATCTCTGTTTGATCCATATAAAATGAATTAACAGTAACACGTCTTTCAAGATTATCGTACTTCCATTCAACGTCTTGCTCTTTAGTACCCATTAAGAATGTACCGCCTTCTACTAGAACCAAACCGGGTCCTGTTTCTTGTCCGTCATACTCGTGATCTTCAAATCCTCCCCAACGAGGATCATTGTAACCCCAACCTGTTGTTGAGGATCTCTTACTGCAAGAGGATAAGTAAATAACTGCGGAAAATAGAATAAGGGCAGAAATAAGTTTTGTTTTCATGCTTTTTTCTCTAATGTCTTATATAACTGATAGGGGGGCAAAAATATTGTATTTATATTAAAAAAATGCAAAATTAAAATTCAGGGCATCTGACAGGCTTAAATCTTTTGGGAACTTTAGGTATACACCATTCAAGAGTTGCGGTAACTTCGTGTGAAACAGGTACGGCACTCCTAGCAGAGGATACAGTAATATCAGTGCTGTAAGCAAATTTGAATCTGTCTTTTCTAAAACCGAATAGAATCATAAGTGCATCTGAGGTTTTATAATGTCCAAACGCCTGGCGAAACCACAAGCCGGTCACTAAGGGGCCTCTATTAATATAAAAACCGAGGTTTAACTGAGTAAAAGTACTCTGGTTCATAAATAGTATATTAGGTGAAAAAGTACTTTGGGTTACTTTTCTCTTATCTAGTGGTATAACAGCACCGGAATGAAAGGTCAGTCGTCTTGGGATTTTGGCATTCTCGGCATCACTGTCATAGAAAGATTCCTTGGGTTCTACAATATTATGAACGGCCAAACCCGCGTAAAATTTACTGGAATAACCTATCAGACCTGCAGCAAAATTTGGATATCTAACCATGTCTGTCGCATGTGTTTCTTGTGTTTTATATATAAAGCCTCGAATTGGGTCGATTTGGTCTGCCCATTTTAAACTTCCCCAATCTATACTTTTTTGAGTATAAGTGCCTTGAATGCCAGCTCTTAAATAAAAACCTCTACGGACATCTAAGGGTAATACATATGCATAAATAGCGCTCAATGAAACGGTTGTTAATTGTCCTGCACCTGCTCTGTCATACAACGCTAGAAAACCTAAACCACCATTGATTTCATCTACGTGTTGATCAAATGAAGCAACCATGGTTCTGTATGTGCCGGGAAGTCCTGGCCATTGATTTCGATAGCTGACAGAAAAACGTCCCGCTGCATTAAATGAACAAAATGCATTTCCAGCCATTGCTGGGTTGGTATAAACAGGTGACGCATAAAATTGAGTCAATTCAGGATCCTGAGCAAAAACAAACCCATTGAATAAGAATAGGAAACCAAAAACTAGTATATGTCTCTTCATATTTAATTTAACTACTGCAAAGATAGCCCACAAAACTACAAAATATAATTTTGTTTGCCAAACAGAGAGTGAGTGATATTTCTAACGAGGATTATTTATCGATATTGTATACTAATTAAATCTTAATACCGTTTCTTTGACAACTGTTAGTGTCTAATATCATTATGTTTTTGAGAAATGCTTTTTACACTCTTGTAGGATTTCTTTTTCTTGTTGCTAATCTTGATGCACAAGAATTTAAAAGAGAGTTGAAATGGGAAGAGTACTCTGCATTTAATGTTACTAATATCCCATTTTGTTCAACCTGCGATGTAAGTCAAAATAATGATGAACGGTACATTTCATTTTATTCTGAGAGATTTAAAGGGTTCTCTAATGAAAAGTTTGAAGCACACATGTCCGGTGAGATTTATTCAGTATTGAATATTGATAATAATGTCAAAGTTGTTTTGATGGAATCCCTCAGTAAGATTAATGACTCCTTATTTGCTGAAACTCAATATGAAGCAGATGTGTCCTATCTGTATGTCAGATATCCTGCACTCAGAGTCAGAGGTAATAATATTGAGCGTTTAGAATCGTTTTCGATTGAACTAACCCCCAGAATCGTACCACTTGCATCTCCTCCTATTATAAGACCGGGACGCAGAGGGAGTTGGCCTGCCACGAGTGTGCTTGCTTCGGGACAATGGTATAGAATTGCAGTCTCTCAAGAAGGGATATTTAAGATGGACAAATCTTTTCTTGAATCTTTGGGTATGAATCTCTCCGATATAGACCCGAAAACGATTAAAATATATAGCGGACACGGAACCATTCTGCCTGAATTTAACTCCGTTGAAAGACCTAAGGATTTAGTTCAAAATCCAATTTATGTGAAAGGAGAAGAAGACGGTCGTTTTGATGCAGCAGATTATATTTTGTTTTATGGTAACTCCCCAAGTAAGTTTCTATATGACTCTTCAAGTAATGATTTCGTTTATAGTAAAAACTATTATGCTAAAGAGACTGTTTATTTTCTTACATACGGAGGTTCAAATGGAATTCGTATAACATCTCAATCTGCTAATATTTCTCAACCCGCAGATATTGATGTGAGTGAGTTTGATGATATATATAGATATGAGAAGGATTTAGTCAACCTGATTAAAACGGGGAAAATATGGTATGGAGAACACTTTGACCGTACACTTTCGTACTCATTTTCAAAAGATTTTGCAAACAGAGTTGCCGGGAGTACAGTTAAAATTAGGACAGTTTTAGTTTCTCGTTCTTTGAAGCCTTCCACCTTTACTTTAAATTTAAATGGAAAAACATCCTCATTTCAGATTGCCGCTCTTGGCACCTTGGATTATGAGAGTAGCGTGATAGTTGCGCCTGTCCAAAGGGTATTTAACTTCTCAGACATTAACGGTTCATCACTTAATTTGAATGTTAGTTACGACAAACCGCTATCCAGCAGCGAGGGGTGGTGTGATTATATTGAGTTTGTTGTAAAAAGAAACCTAATCCACTCAGGTGCACAGACTATTTTTGCTAATTTGACTTCAACCCAAGTGGACTATTCAAAATTCAAGATTACCAGTGCGGAGAATATACAAGTCTGGGATATTACTGACCCGTTTAATGTTAAAATACAGAATACTGATTTTGTTAATAATGAACATCAATTTGTTGCAAATACACAAAATGTGTTACGTAGATATATTAGCACTTCTTCTTATCTTTCACCAAAAGCTTTATCCAAAGCCTCTAATCAAAATTTACACGAAATAAGAGATGTCGACTATATTATTGTTACTCATCCGGATTTGAAATCAGCTGCAGAAAATCTTGCACAGTTTCACAGAGAAAACAGTGGACTAACTGTACAAGTGGTTACAACAAATGAGATTTTTAACGAATTTTCTCACGGAATTCAGGATGTAAGCGCTATAAGAGATTTTATGAAAATGCTCTGGGATGAAGCTTCCTCACCTCAAAAACGTCCAAAATATTTGCTGCTTTTTGGCGATGCCAGCTATGATTTTTTGGATATTCTTGAAAACAATACCAACAGAGTCCCCACTTTTGAATCCATTGATTCGCATAATCCCATGGTATCTTTCTGCTCTGATGATTATTTTGTCCTTATGGATAATTCAGAGGGTAAAATGGATGGCGTTTCCAGTATTGGGATGTTAGATATTGCTGTTGGACGCATTGTCGCTAATTCATTAGCTGATGCAGACGCTGTTGTTAATAAAATTAAAAACTACTATGCTAAAGAATCTTTTGGCAATTGGCGTACAAATTTTACATTTCTGGCAGATGATATGGATAATAATTGGGAAAGTGAATTTGTTGTCTACAATGAACAATATACCAAAGAACTCGAAATACAATATCCGTATGGTCTTTATAATAAGCTATATTTAGATGCTTTTGAACAAAAATCAATGGGTGGTGGCGAACGCTATCCGGATGCAGTAGAAGCAATTAATAATAATATAGAGAAAGGAACGCTCTTGTGGTCATATAATGGTCATGGAGGTACATTTGGATTAGCTTCTGAAAGGGTAATAGTTATTCCGCAAATCAATGCTTGGCGAAATAATTATAAACTGCCACTCTTTGTAACCGCGACATGTGAATTTTCGCGCTTTGATGATCCTGCAATGGTTTCCGGAGGTGAAAATACGCTGTTAAATCCAAAAGGAGGTTCCATTGGCTTATTGACAACCGTAAGATTGGTGCTGGTTTCTACCAACAGAGCAATTCAGGATTATTTGTATAGTAATTCCTTTTATGTCAAAGATGATAATGGGCGCACCCCAATAGGGTTAATTTATAAAGAAACTAAAAACCGTCCTTTGCCGGGAAGCGGAGATAGGTTTTTTACTTTTTTGGGAGATCCTGCTGTTAGACTCGCTATTCCCAGATATAAGGCTGAATTAGATTCTCTCAACGGTGTTTCATTGAGTGATGCAGGAGTTGATACTTTAAAGGCATTGTCTAAAGTTACTTTTAAAGGACGAATTTTGAATGATGATAACTCAACCAAGTCAGATTTCAATGGAATTGTGTTTCCAACTGTTTTAGATAAATCATCCATTACACAGACTCGTGCAAATGGAGCCAATTCGGTAGTTCTGGATTATAAAGTTCAAAACAATATTCTGTTTAGAGGTCGCGTGCAAGCTAAAGATGGCAAATTTGAATTTACATTCATTGTTCCTAAAGATATAAATTACAGATATGACAGTGCGCGTATATCATTATATGCGGACAATCAAACAACGGATGCTGCCGGCTATGAGAAACGAATTATTGTTGGTGGTGCCGCTGACAGTGTTGGGACAGACAATGAAGGTCCTGTACTTGCCTTATTTTTGAATGATTTCTCTTTTGTTAATGGCGGATTGACAAATAATAGTCCGTTATTTATTGCAACACTTCATGATGAAAACGGCATAAACACAGCAGGTTCAGGCATTGGAAGAGAAATTATTGCCACGTTTGACAAAGGGACTAAGCAAGAGCGAAGTGTAGTGTTAAACGAGTTCTATCAAACAAATATGAACAGTTATCAGGATGGAGAACTACGATACCGTTTGTCAAATCTTGCACCGGGCAAACATACTATTACACTTAAGGCATGGGACGTGTACAACAATTCTTCTGAAACTACATTAGAGTTTGTAGTTGATGAAAATAAGGATTTGGTTTTGAAAAATCTGATGAACTACCCCAACCCGTTTAGTACACATACTACATTCCATTTTGACCATAACAAACCGGGTCAGAATCTCACCATTCAACTTCAAATTATGACTATAAGCGGAAAAGTTGTCAAAAACTTCTTTTCAGAAGTAACTTCATCAGATTCGCATTTAAGTTTGTTTGATTGGGATGCCAAAGACGAGTTTGGCGACAAGCTTGCCAAAGGAGTTTATATATACCGAATCAGAGCAAAATCAGGTGAAGGGAAGTGGGTTGAAAAATATGAAAAACTGATGCTCCTTAATTAATACTGATTATGAAATTATTTTAGATAAATTTGCCACCTCAAAAAATTTAACAGAAACAAATGTTAAACACATACAAGACCCATATTTTATTCATCGCTCTTATTGCGTTTCCTTTTTCTCAATCATTTGGACAATTAACAGTCAGTCAGTTAGCAGGGCAGCAAAATGTAATAACAACAGCAGTGCCTTTTTTAACCATCACTCCGGATAGTCGTTCTGCTGCTATGGGCGATGCAGGTGTAGCCATTACACCGGATGCAAATTCAATCCATTGGAATGCTTCCAAGTTGGCGTTTGTTAAAAAACCTGTTGGATTTGGTATTTCTTATGCACCATGGCTCAGACACATTGTGCCGGATGTTCAACTTTCCTACATTTCAGGTTATGCAAAAATTAGCGAGAACAGTACAGTAGGCGGTTCCTTTAGATACTTTTCATTAGGAAATATTAACTTTACCGATATTACCGGTAACCCCATGGGTAGTTTTGAACCAAATGAATTTGCAATGGATGGTTTTTATGCAACTAAACTCTCCGATAAAATGTCTTTGGCTGTATCCCTTAGATTTATCTATTCAAATCTTGTTGGAACAAGAACCGGTAGTGGTACTTCAGCAAGCCCCGGAATAGCAGGAGCCGGAGATATTTCTTGGTATTATAAAGATAAACTTAAAAAATCAAAGACCCCTACAGAATATGCTTTTGGGGTTGCAATTACAAACTTGGGTTCTAAAATTACATACACCAATGCCCAAGAAGCAGATTTTATCCCTATGAATCTGAGACTCGGCACAGCATGGACATTCAATATTGATGAATTTAACTCTTTTACTGCAACCTGTGATTTTAATAAATTGTTGGTGCCAACACCCGCCTATAAAAGTAAAACCAACCCCGATTCAATTATTTATGGAAGAGACCCAAGGGTTCCAATTTTGCAAGGTGCTTTTCAGTCATTCTATGATGCGCCCGGTGGATTTAAAGAAGAGATGAATGAAATTACTGTAAGTTTAGGTGCAGAATATTGGTATGCAAAAACATTTGCTTTGAGGGCAGGATATTTTCATGAATCAGATACAAAGGGTCAACGAAAATATTTGACTTTTGGAATCGGACTCAGATATAATGTCGTTGGTATTGATGCCGCATATTTGGCACCATTCCAACGCTCGCATCCGTTACAAAATCAAATGAGATTTTCTTTGTTGCTTGATTTGGACGCTTTTGCCAAAGGTGCAAATACGAAAAAATAAGATAGAAAAAAACGTCTAAATAATAGACATTTAAAAGAAAGAATTATATTTGCCCCACAAAAAATAAAATATGAAAAAGAGTATTTTCACCTTCATTTTGTCCGCTTTTGCATTAACCCTTGTATTTACAGGATGTAAATACGAAGATGGACCTTTTGTATCATTAAGACATAAAGCAGACAGATTCTCAGGTTCTTGGAAGTTTGCCAAAGTTACATTAGATGGTGCAGAAATTACCAATCAGTTTAATCGAGCTAATTTTAACATCTCATTTGAAGTATATAGAGATGGTGGTTTTGGATTTAATTTTAGAGATAATGACGGCAAAATATTAGATAGAACAGGAAAGAATTCAAAATATGAAGAAGCTCAAAAGGAAATTGGAGCAGAGAAAACAGCATTTGTATATCAAGGTTCAGGACATTGGACGTTTATCAATAATTTTAAATCAGTTCAGATGAAATATGAATTGTCATATAAAGATGAAAGTGAGGTGCCGGTATATGATATTAAGGAACTTCGTAACAAAAAAATGAAATTATCTGGCAAAGACCCAGACTCCGGTAAAGATATTGAGATTGAGTTTGAGTCACTTAATTAATAAATAAATAAACTTTAAAAGCCTCAGATTCCTGAGGCTTTTTTATTTTCGCAAATTATATGGAAAGAAATACAGCATTAGTTTATAACACCGAACGAAAGGATATGGTTATTTCTGAGTATGGACGCATTGTGCATGATTACGTAGAGTTGATTTGTGCTGAACCGGACAGAAATAAAAGAACACGTATGGCTCACGGACTTATCAGCATCATGGAAAACCTTAAGCCTCAAGTAAAAGAGCAAGAGGACTACAAACACAAACTTTGGGATCATTTATATATTATTTCAAACTTTAGGTTAGATGTGGATAGCCCTTTCCAAGCACCTAAGCCTGAAAATACCAGTATGCACCCCGAGCCAATCCCTTATCCTACTCAGCCTATAAAGTTTAGATTCTATGGTCGAAACCTTCAGTATATGGTTAATAAGGCTGCCGAAATTGATGATAAGGAGGTACAAAAAGACTTCTTGAGTATTTTAGCTTCTTTTATGAAAAACTCTTCTCGCAGCTGGAACAATGAAGACTTGACCAATGAGATGGTAACTAATCATTTGAAATCAATGTCAGGAGGCAAAATAAGTATAGATTTTGAAAGTCTTGATATTCGAACAGATGACACGTTCCAAAGAAAAACCAACGGGTTTAAACCCAATAAAAACAAAGGATTTTCAAAAAGACATAAAAATAATCGCAACAAAAACCGTTACAGATAATGAGTGTATTTAAAATTACCGGAGGAAAGAAGCTAACAGGAGAAATCATACCGCAAGGAGCTAAAAATGAAGCCCTGCAAATTCTTTGTGCTGTTTTACTTACAGAAGAAAAAGTGGTTATTGATAATATTCCCCAAATCAGAGATGTTCAGAAACTCATTGAACTGCTTGCTTTGTTGGGCGTTGAGGTAAAGCAATTATCGGAATTCAAATATTCTTTCAAAGCCCATAACGTGAATATTGATTTCCTTTCAAGTGCTGAGTTTAAGAAACTTGGCGCAGCCCTTAGAGGGTCAATTATGATTGTAGGTCCATTGTTAGGCAGATTCGGCAGAGGATATATTCCTGCGCCCGGAGGAGATAAAATTGGCAGAAGAAGGTTAGATACTCACTTCGTAGGTATGCAAGGTTTAGGTGGTAATTTTGAATACGATAAAGAAAATAATTTCTATAAGATTACATCCAAAGGCAGACTCAAAGGAACATATCTGCATTTAGACGAAGCTTCTGTTACCGGTACTGCCAATATTGTGATGGCGGCTGCTCTTGCCAAGGGCGAAACAACTATTTACAATGCTGCTTGCGAACCTTATGTCCAACAACTGTGTTCTCTTATAAATAATATGGGAGGAAAAATTTCAGGAATTGGCTCTAATAAATTGATTATTCATGGTGTTGAAAAACTAGGTGGAGCCAAACACACTATTCTGCCGGATATGATTGAAATAGGGAGTTTTATTGGTATGGCAGCCATGACTGAATCTGAGATTACAATCAAAGATTGCAGAATTGATCAGTTAGGAATTATTCCCGCAACATTTAATAGATTAGGTGTACGTACTGAATTCAGAGGTGATGATATTTTTATTCCCAGACAAAAGCATTACGAGATTGATACTTTCATTGATGGTTCCATTCTGACAGTTTCAGACGCAATTTGGCCCGGATTTACGCCCGACCTTATTTCTATTGCACTCGTTACGGCCATTCAGGCAAAAGGGAATGTGCTTATTCATCAAAAAATGTTTGAAAGTCGCTTGTTCTTTGTAGATAATCTAATTGACATGGGCGCGCAAATTATCCTTTGCGACCCGCACAGAGCAACTGTGATGGGGCTTGACAGAAGAGTTAAGTTGAGAGGTATTACAATGACTTCTCCCGACATTAGAGCGGGGGTGGCTTTATTGATTGCAGCTATGTCTGCTGATGGTGTCAGCCACATCAAGAATATAGAACAAATTGACCGTGGATATCAGTTTATTGACAGAAGGTTAAATGCCATTGGAGCCAAAATTGAAAGAATTGACTCATAATCTATTTGTTTTCTGTGTCATTATGTCAGCAATGTGTGAATGGCAGTAACTTTGATACAGCAATTCCAAATTCTTGTGTAATTAATAATCATGTCGAAAAAAGATAAGCACCCAAAAGAAGAAGTAAATTTGAACACCGGTGAAACTGTGGTTGAAAGTTTGGAAAATCCGCTTCAAGAGGAGTTAAACGCAGTCAAAAAACAGCTCAAAGAGCAGGAAGATAAGTATCTGCGGCTTTATGCAGAATTTGACAATTTCAGAAAACGCAATGCCAAAGAACGCTTGGAACTCATTCAAAACGCTGCCGAAGAAACACTCGCAGCCTTGCTACCGGTATTGGACGACTTTGAAAGATCGCTCAAAGCCGCCAATGAACAGATGGACGGATTAAAAGAAGGAGTAGAACTCGTTTTTCGAAAATTCAATACAACATTGGAATCCAAAGGGCTTAAAAAAATGGATTCATTAGGCAAGGAATTTGACCATGACTTTCAAGAAGCGGTTACGCAAATTGCCGTGGAAGACAAAAATAAAATGGGGAAAGTCGTAGATGTAATAGAAGAAGGTTACATGTTGAATGACAAAGTAATACGTTTTGCAAAAGTTGTTATAGGAGCATAATAGATGGCTACAAAAAGAGATTATTATGATGTGTTAGGGGTGGCTAAAACAGCAAATGCCGATGAGATTAAAAAAGCTTATCGCAAACTTGCTATTAAATACCATCCTGACAAGAATCCGGACAATAAAGAAGCCGAAGAGAAATTCAAGGAAGCAGCTGAGGCTTATGAAGTGCTTAGCGATTCGGAAAAGAAAAAGCGCTACGATCAATTTGGACATCAAGGAGTTGGTGGTGCAGGAGGTTTCTCCGGACAGGGTATGTCCATGGATGATATTTTTTCACAGTTTGGAGATATTTTTGGTGATTCCTTTGGCAGTTTTTTTGGTGGAAGCAACAGGGGGGGAGGTAGAACTCGCCATGTCAGTGGTTCAAATATTAGGATTAAACTCAAAGTTACGCTTGAAGAAATAAAAAAAGGAGTTGATAAAAAAATCAAATACAAACGTTGGACTGTTGCACCCGGATTGAACTTCAAACAATGTCATACTTGTCATGGCAGAGGTTCTGTTACAAGGGTTACAAACACATTCTTAGGACAGATGCAAACAAGTTCAACTTGTCCTACTTGTGGCGGAAGCGGTCAAGTAGTAGGAGAGGTGCCAAAGGGAGCAAACTCACAAGGGTTAATTCAAGAAAATACTGAAACAACTTTGCGCATTCCTCCGGGTGTAATGGATGGAATGCAACTTTCGGTGAATGGCAAAGGAAATGAAATTGCAGGAGGATATCCGGGTGATTTGATTATTGCAATTGAGGAAGTCCCACATGAATTTTTGGTAAGAGAAGAAAATAATGTTCTTTTTGAGTTGACAATAAGCATCCCTGAAGCGGTGCTTGGATGTACTGCAGAAGTTCCAACCATCGAAGGCAAAGCACGAATTAATATAGAACCGGGTACGCAAAGTGGTAAAACACTAAAACTTAAAGGTAAAGGGCTGCCGGATATCAATGGGTATAATACCGGAGATGAATTTGTAAGGGTGAATGTGTTTATTCCTTCAAAAATTAGCAAAGAAGAAGAAGGCTTGATGAAGAAACTCGCAGAATCTCAAAACTTTACTCCGGATATTAACGATAAAAAAAATAAGTCCTCTTTTTTTAATAGGATATTCAACTAATCCTATTTAGAGTCTGATAAATAAAAAATAAATCCTACACGGACAATAAAGGGGTTGAGAAACTTGGCATTAGCAGGTCTATTGGTGATGTACATAATTTCCAGCGTTGAACCAAAGTTGTAATAACCGGCTCCTACCATTGTCAATGTGGAATTGCTACGCGATGAAATCCCTTTTACCCCATACGACATATTATCTATTTCGGCCTGTAGAAACAGATTATTGATTGGAAAAAAGCGTGCCATCGCTCTGCCTCCGTAAATATTATCAGAATAGTCATAAGCGTAATCATGGAAATATGAATACATGGGTCCGGCAAGTACAGAAAATCGGTTAGTCAAGCGATACCCAACCACCGGTAATAACTCAATAAACATACTATTCCCCAAAGTAAGCCATCCCGAACCGCCTACAACAATCCGGTCTTTGGTTTTAGGTGCTTCCGGTAAGGGCACCTCAGGAGATTGAGAATATGTAGGTTGCGTTAGAGCAACCAGTGTGATTAGTAAACACAGGAAATAGACAGATTTTAGGTTCTTTGAGTGGTTGCTTTTAGTTTTCATAAAAAGTAACTTCACCGGTAGATACATCATACATCGCGCCACAAATCATGATTTTTCCTTGTTGTTCTAATTCGTTCAGAATGGGGCTGCGTCTTCGCACTTCTCTGATAACATGAAATACATTAAGTACAGATACCTTGTTTACAAAGTCAAGGTTGGAAGAGTTGCGGTTTTCTTGTATAGTCGTTTCTTGTGTTATGGCAGGTTTGATTTTGTTGACTAATCCGGTTAGGTTGCCTAATTCAACATTGTCGCAAGCACCTTTGATTCCTCCGCAATTGGTATGTCCCAATACAACAACCACTTTAGCATTGGCTAATTTTGCTCCAAACTCCATGCTGCCTAAGATGTCATCATTTACAACGTTACCCGCTATACGAATACTGAAAATATCTCCAAGACCTTGGTCGAAAATCAACTCGGCAGATGTGCGCGAATCAATACAGCTCAATATGCATGCAAATGGAAATTGCCCTTCTTTGGAAGCGTTGACTTGTTCTAATAAATCGTTATTAGTTTTCAGATTTCGCATGAAACGAAGGTTGCCTTCTTTAAGAATCTCAATGGCATCTTGGGGTGTCATTGTGTTTTGGTCTTTTGTGGAATGTAAACGCATATCAATTTATCTTTTTAAACACGGCAAAGTTATAGTTTACTATATTAAATATTATGGATTTTATTCAGCTCCTTTTGTTATCTTTTTTGCTTCAACATAACAATGGATAATCGTATGCGATTTTGACTCAAGTTCTTTTAATTTTCAAACTTTACAAAACCCCTTCATCCGCAAAACTATAATAACTGCCATGTCCTATAATAATATGGTCTAATAGGGTTAAATCAAGGTAGGAACATGCCTGTTTAATCTTGTTTGTAAGCGCAATATCCTGCGAACTTGGCTTCAAATTTCCCGATGGATGGTTATGACATAGTACTAATCCTGAGGCGTTGTCTTCCAATGCTTTTCGTAATATTTTTTTGGGATCTGCCACTGTTGCCGATACTCCGCCTTCGCCTACTTTGTATTCACTAATTACTTTATTTGCTCGATTGAGTGTGAGAATCCAAAATTCTTCATAGTTTTTGTCTTCAAGTCGATTTTTTAGATACTTATATATATCATTACTGACAGTAATTTTAGCTCTTTGCAGAATGTCCCATTTTTCTCTGCGACCGCCTAACTCTAAGGCAGCCAATATAGTAATTGCTTTAACAAGCCCAATACCATCAGCTTTTTGTAAATTTCTGACCGATAGTTTTGCCAGTTCATTCAGATTGTTGTTTGCTAATTTCAAAACTTGCTGTCCCACTTCAACTGCATTTGATTTTTGGGTGCCGGTTCTGATAAGTATAGCTATCAACTCTGCATTGCTAAGGGATTCTTTACTGCCCGACAAAAACCGTTCTCTGGGTTTGTCATCTTGTGCCAATTCATTTATGCTTGCCATTTTTCAAAAATAGTAAATATGTCGAATGTAAAAAGAGATTGATAAAGATAATCGTTCTTAAATGATTGTTCTTCATAACTTTGTCAGGTATAAATAAATAAATATTATGTCATTCGAATTAACAAAACTACCTTATGATTTCAGCGCCCTCGAACCTCACATCGATGCGCGTACAATGGAAATTCATCACGACAAGCACCATGCTGCTTATGTAAATAACCTCAATGCTGCTATTGCCGGCACTGATGCAGAGTCAAAATCAATCTTAGAAATTCTTGCCAATGTAAGCAAATATAGTGCTGCAGTTCGCAATAATGGCGGTGGACATTTTAATCATGATTTGTTTTGGAAAATTATGTCTCCCAATGGAGGTGGTCAGCCAAGCGGTAAACTTGCAGATGCTATAAACCACGAGTTGGGTGGATTTGATGCATTCAAGGATACATTCAGCAAAGCAGCCGCTACTCGTTTTGGCTCAGGATGGGCATGGCTTTGTGTTTCTAATGGTAAATTGTCAGTGTGCTCAACTCCCAACCAAGACAACC
Organism: Bacteroidota bacterium; assembly: GCA_023957335.1. Classification (NCBI taxonomy): domain Bacteria; kingdom Pseudomonadati; phylum Bacteroidota; species Bacteroidota bacterium. The sequence goes on along the minus strand of JAMLHC010000001.1, from coordinate 346,202 downwards.
CTTTGATGGATATTGCAGAGTGTAAAGCCACCCCAATCCTCGGACTTGATGTTTGGGAACATGCTTATTACCTACACTATCAAAATCGCAGACCTGATTATGTAACAGCATTTTTCAATGTAATCAATTGGGCAGAGGTAGGCAAGAGATACGAAGCAGCCTTGTAACAAACAAATGTAATCATTTCATGAAAGCCTCAGGTATATGCCGAGAGGCTTTTTGTTTTTAGCAAGGAATAAACATAAATAAATGAAAAGTGCAATTGAGCTATTTTTTAACCGTGGTTAGTGTTTTCACTACCTACTACTTAAGGATTGCTTGCGTTGTCTTTGCCGCAAGATTCCCCGGGCGCACTCCCGCAAAGACCGCATGTGCCATTACTATCATTAAGTAATGGGTTGGAAGAGGAACAGCTTTTGCGGACTTCTCCGCCTTTAATCAAAATTGCTCTAATCCCAATTCCTGCTGCTGCAAGCACAGTAATTGCGATGGCAAGTATGACTGTTGTGATGAGTGTGGATGACATAGCGAATGCAAAAGTACCTAAAATTCTTCGCACCTTATTACGGGCGCTTGTGTAATGTGTTTAAAACCCTACATAAATCCCATTAAATGTGTCGTCAAGTAGGTTGTTTCCCTTCCAAAATTCACATATTTTGACACGTGCAAATATTTTACTTCTTAATTTCATACTTTTCATTTGCTTATTCCTGCTATTTTTGTTCCCTATGCTGATAAAAACTTTTGGAGCTGCTGTTTATGGTGTCAATGCGGGTTTGATTACAGTAGAAGTAAATCTCGGTCAAGGTGTAGGCTATTTTCTTGTGGGTTTGCCCGATAATGCAGTCAAAGAAAGTCAATTAAGGATTGAAACTGCTTTTAAGAACTCAGGTTTGGAGATGCCGCGCAAAAAGGTGGTTATCAATATGGCACCCGCAGACCTCAAAAAAGAGGGTTCCGCATACGATCTCACAATAGCTGCTGCTCTGTTGGCTGCTTCCGAGCAAATTGTTGCGGACAGAATACCGGAGTATATCATCATGGGAGAACTCTCATTAGATGGGAGTCTTGTTCCTATCAAAGGAGTTTTACCCATAGCCATACAAGCTAAAAAAGAAGGTTTCAAAGGGTTTATACTTCCACAACAAAATGCAAAGGAAGCAGCTATTGTTAAAGGTTTGGAGGTATATGGAATGGAAAATATTTTGGATATCGTAGATTTCTTTAATAATGTAAAAGAGTTTGAACCCGCAATGGCTGATCCAAGGGGAGATTTTGCGAATCTAAATGAATCATTCGATGTTGATTTTGCTGATGTTCAAGGACAGGAGAATATCAAACGAGCAATGGAAATTTCGGCAGCCGGTGGACATAATATTATTTTAATTGGTCCTCCGGGTGCAGGCAAAACGATGTTGGCAAAAAGGCTGCCAACAATTTTGCCTCCAATGACGCTTCAGGAAGCATTAGAAACTACCAAAATACATTCTGTGGCAGGTAAGTTGGGTAGTCATGCATCACTGGTTGCCACACGCCCTTTTCGTTCGCCACACCATACAGTAAGCGATGTTGCGCTCGTGGGGGGAGGGAACATTCCGCAACCCGGTGAAATCTCACTCGCACATAATGGAGTACTTTTTTTAGATGAACTTCCCGAGTTTAAGAGAACCGTTCTTGAAGTTTTGAGACAACCTTTGGAAGAGCGCAGAATTACAATCAGCAGAGCCAGATTTACGGTCGAATATCCTTCGAGCTTTATGCTGGTAGCCAGTATGAACCCTTGCCCTTGCGGATATTACAATCATCCCGACAAAGACTGTGTTTGCGGACCGGGTGTGGTGCAACGATATTTGAGTAAGATTTCCGGTCCTTTGCTTGACCGAATTGATATCCATATTGAAGTTACTCCTGTTTCGTTTGAACAGCTTGCCAATCGTGACAAACCTTCTGAACACTCTAAGGATGTGAAACAAAGAGTGATGAAAGCACGTGAAATTCAGAAACAAAGGTATGCGGACCAAGAAGGAATTTATTGTAATGCACAGTTGCAATCTAACCGAATTCACGATGTATGTGCAATCCCAAAAGCTGGACAAGCTTTACTAAAAACGGCTATGGAAAGACTCAGTCTGTCAGCACGTGCTTATGATAGGATTCTGAAAGTGGCGCGTACTATTGCTGACCTGGCAGACAGCCCTGAGATTCGAGTGGAACACCTGGCGGAAGCCATTCAATACAGAAGCCTTGACCGTGAAAATTGGGCGGGATAATCTTGACGCTCATAGATGAAGAATATATACCCGTTGTTTTGACGTTTTTATTTGATTGGTTTTATTCATATTTGCACCACAAAATTTATATTATAAAATGAATACAGGATTTATACATCTACACAACCTTGTCGCTTGGATATTGGTAATTATTCTTATCGTTTCGGTAGTGCTTTTTCTAATTAACAATTCAGGTAAAAAACCTTTGAGCAAATTGCAAAATAACCTTAGGTTGTTTGCAGTAATTGTATCCGGTTTACAGTTGGTACTTGGTTTTGCATTGTATTTTATCCAAAATCGTATTCAAGGTATGTCGTCAATGTCGGTTCCCGAAATTAGGTTCTATTCTCTCGAACATCCGCTAATTATGCTCATTGGTATTGCTTTTATTCATATTGGAAGTGCTAAAATCAAAAAAGCACCTACTGAATTGAAAAACAAAAAAGGATTGATATATTTTGGAATTAGCTTGGTATTAATAATGAGCAGAATGCCTTGGGATAGATTGTTTTAATCTTACCCTACGGGTGTTTGTATCCTCCATTCCAATTAGGACACTACCAATACAGCCTGACAAGGCAAAGACAAGATAAATCGTAGCTATGATTGGAGTTGTTCCAAACACTTCAATGTGCCGTCAGCCTATATTGTTTATTGATTATCGTAAGACTGATTGATAGCCCTCCAAAGTAAATCTTTGAGTTCTTGAATGTTAATGCCTGCCAAAGAAGAGATGAATATGGGATTTAGTTTCTTTAACTTCGTTTTTAATTTTTTCAACTCTTGTTCTTCTAAAAGTTCACACTTACTTATGGCTATAACCCTTTGTTTGAGCAACATTTCGGGGTTGAATTTTTTGAGTTCATTGACAAGTACTTTGTATTCTTGTTGAATGTTTTCAGAATTTGCAGGAATAAGAAATAACAGCACCGCATTGCGTTCAATATGTCTGAGAAAGCGGTGTCCTAATCCTTTGCCTTCGCTTGCCCCTTCAATAATGCCGGGGATGTCAGCCACTACAAAAGATTGATAATCGTAGTATTTGACTACGCCAAGATTAGGGGTAATGGTAGTAAACGGATAGTCCGCGATTTCCGGTTTGGCGGCTGAGATAACTGACAGCAAAGTAGATTTTCCTGCGTTTGGAAATCCAACTAACCCAACGTCTGCCAGTACTTTTAATTCTAAAACAACAGCGCTTTCAATTCCTTGTTCACCGGGTTGGGCATATTGTGGAGCGCGGTTGGTTGAACTTTTGAAGTTTACATTGCCAAGTCCGCCTCTGCCTCCGGGCAATAACACGTGTTTTTGTTCGTCTTGAGTGATTTCACAGAGTATTTCACCGGTTTCTGCATCTTTAGCTATAGTGCCCAATGGTACTTCCAGAATTTCGTCCTTGCCGTCAGCACCTGTCCTCTGATTTTCTTCACCTGATTTTCCGTTTTCAGCAAAAACATGTTTACGGTATTTTAAATGCAATAAGGTCCACAAATTATTGTTCCCTTTCAAAATGATATGCCCGCCTCTGCCCCCGTTTCCACCGTCCGGACCTCCTTTGGGATTGCCTTTGGCGCGGTGAAAATGAGCACTCCCGCTACCGCCTTTGCCGGAGCGCATATAGATTTTTACATAGTCAATGAAATTTTCTGCCATGTTTATAATTGGGTGTCCGAGTATATAAAATAAAGGGGTTAAATAGAAGAGGAGAGAACAGATTGAATCTCTTTTGATAAGAGTTCGTATATTGTCTCAACAGAGCCTACGCCATTGATTTGCTTATACTTATTTTGTTTGTTGTAAAAATCAGCTGCCACAGCAGTCTGTTCATTATACACTCTGATTCTGTTGCGAATAATAAATTCGTCTGTATCATCAGTGCGACCACTGATTTTTCCTCTTTCGAGTAATCTTCGGGTAAGTTCGTCTTCGGGTACATCTAAGGACAGCATGAGGCTAATGCGTGTGTTCAGCGTAGATAAAAGCGAGTCTAAGGCTTCAGCCTGCGGCACAGTTCGGGGAAATCCATCAAAAATAAATCCTTTTGCATTTGGGAATTTGGACAATTCGCTCTTCAGCATGTTAATGGTAACCTCGTCAGGTACTAACTCACCTTTGTCAATGTATGATTTGGCAAGTTGTCCAAGTGCAGTTTCGTTTTTGATGTTGAAACGAAAAATATCTCCCGTACTTAAATGTACCAAACCAAATGTGTCAACTAATTTAGCAGATTGAGTGCCTTTGCCAGCCCCCGGAGGACCAAATAATACAATATTTAACATGAACTTTTTAATGAGGCACAAAAATAAAATTAAAATCTGAAATACCATGCTTTATTGCAAACAGTTGTATTTTAGCAGCCCGAAAGTAACGCAGCGTGGCAGACATTTTAAAAGATATAAAATATGAGTTAAAAGATCAGTTTGCCGGTTTTGAGTCAACCTTTTCCAAAGGTGTAAAAACCAAAGTTTCCTTACTCGATACAATTCTTAATTATATTGTTAAGCGCAAGGGCAAACAAATTAGGCCTGTTATGGTATTGTTGACAGCCGGCAGTTGCGGAACTATCAATGAAAAAACATATAGAGGAGCTTCCTTGGTTGAATTATTACATACTGCTACGCTTGTCCATGATGATGTTGTAGATGAAAGTTATAAGCGAAGAGGTTTCTTTTCTATCAATGCACTTTGGAAAAATAAAATTGCTGTGCTTGTAGGAGATTTTCTATTAGCACGGGGGTTAATTATGGCTGTTGAAAACAAAGATTTTGAAATGCTCAATATCGTTTCAGATGCCATGAAGCGTATGGCAGAAGGAGAATTGCTGCAGTTGGAAAAAGCGCGTAAACTTGATATTAAAGAAGCCGACTATTATCAAATAATCTCAAATAAAACTGCTTCATTGTTTGCCTCATGCTGTGCTATGGGTGCTGCCAGTGTTTCTGATTCTACAGAATTGGTAGAAGCGATGAGAAATTTTGGAGAAAATGCCGGTATGGCTTTTCAAATTAAAGATGATCTTTTTGATTTTAATGATGACAACTCAGGCAAACCTAAAGCTGTTGATATTAAAGACCGGAAAATGACCTTGCCTTTAATTTATTCGCTCAATAATGCTGAACCTAAACGTAAAAAGGAAATTATCAGGATTTTTAAATCTAAAAAAATCAGTACTGAACAGATTCAAGAAGTAGTTTCATTTATCGTAAATTCGGGAGGTGCAGAATATGCACGTAAAGTAATGAATGAGTATAAACAAAAAGCTATGCGAGATCTTGAAATACTACAAGATAGTAGGCACAAAGAACATTTAATTGCTGTCTTAAACTACATAATTGAACGTAAAAACTAAGTAGGAGTTTCGTCCACTGTACAGAATAGCCTAATGGCAACAATTCCAGCCAAAATAATTTCTTATTTATTACGTTAAAGGTGTAAATTCGCGCGTCTTAAATTCAGCTATTAATAAAGAAACATGAAACGAAATTTTACCTCCATTTTTTATTTTTGTTCACTTGGTGTTGCAATGTTTTTGAGTGAGCACGTCTTTGCACAGAATCCGATTCCTTCCAAAAGAGAAACGGCTTTAGATTTCGGAATTTTTATTGGTGGCTCTAATTATACCGGAGAATTGACCAAATCATTTATGCCTGTTATTGGAGAAACTCATCTTGCAGGCGGAGCTATGATAAGATACAATTTGACCCCGAGTATCAGTCTTAGAGCTGTTGCCATGTACATGCGAATTAGCGGAGATGATAAGAACTTCAATGACGATGCATTCAGAAGAAGAAGAAATTTGAATTTCAGGTCTAATATCTTTGAATTCTCAGGCGGATTTGAGTGGAATTTGATGGGTTGGCAGCAAACACGAACACACTTAGCATCTACACCCTATCTTTTTGGTTCTATTGCAGTATTTAAATTTAATCCTCTCACACAGTTTTATTATCATCAAGGCTTGCCAAATCAAGATCCAAGTTTGTCATCCAGAGATGGAAATTGGGTTGAGTTGCAACCACTTTCTACAGAAGCACAAGAAACGACCAAGAATAATGGAGCCAAAAGATATTCACTTACACAAGTAAGCATCCCGTTTGGAGCAGGATACAAATTTCAATTGAGCGACTATTGGACAGCCGGTTTTGAAATAGGTGTGCGAAAAACATTTACGGATTATCTAGACGATATTTCTACCAAATATTGGGATCCAATTATTGTCGGTGGTGCTGGTGGCTATATGTCCAAAGCCTTGTTTGACAGATCGTATGAAGTAGGCGAAAAGCCATTTTTGGAGGATGATTCAAGAGGAAACAATAGGACAAAAGATTGGTATATGTTCGCAGGGATTAATATTACCTATAGAATACTTGGCGGGAAAGTTCCTTGCTTTAATTTTGAATGATAAGAAGGAATTCCAAATACCTGATACTTTCCATACTGTTGTCGTTCAATCTTTCTACTCAGGCACAGCGGTTTTTTGCAGGTAAAATGGAATTCGGAGTTATGTTTGGAGGCTCAAACTACCATGGAGACTTAGCCAAAGAAATAGTTTTTTCTGAAACACACCCCATGTTTGGTGCCTATTTTCAACGCAATTACAATGAATGGGTTTCTCTACGCTATCAGTTTTCCTATGCTAAAATTTCCGGTTCGGATAAGAATTTCGTTGCTTATACCCAGCGAAATTTGAGCTTTTATTCTAATATTTATGAAGCCGGAGTTGTGGCAGAATTTAATTTTAACCCTTTTGGGCTAAGCCCAAATATGAAGTCATTCTCACCTTATATGCTTACCGGCTTAAGTGTTTTTCGTTTTGATCCCAAAACAAAATATAATAATGAAGTGGTTTCATTACGAGATTTAGGAACAGAAGGTCAAGGCTTGGATGGGAAAAAAAAGTACAGTCTGATTCAACCGGCACTGCCGATAGGTTTTGGTCTTAAATGGAAACAAAGCCAAAATTTGGTTGTTGGATTTGAATTAGGTTTCAGAAAAACATGGACGGATTATTTGGATGACGTAAAGGGAGAATATCCTTCTTATAATAAAACACTTGCAGATAAGGGACAATTAGCCGCAATGATGTCACACAGGTACAAGGAAGGCTCCGATATCAATTTTACTGCTCCGGATAGAATGATGAGAGGAGATCCGCATCTGAATGATTGGTTCTTTTTTATAAACTTTAGAATAGGGTATAAATTTGGTAGCGTACCTTGTGCAAACGATAAATCATTTTAATATAAATTCGCCAGCCTTTACACAATCTTGGAACATACAGAAATTGATATAGAAAAAGTCCCTCAACATGTTGCCCTTATTATGGATGGTAATGGTAGATGGGCAAAAAGAAAAGGTTTGTCAAGATTGATAGGACATGAATATGGAGTAGGGTCTGTACGTGAAATTGTAGAAGCTGCAGCCAAAATCGGAATTAAATACTTGACACTCTATACTTTTTCAAAGGAGAATTGGAATAGACCGGTATTAGAAGTTAGTGGGTTAATGAGTCTGCTTGTAAAAACCATTCGAAAAGAAATTAAGACCTTGACAGAAAATGAGATACGCCTTCAAATTATTGGAGATGTCTCAGAACTTGCATCAGAAGTGCGGGCTCAACTTAACGAGGCTGTTGTCAATACTCAAACCCATTCAGGAATAACAGTTATTTTGGCAATCAATTACAGTGCAAAATGGGATATAACCAAGGCGATAAGAAATATTTCAGAAAAAGTGAAGTCAAATGAAATTAGTTCCGAACAGATAGATGAACATTTGATTGCCCAATCCCTCAGTACTGCCCAATTCCCGGAGCCTGAACTTATTATTAGAACTGGTGGTGAACAAAGAATCAGTAATTTTCTCCTTTGGGAATCAGCCTATTCTGAGTTTTATTTTACTCCGATATTTTGGCCTGATTTTAAAAAAGAGCATTTTTATCAAGCAATTTTAGATTATCAAAATAGAGAAAGAAGGTTCGGAAAAACCAGTGAACAGTTAGTGAATGAAAAATAAGAAAATTTATATCTACATTCTTTTTGCACTCTTTACAATAAGAGGGGTCTATGGGCAGAAAGACAGTGCACAACTATTGAATTTTGATTTTTCAGCTCAAAAAGAAATAGTCATAAACAATATAGTAGTAGAGGGCAATGTGTTTGTTGAAACCTCATTGATTGTTGTCTATTCAAACTTATCTTTAGGTCAGAAAATCAAGATTCCGGGACCCAAGGTCAGCGATATCATAACCAATCTATGGCGACAAGAACTTTTTTCAGATGTAAAAGTATATGTCCAAACGATTCACGATGACACCGCTAATATTATTATTTGGGTTAAAGAAAGACCTCGATTATCTAAGTTTACGTTCCCGGGATTGAAAAGGTCGGAAGCCCGAAATGTCCGAGATGAAATTTCGCTCAAAGGAAACATGATTATTAATGAAGACCTCATTAATAAAACCACGCGTGAGATTAAGCAGTTTTATTATGAAAAAGGATATTTTAGTGCAAATGTTCGCATAGAATCTATACCCGATAAAGATAAAAGTAATGCGAATATTTTCAGAATATATATTGATAAGGGTCAGAAAGTAAAACTTTATGACTTTGAATTTGTTGGAAACATTGCATTGACAGACGCGCAACTCAGAAAAAGTTTTAAAAACACCAAACGTAGAAAAAACAAAATCAATATTTTCAAATCTGCTAAGTTTATAGAAGATGATTATGAAATGGATAAGCTGGATTTGATTAAACTCTATCATTCAAAAGGATTCAGAGATATGCAAATTGAAACTGATTCCGTCATTAAGATTAGTGACAATAGGGTTGTCGTTAAAATGCACATTAAGGAGGGAATACAATATTATTTTAGAAATATCACCTTCTCGGGCAATACCGTTTTTTCTGATGAAATACTTTCGAGAGTCTTAGGAATCGAAAGTGGCGATGTGTACAACCAATCAAGATTTGATGAAAAGCTGTATGCAAGCCCTGATGGATATGATGTTCAAGGACTATATATGGATGATGGTTACTTGTTTTTCAACGCTGTCCCTTTGGAAATCAATGTAGAAGGAGATTCAATAGATGTAGAGATTAAGATTCAGGAAGGGGAGCAAGCAACCCTAAGAAACATGATAGTTCGAGGTAACTACAAAACCAGCGACCATGTGATTATCAGAGAATTAAGAACACGTCCCGGTCAGAAATTTTCACGTTCTGATATTCAACGTACTGTGCGTGAGTTATCATCAATGGGCTTGTTTGATCCTCAACAGATTAATGTAGTGCCCAAACCCAATCCTGCTGATGGTACGGTGGATATAGAATATACGGTTGTGGAGAAAGCCTCAGACCAGATTGAATTGTCAGGAGGAATTGGACCCGGTTATGGCGGACAAAGTGCCCAATTTGTGGGTACTTTAGGTTTGGTTTTGAATAATTTTTCATCAAAAAAAATGCTGAACCCTAAGCTTTGGAATCCTATTCCTGTAGGTGATGGGCAAAAATTATCGTTGAGAGGACAAAGCAGCGGATTCTTTCAAGCCTATAATTTTTCATTTACTGAACCTTGGTTAGGTGGACGCAAGCCAAATTCGTTTACTACGAGTGTGTTTCACTCAATTTATAATTTTAACGGTCGCCCCAAAAGCGATCCTGCAAGACAATCCATGATGACCACAGGAGCTAGTGTTTCCTTGGCTAAACGATTGAAATGGCCGGATGATAACTTTTCTATTATGTATTCTATGACTTATCAGCGTTATAAAATTCAGAACGGAAAAGACTTTTTTGAAGTCATCGAAAATGGCAAATCAAGAACTCTTGAATTTCAGACGGCTTTGTCTCGAAATGCGTTAGAGGGCGGGTTTATCTTCCCTACAGGAGGGAGCAATGTGTCGTTGTCGCTTGCATTTACACCGCCTTTCTCACTTCTTTCATCTAAGGATTGGACGAATGCTACTAACGAAGAAAAATACAAATGGGTTGAATATCATAAATGGAAATTTGACGCTGAATGGTATTTAAAACCTTTTAATAAAACAAAATTTGTTTTGATGGCAAGATCGCGTTTTGGGGTTATGGGCAGTTATAACCCGCTTATTGGATTATCTCCCTTTGAGAGATTCGTGGTGGGAGGAAGCGGATTGTCAGGTTTTACATTTTATGGCACCGAAATAGTGTCACAAAGAGGCTATGATGAAGGAGAAATTTCTACCGCAGCCTCCGGTTATCGCAATATTGGAGGTACAATTTTTAGTAAACAAACGCTTGAATTACGATATCCTATTACGGATAATCCGAATGCAACAATCTATGTTTTATCATTTTTGGAAGCAGGTAATGCTTGGGTAAATTTTAAAAATTTCAATCCTTTTGATTTGCGTAGAGCAGGTGGGGTAGGATTGCGACTGTTTTTGCCGATGTTTGGATTGATTGGGGTTGATTATGGATATGGATTTGATTGGAAACAAGTGAATCCCGGAGATAAGCCGGGCCGCTTCCACTTCTATTTGGGACAGCAGTTCTAAGCCTTGTTATGACTTCAAATAGTTTTATACCTTCGCAACCGTGCAGCAACTTCTCAAAGAAGCCAAAGGATTACTATTACTGAGCAAGGAAATTATCCTGCAGCTTATTCTGATTCTCTTATCATCATTTGCCGGAAGTATTGTAGCTTCACTTGTTGTTTTGGGTGTTATTGGGTGGAATCTAACAAAAAACAGACTTGGTGACGCTTTCATACTTTTTCTTATAATTCTGTTGTTTTCGGATAGTGTAATGCCAATGTTTCTCAATGCCGGTAACGCGAAGGAGTTTGTGTCTATTTTGCTTTTCTTATATGTGATGACAAAGACTAAAAATCCCATTAAGAACTCGTTCATTAATTATTTCTGGGCATATCTGTTTATTGCATTATTAGGACTTATACTTGTCAATTTTGATTTCTTGGGTTTCCAAAAGTTGATTTCCTATGGACTCATGATTGTTATAGTACCTGCTGTATTATTGCATGTGTTGAACCGTCCAGGAGGTGCTTCATTCTTGAGAAAGTTACTCTTTATGTTTGTGGCACTTTATGCAATCAGTATTGTAATGTCTAGGATTAACCCCGAAGGATTTGCGCATTTTGGCAGGTTTAATGGAATACATCGTAACCCCAATGGTGTCGGGATTTTCTCAGCTCTTTTTATTATGAATATTGTGTTGGTAAAAGATAAGTTTCCAAAACTATTTTCTGCCAAGATGTATTGGTTGTTTATTGGGGTTTTTATTTTTACGGTCTTGTTGAGCGCGTCAAGAAGTGCATTGATGGCATTAGTAATATTTTTTCTCTTTAGGACTATTAAGGTTAAGTTTTTTGCGGGTTTTGTTATTGCGCTTGTGATTGCATCCGGTTATGCTGTAATTACTGCTTGGTTTGAAACACTTATTATAGATTTTGGTTTGCAATCCGAGTTTCGACTTGATACTATTTCCTATGCATCGGGCAGGATTTATGTGTGGGATGCTTGTTGGCGAGAAATTCAAAGCCACTATTGGCTGGGATATGGTTTTACCTATGCAGAGTATTCTCATTGGGACAAAAAATGGTATGCCGAGATTCCTATGTTGATTCACAACTACGGAAATATTCATAATTCATATCTTACTATCTGGCTCAATACAGGCCTCTTAGGCTTAGTTTCTTTCTTGTCAGGGGTAATTTACCTTGTCTTTAGAGCACAGAAAAAATCTCCTTCCATTGCACCCTTGTTTTTTGGAGCGGTAGTTATTGGAATTTTTGAAAGTTTTATGGTGGCATCGCTAAACCCTTATACATGGCAACTGTGGTTCGGTTTTGTTATAGCGGCATTTACTCCCAATAAATTAGTGAAGAGAACCAAAATATCGGACAGTACAATACCTTTGCCAACTCAAAAATTGCTAAAATAATGAAACCCATTTCTATGGTTGATCTTCATGGTCAATATCTCAAAATTAAAGAAGAAGTACTCTCAGGGATTGAAGCTGTTATAGACTCTTCGTCTTTTATCAATGGAGCCGAAGTAAAACATTTTGCTAATGAACTGGGCAAATATTTGCATGTGAATCATGTAATTCCTTGTGCCAATGGAACGGATGCACTGCAAATTGCCTTGATGGCACTTGAGTTAGAACCTGATGATGAAGTTATTATACCCTCTTTTAACTATGTTGCACTGGCAGAAGTTGTAAAATTGCTTGGATTAAAGCCTGTTTATGCAGATGTACATCCGCATTATTATACGATTGACCCTCATTCCGTAAGAGAAAAGATTACAGCCAAAACTAAAGTGATTGCTCCTGTTCACCTGTTTGGACAATGTGCACCTATGGAAGAGTTGATTCAGATTGCTAAAGAATTTAACTTGTTTGTCATAGAAGATAATGCCCAAGCTATTGGCGCAGATTATACTTTTAAGGATGGTTCAACCCAAAAGGCAGGAACAATCGGACATATTGGAACAACCTCTTTTTTCCCTTCAAAAAATCTTGGATGTTATGGTGACGGAGGCGCTCTTGTCACACAAGATGCAATATTGGGGGCTAAGTTGCAATGTATTGCCAACCACGGACAAAAAGTAAAGTATATTCATGACATGGTGGGTGTGAACTCAAGATTAGATACTATTCAGGCGGCAATATTGTTGGCAAAACTTCCACATCTGGATGAATACAATGCAGCAAGAAACAAAGTAGCCACATATTATGACAATGCTTTTAAAGAGTTTAGTCCTACGATTGAATTACCTGCCAGAGCAAGTTATTCAACTCATGTCTTTCATCAATATACTTTGGTTTTAAATGGGATAGACAGAGAAAGTTTCAAATCTTTTTTAGCGTCCAAGAATATCCCATCCATGGTTTATTATCCAATCCCTATTCATAGACAGAATGCTTATAAAACAGAAGATGTAATTCCTATTTCTGAACACTTAGCACAAAATGTCGTTTCATTACCGATCAGTACCGAGATGGACGAAGACCAGCTAAAATATATTGTGGAGAATATTCAATCTTTTGTAAAACAAGAGAGTTCTGCAAGCAAATAATCAAAGACAACAATTCTTGTTTATCCAATTGTTTGCAAGGTGTATTCTTGGATAAAGAAAATTTTGCATCTTTGCTAAAGAATGGATAGGAAGAAATTTCTCAAAACCTTAGTTCTTGCTCCATTTGCTTATCAAGCCATGAAAATGAACGCGCTGAATCAGCTGAATTTTAGTTTGGAAGACTCGGTCAAAATGCCGGTGTTATTTGTTGGACACGGCAATCCTATGAATGCAATTGAAGAAAATGAGTTTGTGGAAGGGTTTAGAAATGTTAGCAAACAAATACCGAAACCTCAAGCGATTATTTGTGTCTCCGCCCACTGGGAAACACGTGGTACTTTTGTAACAGCAATGGAACACCCCAAAACTATCCATGATTTTGGTGGATTTCCCAAAGAGTTGTATGAAGTAGAATATCCGGTATTAGGAAATCCTGAACTTGCCAAACAGACCCAAGCTTTATTAAGTAAATCAGAAATAGGTTTAAATCAAGACTGGGGATTAGACCATGGTGCATGGACTGTGCTAAAACATTTGTACCCTAATGCGGATGTGCCTGTTGTTGAACTAAGTATTGATTATACAAAGGATGCTCGGTATCACTTTGAGTTGGCTCAAGAATTATCAAGCCTTCGGAAAAAAGGAGTTTTAATCATAGGCAGTGGAAATATAGTACACAACCTGCGTTTAGTTGCATGGAATAAAATCAATGAGAATTATGGTTTTGATTGGGCATTAGAAGCCAATGATATAGTCAGGAAGAGTGTTCTCAATAGGGATTTTGCCAAAATTATTAATTATAAATCACTCGGCAAGGCGTTTGAACTTGCGGTACCTACACCGGAGCATTATCTGCCTCTTTTGTATGCCTTGGCATTGGCGGAGCCAAACGAAGAAATCAGTATTTTCAATGATGCGGCTTTAGCCGGTTCGCTTACTATGACTTCTTATAAAATAGGTTAACTTATTTACCTTTAATTTTCTCTTTGTTACGCAATTTTCGCAGTCTGACTATAAAGAAAAAAGACGCAATCAGCAATGCAAAGAACAGCCATGTCTTAATGCTTGAAAGTCCATTGTCTAAGTATGCAGCGGTCATTTCAATAACCGCTATAGCTGCAACAAACATCCACAAAATCAGTAAAAACCAGTTAGCTGTCATTGGAGGTGCAAGTTATTCTAAATTAAATTCTCCGCTTGCCTTTTTTATTACCCAATTACTGAAATCCTCATCCGCAATGAGTCCATATCCGGTAAGAATCTCTGTTGGGGTGGTTATCTTTACAAATTTGTCTGTATAAATCTTTTTGGACTTTTGGTCCCAAATCAATTCTTCCGTATTCAACTTCTCATTCTTAATATTAACCACATCAACATTTCGTCTGAGAATAACCTTTTGTTCTTTTTCATAACTGATTCCATATTCAGAAGAAACAGTACTTTCGACTTGTTTATTTTGATTGAAAAAAACAGATTTAAGACCGTTCGGCATTTCAGTATAAGGGTTTTCATTGCCTCTTTTTGACACGGCTTTGGGTGATGTTAATACCGCTTTAAGAAATCCCGAATCTGTATATAAAATCTTAATATCTTCAGCAGTCTCAGTTGTCAATACTTCTTGCAGGTGGTCTAATTGATTGATAATTTCTTTTTTATTATTAGTGCATGATGCAAACACAAAAAAGAAAATAAAGACAAAAACCCGTATGATTGTTGTATCAAACGGGTTTTTGTTCAAAAGGATATAGTCATTAATTTTATTCAAAAAATCTGACTGTTGTGGTGGCATTCATGCAACTTACATTATAGGGTTGACCTTCTGTTACACCTTTGAAAAATGCAGTTTCTTTATCTGGTGCATGTTTCTTGTAAGTATTGATTCTGCTTTGTGCTTCATCTTTGATAGAAGGGTCAATGGAGATGGCTTTCTGCAACATATCGATAGTTACCCATGCAGCAGCTTTTTTGTCAAATGGATCAGTACAATTGCTCACTGCCATATTATATTTTGCCATAGCTTCTATAATCAGGGCGTATCCGTTACCGGGATTAGAAGCCAACACTTTGTTTGTATAATTTAATGCTTGTGAAGGATTGTTTATTTTCAAATAATTAGCAGCAATTTTGATATAGAAGGATTCTTTGCGTTTTGGGTCATCAGCATATCCTGCTGCTTTATCATAGTAGGTATTTGCAGTCTTCACGTCATTATTGTTGTCGTAGTATTTTGCAAGTTCTTCTGCAGTAGTTGCATCCGGTTTAACTTCAAAAAGAGATTTTAATACAGAAATATAGTTAGGGCTATTATATGCTTGTGCGCTTCTATATAGTTTCACAATTTTTTCTTTGAGTGCGGTATCATTGGGATTGGCTTTAAGTCTTGGCATGAAAATCTGATCGATATCTTCGCTTTTTACAATGCCACGCAAACTGTTTTCAATTCCATCTTGGGTTTGTTTCCAATAAGCTGCATAAGGTCCGTTACTATTTACATTGAAATCCATGATAGTGCCTATTTTATCATAAGCATTCAAAATATCTTCTTTGCTTGCTTTTTTGTTTTTATAAGCGTTAAAAATGGCTGTCATGTATGTGGATGGAACAATATACTCTAACTTGTTGTTTTCAACCACTATGGCTCTTTCACATAATTCAATAATCTTGGTGTACTCTGTTGGGCGATACAAATTTAAATAATATGCCCATCTGCCTTTTACGGCTCCTTCGTTTCCGTGGTAATGGATGCGTTGAGGGAAAACAGCAAAAAATGAATCTAATAAAATTTCCTTTTTGTTTTTGAGGGTGGAATCAGCAAGGAAAGCAGGAAACATGGTTTCTGCATCTACATAAGGACCTAATCGGGCACAAGGTGCTTTTGCCATAATTTTTTGCCACATGGGATAAACACCCGCATAGTTCTTGTATTTGAATCCCTCTTGATATAATGAGAATGTTCGGAGCATGTCAAGAGAATCTTCCGGGTTTTCTCCAAATGGGTGCAAACATTCAATAGGTCTGTTTGTATTAGGAGGAGGGGGAGTGTTTGTTTGATTGTCAGTTTGAGTTGTAACTACAGTTGTGTGAGTCTCGGTTGCCGCAACAGTTTTGCCTCCGGCACAAGCCCACAATGGGAAAAATGTTAAAATAAATAATTTGTTCATTGCCATTATGTTTGAGCTAATTCTTTTCATTTGATTATCTGTACTTTCTTTTAATAAACCATAAATCGGTAAGTGACATTCCTATGGAAATCCTATATAAATCTTCTCTGACTCTGCCATCAGTTATATCACCTCTCTTGATATATTCGCCCGATAAGTAAATCATAGATTTGTATTTTTCTCTTTTTCCATCTTCAGTAAAAACATCTCTTACTACGGGTAATCCAATTCCAAAAGATATGCCAGTTTCTTTGATTGGCTTAATTCTCCCTTGCTCATCATAGTAAACCGCGTTAAGATTAGCAGTATTAAAGCCTAAATATATTTCGGGATTATGCATGCTTTTGGTTGGAGTAGATTCAGGATTGATAGTGATACCAAGACTTAATTTGTTATAATTGGCAAAATCAGTATTCCACCCTTTATTCATTACATCAGACCAATTCTGTACTGCATATTCTGCTCCAAAGCTGAATTTTTCTTTGAGCGTAAATGAAAATCCCGCAGACAAATAAGAAGGGATGTTTACAGTACTCTTCTTCTCGTCTGTATTGAAGATTGTATCTTGTAGCACAAGAATACCTTGGATGTTATAGTCAAAACTTCTTACAGTTCTAGATTGCTTGGAATTAAGTAAATAAGGCAGTTGATAGCTGATACCGGAACTGAGGGTCATTTTTTTGTTGAGCGGTATGACAAATCCCAGCCCAAATGTATGATTAAAACCGTTGTATTGTGTGAAGTCAAGGTCTTGTAAGGTAACAATATTTTGTGTGTCAGGGAAAGTGGCAAGTCTTGTTTTGAGACTTTGTCCCCACATAAAGGAAAGAGAATATCCAAGACTTATATACTTGCCGAATTTGAAACCATTATTAAAACCAACAGATGTCAGACCCCCGTTAGCAGTGTTTGAAAAAATCGCAGTAGCAAAACTAGTATCTAATTTTTGTTGAAAATCTCCGCCCAAACTGCTGTATGGGGTAATAGATAGTCCTGTTGCCCAGCTAAATAAATTGGAAGGATTAGTGATTTTGTTTATGGTTTTGTCCGCGTTAAAAATGGTGTCGGGTCTATGCTTGTCTTTCTTGTAAATTGCTCTGAATCCAATCCCGAAATAATTAAAGTTGCCATTATTAAAATCTCTGAAATCACTTTTAGTCCGAAGTGTGCCTCTTTCGCCTCTGAGTCCAAAATCTATGATGGTTTTGTCAATAAAACCAATGCTTGCAGGATTTACATAATTATAATGATTATTGGAAAAAATGGAAGTTGCAACTCCTCCTAATGCCCTGTTTCTGGTTAGATATCCATGATTTATCTCACCCAAACCTGAGTATGAATAAGGAGAGTTGGTGTTATTTTGAGCTTGTAGAACGGAGGGAATTCCTCCCATACTTGCGAGTAGAATAACGAGTGCTTGTTTAAATGATACCATTAATTTGAGCTATGTTGAATAATCCGTATAGGTTTAGATAAGGCGCTGCGAATATCTTTGTTTTTAGTTTCTTCTCAAAAAAAACTGCATCACCTCCGGTCAGAAAAATATTGATTTGGTCTGATTGACTCCAAAACTGATTAATATAAAATTCAATTTCTGCCTGAATGCCGTTTTGAACACCGTTGGCAATGGCACTCTGAGTGTCTTTTCCCATAGTCGAAGTGATGTGAGTAGGTGTAATCAAAGGTAGTTTTGCAGTGAATTGATGCAATGATTTATATCTTAACGACAGTCCGGGCGAAATATTTCCACCGGAATAAACTCTGTCTTTACTTACAAAATCAATAGTTAGGCAGGTGCCAAGGTTAAAAACCAAGCAATTTGTATCGGGTTTGAGGAATAATGCGCCTGCCAGTCCACACAAACGGTCTGTGCCCAGTGTTTCGGGTGTTTTGTAATTGGTTTTGAAAGGGAGGGCAGTTTGTGCATTAATGATGAGAAGGTTTTTCTGATGACAGATTGGGTCAGTTTTTCCACTCACATCCGATATAATAACTTGAGTATCTTTACTTACATTGCTAATAACTTCGAGAGATTCTGTGTTTGGATATATTTGGTGATTCAACAACTTGCCTTTTGTGTTGAATTCGGCAAGCTTCAAGTTTTGATTACCTATATCAACACAGATTATGGAATCCATTGATAGTGCTCACGTGTAAGTTTTTTGAAAATACCATTATGCTTCACAAGTAAACGATGGTCAGAGCAAAATTTATCAGGTGCGGCAAGTATTTTTTTGTTAGTGTCTCTTTCAAGAAATTCTTGTTGGACATTTCTTTTCCATAACAACTGACTAATCTTCTCTTCTAAGAAATTGAGTGAAGTAAATGTGTTTTTTTCTGTAACATCTCTTAACGTTTTTAGAAATTCCTCCGTTACTGTATGAATGTCAAATTCTTTTCCGGCATAGTCTCGCATACTGATTGCAGGATAACCCATATCACTGTCTTTAAAAACTTGATTGATATTGAGCCCTATTCCACCAATGACAGTGTTTACTTTGTCGCCTGCAATGGTTGTTTCGGCAAGTACACCTGCAATCTTTTTGTCATCAAGAAAAATGTCATTAGGCCACTTCAGCAGTGCAGGCATGTCAAATGAACTTCGAAGCGTACAAATCAAACTATATGTCAAGATATAGTTAATTCTGAACAAAGCTTCCGACAAACTGAAATTGGGTTTCATTACTACAGTAATTAACAGATTTTTCCCGTGTTCTGATTCCCATCCATTACCCATTTGTCCTTTGCCTTCTGTCTGATAATCTGCAATGATAGCTGCCGGAATGTATGAGACAACCTCATCCAAAATTGTTTTTACATAATCATTTGTTGAGCTGACCGAATCAAAATATTTGCATCTGTAGCCTGCAATTAGGTCTTCCTTGTATAAATTTGCGCTTTCCAAAATCAATAAAAATTTATGGGTGCAAAATTAACATCTTTATATGAAAAAAACGAAATCTGATGAAACTGACTTATTAGTCATGAGTATTGTTGCAGGAATGCAGGAAAAAAAAGCGAAAAGTGTGAAGGTGTTAGACCTTAGGAATATTAAATCAGGTTTTACAGATTGCTTTGTAATTTGCCACGGAACTTCAGATAGACATGTAGAATCTATTGTTGATAGTGTAGAAGAAGTTGTACGAAAGAAGACAAAAGAGAAGCCGTGGAATATTGAAGGTTCCGAACGAAACGAGTGGGTGTTAATTGATTATATTAATGTTGTGGTACACGTATTTGTGCAAGATAAAAGAAAGTTTTATGCAATCGAAGAGTTGTGGGGAGATGCAGATATCACTGAGTTTGATGATGTTATTTAAAGTGCATTGAGCACTTGTTCTTTGATTTTCTCCAAAACATCTTTCATTTCAACTACATATTTCTGCATGGTAAAGTAATTGGCTTTAGAACCCAAGGTATTGATTTCTCTGCCCATTTCTTGGCTAATAAAGCCGAGTTTCTTACCTGTTGCTTCATTGTCTATGGTTTCAATAAAATAATGAATATGGTTGTGAAGTCGGCTTATTTCTTCGCCAATATCAAGTTTTTCCAGATAGTAAAGCAACTCATATTCAAAGCGAGTAGGATCTAATTTTACCTTTTCATTGAGTTCTTCAATCGCCTTTTGAAGTTTAGATGTTACACTCGCTTTTCTTTCATCGTCCAGTAGGATAATGGATTGCAGATGTTGCTGAATCGTGAGTGCGTGTTCTTTTAAGTTGCGAGCCAATGCTTTTCCTTCTTGAAGTCTGAAATTATCAAATTGTTCAAAAGCCTTGTCCAAAGTATTTTTTGCCAAATTCCAATCTTCGTCTCCTGTTTTTGGGTCATTTATTTTGATAACTTCGGGTAGTTGCATCAAATATTCAAACATGTTGGGATTAGCCATGTTTAACTCTGCTGTCAGTGCGTCAATCTGTTGTTTGTAATGTTTGGCAATTTTGTGGTTAATACTTAACTGACTTGACAATAAATCTTGATTTATATAATCAACATTAACATTGATTTGTATACTCCCCCTACCGATTTTGTCCGCAGCCCATTGTCTGATTTCTGTTTCTTTGTCTCTGAAAATCTTAGAAGTGCGGAGATTACACTCAAAGAATTTGCCATTGAGCGACCTGATTTCAACCTTTACAGAAATATTTTTGTTGGCACTCTCAACGGAGCCAAAACCGGTCATGGAACGTAAGTTTGACATGGGTGCAAAGAAAATGGAAAAAGGCACCTGAAATTAAACCCATTCAATACATCTAATTTTATTTAAGTTTGCGCTGATGAAAATTGCAATTACGGGTGTTGCCGGCTTTGTAGGCTCAAACCTTGCTAAAAAACTATTGTCAGAAGGTCATCAAGTGCTTGGAATTGATAATTATTCTTTTGGAAACAAAGAAAATATTGCTTCCATTATCGCAAACAAAGATTTTACTTTTTTTGAGAGAGATGCCAGAAACATTGATTCTTTTAATGATATTAAAGCAGATGTTTGGGTACACCTTGCTTCTCAAAAAATCCCCAGATACAGTAGTTCATTTTATACCTTGAACGATAATCACAAAATGACAGACAATTTAATTGAAAAGTGTCTGCAGGACAAGGTAAAGTTGGTATTTGCTTCCACAAGCGATGTGTACGGCAAAAACACCGAACTGCCTTTTAATGAAGAATCTAATTTAGTGATGGGTCCAACTAATGTAAAGAGATGGGCATATTCGGTTTCAAAAATGTATAGTGAGCATAAAATTATTGCCAATCATGATGAACTTGGATTGGATTATACAATTATGAGGTTTTTTGGTTCTTACGGACCACATCAAAACACTACTTGGTGGGGCGGTCCACAGGCGGTTTTTATTCAAAATATTCTGGAAGGCAAAACGATTGAAATTCATGGAACCGGATTGCAGACACGAACCTTTACATATATTGAAGATACGGTGCAAGGTATTGAAAAATGTATTTTTCACCCGGAATCTCTAAATGATATTTTTAATATTGCCAACGAACCTGATGAAGAAATTACCATTAAAGAATTAGGACTTTTGATTTGGGAACTCATGAAAGGAGATAGAAATAATCCGGACATGAAACTTATTCCTTATGAAACCTTCGGTAAATATGAGGATGTGATGCGTAGAGTGCCCGACATCTCCAAGATTAAAACTAAACTTGGTTTTTTGCCCAAATGGAAAATGGCTGACGGACTTCGTAAGACGATTGAATGGCAAACTAAACGTTTTCAAAAGCCATTATGATTTTCACCTTGATTCCTATATATAATGAGGCAGAAAATCTGTCCGAATTAGCCAAAAATTTGCGGAGTACATTGGCAGGACATGAAAAGACTTTTGTTTTTGTGGATGATGGTTCTATTGATGGTTCACCGGAAAAGATTAAAGAACTCTTCCAAGGGGAGAATGTTCATGTGCTTGTCAATCCGGGTAATCAAGGTCCCGGGTATTCTTTTAATGCAGGATTTAATTTTATATTGGATAAATTGAATTCCAAATCTGATGATATTGTGATTACTCTTGAGGGAGATAATACTTCAGATATCAATATCCTGCCGGTTATGATGAACTTAAATCAGCATGGGTTTAATTTAGTGTTGGCGTCACCGTACGCACAAGGCGGAGGTTTTGATGAAACTACTTTTGTGCGCAAACTCACTTCTTTTACTGCCAATCTCATGCTTAGACTTTGGTTTGATGTCAAAGTGTTGACTCTCAGTTCGTTTTACAGAATATATTCAGTCCAACTGCTGCATGATATCAGAAACAAATATGGGGTACTGATTAAAGAAAAAGGTTTTATCAGTAAAGTTGAAATACTTGTCAAAGCCATCCGTATTAAGGCTAAAATTATAGAGGTTCCTATGACATTACACTCCAAAAAACGCAAAGGCAAATCTAAAATGAAGGTAATGAAAACGATGATGAGTTATTTGCGCTTTTTTTTAAAACCCGGATTATAATTCTTGGCACACTATTTTCAAATGATTTTGAATTAAATTTGCAAACCTATGATTAAGAAAATTTCTGTAACCCTGAGTATTGCGTTATTAGCAGCACTCCTTGTTGTTTCTTCGTTTAAAACTTCAGATAAAAAATCGGTAAAAGGTGAAGAAATAGAATGGCTTGATTTCCAAGTCGGATACGACAAAGCGATTAAAGAGAAAAAAATGATAATAATAGACGTATATACCGACTGGTGCGGCTGGTGTAAACGTCTTGATAAAAATACCTATTCTAAAGCCGAAATTATAGAAAAGGTGAACAAAAACTTTATACCTGTCAAGCTAAACCCTGAACTTAGTGCAAAATATCAAGTTGGTGATAAAGTTATGAGCGGTTCTGAACTTGTACTCTATCTGGAAGGTGGTCGTAATTATGGATATCCCACCATTATATTCTGGAAAGATCCAAGCAAAAAAGAAAGCATAGAAGTGGCAGTTGGATATAAAGACGCCAAGGAATTCGAGCAAATGCTGGATTTTTATATTGGTAAAAAATAATCTCATTCTTACGGTTCTACACTAAATTGTGTATTTGGTCAAATCTGTTGGCGAAATGACAACAGACTAATATACATTCGCACACACTTTGTAGCTCATGAACAATAGAAAAATTTTAGTTTCCCTTGTTATTCTTGCTTTTATTATCGGAGGATACTTTCTCCTCAAACGCAATCCTTCCACCACTCTTTTAGGTGATGAATCAAATTTTGCCATCAAGGATGTTCAAAAACTTGATAAGATATTTCTGCGCTCTCGTTTTCAAGACGCCAGTGCAACTTTGACCCGAAACGAACAAGGCAAATGGATGATAAATGGACTTTATGAGGCAGATGGTGCTAAGATAGATGTTCTTCTGAATGCGGTTAAAAACATGCGTGTGAAATCTCCTATTAGCAAGGATGCTTGGGATATGGTGATACGCAACCTTGCATCCAAAGGGGTGAAAGTGGAGCTTTATTCAGGTAGTTCTAAACTCAAAACGTATTATGTTGGCGGTCCCACACCTGATCACATGGGCACATACGTATGGATGGAAGATGCCAAGCAACCCTATGTTGTTTATATAGAAGGATTTCAGGGTTATCTTTCACCTCGTTTCTTTGTAAATGAACAAGACTGGCGTAGCAAAATCATTTTTGCTTATGAACCCGTTGATATAGAGTGGGTGAAGGCAGAATGGACAGAAGACGAAAGTCAATCCTTTACTATCATTAACAAAGACAACAAGCCCATATTGGAATCTGCTGCTATTGGCAATGCAAAAAAGATAAATGAAAACAAGATTCGCTCTTATCTTAACTATTTTAGCCGTCTTGCCTACGAGGGATTTCCAATTGATATGAATGCCGGAAGCATTGACTCTGTCTATCACCAAACTAAACCCTTCTTTGTTCTTAAACTTAAGCCAAAAACTAAACCCGAACAGGTTTTACAAATTCATTACAAAGGCTTGAAAAGAAACAGTAAGTTGCAACTTGACAGGGAAGGAGTACAAATGCCCTATGATATTGACAGTTACTATGCCTTTTTTAATGGAAATGCAAAGGAATTGCTGATGGTGCAAGATTATGTTTTTGGCAAAGTCATGAAGAAAGCTTCTGATTTCAAACTTGAATAATGAGGTGCTGACTTTCTTGAATGGGCAAACTCAAAGTACATCTAATTTTATTTTTAGTCATGCTGTTTTATGCTGTTACATTCAGCATAGCCAAGGACGTGATGCCTACTTATATCAACGGTGAAGTTTTTACTTTTTATAGAATCGGAGGAGCCTTGATTTTATTTTGGTTATTGTCTCCATTTGAGAAAAAAATACTACCTAATAATAAGTTGACAAAAATTGAAAAAAAGGATGTTTTGCCTTTGATTATTGCCAGCGTCTTTGGAGTTGCATACAATATGTTTATGTTTTTCAAGGGCTTAGAGTTTACGCATCCTATCAACGGAGCTGTGCTGATGCTGAACACTCCTATTTTTGTGCTCATCTTCGCTCTCTTTCTCAAAGAAGAAAAACTTACAGTTAAGAAAGTCGTTGGTATATTAATGGCAGCAGGAGGTGCATTGATGCTGATGTTTGGCAAACAAATAAACTTCTCGGAGCTTACGCTCAAAGGTGATATACTTGTTACGGTGAATGCTATTTTCTATGCTTTTTATCTTGTGTATGTGCGCAAATTGCTTACAAAATATACGGTTGTTACAGTATCAAAATGGACTTTCTTGTTTGGACTATTTTTGGTTGCGCCCTTGATAATGAAAGATGTTTTAGCAGTTAACCATTTATCTTTCCCGAAACATATTATTGGAGAAATTATATTTGTGGTTGTTTGTACAACCTTCTTGGCATATTTACTAAATACTTGGGCAATAGAAAAAGCCGGTTCAGTGTTGGTGGGTACCTATATTTATCTACAACCGGTTTTGGCGGGCGCAATTGCAATTTTTTGGGGTACCGATGTCTTTACATGGGTTAAACTTGTTGCAGGGGTGATAGTTTTAATAGGAGTATTTTTAACTTCGGATAAGCAACAGGAGTTATTTAAGAATCAAATTGCTAAAAGAAGAAATATGACGTGATGACAACGAAAGAAATGATTCCTTATTAGCTCATTATGTTTAGATGTGGTATCGATAACAAGATATGTTAGGCGTGTATCACTCCCATTTTATCTTATTGCACGTGTAGCAATAAACTTAGCAAAAGTTTCTTTATATGAATCTGAAATTGGAATTTTGTGATTCCTAACCCATACATGACCTCTATCGGAATTTTTAATCTTATTTACCGGAACAATGTATGACCTGTGTACTCTAATAAACTGCTCTTTTGGCAGTGTATCCATTAGTGATTTCATGGTCATTAGCGTTAAAATAGGGCTGGGGTTATTGTCGGTAAAAATTTTAATATAGTCTTTAAATCCTTGGAAATAAGTAATCTCCGATAGCTTAATCTGAACATTATTATATCCGGATTTCACAAAGAGCATGGGTTCCGACTTAGGAGATTGCTTCATTGAGATTAAGTCAAACCATTCCTTGGCTTTAAGCGAAGCATTCAGAAAGTCATTGTAATTAAACGGTTTAAGCAAATAATCAATTGCATTGGCTTTGTATGCATCCAAAGCGTACTCGCCAAAGGCAGTAGTGAAAATAACGCGTATGTTTGAGTTGATGTTTTTTGAAAAATCAATTCCGCTAATATCCGGCATTTGAATGTCTAAATAAATCAAATCAATTGACTCATAATCAAGTACACGAAGAGCATCTAAAGGGGTGCTGAAAACTCCTACAAGCTCAAGAAAAGGCGTTTTTTTAATGTAACTCTCAACAAGTTGTAGAGCCAAGGGTTCATCATCTATTGCTATGCATCGTATAATTTTCATAAATCTATTTTTAATGTGCTTGTAAAGTAATTATCTGTTTTGTTTTGAATGAATGAATGTGTTGTTGGATACATTAATCTCAATCTTGTTCTTAGATTCTCTAACCCAATGCCCGAACCACTTTTGTCTGATTTATTTTTTGGGAAGTAAGAATTCTGAACGATGCATAATAATTGTTGATTTTCCAGTCTCAAATCAATGAGTATTTCACTTGATGAATAAGACGAGACCCCATGTTTGAATGCGTTTTCTAATAGCGGGATAAAAATAAAAGGTGCGATTTTTGTGCCATGAGTAGAATCAGGGAAATGAGCAGTTATTTTTACGTTATTACTAACCCGCAATTTCATGAGTTCGATATAGTTTTTCAAAAATTCAATTTCAGTATCTAAATCAATATATTCAGTGGAAGATTGATAGAGCAAATAACGCATAAGTTTGCCTAAACCATATACCGTTTCCTTCGCTTTTTCGGGTGAAATGTCGATTAAAGAGTATATATTGTTGAGTGAGTTAAAGAAAAAATGAGGTTGAATTTGATATCGCAATAATGTAAGTTCAGTCTTAAAGTATTGATTTTCTTTCTCCTTTCTTTCAAGCTCATAAATTAACCAATGTTGGGTTAAGCGGATTGCAAGACTTAGACCTAATGATACGAGAAGTAAAAAGATAAATTGACGTGTAAGCAGAAAGTCGCTATAATAACCGATGAGGGCAAGGGCGGTGAATAGCAGGAGATTTGAAAGGAGAAAACTAAGTGGTTTATTTTTTAAAAGCAGTAATCGAATTAAGAGTACATAGTTAATTAGAAAATAAAAAGTGCAAATGAGTGTGTCAATCAGGCCAAAACCGCCAACTTGGGTTAGTAGTAAAACTAAAAGCAGCACCCACATTATACCGTAGAGTGCTGCTCTTATCTGTTTTTTGCGAATCTTTGCGAGAAGGGGAGTCATACGAAACAAAAGTATGACTTTTTACTTTCCATTTTCTTGCTCGTCATTATTGTTTGAGGGATTACGTTTGTTGCGAAATTCCTCCATTCTTTGTTTTTTCAAATCTTTATATTGTGCATATTGTTCAGCACTTACAAAGGAGTTCTGGATTCTTTTTTCACAACTTGCCATATAAGTTCTAAAATTAGTTTTGTCCTCCTCTGTTTTATTCTGGTTTTGTTTGAAGTGAATTCGAGCGATATTTCTTTCAGTAAATATGGAGGTCAATGAATCTTGTTGTGTTTGGGTCAAAGCAATAGAAGAAGATATTTTGTTTACCTGACGCTCGGCAAGAGCAGATGCGTGTTTTTCTGCGTTAAATGCACCTTTTTTACCTTCCTTTTTCTCTTTGACTTTATTTTTTCTATTAGCTTTTTTCTCTGCCATCATGCTTTGGTATTTGGCAAATTTCTTTTCATCATTCAGGATGGATTTAACTTTGTCATCGCGTGTCTTTTTGGCTTCTTTGAGAGTCAAAGCATCAGCTTTGTTTTTTTCATCTTTACCTTTGACTTGTTGGACAGTTGTAAAAAATTCTACAAATACACCATGCAGCGATTCCTTTTGGGTGGGTGTGATTGAAATGGAGTCTGCCAGTTTGTTTACTTCTTTTGTAGCTTTGGTTTCGGGGTTAAATTCTTTTTTGGAATTCTTTTGTTGAGCATTACTTAGGTTTACGAAAGCAAATGCTGTAAGTACTAAAATTAACTTTTTCATGACTTTGATTTTAAGTTAGAAATATAGTTTCTTACACATTCAATATTTGTGCCATATAAGTAATAAGGCAAGCTGGGTTAGTACAGGATTTTAATGCTTACATACAGTCATTTAAAACTCCACCATGAATCTGAATTGATTGTATCGGTCTTCTATCTGTTCCTCAGAAAGGTTAAATAAATTGTCTGTGCCAAATTTTTCAACACAAAAGCTCGCCATAGCACTGCCATAAACCAATGCTCTTTTTAGGGTTTCAAAATTTGTATTACCCGTCTTGGCTATATATCCGATAAAGCCTCCGGCAAAGGTGTCGCCTGCACCGGTAGGGTCAAATACTTGGTCGAGTAGAAATGCAGGGACATAGAAACTCTTATCTTCATGGAAAAGAATCGCACCATGTTCACCTTTCTTTATAATAAGGTATTTTAACCCATTTTGCATTATTTTTTGTGCTGCTTTCTTGAGTTGGTATTCTCCGCTTAATTGTCGCGCCTCTTCATCATTGATGGTAAGTACATCTACTTTTGAAATAATTTTCTTGAGAGAATCCAATGCTATATCCATCCAGAAATTCATCGTGTCCAAAACAATTAATTTAGGTCTTTTGTGCAATCTTTCAATGACTTGAAGTTGCACTTCAGGACTTAGGTTTCCCAACATTAGATATTCGCAATCTTGGTAGCTTTCTGGAATAATAGGGTCGAATTTTTCAAGTACATTGAGCTCTGTTACTAAGGTGTCTCTTGAGTTTAGATCATAATTATATCTACCTGACCAAAAAAATGATTTTTCGTCTTTTTTGATTTGCAATCCTTTGGTGTTAATTCGTCTGGATTGTAGTTGGGTTATATATTCGTGTGGGAAATCACCTCCAACAACTGCTACAAGGTTAACAGGATTGATAAAATAAGATGATGAAAGGGCAATATAAGATGCAGCACCTCCGATAATTTTATCAGTTTTTCCAAATGGAGTTTCAATGGCATCAAAGGCAACGGAACCAATAATAAGTAAGCTCATATTAAATTCTTTTCGAGTCGCAAATATGTCGCAAAAATGGGTATATATTTTTTTATTTTTGATTTGTTCGATTGATTTGAAAGTTATAATATTGCAGCCCCGTTCACGGAAAACACCTTCCTCAGTAGCTCAGCTGGTTAGAGCACATGACTGTTAATCATGGGGTCGCTGGTTCAAGCCCAGCCTGGGGAGCAAAAAGCCACCACAAGGTGGCTTTTTTGTTTTTAGGGTCGAATGAAAAGAATCAAATTTCTGAGCGGAAAACGGGGTTCGAACCCGCGACCTTCAGCTTGGGAAGCTGACGCTCTACCAACTGAGCTATTTCCGCATGTTGGAAGGGTGGATGCAAATTTGCCATAAATGCTCTTTTGCTTAACACTTTTCTATAATTCTTCTTGGATAACAATTTCAACTTTGTCGAGATTGTTTGTTGCATATTTTCCAATGATTTTAGCTATTTGTTCCGGTCGCTCCCATTTGCTGAAATCAGCTTTGGGTATGGATGCTCGGTTTTGAGGTGTGTCAATAATACTGGGGACAATAACATGAGCGAATATCTCTTTTCCTTTTGTTTCTTCATTAATCAGATTGGCTAAATAAAATAGCAGTGATTTTGCAAGTCCATAAGCTGTTACTCCATTGGCTTTGTTGGTACTCATGCCGGCATAAGAACCTATAAAGAACATCTTACCATTGCCTTGTTTTTGCATTTGTTGCAAAATAGGACGTGCAAGATTATAAGCAGTTTCAAAATTCAGCATGTATTGCTGCCGAATACTACCAATGTCGGTGTCGGCAATGCTTCCCATTGTAAAGCCACCTACTGTTAAGACTGCAATGTCTATCGAATGATAATGTGCAGTTATGGCTTGAATACTTTGTGAAGCGCAATCCTCATTTGCAATATCGGAAATGATTTCTTCATAATTTTGATCTGTGATTGGGTTTGCACTTTTTCGGTGAACAATACCTACCACCTTGTTGCCATTATTGAGAAAGAATTGAACCGTTGCTTGTCCTAAATTACCGGCCGCGCCACTTACTAATACTACTTGATTTTTCATGTTTTGACTTTGCGAAAATAAACTTGAAATTGAATTAATATTTTCGGTGATAAAAAATGCGCGATTCATTATCATAACCTCAACGCTTGCAATTACAATCGGTCAGATAGTGATTGTTTGAAAGTTTAATCAAGGACGAGAACATTAATCCTTGATAAGTGTTAAATAATGAGGTGTTATTTGTAGTATCGGTAAATTTTTATGTTAAAATAAATCACAAATCTACATTGTAAATCTTGCTGTATATATTTTGTATAGAGTATGTGTAAAAGTTGAAAATGATACTTTGCGGATTATATTGTAAAATTAGACGAATTTGAGGTTGTGCACATTTGTTTGATGATGCATAAAAGTATTGTAAATAACTAATTTACTTGCTGATAATATTTGAAAATTGGATGTTTAACTTGTTTGTGAACAAGTTGTAAACATTTGATAATGTATTACAATATCTACTACTTTTGTATCGAAAGTCGTTCAAATCTCAATTAGATTACTACTAAATTATTTAAAGCATTTTATTATGAAACTATTTCGCAATTCACTCAGTTTTAATTTGATTCCGCTTTCTGTGATGGGTTCTTTGTTTATGGTAAATTTAAGTTCCTTAAATGGACAAACACAGCCATTTGTGACCACATGGAATACAGGAAATACAACTAATATTACTATTCCCATCAGTGCTAATTCGGCATCATATAGTTATAATTATGATGTTTATTGGGTTGCAATGGACGATTCTACACAAAATGGAACTATCACCGGACAAACAGGAGCTACAACTATATCAGGATTAAGTTCAAATAAGTATTACCGGATAGAAATTTCTGGACAATTCCCGGTGATTCTATTTGCTAATAAGGGTGACAAGACTAAGATTCGCAATATTGTTAAGTGGGGCGATATTGAATGGAGAAGTTTTGAAGGTTCTTTTTTCGGCTGTTCAAATTTGGATATCTCAGCAACTGATGTCCCCGACTTGCAAGATGTGAGTTCGTTATCATATATGTTTGCCAACTGCACCTCCCTTATTGGAACAGAAGCCAACTGGAATTGGAATACAGAGAAAATCGGTAATATGGCATACCTTTTCTATGGGGCTTCAAAATTTAATCAAAATATAGGTAGTTGGAATACGGTAAATGTGAACAACATGAACTCAGTATTTTGCAATGCTCTTGCTTTTAATCAAAACATCGGACTTTGGAATACAGCTAATGTGACTGATATGGGTTATATGTTCAGTAATGCTAGCGCATTTAATCAGAACATTGGGGCGTGGGACACTAAGAATGTTACTTCCATGAAATCAATGTTCTATAAAGCGACTAAGTTTAATGGAAATATTGGTGCTTGGGTTACAGATAAAGTGAAAGATATGAGTTGGTTATTTAATTCGGCATCCGCTTTTAATCAAGATATAAGTGCTTGGAATACAGTCAATATAACCGATATGAGCTATATGTTCAACAATGCCATTGCATTTAATCAGAGTATTGGTACTTGGAACACAGAAAATGTTACCGAAATGCGCAGTATGTTTGAGAATGCTACAAAATTCAATGGAAGTATTGCCGCCTGGAATACCTCTAATGTAACAAACATGAATCGCATGTTTTATAATGCAATTAACTTTGACCAGAATATTGGAAGTTGGAATACTGCCAAAGTTGTTGACATGAGCTATATGTTTGCCGGAGCTTCAAAATTCAATAAGAATATTAGTGGTTGGAATACTGATAATGTGCTCAATATGGGTAATATGTTTGTTAACGCATTGTTGTTTGATCAGCCCATTAGCCGATGGAATACTGTAAATGTTACTAACATGAGTCAAATGTTTAACGGGGCTGTTGATTTTAATCAAATGATCAGTGTGTGGGATGTCCGCAATGTTGCTGATTTGTCCTATATGTTCTCTTATGCAACAGCTTTTAACCAAACATTAGGTTCATGGATAATCAACAATCAAGTTAATATGGAAGGAATGCTTGATAATAGTGGTGTAGATTGCAAGAACTATGGGAATACCCTTATTGGTTGGGCTTCTAATCCTAATATTCCTAACGGCAGAACACTCGGTGCCAATGATCTCAAATATTCAAGTTCTGCGAGCAGTGCAAGAACAATGCTTACGAATAAAGGCTGGAATATTACAGATTCTGGTGTTGCAACATTCTGTAGCCCACTTGTGACAATTTGGAATACAGAAAACTCAACCTATATATTAATCCCTACTAAAGGAAGCGGTTATGATTATGATCTTTATTGGGAGGAAATAGCCAATCCTGCAAACAATGGAATCTTAACATCGGTGAAAGATAGCGTAAGAATAATAGGGTTGAAAGCCAATACAAGCTATAGAATAGATATTGACCGCGATTTCCCAAGATTTTTCTTTAATAATGGTGCTGAGAAATCCAAGATTAGGCAAATTACTCAATGGGGTGGCATAGCTTGGAACAGTTTTGATTCAGCATTCTTCGGATGTTCGAATTTGGAAATTACAGCAACCGATTTGCCCGATATGAGATTTACAACCGGTGCTAAATTTATGTTTAATAATTGCACTTCGCTTACCGGAATAGGAGCAAACTGGAATTGGGTTACTACCAATATCACCAATATGAATGGTATGTTTGCGAATGCAAAAAATTTCAACCAAGATATTGGGATTTGGAATACAGAGAATGTTACGGATATGTCTGCAATGTTTCAAAATGCAAGTAATTTTAATCAGTATATTGGCAATTGGAACACTGGTAAAGTGCTTTCAATGCGCAACATGTTTAATAATGCATCCAAATTCAATCAAGATCTAAATAGTTGGAATACGAGCATTGTAACTGACAAATCAGGTATGTTTTCAGGTGCAACATCTTTTAATCAAAGTATTGATAGTTGGGACGTTGAGAATGTTACCGATATGTCCAATATGTTTTTGAATGCCCAAGCATTCAATCAAGACATAGGTCTGTGGAATACATCTAAGGTTGTTAATATGTCTAACATGTTTGACGGTGCAAGTAGTTTTAACCAAAATATTGGCTCTTGGAATACAAGCAATGTAACCAATATGAATGCTATGTTCAAAAATGCATCTGACTTTAATCAGTCACTTGCTGCATGGAACGTTTCTAAAGTTAATAATATGGCAAGTATGTTTTACCAGTGCAGTGCTTTTAATCAATCACTTGATAGCTGGAATATTACTCTTGTAAGCGATATGAATAAAATGTTTGCCTCCGCCACTTCTTTTAATCAAAATTTAGGTTCTTGGACTTTGAGAACAAATGTAAATTTAAGAAATATTTTTGATCTGTGCGGGTTGGATTGTTCAAACTATGGGCTCACCCTTGAGGGCTGGTCAAAAAATATGGCTACTCCCAAAAACATTACTTGTGGCGCCATGGGTATAAAATATGTTTCTACGGCTACCACATATAGAAACACATTGACCAAGACCAATAAGTGGACTATTACCGATGCCGGAGTCTGCAAATCAACTGGTGTGGATGAGATTGAAACTGAGACAAACGCCCTTAACATTTATCCTAACCCGACTACAGGAATCTTTACTTATTTTGGTTCTGTCAAAGGGGTATATATGGTGATGGATTTGCAAGGACGTGTTGTGAAAGAAGGTGTTACCCAAAATGATAAGACTGAAATTGACCTTTCCGGTATTGTGCCGGGTATCTATATTCTAAAAGTACAGAATGTAGCAGTTAAAATTATCAAAGAATAACGTATTTGCTATACGTTTGATACTACTCTATTTATTCAGATTGAATAAGTCTGTTATATGCGGTTGTATAGATTCATGTGATTTTTCCTTAACCGCTATTTTGTCTTACTTTTGAAGCCATTTACGAAAATTAAGAATAGCAATGAGCAAAGCATCACTGGCAAAGGGTACGCGCGACTTCGGTGCCGAAGAAATGAAAAAGCGAAAATTCATTTTTGGCAATATTGAAGACGTTTTTAAGCTATATGGTTTTAATGCCATTGAAACTCCTGCTGTTGAAAATTTAGAAACCCTGATTGGGAAATATGGTGATGAAGGAGACCATCTGCTTTTTAAGATTCTGGACAATGGGGATTTCTTAGGTAATGTTGAGAAGGTTTTTGGTCGTGAAAAGAACATCAGTGAAATTACTGCAAAAGAAGTTGCACCTCATATTGCCGGCAGAGCTTTGCGCTATGATTTGACCGTGCCATTTGCTCGCTATATCAGTATGAATAGGCACATAGTTAAGCTTCCTTTTAGAAGATATCAAATGCAGCCCGTCTGGAGAGCAGATAGACCGCAAAAAGGTCGTTATAGGGAGTTTTGGCAATGTGATGCCGATATTATTGGGACAGATAGTTTAGTATGTGAAGCAGATTTAACGGCAGTTTTTCATAGGGTTTTTCAAAAGCTCGGAATTAAAAACTATGTGATTCATATAAATAATCGAAAAGTATTGGAAGGTGTCGCAGAAATGATTGGGGCAACAGAAAGATTTAGTGATTTTACGGTCGCTCTTGACAAATTTGATAAAATTGGGAAAGAGGGTGTGAGAAAAGAACTGCAAGAGCGTGGTTTTACTGATGAACAAATCCAAAAGGCAGAACAATTCTTTATCAGTTCAACACTTGATTCAAAGAGTCTGACAAAATGGAAAGACATGCTTGCAGAGACTGAAATTGGCTCCGTTGGCATCAGCGAACTTGAGAGTTTGTTAGTGTATCTGGAAGCAAGCGGATTCAACCATCATATTCTCTTTGATGGAACTCTTGCGCGAGGATTAAGTTATTACACCGGATGTATTTTTGAAGTAAAAGTACCTGATTCAGGTATCGGAAGTATTGCTGCCGGAGGAAGGTATGATAACCTTACCGGTATTTTCGATATGCCCGGAATTTCAGGAGTGGGAATCAGTTTTGGGGCAGATAGAATTTATGATTTGATGGAATCACATAATCTTTATCCGCAAGATACAGGTGCAAATTGCAAAGTGCTGTTTTGTGGATTAGATTTACAATCTTTAACATTCTGTATTCCGATTGCGGAAAGACTCAGGAGCGAAGGAATCACTTGTAATGTATATCCCGAAGCAAGCAAGTTGAAAAAACAACTTGACTATGCAAATGCTGCTAAAGTCAAATTTGTAGCTATCATAGGTGAGAACGAAAGAATAAATAAGCAGGTTGCCCTAAAAAATCTCGAAAGTGGTGACCAAGAAACATTGGATATTGAGACATTTATTAAGAAAACGAAATCATGGTCATAGACCCCCAAGAACATATAACAATTGGACAAACAAGAAAGTTTGTACAAAGCAATGAAAAACTATCTCTGAGCATTGAATCTCAAAATAGTATAACTCATTGCAGAACCTACCTTGAAAATAAAATCAAAACATCAAAAGAGCCGATTTATGGTGTTAATACAGGTTTTGGGTCGCTGTGTAATCATATCATACCACCTCATGAGATGACCGATTTGCAATATAATCTGCTGCGCTCGCATGCTTGTGGTACAGGAAATGAGATTCCGCAAGAGATTGTAAAACTCATGCTGGTTTTGAAAATAAAATCATTGGCAAAAGGTTTTTCGGGTGTTAAACTTCAAACTGTTGAACAATTAGTTGAATTATATAACCACAATGCATTACCTATTGTTTACGAACAAGGCTCTTTAGGGGCATCCGGTGATTTAGCCCCTCTGTCACACCTCTGTTTGCCGATTTTTGGAGAAGGTTCGCTAAGATATAACGGTAATGTAATTTCCGGCATTGAGTTTCTAAACAAATCAGGTCTAAAGCCGGTTTTACTTGGAGAAAAAGAAGGTTTGGCGCTTATCAACGGAACTCAATTTATGAGCGCATTTGGAGTTTGGTGTTTGAGTGAACTGAAAAAACTTAGTCATTGGGCTGATATCATTGCCGCACTTTCCTTGGAAGCTTTTGATGCACGTACAGAACCTTTTGCACATGAATCTCATGCAATCCGCCCTCATCAGGGGCAAATTGCTACAGCACAACATATTACAGAATTGCGCAATGGCTCGCAAATAGCTGCCCGTTCTAAAACACATGTGCAAGACCCTTATTCATTTAGATGTATTCCGCAGGTACACGGAGCAAGCAAACAGGTCTTGGAATATGCTACGAGTGTTTTTGAAACAGAAATTAATGCGGTAACAGACAACCCTAATGTTTTTCCGGATGCAGACAAAGTGCTTAGTGCGGGTAATTTTCATGGGGAAATACTTGCATTTCAGTTGGATTTTGCAGCGATTGCAGCTTCAGAACTTGCGTCTATTAGTGAAAGGAGGATTTATAAACTCATTGGAGGAGAACGAGGATTGCCACTTTTCCTTACGCCTAATGCGGGAGTAAACAGCGGTTATATGATTGCACAATATTCAGCTGCTTCGATTGTAAGTCAGAACAAACAGTTGTCAAGTCCGGCATCGGTGGACAGCATTGTGAGCAGCAATGGGCAGGAAGACCATGTTAGTATGGGTGCCAATGCAGCAACTAAATTGTATAAGGTTACAAATAATCTCAAAACGGTTCTTGCCATTGAACTTCTTTGTGCATGTCAGGGCTTGGATTTTCAGGGAAGTGATAAAACTTCGGATACTCTTAAACAGGTATTTGAAAATTTCAGAAAAGTGGTACCTTTTCGTGAGAAAGATACTTATCTGCATGACGATATCCAAAAAGCGATAGCATTTATCGATGAACAAGTGCTTTAATATTAGAGTTTACGGAATCTTGTTGAATGACCGCAATGAAGTCCTTGTGAGCGATGAATTCCGATGGGAAAAATTTTTTACCAAATTTCCGGGCGGTGGACTCGAATGGGGAGAAGGGCTGAAGGATTGTCTGAAAAGAGAATTCAAAGAAGAACTTGCGCTGGAAATTGAGGTAGGCGAGCTTTTTTATATCACCGATTTTTTCTTGCAATCCGCATGGCTCGAAACGGATCAAATTATCAGTATTTATTATCGAGTTGAGTGTCCATCAGTAAACGAATTGCATTTTGCCCAATACTCAACTCCGTTTTATCAAGAACAAGCAAAGTTTCGTTGGATACCATTAGTCGGAATTTCAGAAGATATGTTTACATTTCCGGTAGATAGGGTAGTAGGCGGAAAATTAGCGCATAAACAAAGCTCTTGATTTTGTGTTTCTTACCATTGATTAAAAGACATTTTAGAAATCTGCCCAAGGGTGTGTTGTCTCATCCCTAAAGTTAACAAATTCAAATTCGCGCATACAAATTGAACGTGGGCAAATAGCTAATAACTCATTTAAAATTTTGCTTCACTTCAATTATATTTGCACCACGATAAAAAATTAACATTGAAATGACGAAAGAAATCAATTATGAACAGGATTTGCAGGAATGGATTAAAGCAGAAAAAGCTGCCATTGAACTTATTCACGTAACAGGTTCATTGTGGTTCGATAAATCTGTCGAACTTGTTATATTTAGAAATCAGGTAGTGGACCGCAGTGCCAGCCAAATACTTAGTCTGTTACAATATGCAAAAGAAATTGTAAAAAAACCCATCAATATCTTTGATGCCTTGCTCATTGCCAAAGAGTTGTATGCGGTCGAGATTTCACCCTCGCGCCTTGACATTGGAAAATTAACCCATGAGTGGATACTTGAAAAAGCACAATATGCCAATATCAAAGATTTTGTAAATACCAAATTGAAGGATTTTATTGGGAAGAATAAGAAAGTTCTTGTGCCCAAAGATGTGGTGTTATATGGTTTTGGAAGAATAGGGCGTATTCTTGCACGTGAACTTATTATTCAGGCAGGTAAAGGAGAACAACTTCGATTACGTGCGATTGTAACTCGCGACAAAACAGATGAAGATTTGATTAAACGTGCCGGATTACTTCGCATGGACAGTGTGCACGGACCATTCCCCGGAACCATTATAGAAGATCTTGAGAATCGCGCTTTGATTATCAATGGACATACCGTCCACATGATTTCTGCAAAAGGACCTGAAGAGATTGATTATACCAAATATGGAATTAATAATGCATTTTTGATTGACAATACCGGTGTAGCAAGAGACCGTGAGGGATTGAGTAAACATTTATTGTCCAAAGGAGTTGACAAAGTCTTGTTGACTGCTCCCGGAAAGGGCGATATTCCTAATATTGTTTACGGTATTAATCAGGCTAATCATGACAAAGATGAAAAAATATTTTCAGCAGCTTCTTGTACCACTAACGCCATTGTTCCTGTTTTAGCTGTGGTTAACAATACCTTAGGCATTGAGCGCGGACACATAGAGACTATTCACTCTTATACCAATGACCAAAATTTGCTCGATAATTACCATAAAAAATATAGAAGAGGACGTTCTGCAGCACTCAACTTGGTAATAACAGAGACCGGTGCAGACAAAGCAGTTTCTAAAGCCATCCCTGAACTTGCAGGCAAAATCACCGGAAATGCTGTGAGAGTCCCTACTCCTGACGTGTCTTTGGCTATTATGAATCTTACATTAAACCAAACAACCGACAAAGACGCTATCAATGAGATTTTGAAAGATGCTGCATTAAAAGGGGATTTAGTAGAACAAATCAAGTATTCATATAACAATGAATTGGTAAGTACAGACCTTGTGGGTAGCCCACAGGCAAGTATTGTTGACAGCCCTGCTACGTTAGTGAGCAAAGACGGAAAAACTGCTGTCTTGTATGTGTGGTACGACAACGAATATGGCTATAGCAGACAGGTAGTACGTTTAGCAAAGTATCTGTCAGATGTGATTAGACTCAGATACTATTAATTAGTTGAATAAATAAGTATAAAAGCTGCTTTTACACAAAGCAGCTTTTTTTTTTATAATATTCAAATGTTTGAATCTTCTTATTTAGCAATAGAAACAACGATTAGAATTCATTTTTTTTCTCATATTTGAACCCTCACAAAATCAATCTCTATGGCAAAGAAGCAACCCATTAGGCATAAAGAACCTGAAAAAAAATTTGCACCCGTAACACCTAAAAAAAAATCTTCATTTTGGGAAAATGTAGAACGCAATCCATGGTGGTTATTAGGGAGTGTAACCCTTCTTGCACTCATACTCAGGGTGTGGGGCGCTGGCAAGGTATCCTTTTGGTTTGATGAGTATTTGCATGTTTTGCCCGCAGCCGATTTTTTAAGAGGAAAAGGGTTGCACAATATTGATGGGTTTAATGGGGTGTTTACTACTTGGGTTGAAATTGTTGCCATGGGAATTTTTGGTATCAATGAAACTACAGCAAGAGTTGCGATGTCGCTCTTTGCTGCTGCATCAGTCATTCCGATGTATTTTATTGCTAAAAAACTCTTTAACTCCCGAATTGCATTTACTGCAATCTTTCTTTTTGCAATCTCTCTTTATGCCATTTATTGGGGAAGAACAGTAAGAAATTACGCAACTTTTTTACCCTTCTATTTATGGATGCATTGGTTGCTTTTAAACATCTTTGAAGGAGATATTGCTCAAAAGAAAGATTTTAAAATTGCCTCGGGGATTAGTATAAACATCAAAACATTCGCTTGGTTAGCGCTGTCTTTCATACTTTCATTGCTCAATCACCAATTAACTGTTTTTATTATTTTTGGTTGGTTGTTTTATGGGTCTGTTGTTTGGCTTGGTAATGTAATATCTGGAGAGAAGAAATTCTTAAACAAATACACGATATTCGTTCCATTATTGTGTTCATTTGGCTTGCTGTTCTCAAGTGCGGGGAATATGCTTGCGAAGAAATTTCTCGGAGTTTTACTGCCTCCTAATATCGTTAATGGTGTAGTGCCTGATTTGTCAAGGATTGTCACTTTATGGAAAACAGTACCTTTTGAATCATTTGATGTTTATATGAATGTACTTAAAACTGATGGGAATTATTTGTATATATTGGCAATTATTGGTTTTGTAATTTCATTCATTAAAAGCAGACGTTCTGCACTCTATCTCTCAGCACATTTTGTCTTTTTGCTCATCCTTTTTTCTTTTGTTTTCAGAGAACCTGCCGTAAGTCGTTATTTGTATTTTATTATACCTTTTTATTTTATGGCTGTTGCTTATGGTATCTGGTGGTTGATAGACAAATTATGTGAAACCATTCTCAAAAAACAGGCTCTTTCGCAAACCACTTTTGTGTTTATTTTAGTTTTGATCTCAGGTATTTTCCTTTTGAATCCTAAGAATCTGAAAGCATTCTTAAACAATACAGAGCACGGGCAAGTAGTAGATCGCAATATTTCCGAATGGTATTATACAAATTGGAAATCACCAATTGAATATGTTCAGCAAAATATGAGTGAAAGTGATGTTGTATTGTCCACCGTGCCCAATGCTATCCGTTTCTATATGGGCATTGATACTGCTAAACTCGGGTGGTTCAGACAAATGATTTATGATGGTATTCAGAAAAAATATGTCCAAAACACTCCGGATGGAAAGAAAGTGAGCGGCTATACCACTGAAGAGTTTATGTCCACTGTCAAGAATAACCCGCGTGGCTGGTTGCTGGCTGATTATTATTTCTACAATGTGATGACCGACCCACAAGCAAGACAATTTGCTATTGAGCATCTGGATTACCACTTTGGGGCAAGTAGGGACGGCAGTGTGCAGGTGTTTAGTTGGGATAACTCCAAGCCCAAAACGGAGGAAACTCCTATCCTCGTTGAACTGGGCAAACCGTTGGGAA
Source organism: Bacteroidota bacterium (assembly GCA_023957335.1). Lineage (NCBI taxonomy): Bacteria > Pseudomonadati > Bacteroidota > Bacteroidota bacterium. The sequence continues at coordinate 305,772 of JAMLHC010000001.1, read as the reverse complement.
GAAGTCAATCTGATGAAAAGAGTTTCAACCTAAACTTGACAGGTCAAGACAAAGTTTTGTTCATTTTTGATGAAGAAGGAATTGATGTTTCAGGTGAAGCTGTTATCCAAATTAATGGTGGACAGATGTTTCCTATTCCAAAACCCGAAAACAGCAGGGGATGGGGCAAAGAATATGCAACAATGGAAATTCCTGCACAATATCTAAACAATGGCTCAAATAAAGCTCAATTTTACTATAACCCTCAGGTCGTAACTGATGATATACGTCCGGGATTTGTGATTTATAATGTGAGAATGAGATAAAATATTTTAACTGCAAACAGCATCAACCCAAGGCTCCATTTGATTTTGCAAAAATTGAGCAGCTTTTTCGGCTTTTAATGCATAATCTTCTTCATTGCCGGCATAAATGATACCTCTGGATGAATTTACCAATAATCCAAGCTGAGAGTTGGTGCCTTTTTGAGCTACTTGACTTAAGCTGCCTCCCTGTGCCCCCACACCCGGAACAAGCAAGAAATTATCAGGAACTATTTTTCTGATATGTTCAAATTCTTCGGTTTTGGTTGCACCTGTAACAAACATCAAGTTATTTTCATTGCCCCATTTGCTCACGGATTCAAGAACATTTTCAAACAGTCTTTTACCTTTGCTTTCAAGGAACTGAAAATCCTTAGCTCCTGAATTGGATGTGAGTGCAAGCACAATAACCCATTTGTTTTTGAACTCAAGAAATGGTCTGAGACTATCTTCGCCCATATAGGGAGTAACCGTGATAGCATCAAAATTTAGCGTGTCAAAAAAAGCTCTGGCATACATGCTTGATGTATTCCCTATGTCACCACGTTTGGCATCGGCAATGGAGAAAACATCTTTGGGAATAAATTTTCGGGTTTCTTCTAAAACTTCCCATCCCTTACTGCCATATTGCTCAAAAAAAGCAGTATTGAGTTTGTATGCTACCGAGTATTTGCGCGTGTGTTTGATTATTTCTTTGTTGAATTCTAACAGCGCGTCCGTAGTGCGTGGCAAATGCAATGGGAGCTTGTCTATTTCAGGGTCAATTCCTGTGCACAGAAATGATTTCTTTGTGCAAATCTGATTAAAGAGTTCTTGTCTGGTCAATTTTCTTTTGTTTTTAAATTACTTTTGCCTCTGTTCATAAAAGGCATCGCAAAAGAAATCAAAATGAGAGGAAGATTATTATTGTTGGGTATAATTTTATACGCACCACTATTCACATTCGGACAGGAAGCCGGTAAATTTTCCGGTAATTTTCAGACCAATATGAATTTTTACCAAAGAGACAATAAAATTGGCGCCAATACAGAGGTGTATAGAAATCAACTTTCAAGTATAGATGCTTGGTTATATTTGAATTACGATTTTAAAGGATTTAATTTTGCAGCCCGTTTTGACGGGTTTCAAAATACACCGCTCTTTAATCCGCAAGGTACGTATTCCAAACAAGGTCTTGGATTTTGGCAAGTTTCTAAAGATATAGACTGGTTACAGATTACTGCCGGCTATTTTTATGAGCAATTCGCTTCAGGAATGTTGTTTAGAGCGTATGAGGACAGAAATATTGGGATTGATTATGCAATTCAAGGAATTAGGGTCAAAGCCAGTCCGGTAAAAAACCTGAGAATGATTGGATTTTCGGGTCAGCAAAAAGGGAATATTTTTACCGGTGACAGGTTTGGAGTCTCGCCTCAGGTTATAAGCGGTTATAATATGGAATACAGAATCCCTATCACAGAATCAATGAGTCTTGATATAGGGGCATCAGTAGTTAACAGAGTATTGGATAATAACACTTTTGAACGTGTAAAGTCAGAAATTCTCAGTTATCCGGATAGTCAAAGGTTTAATGCATTTTATAATGTTTTTGGATTCAATGGATATGGTACTTTCACATGGAAAGGACTTACACTTTATGGAGAATACAATTACAAAACCGAAGAACCTATTGCAAATGCAGATGGCAGCAAGTTGATTTCAGCTCCGGGCAATATCATTTTTACTTCTGCTTCCTATTCTAAAAGCCGTTTTGGCAAAAACAAAAAAATGTCTTTCGGTGCTAATGCTCAATATAAAAGAATTGAAAATTTCAGTTTGAGGACATCACCGTTTGAGACTCTATTGAATGGGCAGATATCTTATTTGCCATCTATTACCAAACAAAATGCGTACAGACTTTTAGCCAGGTACAATGCAGTTACCCAACAACTTGGAGAGCAAGCCTATCAAGCGGATTTTATTTTTACACCCAAACGCGGTACTTCTATATTGCTCAATATTTCACACGTGGAAAGCCTTGCAGCCAATGGACTAAATGGAAAGCCGGAGAAATTGTTTGAAGAAATATACCTTGAGTTGCAGCATAAATTCAAAGTTTCAGCCAGTGGCAGACAATGGGCTTTTAAAGGAGGAATTCAAAGTATATTCTACAATCAGAATCGTTATGAAGTGAAACCCGGTTATCCAAATGTTCATGCACTTACTCCTTTTGGGGAACTGACTTATAAATATACACGCACTAAATCTTTGCGTTTGGAGTGCCAGTATCTTGACACTAAACAAGATTTGGGAAGTTTCATCAATGCCATTCTGGAGTGGAACTTTGCACCCAAATGGTCTTTTGCTGCAGGGGATATGGTGAATGTTGTTCCGCATCGCCAACCGGGCTCGCCTGTGTCTGATGAAATCATCCATTTCTATACAGCCTTTGCTGCTTACACTATGGGTGCAACTCAGTTTACATTGGCTTATATAAAACAGGTCGAGGGGGTGAATTGTACCGGTGGAATCTGTCGTGTTGAACCTGCTTTCAGTGGAGTTCGGTTTACATTAAATACTTCTTTCTAAGTATTTTTCCCCTACTTGCCTTGTGCATTGTATTGTTGTAATTCTTGTGAAAAAGGGTAGAGTTCTAAACCTTCATCACTTATCTTTTTGAGTTCTTGTAGTTGTCCTTCTTGCCACAATGCTTTACAATAGTTTTCATACAGGATAAATGAAGTATTACCCAAGGATTTACTCGCTTTTAGATAGGATAATGCGGACAAATAATTGTTTTCTTTCAGGAGTTGTATGCCGGTAAGCAACTGTAATTCTGCGTTCATTGGGGAGTTGAGAACAGCAGTTTGCAAAGTTTGTGATAGTGCAACACCCTCGAAAAAATTGTTTTGAATAGCTTGTGTGAAATGGGTTACAAGTGATTTGTCATTGCTTGATAATAAGGCTTTGCCGGCAAAATCTGCGGCTAACTGAGGAAGATTTGATTCAAAACTCAAGAAATAGGCACTTTGGTAGAAGTTCGTTTTATTAGACGACAAGAGGTCTGATTTTGAGTAAGGGGTCAGGAGTGTTTGTAATTCTTGTTTTTTATGAAGATTGTTCAAGGTTTGTCCATACATCAACACATATTTGCCATTGACGGGATCTGAGTTAAACAATGCTTTGCCAATATTCATTGCTTCTGTTGATTTGTTTTGGATGGTATAAAGCTCAAACAAATGCTCGTCTGCCAAGGAGTTGTTGTTTGGAAATTCAGTTTTGTACTTTGCCCATAATGCTTCGGATTTACTGAAATTGCTTGTTGCGCGCCATGCGCTGTCAGTTTTCACATACACAAACTTGTCTGAGGGGTGTAAGTCAAGGGCAATTTGCATTTGTTCGGCATATTTTGTCGCTTCGCCTTTGAATTGAAGTAACTCTGCATAGAAGAGTCTATACCAAAGAATATTATCCTTGTCCAATTTGACCGCCTTTGCTGCAAGGTCTATTGCCTGTTCTATGTTTTTGAGTTTGTATTCTGTTTGAGCCAGTCTAAAAAGTGCCTCAGGGTTGTCAGGCTGGAGGTTGAGACAGCCATTAAAATTTTTTTGTGCAGTGATATAATCCTCTCGCAACAGTGCAGATTCGCCCAAAAAGAGCGCGGTTGCAAACTGTTTGTCTATTGCATACTGAGGTATTTTTGGGTTGTTTTGTGTGGCAACCGGCTTTGTCGCAGAGCATGATATAAAACTGATTCCGCTACAAAGTATTGCAATTCGTGTCCACCACTTACTCATGTTGCGAAAATAAGAGTTTTCTTGCACTGTTATTATTCGGGTTGAGCAATACGTCCTTCAAGCACCTTAGCCAATGCTTCCGGGTTGCGCGTGCCGATTAATAATTTTTTGCCGTTTTTGAACTCAAGTTGCAATCCCATATTACCGGAGATGTTGAATGCCATACCTTGATTAAAGCCATATCGGATTCCCCATCCGCCAAATTCTGCCAGAGGCTTGTATTTTCTTACATAGGCATTGTGTAGGTCTTCCCATTTATAAACCCTCTCTTTGCGGTGCAAAGGAGCCATGCGTACATATATTCCGTCTTCTTTGACTTGTGTACTTAGGGTGAGTCCCAAGACAAACACTGTGAGTGTCGTAAGCAAGCAGAAGATGATGATTAAGCCTTCATTACTCATGGGATTGTTGCCAAAGGGTTTGCCTTGCACGATTTGAACGTATAGTCCGATGAGCGGCAAGATGTTTATACTTAAAAGTGTGACCCAAACCCATATTTGTCGGGGTCTTTGTATCTCTTCAAAAAAAACTGTGCTTGTCATCTATCAGGATTGTGTGTACAAAGTTATTCTTTATAAATAAATGTCGTAAAAATATTGTGTTCAAGTATTAGCTGCTTGCGATTGACTCTGTAAGTTATTTCAAATAAAAAAGCAGCTAATGAAGCTGCCTTTTAAGATAATTGAAAGCCAAAAGTATGAGATTATTTCTTTTTATATCGACTGGCTTTTCATCATTTGTTTACAACAAATCGAATGGACTTAGACAAACCGGAATCAGAAACAGTCAATACATACACCCCATTCGCCATATTGCGCGTGTCTATGACAAAAGAACCGTCACTTCTTTGATAGGTGTAACAAGTAATTGTTTTGCCCGGCATATCTCTCACTACAAGTGTGGGCGCATTCCAAGTGTATGTGGCATTGTCAATGTCAATGTCAATATACAATTCAGATTGAGCAGGATTGGGATATATGGACACGCCTTGAGTGTTTGCTGTTTCCTTGATACTATTAGCACTGACATTGATTTGACGTTCAAAAGAATCGGTTCCGCAATCGTTGCTCACATAGAGTTTGATAGTATGAATTCCTTTTGCAAAGGGGTGAAAGGGATTTTTTTGTTGCGAAGTGTCACTGCCGTCCCCAAAATTCCAAACATAATCACAATAACCGGAAGACAAATTTCTGAAATTAACATTTTGGTCTAAGGCTTCAAAATACGCAGTAGGCAAGCAGTTGTATTTGACCAGCGACATGCTCGTGTTGCCATCTGTCAGACTTTTGGTGTCAGGTCCCAATCCTACTTTGGCAGTTTGTTTAAAGACTGTACACAGATATATGTCCTTGTCAATCACATTGACAGCACCATATTCAAAACTACCTATTTCAGGCACCTTGTCAGTGTTCATAAACCACACATCCTTGAGATTGTTGTTGAGAGTATAGACCGCAAGAAAATTGGTCTGATATGGATAGTTTGCCGGACGTCCTTTGTTATAATCTTTGATATAAACATTTTGTCCGTTAAACGCGAAATTGGTATTGCCTGCCGTGTTACCTACAACTACATACAAACTATCTGAATAAATATTAGAGAAGGACAGGTCGGATGTGCTGTCAAAACTGTTAATATGTCTTAAGGAGAAATCACTTGTATTGAAACTGGCGATAAAGGCATTTCTCCCTTGCGTATTCGGGGGGTATGTATAAGTATTTCCGTTAATGGTTAATTCAATGGGAACGGAGGCATTAACAAATGAAAAACCTGTCAGCAATACATTGCTATTGCCCCTGAGATTAGAGTATAAACTTCCATTAACGAAATTTGCGTTTTTGTGTATTTCTATACGCGGAATAATATGACCTGTTTCAAGGTCAATGGTACAAATACAAGCAGATTGTCCGGTGGGGGGAGGTGTCCATATCGTGTCTTTGTCAGTATAGTGAGTTGTGTCGGTAAAGCCCACACTTTCTATGTACGCATACATCATATTCTGCTCAAAATTGTACAAGAAGCTTGATATAAATAGCGCTGATTGAGTTATCCATTGTACTTCCAAATTTGAATTCAGTTTGACCAGTGCATAACTGCCTGAAGGACTGGTGCTATGTGTTATATATGTGCCATCCAAGAAAACCGTATCGTAAAATTTGATATAACAATACAAGTTGCCCTGATTATCTACGGTAATATCGTGTAATATATTAGTTCCGTTGTAATTACGCACTTTTGATGATAAAAGGGATGTTGTGAAAGTCAGGTGCTTTACATATTCAAAAGTGGAATCATACACCGCAATAAAAGAATGAGATCTTTGGTTGGTTACATCTATCCAAGGCTCGTTTGTGCCAAAAGAAATACTGTCACAATCTATATTTATACCCATATAATTCCGGTGATTGATGCGGTCATAAGTTACTTGCCTGCTTGATATCTGACCGTACCGATTAGCCTCATATCCGGCAAGATTAATGACCTGTGATTTTACAAAATTGCCCGACTTGTCTAAGACTACAAAATACAGTGGATTTAAAGTGTTTCTTGAAGTAATAATCTCGCTACCCGGGGGCTGTAGTTTCAAGGATGTTGAGAACGATCGTAATCCGTTGAGCACAATGTAGTCGCCAGACGAACTCATCATCCTGCTACTCCCGAAATAATTAGCTGCGATGCCGGTGCCCTGCAAACGTCTTGTCCACTCTAATTGCTGTGCGTGGGCAGGTACTGACAGTGCCACAAGTACCCAAAGTAAAAATTTGTGTTTCATAGTTGTTAATTTTTAAATGTAAAATAGTTGTTGAACGTAATGGTATCTATGGGCAAGTCATCCACATCGTAACATAGCATCCTGAATAAGTGCCGTAGTTTTCATTGCAACATGAATTTTGTATAAATACCGAAGGAGTTGCGCTCAGAGTAATATTATGAGTAGTGCTCCCGATTCGTATTACCCGTATATTCTTGATGATGATAGTGGAGCAATCACATGGAAATAAGTGGTTGTAGTTACTCAAATGTGTAACAGTCGGAAAAGAACTGCTGCCTGGATTTAAAGTAATAGTTTGCTTACGAATGAGATTAGTATCCGGTGGGCAGGAATAATCTATCTCAAGTTCAACTTCGCAGTCTATCATGTTGGTAAATGCAAGTTGGCAAGCATTTGGTACACATTGCCCGTGTGTTTGGAGTGACAACAAAGCCAATAACGGAAGTAAAAGTAATAATTTTTTCATAAATATTTTGTTTTTCAATTTAAACAAAGGTAGTAAATGTGTGGTTTTTATCCTGTATTATTTTGATAAAAGTAAAAAAAAGTAGCTTAAATGAGATATGGGTTTATCGCACCCATTTTACTACTTCGCTCGTGCCGCCACCCATGATACACAATGGAAGACAGCAGATGGATATCCATGCCGACTGTTTTTTGAGTAACACGTCTTTGTGTAAATCTGTTTTTGACAAAATATTCAGGTGCTTAAGTGTGTACATTCTGACATTGACAAAACAAAAAAAAGCAGCCTTATAGGCTGCCTTTAAATTATGAAAAAAAATCCGTGAGTAATTTATTTCCCCTCTGCTGCTTCGCGAGGAAGCAATGCTTTGTGCGAGAGTTTAAACTTGCCGGTCTTTTTGTCTATATCCAACAATTTAACCTGAACATGGTCGCCTACTTTATAGATTCCATCCATCGTAGGAAGTCGTTTCCAGCTTATTTCGGAAATATGCAATAATCCCTCTTTGCCGGGTAGAATTTCTACAAAAGCGCCAAATTCCACAACATTCTTCACAGTACCGTTGTATATTTCGCCTACTTCGGGTTCTGTTACAATGCCTTTTATCCAAGCAAGTGCTTTAGCAATACTTTCTCCGTTAGGCGATGAAATTTCAACGATTCCTTTTCCGTCCACTTCATCAATGGTGATTGTTGTGCCTGTTTTCTCTTGTATCTCTTGAATAACCTTTCCTCCGCTACCTATAACAGCGCCAATATATTCTTTGCCAATAATCAATTTTTCAATTCTTGGAGCATGAGGTTTCAATTCAGGACGGGGTGCAGCAAGGGTTTTGTTCATTTCTCCCAAAATATGCAATCTGCCCTCCTTAGATTGTGCCAAAGCTTCTGCTAACACGTCATAGGACAGTCCGTTGATTTTAATATCCATCTGACACGCAGTAATACCTTTCTCGGTTCCCACTACTTTGAAATCCATATCGCCCAAATGATCTTCATCTCCTAAAATATCGGATAATACCACATATCTACCGGTGGCTTCATCCGAAATCATGCCCATGGCAATACCGGACACGGGTCTTGTAATCTGAATCCCGGCATCCATCAACGCCAATGCACCGGAGCAAACAGTCGCCATTGAAGACGAACCATTGCTTTCTAATACATCGCTCACCAAACGAATGGTGTAAGGAACATCAGAAGGGAGAGTTTTTTTAAGTCCTCTCAAAGCTAAATTTCCATGACCAATTTCTCTTCTTCCCGGACCTCTGTTAGGACGGGCTTCTCCGGTAGAAAAAGCCGGAAAATTATAGTGAAGCATAAATTTGTTATAGCCATAATTCATAGGGCTGTCCAAGAGTTGCTCATCTAATTTGCTTCCAAGTGTTACGGTTGCCAATGCTTGTGTTTCTCCACGAGTGAAGACCGCACTCCCGTGAGCAGCAGGTAAATAATCTACTTCTGACCAGATAGGGCGCACTTGGTGTGGATTCCTTCCGTCCAAACGGGTTTTGGTTGTTAATACTACTTCACGTACTGCTTCCCACTCAATTTGACCAAAATAGGCTTTTACTTTATTCATGTCCACCTCTTCGTCACCTTCAAAAAGAGCCAAGGTCTGTTCTTTGATCTCAGCAAATTTGATACTTCTTTCGTTTTTGTCAGAAGCGTGTTTAGCAACTTCTTCAATCTTTGGGAAAGCAAAAGATTTGATTTTTGCCAACATTTCAGCATCATGAGCAAATTTCTCATACTCTCTGATTTGAGTCTTGCCGGCTTCTATTTTGAGTTCTTCTTGTAGCTTGCACTGCTTTTTGATTACTTCATGACCAAATTTGAGAGCTTCTAACAAGTCATTCTCTGACACCTCACTCATTTCACCTTCTACCATATTGATGTCTTTACTTGTTCCTGCTATGATGATATCAATATCGGATTTTTCCAATTCTTCTTTAGTAGGATTAATCACATATTTGCCTTCGATTCTGCCTACACGAACCTCTGAAATAGGTCCGTTGAACGGAATGTCAGATACTGCAATTGCTGCTGATGCAGCCAAACCCACCAATGCGTCAGGCAAAATATTTTCGTCAGAAGACATCAAAGTGATAGCCACTTGTGTTTCGCAGTGGTAATCATCAGGGAAAAGAGGTCTGAGTGCTCTGTCCACCAAACGGCTAATCAGTATTTCATAATCTGTTAATCTGGCTTCTCTGCGGTGAAAACTGCCGGGGATTCTTCCTACGGCTGCAAATTTTTCTTGGTAATCCACAGAAAGCGGCAAAAAGTCGCAATCAGGTTTTGCTTCATAATTAGATACAATGGTCGCCAAAATCATGGTCTTACCTTGTTTAACTACAACAGATCCGTGTGCTTGTTTAGCTAACACGCCTGTTTCAATTTCGATGACCTTTCCATCTCCCAGGTCAATTGTTTTTTTTATTCCGTTTGGTTTCATTTCGATTATTTTATTTTCAAATTTTACAAAAAAAGCCCCATATGTCGGGGCTTTTTATACGATAAGGTTTTGAAGAAAAGCAAAATGCCCTTCCTAATATTTTTATTTTCTAATACCAAGCTCCTTAATCAGAGCTCTGTATTTATTGATATCTTGTTTTGCAAGGTAGTTAAGTAATGCTTTTCTTTTTCCTACCATTTTAATCAGGCTCAACTCCGCAGAATAGTCTTTTTTTGCTTTGCGAAGGTGGTCGGTAATGTGATTGATTCTTTCTGTAAATAGGGCAATCTGACCTTCGGTAGAACCGGTGTTCTTAGCATCTTTGCCATATTGAGCGAAAATCTCTTTTTTTCTTTCTGAAGTAACTAACATCTTTCTTTTCAGTTTTCTTTAAATCGGGTTGCAAATGTATTTCTTTTATTCTGATTTAAAAAACTCTTTTTCAGGATATTTTTTCTGTCAGAAAAGATTGTTATTTGCCTGATATAATTTTAGGGTTTTGGAGATAAAAAAGCGGGTAAATAGCATCAAATATCCTTTCTGGTATCTTTTTAAAGCACCACAAAGAAAGTTGTCCAAAACCGCACTGTATTTAGATTTGCAAGGGATTGCTGTGTATTTCTTTCGTTTTCTAAGCAAGAAATCACCCCTCAAAGTCAGTATTTGTGTTGGAATATCCAATAGGACACAAGCGTTCTTGGAATTTTTTTTGCCTTCACTTATTGCTTTAAAAAATGCTAACCAAGTTGAACTTTCACTATATGATATGGGCTCGGTTGATTTTGAAAAATTAGAAAGTGAAATCAGAAATCGCTGGCGTGGAGGGCTTATTTTGAATAGAACCGATGACAAATTCACAAGGGCAAAAGCTTTTAACAAAGCAGTTGCACAATGCTCCGGAGACATTGTATTTTTGTGTGATGCCGACATGAGTTTGCCGCCTAACCTGCTCAATTTAATCAGAAAAATAATTCGTCCCAATATTGTTTGGTTTCCCATTTGTTTTGCTACCGCCCCTGCTAACAGTAGCGAAAAAGGTAAATGGCTTTGGTATAGTGCAAAAGGAATGGTAGCCTTAATGAAAAGCGATTTTGTTCAAGTAGGTGGCTTGGATGAGAAGTACACCGATTGGGGACGTGAAGATGTTGATTTATGGGAAAGATGTCATCAAGCAGGATATGTTGTTATTCGTCAAAAACTCAGAGGATTGGTACATCATTATCATCCACCGGCAGAAGGAGCAACTGATTATTTTGCCAAATCCTAATATGCCCTTGCAGAATTTTTCTCGTAGAAATAGCAGAAAGAGCGATTGACTACTCTGTTGCCTCCGGGTGTAGGGTAGTCGCCTGAAAAATACCAGTCACCTGCATTGTTAGGGCAGGCTTGATGCAAACCCTCTAAAGATTGAAAAACAATTTCTACTTCAGCCGGATAGTTGGCAGGTGTAAGGATTTCGGCAATCTTATCGGTGATTTCTTTGTTACTTACAAGTTGATATAAATCTTTGACTTTGTTTTCGATTTGTGCCAAAGGTTTTTGATTTTCAGCTTTGCACTTTTGATAGATTTCATCTAATTTGTGGGTCAATTGTTTCTCTTTGAGTAATTCCATTACCGCATTGAATGCCACAAACTCTTTCATTCTACTCATGTCAATTCCATAGCAATCAGGATAGCGAATTTGCGGACAAGAAGAAACTACAATTACTTTTTTGGGATTCAGTCTTCCCAAAATGCTCAAAATGCTATCGCGCATTGTGGTGCCTCTAACAATAGAATCATCTACAATGACAAGGTTGTCAACCTTTGGCTTGATAGAGCTGTATGTGATGTCATATACAGAGCCGACCAAGGCTCCACGTTCTTTTTCATTGGTAATAAAGGTGCGGATTTTGGTGTCTTTAATCAACACTTTTTCTCTGCGACCATTATTTTTAAATATGGTTTTGAGGTAATCTTCTGTCAGATTAGCTTTGTTTTTAAGTATTTCCTCAATCTTCCATTTGTCAAGCCAATCATTAATCCCGTCAATCAAGCCGTAAAAACAGGTAGCGGCTGTGTTGGGGACATAAGAAAGTACTGTGTTTTCAAGGTCATAATTAAGTTTTTTGAGAATCTCGGGCGCGAGAAGCTGACCTAACATTCTGCGCTCTTTATAGATATCACGGTCGTTACCTCTTGAAAAATATATTCGTTCAAAAGAGCAACTTTTCTTTTCTCTTGCAGGAATAATCTCTGTTGTCTTCCAACTTTTGTCTGCTTTGATTATCAAAGCATGTCCCGGGTCTAATTCCTTAACGTCATCAGGCTGTAAGTTGAAAACCGTGCAAATGGCTGCACGTTCGGAGGCTCCGACAATAAATTCGTCATTGGCGTAATAATAAGAAGGTCTGATGCCATTCGGGTCGCGGATGATGAATGAGTCTCCGTTGCCGACAATGCCGACAAGGTTATAAGCACCATCAAAATCTTTTACACTGCGTTTGAGAATCTTAGCAAGGTCTAATTCTTGTTTTATTTTTTCTGTTATTTCGATATTGGGAACACCTTGATTTTTGTATTTGCGAAATATTTCTTCATTTTCTTCATCTAAAAAATGTCCGATTTTTTCGAGCATTGTAACATTAGAACTGATTTCTTTGGGTTGTTGTCCAAGTTCAATTAATGTTTGAAAAAGCTCATCAACATTGGTTAAGTTGTGATTACCTGCAATCATCAGGTTTCGACTCATCCAGTTATTTTGTCTCAAAAAGGGATGGATATTCTCCATTTTATTACCCCCTTCTGTACCATAACGCAAGTGCCCCAGCATAACTTCACCTGAATATGGAAAATTTGTTTTTAACCATGCTGCATCTTCTTGTTTGTTTGAAGGTAACGAATTGTATTGTCCCAGTATATGTTCAAATAAGTCTGCAACAGAACTTTTACTGTTAGATCTTTTGCGTGCGATGTATCTGCGACCAAATTCGGGGTTGAGCTTGACAACTCCTATCCCTGCTCCATCTTGTCCACGGTTGAGTTGTTTGACCATTAAAAGTCTCATTCGAGACAGTCCCCAAAGTGGCTCATTGTATTTTTCTTTATAATATTCAGGGGATTTCAGCAGTCGGATAAATGCTATTCCGCATTCGTGTTTGATAGAGTCGCTCATGGTGGAAATTGAGGATGCAAAAGTATAAGTTTATTGAGATGGTTGAATAAAATTTCCGACTATAAATGAATAACTTTCTACCTTTGCGCTTGTGAAGGTTTTAATCATTGAAGACGACCCTACATTGAACAAGAATATACGGGATGCATTAGAGTCAGAGAATATCCATGCTGTGAGTGTTTTTGATGGTTTGTTGGCAGAAAAAATGTTGCAAAAGGATAAATTTAGTTGTGTAGTATTGGACGTCAACTTACCCGGTAAAAATGGTTATGATTTGTGTTCAACATTTAGAACTTTTGACTCAACAACACCGGTTTTGATGTTGACAGCTTTTGGTGACTTGGACGATAAGGTCAAGGGATTTGACTGTGGGGTGGACGACTATCTGACCAAGCCTTTCTTTATGCGAGAGCTGATTGTAAGAATTCAGGCGTTGGTTAAACGTTCTGCAAGCAATAAATCAAGTACCCAAGAAGGTAACTCAATGATTATAGGAGATATTTCAATCAATCTGATTGCTAAATCCGTTTTGAGACAAGGCAAAGAAGTAAATTTGACCCCGAAAGAATATCAGATTCTGGTGAGGTTGTGCAAGACGCAAGGCGAGGTGGTATCCAAATCGGAATTAGTAGCTGAAATATGGGGACATTCTTTTGATGCCAATACCAATACAATCGAAGTGTATATTAATTTTCTTAGAAATAAAATAGACAAACCTTTTGGCAAAAACAGCATCAAAACCAAAGTAGGATATGGGTATTATATTGATATGATTGGCTAAGCTAAACCGCAGTATGAAGCTAAAGAATAAAATACTTATTTATTTCTCAAGTACTTTAATTCTGCTGTCATTTATAGCCTTGACTGTGATTTTTTTATTGTTTTCGGAGTTTAGACAAGATGAATTTCAACAAAGACAAAAACAAAAAATCAAATTAACTGTTGATTTGCTTGCAGAATATAAGACTATGAGCAAGAACCTGACAGAGCTTATGGACAATCTTACTATTCACGATTTTTATGATGAAAAAATGCTCATTTTTGATTCACAAAAGGAGTTAACTTATTCGAGTGTTGACGATTTACCTATTGTGGATTATAAAACAATACTCAATACGCTTTCACCCTCCAATCGTTGGGTAGAAGCTAAAGAAGGGGACTACGATGTGGTAGGTGTTTATATTGAAGGTAAAAGCGCCCATTTTTATGCAATCAGCAAAGCCTATGATAACTTTGGTTATGCGCATTTGTATTATTTGCGCAATGTTTTGATTGTGATATTTTTTGTAATTTCTTCGATTATCATACTTGTCTCAATTTATTTCTCCAATATTATTGCTAAGCCTATAAAATCTCTGGCGGAGCATCTGAATAGAATTGATTTGAACAAAGAGGATAATAAGAATGTAATTACTGACAGTTCTACCTATGAACTTCAATACTTGACACAAAGATTTAACGAACTGTTAGATAGAACAAAGGAAGCCTTTGCATTTCAGAAACATGCCGCCCACCATATTTCTCACGAACTGAAAACACCTATTGCGGTTTTGGTTTCGGAACTTGAAAAAATTGTTTCTCAAACAAGTGAACCTACACTCAAGCACCAACTCAATGGTCAGCTTCTGAAGACAAAATCGTTAGGAGAGGTAATTCATATACTTCTTGAATTGTCAAAAGTTGAGTCCGGACATGACATGGCAACTCAAGAATTCCGGATTGATGAGCTGTTGTTTGATATTATTTCGGAATTAAATATGCTTTTTCCTGATTTTAAATTTGAAGTAAATTATCTTTCGGATAAAATGGAAGAAGATAAACTGATTATCAAAGCAAATAAACTGCTCATCAGACAAGCTTTTTTGAATCTTTTGTTCAACTGCATTGCATACAGCAGCAATTCGACTGCTAAAATTGAAATTGATACTTCGCTCAAAAATCGTCTGATAATCAATGTGTCAAACTCCGGTGATACACTGTCCGAAGATGAACAAAAATTTCTGTTCAACCATTTTTATAGGGGGAGTAACAGTCATGGAAAAGCCGGCTTTGGTTTGGGTTTGGTTTTTGCAAAACGTATTTTTGAACTGCACAAAGGGAAAATCAGATATTCTGCACCTGCAACGGATGTCAATTTGTTTGAAATAATCCTGCATTCTTAAGCTAAATTTTATCTGCTTTAAGGTTTTTTTAAGGTTGTTGAAATCAACTTTGCTGCCTCTATGAGCGTATTTAAAAAAGGAATTATTCTGACTCTTTTCCTCGCCAGATTCTTTTCTGTCTTATCACAAGATACTCTTGTTATGAGTCGGCAAGAATGTGAAACCCGATTTCTGAACGAAAATCTGATGTTAATGGCGGAAAAGCTCGAAATCTCCAGATCAGAAGCCATATTGATTCAATCAAAATTGTGGTATAACCCCACTATTACGATAGATCAGGTAAACCTTTGGGCAAGCAAGAAAAATTTAGGAGTTTTTGGCGACCAATTACAAGGATTTAATGGCGGTAGCGTTGGGAAAAATCAAGAGTTTAGTGTTGGGATAGACCAACTCATTCGCACAGCAGGAAAAAGAGGTAAGCAGATTGCCTTAAATAAAGTGTCTATTGAAAAATCTAAACAAGCTTTTGAAGACCTGCTTCGCAATCTTAAGCTGGAGTTTCGTTCACAACTTACTCAGTTGCAATATTTGCAACTTAACAAGCGTATCTACATAAATGAAATAGAAAGTATCAAAAAACTGACGACTGCCTACCAGCGACAATTACACAACGGCAATGTTTCGCAAGGAGAATATATCCGCTTAAAAGCACTCGAACTTGAACTTACTAAGAATATCAATGAACTTGACAAACAAAGCAATGAAGTAGAAAGCAGTTTGAAACAACTGATGAATATTTCTGCTGCTCAACACTTGGTTATTAAAGAAGAAGATTTTCAACGAAACGCTTCAAAATTTGAAACTTTGGTTTTGTCCCAACTTATTGACCAAGCAAAACTATCCAGACCCGACTATAAGATGGCGCAACTGGATGAAGATTACTACAACCGACTATATAACTTTGAAAAAGCACAACGTGTGCCTGACCTTACACTCAAAGGAGGTTATGACAGGGGAGGTAATTTTATGTATAATTTTATTGGTTTTGGGGTAGCGATGGACTTGCCTATTTACAACAGAAATCAAGGAAATATCAAAATAGCACAAGCCGGAATCAAACAATCTCGCTTGATGGAGCAGCAAGCCTCACTTGCACTCGAATCAGAAGTGGCTCTTGCATTTAATAACCTAAATATAGCCTTTCAATTTAAGAAAGAAATCGCACCGGATTATGAAACTGTCCTTGACTCTTTGTTGAGCGCATACACTAAAAACTTTACTGAAAGAAATATCAGTATGCTGGAATATCTTGACTTCTTGAATGCATATCTCGACAACAAGAAGATTATTTTAGATACTGAAAAAGACATTAACAATAAAATAGAAGAATTGAATTTCACGGTCGGACAAGATGTATTGTAAGACTTCCAAAACAATCAACAACAAATGAAATACAAACAAATTATAGCTATGGCAGCTCTTTTGGGCGCATTAACTACGGGGTGTAAGCATGTGAAAGACCCCGGTCCAAGCAATGAAACTGAACAATATTGCATAGACAAAGAGTTTAAAGATAGAATAGAAATTAGTACACCTGATTATGAGCCAGTCAAAGAAGAGATTCATCTTACAGGCAATATTGATGCAGACCCCGACAAGGTTATTTCTTTTGTCAGCATGAATGAAGGAATAATCGCAGCCACACATTTTTCTTTAGGAGATAAAGTAGAAAAAGGACAGGTTTTGGCTGAATTACGTAGTGCTGATTTGAGTTCGCTACAATCTCAGTTAGAAATCATCAATTCGCAAATTGCTGTGGCAGAAAAGAACTTGCAATCTGTTCAAGCCATGTATAATGACGGGATTTCCTCACAAAAAAATCTATTAGAAGCAAAAAGTGAACTTGATAAACTCCGTTCAGATAAACAAAGAATTGCATCCAGTATGTCAATTTTCAGTGCCAGTCCTGAGAAAGGTGTTTTTCTTATCAAAGCTCCTTTCTCCGGTATTATTACCGAGAAAAATATCACTGCGGGAACCCCTATTTCAGGTGGCGGGGAACCGTTGTTTACGATTGCAGATTTGAGTGAAGTGTGGCTGTTGGTTAATATCTATACAACTAATGTTGACAAGATTCAACCCGGTCAAGATATTACTTTTCGCACGCTGTCATATCCGGACAAAGTGTTTTCGGGGAAAATTGCCTCTATTTCACAGATTTTTGATGAAGACGAAAAAGTGCTCAAAGCTCGTGTTGTAATCAATAATAAGGATTTGAAACTTAAGCCAGGAATGTTTGCTGATGTCAATGTAAACAAAACCCTTGACAGCAGTGCATTGGCAATCCCCACTAAGGCACTCATTTTTGATAATAATCAAAACTTTGTGTTGGTGTATCGCAACGATTGCGATTTTGAAATTCGCAGAGTGGAACTGCTTACCAAAAGCGGCAATCATACCTTTATTGCCAAAGGTTTGACCGCCAACGACAAAATTGTCTCCAAAAATCAATTGCTGATTTACGAAAGAATAAACAAATAAATGCAAACCCTAATCAGTTCAAAACAATGAAAAAATTCATTCTACACATTGTTACATTTTCGCTCAAGAATTCCTTTATCATATTCTTTCTGACTGCATTGTTGATTATTATTGGAGTAATTAGCTATATCAAAACCCCAATCGAAGCTTTTCCCGATGTTACCAATACCAGGGCAAGGATTATCACCCAATGGCCCGGACGCAGTGCTGAAGAAGTGGAAAAGTTTGTAACGCTGCCTTTGATGAAGGTAATGAATACTATCCCCAAAAAGTCTCAGGTTCGCTCAATTTCGCTATTTGGATTATCAGTAGTTACTGTTATTTTTGAAGATGATGTAGAAGATTTTTATGCGCAGCAATATACTGCTAACAGATTGCAAGGTGTGGATTTGCCCGATGGAGCCCACCCGGATATTGAGCCTCCGTATGGAGCCACGGGCGAAATTTTTCGTTATGTAATTAAAAGCAAAAGACCTGTCAGAGAATTAACTGCATTGCAAGATTGGGTGATCGAGAGAGAACTTGTTTCTGTGCCGGGTGTGGCACAGGTTGTTAGTTTTGGAGGAGAAGAAAAAATATACGAAATCAAAATCAACCCGACAGAACTCGCCAATTATGACCTTTCTCCGCAAGAAGTTTATGATGCTGTTTCCAAAAGTAATATCAACGTGGGTGGTGACGTAATTGAAAGAGGCGACCAAGCTTATGTTGTACGTGGGGTTGGGCTTTTAGAAAAAATTGATGATATCAAAAATATCCTGATCAAGGTGCAGGGTAATACTCCCATTCTCATTAAGCATGTAGCAGAAGTAGTTGTTTCTGCTAAGCCGAGGTTAGGAAAAGTGGGTTTGCAAGATAATGATGATTTGGTGGAAGGGATTGTAGTCATGCTCAGAGGCGAAAACCCTTCTACTGTGATTACCAAACTCAAAGAACGAATTGCCGATTTGAATAATCGCATCTTGCCCGATGATGTTAAGATTGAGCCTTTTATTGACCGAACAGAACTGGTCAATACAACCATTCACACAGTCAGTAAGAACCTTGTGGAAGGTGTTGTGTTTGTTTCGCTCATTGTCTTTATTTTCTTATTTGATTGGCGTTCTACACTCATCATTGCTTCTGTGATTCCGCTTTCTTTTTTGTTTGCTATTATTATGTTGCATATACAAGGACTTCCGGCAAATTTGATTTCATTGGGAGCGATTGATTTTGGACTGATGCTGGAGGGCACATTGGTAATCACTGAAGCAGTATTTGTAGGAATGGTCAAGAAGTCTCATTTGATAGGGATGGATAAGTTTAACCTGATGTCAAAATCGGGGATTATCAAAAAAAGTACTAAAAGTGTCGCTTCTTATGTTGTCTTTGCACAGATTATTTTGATTGTGGCATTGTTGCCTATTTTTTCTTTCCAAAAAGTTGAGGGCAAAATGTTTTCACCTCTTGCATTTACATTAGGCTATGCATTGTTGGGTTCTTTATTGTTGAGTATTACATACGTGCCTGCTATGTGCAGGTTGTTGCTCAAAAAGAACGTGTTTGAAAAAGAAAATTTTATAACTAAATTTATTACCAACAATCTGTTTAAACTGTTCTTGTGGACTAATAAACATCGCAGGGCAACGGTTTTGACCTTTGGAATTTTGCTGCTGACCTCAACTGTGGGCTTTGTCTTTTATGGTTCGGAATTTATTCCCAAGCTGAACGAGGGTGCTTTGTATGTCAGAGCAACTTTGCCCAATAGTGTCAACCTGAAAGAATCTACTCGACTTGCCAAGGAAATGAAAGCCAAAATTCGGGAATTTCCGGAAGTTAAATTTGTTCTCAATCAAGTAGGCAGGCCTAATGACGGTACAGACCCGACAGGTTTTTTCAATATAGAGTTTCACATTCAGTTGTACCCGCAACAAGAATGGAAACACAAGGTTACAAAGGATGAACTTATTGCGCAAATTCGCAAAAAATTAGAAAGCTATCCCGGCATTGTGTTTGGTTTCAGTCAGCCTATACAAGACAATGTCGAAGAGTATGTTGCCGGAGTAAAAAGTTCACTTGCCGTCAAAATTTATGGAGATGACCTCTATGAACTCGAAAAATATGCTTTGCAGATTGCAAATACACTCAAAGAAGTGCGCGGTATTACGGATTTGAATGTATATAGAAACATTGGATTGCCTGAATTGAGAATACAACTTCACGAGCATAAAATGGCGCGTTACGGTATTGATATTGCCGATGCACAAGCAGTAGTTGAAATGGCAATTGGGGGTAGAGCGGCTACAAGTTTTTATGAAAACGAAAAGAGATTTGATGTAAGGCTAAGATTTGACGAGGGATACAGAAATAATGAAGAAAAAATCGGCAATATTCTTATTCCTACAAAAGACAACAAAAAAATTCCCCTAAAAGAAATTGCAACAATTGATTTTCATACCGGTCCTGCATTTATATACAGAGAGGGGGGAAGTCGATATATAGCGGTAGGTTTTAGTATCGAAGGAAGAGATTTAGGTAGCACCATTGCCGAAGCGCAATCCAAAGTTGCAAAAGATATTCATTTGCCAAAAGAAAACACCATCACTTGGGCTGGAGAGTTTGAAAGCAAAGAACGCGCTGCCAAGCAATTATCTGTCATTGTACCTGCTGTGCTCGTTCTGATTTTATTTTTACTTTATTTTAATTTTGGTTCGCTCAAAGATACAATGATTGCCGCAGGTTCTATTCCATTTGCGTTCATCGGAGGCTTCGCTTCTTTGTGGGTTACAAATACGGTCTTTGGCATATCGGCAGGTATAGGTTTTATTATTTTGTTTGGAGTTAACACCATCAACAGTTTGATTCTGATTGCGGTTATGCGCGAAAATTTGAGAAAAATGCCTTTGAAAGAAGCTATTTCGAACGGTGTACACAGCAGAATTCGCCCTATTATTATGATTGCATTGATGGATTCTGTCGGATTGCTCCCTGCTGCACTTTCAACAGGAATGGGCTCAGAAGTGCAAAAACCATTGGCTATTATGATTGTAGGTGGTTTGCAAATTTGTATGATATTATCTTTGACCGTATTGCCGCAATTATTCTATCTGGCATACAGAAAGTCAGAGAAGGTGGTTGAAGAAGCGTAATCGTCCTTATTCCTTGCTTGGTATATACGATAGCAGACTCATTTTGTCTTTATCAAACAATCGGTTGGCTGTTTCTTGCAGTTGTTCAGACGTGATGGCATTCACATATTCCAAGATTTCTTTTAAGGTCATGATTGACTCTCCTTGCATCCACTGTCGTCCCAAGGCTATGGCAGAAGATATTTTGTTTTCTTCAGCCAGCATGATTTGACCTGTGAACTGATTAAGCGCGTTGTGCATTTGCAGGGTTCCGAGTTTGGTGTTTTTAAGCCTGTCCAGCTCTTTGTATATCAACGAAATTGTTTTTTTGTGATGAACATTGTCTGTGCCTGCAAAACAATGAAAGAACCCTATATCAGTAAAATGTGTAGTGCCGGCTTCAATATTATAAGTGAAACCGTATTTCTCTCTGATGGCAAGGCTCAGTCTGGAGTTGAGCGCAGGACCTCCCAAGATATTGAGTAACAAAGTCTCTTTTAACCTTTCCGGAGATTTGGACTCCGATGCCTTCCCCCCTAATACAACGTAGCTTTGAACGTGGTCAGTTTCTTTGATTTGAGTTTGAACATTAAAACCGGAGCATTTGACTCTTTTGATATCAAATTTTGATGCATTGTCAGACCGAAGGGGCTGTTGCATTGCATATTTTTCAACTTTTCTGAAAATCTTTTCTGCGGGTAAGTCCGATACAACTACAAATACCATGTTTTCCGGACGGTAAAAGGTAGCGGTGAAGTCCTTTAAGGTTTTGGAATAAATAGTGTCAAGAGACTGGGTGGTGCCTAAAATGTTGCCGGCCAATGGATGACCTTTGAAAATTATTTCCTGAAATTCGTCAAAAATGTTGTCATCGGGAGAATCTTCATACATCCTGATTTCATCTTTGATTACCTTGCGTTCTTTGGTTAATTCTTTAGCAGGAAAAACTGAGTTATAAGCCACATCAAAAATGAGTTCTACTGCTCGATCCAGAAAAATTTCATAAAGCGAAGAATAAATAACGGTGATTTCTTTGGTAGTGTAAGCATTAATCTCTCCACCCACTGAATCAATACGATTGAGGATGTGAAAAGATTTGCGTCTTTTTGTTCCTTTAAAAAGCATGTGTTCCATGCAGTGTGCTGCTCCCATGAAACTCGCATCATCTCGCGAACCGGCATTGAGTACCAATCCGCAATGTGCTACATGAGAATGTGCTATTTTTTTATAGAGTATGCGGAGCCCATTTGGAAGGGTTTTGAAAATTAAATTTTCTCCAAGAATCTCAATTTGACTTGCACTCTTAAAGAGTTTTTGACTGTAATTCACTGATTGTCGTGTTATAATCGTTCACAAAAGATTTCATGATATCTTCAACAGATTCAATACTGTCAAAATAAGCTGAAATCTGACCTATTTCTAATTCGCCTTCATCCAAATTGCCTTCAAACATACCTTTCTTAGCTCTGCCTCTGCCCAGCAATGTAGCCAATTCATCTTTGCTTGCTCCATTTTGATAGGCTGCCTGCACTTGTTCAAAAAATGTATTATGCAGTAGCCTGACCGGTATAAGTTCTTTCAAAGTAAGTGTAGTGTCACCGTCTTGAGAAGCGATGATTTTTTCTTTAAAATGAATATGTCCGGAGGATTCATGGCTGGCTGCAAATCTTGAACCTACTTGCACCCCTTCTGCTCCCAAAGCTATGGCTGCTGCCATTGCCCTGCCGCTACCTATTCCACCTGCCGCAATAATAGGAAGAGAACTTACTTTTTTTACCAAAGGTATGAGAACCATCGTAGTAGTTTCCTCTCTGCCATTGTGCCCGCCTGCCTCAAACCCTTCTGCTACTATTGCATCCACACCACTTTGTTCACTCTTAATGGCGAATTTTGTATTAGCCACAACATGTACGACAGTGATTCCATGTTCTTTGAACAAGGGAGTCCATTTGCCGGGATTACCAGCTGAACTGAAAACAATTTTTATACCTTCTCTGATAATAATGTCAATATGTTCATCAACTTGCGGATAAATCAATGGAAGGTTGACGCCAAAAGGTTTGTTGGTAGCTTTTTTGCATTTCCGGATATGCTCTTCCAAAACAGCCGGATACATTGAGCCGGAGCCAATCAGTCCCAACCCCCCGTGGTTGCTAACCGCAGATGCTAATTTCCATCCGCTGTTCCAAATCATTCCGCCTTGAATGATGGGATATTTGATTCCAAAAAGAGTTGTGATTCGATTTTGCATTGGATGCGCAAATCTATATAAAAAAGACCCGCCCACAAATATTCGTTTGATAACCAAGCGGCTTCGGTCTATAGTTGTTAAATCTGCTTTTCCCTTGCTATCTTTGCCCCCGGAATGAGTTGGCTCGAAAAGATAAATTCGCCTCAAGATTTGAAAAAACTGAATCAAGGAGAATTACGTGTTTACGCAGATGAATTAAGAGCTTTTATCATTGACACCGTGAGCAAGACAGGTGGACATTTTGCGGCTAATCTTGGGGCTGTGGAACTGGCAGTGGCTTTGCATTATGTATTTGATACTCCTCATGATAAATTAGTGTGGGATGTTGGTCATCAGGCATATCCACATAAGATTATCACGGGAAGGAGGGATGAATTTGCCGGACTTAGACAATTTGATGGTATTTCAGGTTTTCCAAAAATGTCAGAAAGCGAGTATGATGCTTTTGGTACCGGACATTCCTCTACTTCTATCTCGGCAGTGTTGGGTATGGCGGCTGCAGATAAATTGCAAAATATACAACGTCAGCATATTGCAGTGATTGGCGATGGTGCTTTATCTGCCGGCCAGGCATTTGAAGGCTTGAACAATCTTGGCTTTCTTAATCTGCCGGTGATTGTGATTCTCAATGATAATCATATTGGTATTGATCCGGTAGCAGGTGCTTTGAATGATTATTTAAAATCACTTGAGGATGGAAAACCAAACCTGTTTACAAGACTTGGTTTTGCTTATAAGGGTGGGGTTGACGGACATAATTTGGAGCAACTGGTGCAGGTTCTTAAAGAAGCCAAAAACACCCAAAAACCTTTGTTGTTGCATATCAGAACAACTAAGGGCAAAGGCTTTGCACCCGCAGAGCTTGAACAAACCCGATGGCATTCTACAAGTGGTTTTGACAAAATCAATCCACTCGGTCAGACGAATAAAAATGCAGGTGCGAAATTCCAAGATATAGCAGGTAAAAAACTACTGCAACTGGCGCAAGTACATAAGGATGTTGTGGCAGTAACACCGGCTATGGTGAGCGGAAGCTCACTGCATTTTATGCAAAAAGAGTATCCTGACAGGGTTTTTGATGTAGCGATTGCCGAACAGCATGCCGTAACTTTCGCTGCCGGCATGGCTGCAAGCGGTTTACGTCCTTTCTGCTTTTTGTATTCTACTTTTTTACAAAGGGCTATGGATCAGATTATCCACGATGTTTGTCTGCAAAACTTACCCGTTGTCTTTTGTATTGATAGGGCAGGATTGGTAGGCGAAGATGGAGCAACACATCATGGAGCTTTCGACATGAGTTTGTTGCACACCATTCCCAATGCTACTATTTGCGCTCCGGCTTCCTTGCAAGAGTTAGAAGAAATGATGGATTTTGCTTACCGACACACACAAGGTCCTGTGTTTCTGCGCTATCCGCGAGGGACAGGTCTTGCACAACTCGAAAACCGTACCAACATTGAGGAAGGCAAAGCACAGTTGCTTGCAACCGGAAATAACATCGCATTGCTTTCCTACGGGACTATGATTGAGAGGGTTTTGGATGTAGCCAATCAATTGCATCAAAGGGGATTGAATACCACAATTATCAATATGAGATTTGTCAAGCCATTGGATGAAAACATGCTTCAATCTCTATCAAACAATCATACCTTGTTGTGTACTTTTGAAGATGCTGCCGTCATTGGTGGTTTGGGTTCTACGGTGAGTATGTGGTTGCACAAAAATAACTTGACTAACAAACTGTTGACTTTTGGTATTCCCGATGAGTTTATTCCCCATGGAAAGACAAGCCAATTATTCGATTACTGCGGTTTAAGTGCAGATGACATCAGCAGGCAAATTGTTAAATTTGCAGCATTGTAATCATAAGGGTTTATCATGGAAAATAAAATGAAAGTGGAGATATGGAGCGATATCATGTGTCCGTTCTGCTATATAGGGAAAAGACATTTTGAGGCTGCTCTCCAACAATTTGCAGACAGCAAATATCTTGAGGTAATTTGGAAAAGTTTTCAGCTTGACCCCGATATTCCTGAGCACATTGAAAATAAAACCAATGTTTATCAGTATTTAGCAGACCGGAAAGGCATCAGTTACCAGCAATCGGTGCAAATGCACGATAGAGTTTTGGAAATGGCTTCTGCTGCCGGATTACACTATAATTTAGAGGCGCTTGTGGTTGCTAACTCTTTCAAAACACATAGAATTATCCAGTTTGCCAAATCAAAAGGACTTGGAGAGCAAGCTGAGGAAGTATTTTTTAAAGCATATTTTGTCAATGGCAAAGACCTGGCAAATGAAACTACCCTAACAGAATTAGGGCACGCAATAGGACTGACTTCCGATGAAGTGAATCAAGCACTTACCCACGATGAATATTCATATCAAGTGAAACAAGACATCATGGAGTCGCAACAGTTGGGTATAAACGGAGTGCCGTTTTTTGTGTTTAACAGAAGATATGGAATTTCAGGAGCACAACCGGTGGAAGCATTTGTTGAAACGCTGAATAAATCTTATGCAGAATGGCGCAAAGACAATCCCACAATTCAACTTGACATTCAAAACGGACCTTCTTGTACTCCGGACGGTAAATGTGAGTAGTGTGAAGCCATGCGGTTTTACACCGATAACTACTACTTTTTTATAAAACGATTAATACTGACTTTGGGTTGCAACCCGCGATTTGTCAGAAATTATTTATACTTATTAATCAAATCATTGATTTGGTCATAGGTATGTAAACCTGCTTGTTCATATAACAGTTCGTTGTTCTTGAACATTATCAGCGTAGGTATGGAAGAAATTTTATATTTTTCTGCTAATGCAGTTTCGTTGTCAGTATTGATTTTGAGGACAGTAACATCACTTGCTCTTTCTTGTTTGATACGGTTTACATCGGGTTCCATCATTTTACAAGGTCTGCACCAATCGGCATAAAAATCAACCATTACCAACTTGCTTCCTTTGATTTCTTCATAGAATTTTTCAGAAACAGAAAGTCTTTTTTCGCCTGTAGCAGGGTCTGTGTTTATGGTAGGTAAACCGCTGTTGCGCCAACCAAGGATACCTTGATTGAGTTCTTTGACTGTAAATCCTTTTTTTGCAAGTATATTTCCAGCTTCTTTGCTTCTGGAGCCGGATAGGCAATAGACATAAATGATTTTATTTTTATCTAAGGTTTCGATTTGTTTTTCAAAATTTGGGTCGTTAACATCCATGTTAACAGCTCCGTCAATACGGCTTACGCTGAATTCTTGCGGTGTGCGCACATCCAACAGAATTGCGTTGGCGGCATCTTTTTGAAAAGCCGCTTGAAATTCCAGAGGTGAGAGATTGGCAATCTGAGTGTTTTGAGAACAAGAGTTAAAAATAAAGATTGCGAATGTAAGGATGATGAATTGTGTGATTTTGTTCATTTTGGAATGTGTTAAATTTGAGATTACAAAGATAAATAAGAAAAAAGTGAGTGAAGTTAATTCTCTATAAAGTACAATTTCATTGGATTGAAAGATTATAGCCCTAATCCTCCTGCAATACCGGCAAACTGTGTTTTGAGTTGATTGTTAAGCTCTTCTTGTGCAGCGTTAATAACCAATGAAAGCATCTCTTCAATTTCTTGTTTGCTTTTATCAGCAAAAAAATCATCACTGAATGTTATGCTCTCCACTTTATTTAATCCGGTTAATACAACCTTGATTCCGAGATTTTCTTTTACTACTCTGATGTCAGCAAGTTTAGCTTTCATTTCTTCTGCTTGCTTTTTGAGTTCAAGCATTTTACTAATATTTCCGAACATATTTCTTTGATGTTTTTTGCACTGCAAATATAAGCAATGAGCCTGTCAGTTAAAAACCATGTTCCAAGTCTGAATTTGATATTGTTTTTAGGGTGCTCCGCCTTTGAGGTTTTTGAGTTTCTTTGCAGCCGCAAAATGGGAAAAGGAAAACTTCGAAAATTTGCTGAATACAATGCAATGGAACATACTTTTGATGCTAAAGACACGCATTTGAAAGGGCAGTGGAATAACTTGGTTTTCAAAAATAACAATCCCATTGTGCTGGAACTAGCTTGTGGCAGAGGCGAATATTCGGTTGGATTAGCTCACTTGCACCCTGATAAGAACTTTGTGGGGATTGATATCAAAGGAGCCAGACTGTGGAAAGGTGCTACTCAGTCCAAAGAAAGGGGCTTGGATAATGTGGCTTTTTTACGCATTCAAATCGAATTGATTGATAAGTACTTTGCTGAAAATGAAATTTCTGAAATATGGATAATATTTCCCGACCCGCAGCCGCAGGAAAGTCGCATTCAGAAGAGATTGACTTCTCCCCGATTTTTAGATTTGTATAGAAAAATCGCAAAACCCGACACTCTAATCCACCTCAAAACTGATTCTCCTTTGCTCTTCGAATACACCAAAGAAATTATTGCAGAACAAGGATTGCCATGTGTGGAAGCACTTACCAATATCTATCAATTAAACCCCGTTCCTGATTTTCTCCTCATCCAAACTTACTACGAAACAATGTGGTTGAAAGAAAAACGGGTGATTAGATTTCTGAAATTCGGTTTGAATAAATAATAAACTGTTATTTTGCCTCAACCTTGAAGAAACAATATGCCATATTATTCATTATTTTGTTTGCAGTAGCCATTCTTGACTTGATGTTAGGCGCGAGCAAAATGAGTTTAACTGACATTAGAGAGGCAATCTTTTTTCAAAATACGGATGCAACATCGCATTTTATAGTCTGGAAATACCGCATCCCAAAGCTCTTCACTGCATTGCTTGCCGGAGCCGGATTGTCCATCAGTGGATTGCTCATGCAAACCTTGTTTCGCAACCCTTTAGCCGGTCCTTATGTATTGGGTATTAGTTCGGGTGCTTCTTTTGGGGTTAGTTTAGTGATGTTGGGAGCAGGGTTTTTGCCTGCATTTGCTGCGGATTTTTTCAGAAATGATATTGGTATGGGCTTGTCTGCACTTGCCGGAACTTTTATGGTGCTGCTGCTTATGATTTGGGTAGCGGGCAGAGTGGGCGGAAATTTTACTATTCTTATTATGGGCTTGATTGTAGGGCAGATTCTGGGAGCGATGCAGGGAGTAGCTAATTTCTTGGCAAATCCTGAAACATTAAAAGCTTTTATATTGTGGGGCTTAGGTAGTTTCAACCAAACCGATACAAGCCAAAACCTGCTCATTTTTGCTGCCGTTGTGGTTACTACGATTACCTCATTTTTATATGCCGGAAGGCTAAACACATACTTGCTTGGAGATTTGTATGCAAAATCTATGGGAGTTGATATGACCAAGTTCAGAAAAGTGATTATCCTGATTACAGGACTCTCAGTAGGCGTTATCACTGCTTTTTGTGGTCCCATTGCTTTTGTAGGAATGGCAGTGCCACACCTTGCAAGGCATTTGCTCAAAACCTATCATCACACCCAACTCATAGGAGCAACAGCATTGTTGGGTGCTATTTTGGCTGTGTTGTGTGATTTGATTTCGCATGTTTTGATTGAAGGCTATGTGATTCCTATTAACGTAATTTCGGCTATACTGGGAGGTCCGGTAGTAGTAGGGGTAGTGTTTAGACAAAGAACCAAAATGTATGAAAACTGATAATAAACTCATACTGGAAAATGTCCTTTGGGGTTACGGAGACCGGAGTTTGGTAGCCTCACCGGTTTCTGTTGCTATCAACTCGCCAGCCTTTATTTTGCTTTTGGGAGCCAATGGGACGGGGAAGTCCACTTTGCTCAAAACATTGGGAGGATTGCTAAAACCTATTGCCGGCAGAACTGTGTTTAATGGTGAATCAGTTGATAAATTAAGTAAGAAAGAAGGGTTTGTGGCTTTTGTATTTGCGCAAAGACCTCATGTAGATTTTATGAAGGTGCGTGATTTGGTCATGTCCGGTGCTCTTGCTCATAACAATATCATTAGCCGATTCTCGCAAGAACAAATTCAGTACTTTGAATATGCAGTGCACGTTACGGGGGTAAAAAGCATACAAGACAGATATATCAATGAAATTAGTGACGGTGAGTTTCAAAAAGCAATGATTGCACGGGCACTTATGCAAAATACTTCTGTGATTGTGCTGGACGAGCCCACAGCATTTTTGGATTATAATAGCAAGAGCAGTTTGTTTGAACTATTGTCGGATATTGCCCGCAAAGAACATAAAATTATCATTGCTTCGACCCATGACCCTGACTTGGCACAAGAAAAGGGAGAGATTTTTTGGTTGATAAAAAACCAAGATTTGCGAATCATTCACAAAGTCAATCTCGACAATAAAAAGCTTAGAGACGAACTGAAATAGCGCTTTGTGTTATACCTTTGCAGCACTTTTTTGACATGGACGAAATTAAGCTAAACACAATAGAAGAAGCTATTGCAGACATAAAAGCAGGAAAAGTTATCATTGTGGTAGATGATGAGGACAGAGAAAACGAAGGTGATTTTCTGACTGCTGCACGAAATGCAACTCCTGAGATTATCAACTTTATGGCAAAGGAAGGGCGGGGTCTCATTTGCGCCCCCATTTCCGAAGAAATTTCAAACAAGCTCGAACTCGAGTTGATGGTGGGTAAAAACACCGCCTTGTTTGATACTCCTTTCACGATTTCGGTTGATTTGATTGGGCATGGTTGTACAACGGGGATTTCGGCACAAGACAGGTCAAAGTGTATTCAACGCTTGATACACCCTGATGCAAAACCGGAGGATTTTGCCCGTCCCGGACATATTTTTCCGCTTAAAGCCCGTTCAGAAGGCGTGCTCAGACGCGCAGGACACACTGAGGCTGCTATTGATTTGGCAAAACTGTCAGGATTTGAGCCGGCAGGCTGTTTGGTCGAAATCATGAACGAAGACGGAACAATGGCGCGGCTTGCAGATCTTATGCAAGTAGCTAAAAAGTTTGATCTTAAAATCATTTCTATTGAGGAGCTTATCAAATACAGAATCAAAAATGAGAGTTTGATAAAGAAAGAAGTAACCGTTAAATTGCCTACTGCGCACGGAGATTTTATGCTGACTGCTTATACACAAATCAATACGGGTGAAGTGCATCTGGCTTTGGTTAAAGGTGAAATTAAACCCAATGAGCCGGTCTTAGTTCGGGTGCATTCCAGTTGTGTTACCGGTGATATTTTTGCCTCTTTCCGTTGCGATTGCGGAGACCAACTGCACCATGCAATGGAAATGATTGACAAAGAAGGAAAGGGAGTTATTGTGTATATGAACCAAGAGGGCAGGGGTATTGGACTTGTCAATAAACTCAAAGCATACAAACTGCAAGAACAAGGCATGGATACGGTCGAAGCCAATATTGAACTTGGTTTCAAACCGGATCAACGAGATTATGGCGTGGGAGCGCAAATTCTCAGGGATTTGGGGGTTGCCAAAATGCGCTTAATGTCAAATAATCCTAAGAAGAGAACCGGGTTGATAGGGTACGGTTTGGAAGTAGTGGACAATGTGCCGATTATCATCCATACCAATCCTTACAATGAGGATTATATGAAAACCAAAGAAGAAAAATTAGGACACAAGCTTAGCTAAACTTACAGTGTTTGTGAGTTTATACGCACTTCTGCATCCATATCTTCCAGCGCTTTCAGAAATTTTAGGTTTAAATCCACTTTGTACTTTTCTGAGCGAGTTGGTAATAGATATCCGTTTGCTACAAAAGTGATATTTAGAGGGTACTTGCCTTTATTCTCCTTAATCAAGGTCATAAATTCGTCTAACTTTTCTCGTTCTGTTGATTGAATACCAAAAATGATCTCAAGCCCATTGATTTTTCTATTGGCAAGGTCTTGCAACATGCCAAACTCATAATATTTAGTTTTGATATAACTCTTGTCAACTCCGTCTTTTGTATAACTGTTCTTGCTAAACTCCATTACCATATAAACTGCGGTCTGCGGTGAAAAGTGTTTGCCAAAATTGACAAAATCATTGTCGTAAAAACGCAGAGAATGAGAGTCTGATTTGTCTTCAATCTCCACAACCATAAAAGGTTTATTGTTTTTGCCCATTGCTTGTTTAACACTCAAAACATAAAAAGCCAGTAGGAGTTTTTTATTTTGAATCTTATCTATTTCTTTGAGCGCTGAGAGTGGCGTGGCTTTGGTTGCAGTGATTTCGACTTGGTACAAATCCAGTGGGTGGCTTGACAAGAATAGACCGGCAATTCTGCGTTCTTCCTCGAGTAAAGTAAATTGTGGAAGTGGTTCCGCCTCGGGCAGCTTGGGTTTGCCTAATGCAGAGTGCTGAGTATCGCCACCTCCAAACAAAGAAATCTGAGAAGATAGTTCTGCCTCTTGTGCTGCCGTACCATATTTAAGCAGTAGCTCTATTCCCGTTGGTTCCCCGGGTTTCTCAGCAAAATACTGAGTTCTGTGATATTTTTTATCAAAATCAAAAGCTCCGGAGCGTGCCAAACTGTCCAATACTCTTTTATTTAACTGTTTGGATTTGACCCTTTTTACTAAATCAAAAGCATCTTCATAAACACCATTAGTTTCTCTTTCCTCTACAATAGCTTCAGAAGCACCTTCGCCTACACCGCTCAAACCACTCAGCCCGAAACGGATAGCTCCTTGCTTGTTTACAGAAAACTTAACATCACTTTCGTTTATGTTAGGTCCCAATACATCAATGCCCATAGACTTACATTCATCCATAAAAAAAGATAGTTTGGACAAATCATTAAGGTTGTGAGACAGTACAGTTGCCATATATTCTGCCGGATAATGCGCTTTGAGATAGGCAGTTTGATAAGCCACAATAGCATAGCAAGTTGAGTGTGATTTGTTGAATGCATACTCGGCAAATTTTTTCCAGTCGTTCCAGATTTTTTTACATGCTTCAGCAGGGTGATTGTTTTGGGCAGTCCCTGCAATAAATTTTTCCTCCATCTTGTCAATGATGGCAATCTGCTTCTTACCCATTGCTTTACGCAAGGTGTCAGCTTCCCCTTTGCTAAAATTAGCTAACTTTTGGCTTAACAACATAACCTGCTCCTGATATACAGTAATACCATAAGTTTCGGCAAGATATTCTTCCATTTCAGGCAGGTCGTATTCAATGGCTTCTTTGCCGCGTTTTCGGGCAATAAAAGAACTGATATATTGCATTGGTCCGGGTCTGTATAAGGCATTCATCGCAATCAGGTCTTCCAGCCTGTCGGGCTTGAGTTCGCGGAGATATTTCTGCATCTGCGGACTTTCAAACTGAAAAGTTCCAATGGTGTGTCCTTTTTTGTAAAGCTCAAAAGTCTTTTTGTCATCCAGCGGGATGGTGTCCAAGTCAATGGTTATGTTCTTTTTATTCTGAATTAATTTGATGGTGTCGCGGAGGATTGACAAGGTTTTCAAACCCAGAAAGTCCATTTTGATTACGCCTGCGGATTCAATCACCGTTCCTTCATATTGCGTAACATACAAGTCTGAATCTTTGGCTACTGCAACCGGAATGATATCAGAGATGTCTGTGGGTGCAATGATTACACCCGCAGCGTGCACGCCTGTGTTTCGTGCGGTTCCTTCTAATTTTCGGGCTTCTGTTAATACTTTGGTCTTGAGTTCGTCAGGGTCACCGGATATGATTTCGCGGAGTTCTTTGATTTTTTGTATATCCTCTATGCTGACTCCTTTGGCTTCAAGGCTTTCGGGGTTGTTTGCGCCTGTGAGCGGTCTTTCATAAAGGTCATCAAATTTCAAGCCTACCGGTCTGTCGGGGATGAGTTTTGCTAAATAGTCAGATTCTTTTAAGTCCAAATCCATAACCCTTGCGGTGTCGCGTATGCTGGTTTTGGCAGCCATTGTGCCATAGGTTATGATATTGGCAACTTGGTTTTTACCGTATTTTTCAGATACATATTGTAGCACACGCTCCCTGCCTTCATCATCAAAGTCAGTATCAATATCGGGCATGCTGGCTCGCTCAGGATTTAAGAAACGCTCAAAAAGCAGTTCGTATTTAATGGGGTCAATATTGGTAATTCCAATGCAGTATGCAACCGCACTACCGGCTGCCGAACCTCTGCCGGGTCCTATATAAACCCCGTTATTTTTGCCCCACACAATGAAGTCCGATACAATGAGAAAGTAGCCTGCGAATCCCATGGTCTTAATGGTGTGTAATTCAAAATCTATGCGTTCTTTGACCTTGTCTTCCAAGGAGCCATAGCGTTTTTGCGCGCCTTCATAAGTCAGGTGTTTGAGGTATTCCCACTGATTGAGTGCACTTGCGCTAATCGCTTTTTGGTTGTGTGTTTCCTCATTAGTATGGATGTTGTACTCTGTTGGAATCGGGAAGTCAGGCAGAAGAATGTCTTTGTGGAGATTTAGTGCTTCTACCTTATCTACTATTTCGTTGGTGTAATCAATCGCTTGGGGTATATCTTGAAACAGAGCGTTCATTTCGTCCTGTTTCTTGAAATAAAACTCATCGTTTGCAAAGGCAAAACGACCGGATTTGCTCACTCCGTCTTCGGCAAAATCGCTGGCTTTAGGGTCGTTTACTTTGGAACCCGTGTTGATGCACAGCAGGATGTCATGTGCGCTGGCGTCTTCGCGTTCGGTGTAATGACTATCATTGGAAGCTATGACTTTGAGATTGTATTTAGTGGCAAATTTTAATAATACTTCATTAACCTTAATCTGGTCGGGGATGTTATGTCTTTGCAGTTCTATATAAAAATCTTCGCCAAATAGATTCAACCACCATTTCAATACTTTTTCGGCTTCTTCTTCTCCCTTTCTAAGAATAGTGCGGGGGATTTCGGCAGCCAAACAACAACTTGTAGCAATCAAACCTTCGTGATACTTTTCTACTAATTCTTTATCAATTCGAGGATATTTGCTGTAATAACCTTCAATATATCCCAAAGAGCAGAGTTTGGTCAGATTACGGTATCCGATTTCGTTCTTCGCCAACATGAGTTGATGACAACGTTGGTCTCTATCTTCTTTGGTAAAAGTTTTTCTATGTCTGTCCTCTACTAAATAAAATTCGCAGCCTATGATAGGCTTTACAATGGGTTTGCCGTTTGCGTCTTTGTGTTTCCATGCTTCTGCCACAAATTCAAACACTCCAAACATATTGCCGTGGTCAGTGATGGCAATAGCCGGCATATTGTCAGCCATCGCTTTTTTATAAAGATCTTTAATTTTGGCGGCACCATCAAGCAAAGAGTATTGAGTGTGTACGTGTAAATGAGAAAATTTAGGCATATCGGAAAAGGGGTAAAAGGGGCTAACAAAGATAGTTATCTCCAAATGGCTTTTGAGTCAGTTGCCACTCTTTTTATCCGATATTAATCAACAGTCGGATGGTAAAACTATTGTTCAATTAAATACCTTACTTTTAATTGATTGGTATTAAGTGAGGACGAAGAATCACAAAGGTTGTATTAAACCAAACCCTGTTCAATCATGGCGTCTGCTACTTTCACAAACCCTGCTATATTGGCTCCTTTGACATAGTTGATATGCTTCCCATCTTTGCCATATTTCACACAGGATTCATGAATTAGTTTCATGATATTTTGTAATTTGTGGTCAACCTCTTCAGCAGACCATGAAATTCTCATTGAGTTTTGGGTCATTTCTAAGCCGGATGTTGCTACTCCTCCGGCATTGGATGCTTTGCCGGGAGAAAACAATATGTTTGCTTTTTGAATCAGCTCAACAGCTTCGGGAGTGCAAGGCATATTAGCACCTTCGGTAACACAAATACAGCCGTTTTTTATCAAATTAGCTGCATCATATGCGTCTAATTCATTTTGTGTAGCACAAGGGATGGCAATGTCGCATTTGACTTCCCAAGGGCGTTTTCCTTTCACAAATTTTGCTTTAGGAAATTTATTCAGGTACATCTCAACACTGTTTCTACCACTCATTCTCATCTCTAACATAAATTCAATCTTGTTGCCCGATATTCCATCTGCATCATAAATATAGCCGTCAGGACCTGAGATGGCAATGGGTTTTCCGCCCAATTCGTTCACTTTCAGTGCAACACCCCACGCAACATTTCCAAAACCTGAAATCACAACAGATTTACCTTTAATATTTTGACCTATTGTTTTGAGCATTTCTTCTGTAAAATATACAATTCCGTATCCCGTTGCTTCAGGGCGAATGAGCGAGCCGCCATAGCTTAAACCTTTGCCGGTTAGAACTCCGGAAAACTCATTGCGAATGCGTTTATATTGACCAAATAAATAACCTATTTCACGTCCTCCAACACCGATGTCCCCGGCAGGTACGTCAATATTAGGTCCGATATGGCGGGCAAGTTCTGTCATAAATGATTGGCAAAAACGCATAATCTCGTTATCCGATTTTCCCGTAGGGTCAAAATCAGCTCCGCCTTTACCGCCACCCAAAGGCAATGAAGTGAGGGAGTTTTTGAAAATTTGTTCAAAACCCAAGAATTTAAGTATAGAAAGGTTGACTGAAGGATGAAACCTTAATCCGCCTTTATAGGGACCTAAGGCTGAGTTAAATTCAATACGAAATCCTCTGTTTACTTGATAGTTTCCTTTGTCGTCCATCCATGGCACTCTGAAAATTATGGTTCTTTCCGGCTCTACGATTCTTTCAAGAATGTTTTTGGTTTGATAAATTGGGTGTGTAATGATGTACGGAATCACAGTTTCAGCCACTTCACGTACAGCCTGAATGAATTCTGTTTCGTGTCCGTTTTTTGCTTCTACTTTCTTCATAAAAGCATCCACTTCTTTTTGCAATTTAGTGCTTGCCATAAGTGTTCTATTGTGTTTTAGGGCAGCAAATCTAAAATCTTTTAAATAGGTTGATATTTTTGTTTTAATTTTTATTTGCGTCTTGTAATGTGCTGATTGTGATAGTGCAACGAAGTGATTTTTCTATTCTAAAATAACTATTGTGCCAAGTTTTAGAATTTACAATAGAGAATCTTGAGCGAAAAACGTCTGCTTTTCTTCTCATTTACCGAGAGGATATATATTGGATTTTGGGATACAATTAATCTGATTCACCCTTAGTATAGTTAAGTTTTAACAAAGCCTTAAGATTTTGCAACTGCTTGTTTAGTCTTGTTTGGGATAATTTTCTTAAATAACCAAAGTGCCAAGAATGTTAATATTCCTGCAATTAGCCCCAAAAATAAAGAAGTAAATAATTCGGGTATATTTTCAAACCAATGATGCAAGAGTGGGATGTTGTGTAAAAAAAGTCCTCCCGCTACCAATAACAAGGCAATAGTACCAATGACAGACATGGCTCTAATGATGATGGGCAAAGAGCTGACTAATATCCTTCCAATGATTCTTAAAAATCCTTTACCTTTTGATTTCTTTATGAACCTATATCCTATGTCGTCTAATCGCACAATCAGGGCTACAATCCCATATACCCCAATAGTGGCAATGATTGCTATGATTGAAACTGTAGAAATTCGAAGCCAAAGTTCTTTGTCTAACACCGTACTGAGTGCGATGATGACAATTTCAATAGACAGAATAAAATCAGTTTTAATAGCATCGGAGATTTTCTTTTTTTCCGAAATCTCATCATTCATGTTGTTTGTAGTTGTACTATTTATGTCTGATTTGCGATGAAAGAGATAAGAAATGATTTTTTCCGCTCCCTCATAAGCGAGGTATATACCACCCGCCATAAGGACAACTGTAATAACAACGGGTAGATAAATATTGAGCAAGAAAACCACCGGAATGATAATGAGTTTATTTATAAAAGAGCCTTTTGTAATCTCCCAAAGAACCGGCAACTCTCTTGATGAAACAAATCCGGTTGATTTCTCTGCATTGACCGCAAGATCATCTCCTAAGATTCCGGCAGTTTTTTGTGTGGCTATTTTAGCGGATGTTGCCACATCATCCATTAATGCTCCAATATCGTCTAAAAGAGCAAATATCCCTGATGCCATAAATTCTATTAGGACTGCAAAATTAATGCAAAATCACATTTGCATTAAGCTATGCTTTGGAACAAATGGATTGAAATAAATTATTTTTAGTTTAGAGGGATTCTTGTTTTACTGCGCGTTTAATAATGCGTTTGTTATACCAGCTTAGCGTTAACACAGAAAAGATTCCAATTCCAACGACTACCCACCAAATTTTGTTTGGATTATAATTGTTCCATAACATTTCAGCCATGTCCCAATGTTGCATATTGAGTTTTTGTTCTGCCAAAGCAAAATAATCGTTTTTTGAGAAAGGAGTATGTACTGAGCTGATGTCAATGCCTTTGTTTATTGCATAG
This sequence comes from Bacteroidota bacterium, assembly GCA_023957335.1. Classification (NCBI taxonomy): domain Bacteria; kingdom Pseudomonadati; phylum Bacteroidota; species Bacteroidota bacterium. The sequence continues at coordinate 268,547 of JAMLHC010000001.1, read as the reverse complement.
TTCTTAAAAGATTGAATAGAGGTTGCCCAGTCCACATCTTGCGCCTTGAGATGAAATTTATTTTCAAAATCAGTAATAGACATTTGAAGTGCATGCGCGCCCTTTTCAATAAACTCATTGTTTGATACAACTTCGGGCATATCAATTCCGCGGTGTAACATTTCTTTTTTGAGTAAACTGAGTTTGTCAGACCATGCTTGATATAAATCACCTGCAATAAGCCCCGAAAAGTAGTTTCCCAACGCAACCGGCAAAAAGTATGTTCCTTGATACAAACCCTCTTTGCCTTTGGGTGTAATAAGCGCAATAAACGATGAGACAGTAGGGCTGGACATCATTTCTCCGATAGCAAAAATCGCTGTGCCAATAATGGTGTAATAGGGATTGTTTGTGTAAAAAGTTAAACCAACGCCAATAGTGGCAATAACCGCACCGCGAATGACCGCACTAATATGCTTCATTTTGGTAACAAAATAGGATACAATCACTTGCAAACAGATAATCATAAAGGAATCTATCTGTGTGAACCATTCGGCTTTTATCAAACCATTCTGTGTCATTGCAGTGCCTAAAAAAGGAATGTTATTATTAATCCAATCGCTCAAAACCCTTGAATCTACCCAATCTTCAATAAAATTGGGTAGTGTGTAAAACAGTTGGTTGAACATTGTCCAAAAACAAACCATCAAAAGCAACAATAGACTCAAACGAACATCTTTGAGTGCGCTGATGATATTGGATAGAGAGCCTAAAAGAGCAGCACCCAATGATTCTTTAGGTTTCTCGTTCACTTCTTTCTTTTCTTTATAGAACAGAAGAAGGATGAGCAAGTTGAGTGTGATGACACAAGCCGCTTGCAGAAAAATGATTTTCCATCCGAATTCTGTGCGAAGTGTTGAAGACATGACAGGTCCCACAAAACCGCCTACATTTACCATCATATAAAAAATGCCAAAACCGAGTGTTCCTGTAGAATCATCAGTGTTTCTTGCAACGATGGCAGAAGCAACGGGTTTGAAAAAAGCGGCTCCTAATGCCACAAAAAGGAATGCCATATACATCATCCAAAATGTGTTGACTTCTCCCATGAGATAATACCCTGCAATCATAATGATATAGGCAATTGTAAGAGAGAGTTTATAACCGATTCTGTCTGCAATTACCCCAAAAAACACCGGTAAAAGGTAGAGAATGGCTGTAATGTCGCCCATTATTTTTCCTTTTTCGATGTGGTTTAAACCCAAAGCTCCTTCGTCCGTAGAGCCAACCAAATACAATCCGAAGAGGGTGAAAATTCCATACCAAGCCCAGCGCTCCATAAGTTCCATCATGCTGGCAACCCAGAAGTTTTTGTTCATAGACTTAATGGTTGTAAAGAAAGTTTTTTTGTTTTCCGTATTCATTTTTGTTGGCACAATAATACTATACTGCAAGCATAACACAATAAAACAACTCTATGCCACAAAACAAGCGGTTGTGATTTGCTTTGATTTACAGCCTCATACCCTTTATCTTGTATATCCTTTTTAACTTCTTCAAATGTTAAAGGACTATTTTTATAGGGTCTAACTCTATTCTGCTCTACGATTGCAACAGATTCTCCATACGTCTTTTTTTTCGCGTATTCTTCTAAGGTTTCTTGTTGTATGTCTTTGATTGGACGTTCCGAAGCCACTCTCCGTCCTGCTTGAAGTCCTCTATCTGCTCCAAGTATTTTGCTTGCTTCAACGAGTGATTGTCTGCCTTCGACAAGTCCTTGTTGTTCTTTTTCGGAGAGTCTTTCTGATTTTCTGTTTCCGTTTTTGTAGCCATAATATATGTTTTGTAAAGTTTGTAAATTTAATGATTTTATTTGCTCTTGTTCACTTAATTTGAGACAACGACCAAACCAATTTTGGAAATATTTGCTTCTAACCCAAACCCACTGTCTCGGAGTTAGGTTCGTATCTTTGACATCATCATAAACAACTGCGGCTCTGAATGGATTTACATTTCGTGTGGATGACCCCAACAGGATGAAGTACACCCCGCCTCTTGACTATAACTGTCGCTGTTTTCTGACCCAAGAATTTGAGCCGCCTGCAGGCAGCACAATAGTTGCACCAAATGACTTCAAGACCAAGCCGGCATTTGAGCGGGATTACTTGAAAAAGAAGCAGATTTTTACGGACAATATGCCCTTTATGAATCAAGCAAAAAATGAGGAAATGGGGCTAACACCTGTGAAGTTTAGTGATGAAAAACTGTTTAAATCCATGAACAAAGCCATGTGCGAGATGTTGCCGAAGTTACAACATGGGTGGGAGGAATACAACATCAAAAGTGGCGGAATAATCATGCGACACGTATTTAGCAACGAGAACACATATAAACGAGAGATTTCACAACTGTCTCCTTTTATAAGGAAAGGCGAAACTGCCTATATGCTACCTGAATTAAAAACACATTTGGGACAAACACTCTCGAACTTTAACAATCCTGATGCTATATTAAGAGGGAGAATTTGGGAACTAAAAAAGCAAGAAGGAACAAAAGTTGTACGTTTTTTTAAAAATCACTTTGACGATGCGATTGAAAAACAAATGGCTCACATAGTCATTATGGAGGTGAACGATTTGGACTGGAAAGCAATCAATAATCAGCTAATAATGCGCTGGAAAGACGATAGACCTGAAAGAGTTATCATTGTACACAAAAGTGCGAGATATATATTAAGGAAAATAGGGGGTAAAATAGAAAGGCTCACAGAGTGAGCCTTTCTCCATTGCTTGCTGAACCATGTTTGTACATAGTTTAGCCGCTTTGGAATACTGCAAAGATACAACAAAAATTAACAACCAAACAAAAAAAATAAGAATATGAGCAAGATGAGCCTTGAATATGTGATAAACCTGATGGACGGAACGTTTGGCAAGAACTTGACAAACGCCCAAAAGCAAACAAGCAAGATGGACGGCATGATTCAGAAGTTGGGGGTAACCATGGCGGGAGTGTTTGCTGCGCAAAAAGTGTGGGGATTAGTGGAGGAGAGTACACAGGCTCATGCCAAAATGGAGGCGTTGGACGTGCGGCTCAAAACCGTGAGCGGCAGCACAGAGCGTTATGCTCAGTACAATGCAGCTTTGGGCAAGAGTATAAAAGACCTTGCCCTGCGTTGTGATTTGCTTTCAATTCGTATCTTTGACATCATCATAAACAACTTTGGGAGGTCTTACTCAAAAGAGTTTATCGTTGTGATTTGCTTTCAATTCGTATCTTTGACATCATCATAAACAACACTTAGAAATTCTAAAATATCAGAATCTGGTTGTGATTTGCTTTCAATTCGTATCTTTGACATCATCATAAACAACGTACAAATATAGTGAAACTGAACGTTTCAAGTTGTGATTTGCTTTCAATTCGTATCTTTGACATCATCATAAACAACACATGACAATTACTGTCATTTTCACAATATGTTGTGATTTGCTTTCAATTCGTATCTTTGACATCATCATAAACAACCCGGTTGCGTAAGTCTCTAATTTCGCTTCAGTTGTGATTTGCTTTCAATTCGTATCTTTGACATCATCATAAACAACATGAGCAACTTTAATATCATTTTGGTAGTTGTTGTGATTTGCTTTCAATTCGTATCTTTGACATCATCATAAACAACTTATCATCTTTTTAACATTCTTGAGGGTGTGTTGTGATTTGCTTTCAATTCGTATCTTTGACATCATCATAAACAACCGGACTAGGTAAATCTTTTACAGTAACTCAGTTGTGATTTGCTTTCAATTCGTATCTTTGACATCATCATAAACAACTGCAGAAATATAGAGACTTGCAAGCACAAGTTGTGATTTGCTTTCAATTCGTATCTTTGACATCATCATAAACAACTTTTATGGCACTGGCAAATGCACATATCCCGTTGTGATTTGCTTTCAATTCGTATCTTTGACATCATCATAAACAACACTCTCGTAGGTTGCTCCGATAGAGCCGCTGTTGTGATTTGCTTTCAATTCGTATCTTTGACATCATCATAAACAACAAGCCTGAATATTTGACCGTTGGCAAATGTGTTGTGATTTGCTTTCAATTCGTATCTTTGACATCATCATAAACAACCGAAACCTACGCTGCTGTGGGCGACTTCTTGTTGTGATTTGCTTTCAATTCGTATCTTTGACATCATCATAAACAACCCAATACTAAATAACCCTTTTTCTGTAGGAGTTGTGATTTGCTTTCAATTCGTATCTTTGACATCATCATAAACAACGCAAATGGAATTTCTTTCTCCTAAAATTCTGTTGTGATTTGCTTTCAATTCGTATCTTTGACATCATCATAAACAACATTTAAGATTACTTTGCTCGCGTGCTATGGTTGTGATTTGCTTTCAATTCGTATCTTTGACATCATCATAAACAACCTCGTTGTATTGCGCATCTGCATCGTGGGCGTTGTGATTTGCTTTCAATTCGTATCTTTGACATCATCATAAACAACGTTCTTCGTTTGACATATTATTGTTTGTTTGTTGTGATTTGCTTTCAATTCGTATCTTTGACATCATCATAAACAACTGATAATAAAACGGATAAAGCCTTCCGAGAGTTGTGATTTGCTTTCAATTCGTATCTTTGACATCATCATAAACAACCTGAAGTAATAGAACTAACAATGTAACTAGTTGTGATTTGCTTTCAATTCGTATCTTTGACATCATCATAAACAACCTATCAACCAAGATGAAAACAATTACTATTGTTGTGATTTGCTTTCAATTCGTATCTTTGACATCATCATAAACAACCTTTTTCTTCTCTTTCCATTAGTTTTATTTGTTGTGATTTGCTTTCAATTCGTATCTTTGACATCATCATAAACAACTTCCAACCCCACGTCCCCCTATGGAAGTAGGTTGTGATTTGCTTTCAATTCGTATCTTTGACATCATCATAAACAACTTTGGTAAAATGTTAATCACAGAATTGATAGTTGTGATTTGCTTTCAATTCGTATCTTTGACATCATCATAAACAACAGAACATGGCTTAAAGCCTTGGTAGGTATGGGTTATTGGTAGTTTTGATGCGATGAAAAAAATGATTTTTTTAAGGGGATTGTGCAAAGCACAATCCCCTTTTTTTGTTAGTTACATTAAAACATCTGTAATTGCTGCACTATTTTGTGTTGGTTGTCAGATGGTTTTTTACCGTAATAAATTTCAATATCTCCGAATTGTTTGTCTGTGATACACAATATCCCTACATGTCCTGATTCGGGCAAGTGTTTTTTGGTTCGCAAGATATGTACATCTGCATTCTCTCTGCTGGGGCAATGGCGCAGATAAATACTGAACTGAAACATCGTAAAGCCATCTTCAATCAGCTTTTTGCGGAATTCACTATAGCGTTTTCTGTCTTGTTTTGTTTCGGTCGGTAAATCAAAAAATACTAATACCCACATGATTCTGTATGCATTAAAACGGTCTTGTGTTGCCATATTGGTTCATGTTCTTTCAGAGCATTTGCGGATAAAGGATTTTGGATTCTTTTCCTTCAAAACATTTAGACAAACTTGCCGTAGTAGTTTGAAATGCAAGCATCAAAGGACTTTTCTTGCCTCCAATTTCCACATCTATGACAGGAATTCCTAGCAAAGCGTGTTTGATTTCGGGGGTAATTTCGCCTGTGGATTCGGGGAATATCCGCAATAGTTTACAAACCAATTCATCTACAAAGGGTCTGTAAGGTTCCATGATGTCATCTGCAAGACAGTATGAGTTGTATTGATTGCGGTGGTGGATTCCCAATGTGGGCAACAATCCGCTGCCCACTAAAGAACGGGCGGCACCGGCTCGCAATATGGCATAGCCGTAATTGAGCCATGAGTTTGGATGTTTGCCCTCGCGGTCGCGTTGAAATTTTTTTTCCTCGCCAAAAATGTTTTGCCAATAATAGGCTGCTGCTCTGCCTTCGTGGTTTTCGGGGTCTCCGCTGCGGACTTGCTTTGCCATATTATACAGCATTTGCGGATTGCCGTGTTTTTGTTTCTCAAGCAAAATGCCCTGATTGTTGATTTTCTGTTTGATGGTTTGTTGCCACAACTGTTTTTTGAGCGGTGCAGAAGACTCTATTTGGTGCATAAAGCGCTTGGCTTGCAGGCTGTTTCCGTCTAAATTCAACATCAAGCCCGTTGGGTGGTGCGAATTGTCGCAGGTTATCAGCGCAACATTGTTGTCTAACAGCTCTGCAATGACGGATTGGGTGATGGTTATCCGGCTGTTGTCCAAAATGATAAGCCCAATATCTTCAATGGGGATTTGGGATTCCGCCTCTTTTTTGAATTTGTCATGCAGGGTTTTGTTCGTTTCAACTTCGGGAAGCCTAACTAATAGTTGTTTGTAGCTTAGGCTGAGATAGGCAGGGTTGCCAAAATAGAGTGTGCGTTTAATCATGATTGAAACTGTCTGTTGGACTAAGTCAGTAGAAAGTTTTCCAGCGACTCGTATTCATTAAAATAGTTTTGCTTGCGGAGGTGGATTTCCTTGTATCCTGTTTCATTGTCAAATAATTCGCTTGACAAATCTTGTTGCTCCTCAAAGAAAGTTTGAAAGCTGTGCCATTTCCACTCTGCCAAATCTCGTGTGAATCCATGTTTGACAGGGTTTAGGTGGATGTACAGAATCAAGGTTTTGAGATATTTTTGATTGCTTATCTCTTTGCGTTTGAAATTTTTGAGGAATAATGAGCCGCGCCTGTTATAAACCTTATTAAAAGCCTGTGAGTAACTGCTGAAAAAATTAGAAAACTGTTTGCTGAGGAATTTTAATTTTTCTTCTTCGAGAACTTCAACTTTTCTAAAGTTTAGAACTTTAGAAAAGTTAGCGGAGGCGGAAGAAGAAAAATTATCAACGATCTCCTTTTCGCTTCTAATTTTTACCAGCAAATGAAAATGGTTCGGCATCAAACACCAAGCAACAGTTTCAGCAATCGGGTCAATATGCTGATGGTATTTTTCAAGAAAGAAAGGATAGTTTTTTTCTTCCCGAAAAAGGTTGTCATCGCCATTGGCGTGGTTGTAGATATGGTAAAAGGTGTTGAATTGGAGCATTTAACTTTCTCTTTTTTTATTATTTATCCATTGTAAAACAAAGAGGGTGTTTAATCATTTGAGTTTATTTTTCAAATGCATGATTTTTTCTAAATACTCCACATCGGCTAAATCTTTTGTCCTTCCGGTTGATTTTTTATTTTGAATCAAACTATTGTAGTGTATCATTGGCAAACGTAGCCCATCAATGTCCGTAATTATTTTTTGTTCAGCAGCATTTTGAAACATTATACCTGAAATATGGGTCATAAATTCCGTTTTATCCGGCTGTCCATCGCTTCCGATATGAAATTTTTGAGGCTTGGTAAAATCCCAACTCCTTACCGTATTGATCCCTTTTTCATCAAATCCCAAATCGGTTAAGGCTTGTAGCAACGATGCCTTATTCTCATTGGAGGGCTCCAGCCAAATATCCATGTCCCCGGTAGTACGATGGTATCCGTAGTAGTTTACGGCATAGCCACCTATCAACATAAAATTTACATGATGCTTTATGAGTGCGTTTAGAATTTCCTGATGTTCTTTAAAAAATATATTCATCGTTATTGCTCAAATTTTATTTTACGTTCAGATACATTCATGTCTGATTCCTGACTGAAACCAAAAGCGTTTAATGCCAATTCTTTTAAAGCCCTCAGTCGTTCTATTGGGGGCAAAGATGCATAGTAGGCCAACTGATCTTGTTCCATTGATTCAAAGGAATTAAAGCTTTTCAAAGTCCACTTTTTTTTTTCGTAGTTCACCGCTGGTTCAGATACTGTATTGGTGTCATTCGGTGAAATTATTTTGGGGTTTCCCGACTTTGTGATATTGCCTAATCTATCTACTTTGAGTTTAATGCAATGATTTTTTATTGACCGACCATCAATAATTTCATAGGCATTTTGCGAACCAAATTCTTTCCCTCTAACAATAGTATCAGCAATTCTATTGTTGATGAAATAAATCTGTTTACCACTATATTTAGTTACAAAATGAATGTTCTTACTTCTTGCGACTTTATCGTTCCAAAAACTTTCATAAAGTGGGCTTTCAGGGTCAGTTATTACTTCTTCACCATCAACGGACATATATACAGGGTCGCCTTGTTTAAGAGTAAACAATAGTTTTGCTTTGTTCTTTTCTTCAAAATAGGATTTGAAAAATTGCTCTTTACTAAATGCTTTTTTATCAGAATACCTGTTGAATTCCTCTCTTAATTTTTGTACTGCTTCAAAAAATGTAATAAGGTCAAAGATTCTATTACCGTCTTTCTCCATAACAGCAAACAGATAATTGTCCCCTGTTTTTACGAGTAATGTTTCGTTGTAGGCCTTTTTTCTGTTAAGTCGTTCTAATGCCTCATCAGCTTCTTCTTGCCCTTTTTTCTTTTTAATTTTTTCGGGGGCTCTATAAAATACTTTTACGGAAGAAATTGGTGTATGAGGTGCAGTTTCTCCCACTTTCTTCTTCTTGCCTTTTCTTTTCCATTCATTGGCTCTTTTCTTTTCTGATAATTTCTTGTTTAATGCCAATATCCCCTCTGCCGAAAACGCTTCTTCTTTCTTATTGTCAAAATCTTTCTCCAAATGTTCTTTGATAGCTTCTTTCAAATAACTATTCGTTACTTTCTCAATCGTTTTTTCGGTAGCAAACTTTTTTCCTGCAAATTTTGATAGTGGAATTCTATACGCTTCAACCCCTTGACTTTTTCCATACAAAGTTCCTTCGTGCAACTGTCCACGGATTTTAATTTGTAATTGCCCATTTTTATCGGGCTGAATCAGTAGTTTGTCTTTCGGTTTTTGAGAAACAATAATTTTCTGAATTTCCTGTTCTGCATTTTCAGGAAATCCACTCCACGGCATATCAATAGCCTTAAATTTCTCAATTTGCTTAAAGATTATTTTTCGTTTGCTTTCATCAAGATTGAGAATTTCATCTAACAATTCACTTGGGCTTCCTTCAAAGTCAGGCAAAATATCTTTCTTGTGTTCATCAAGCCAATTTTGCAACTCTTTGTTTAAATCATTCAATCGTTTCACGTGTGCAGGCTCTGTGCAAGCGATTACCAACGCATCAATAGCGTGGTGTCTGTGGTCTATACGTTTGCTCCAACCTTTGATGACGAGTTTGTTGTTTTTCTTTTGAAAGAAATTGTTGTTGAACGACTGAATGAATTGTTCTTTGGTTAGTTCAATGGCTGTAAACTCTTTTATTTTATCATTATACTCATTTAGTACCTTATCGTATTCGTCTTCCCCTTTTTCCTTAATATATTCATCTTTTTTCTCTTCAAGTTTTTTTATTTTTTCTTCATACTCTTTTTTCTGCTCCAAAACTTTGAGATACTTTGCATATTCCATTTCAGCAAGCAATGGTTGCGATTTCTCATAACGACTTTTTAAAAGCTCTTTAAACTTATCCGTCAAACCCCATTGATTTCTCAGATAATCGGTAACTCCGCCTGTGGTTGTTTTTACATTTTCATTGCCTACAATTTTGTTTAATTCTTCTTTTACTCTTACGGAAATGTATTGTGTTTCTTTCATCTGCCTTGCCACCGGGTCTTCGGGCATTTTTGTTGCCAACAAGTTTTTCCGTTTTTGTCCTTCAAATCTTTTGTTTACGTGGTCAATAAAATTTTCTTTAGAGAAGACAGACGGAATAGAAGAACCAACTTCAAAGTATTCCATTGCGGTTCGGTTACTCTTTTCTTTATTGATTGCCTTTTCACAAATGACTTTATTGGTAAATGAATCATCAAAATAGCGCGATTGCGGTATGATATGGTCAATATCGTATCGTTCTCTGTTGAATAAATCAGATAAGGGAATTGGTTGCCCTGTGTATGGCGAAACGTGTCCTTGTTCACGCCATAGTTTCATTTTTTCAACTTCCGATTTTGACGGGTCTTTGTATTGTTTTACAAATTCGTCTGCAAGATTTTCCTGTGAAAGCCACAACTTATATTTTTCAATATTGGCAAGTGTTATTTCCTGTTTGAGCTCAATCAAGAGATTTTTGACTTCGTCATTTGCTGTCTGATTTGCTCTGTTTGATTTGTAAATTTTTGCTCTTCTATCCGCATTATTTTTTAACTCGCGTGCAAGCTCCAATCGTATTTCATCAGGTTTTCCATATTGTTTCCAAATATCCTTTACAATCATCAATGCTTCACTAATCAGTTGCTCCACCAATGGATTTCTTAACTCTCCGGGTGTTAATCGTTGAATTTTTTGATAGCTGTCAATACGTTCAGTTTCTCCATATTCTTTTGCCGTATGTTTATCATACACTAATATGGTTGCATAAGCATTCATAATGCCGCCTTCTGCCAAAACCTCCACATTGCTTTCCAAATACTCTTGTGCCGCTTTTTCAAATGGGTCACTTACATTTTCATTAACTAATTTGATAATTTTTTCTTTTAATACATCGGAGATATCATTTGAAAAATATTTTCCACTCCTTACAAGTGGTAGTATTTTTTCAATCGCTTTAAGGCTCAAAGCACCGTAGCTTCTGTTGAATTTTATTTTGCTTATCTGAATGGCTGTTTGTTCAGTATTTTCAACGTTCGTTGTATATTTTTTTATGAAACTTAAAACCTTTGAGGTACGCTCGCTTTCCAAGTCATACTCGTTGCCTTTTGCGTTGTATAAAATATCCCACAACTCAATTTGTCTTTCTTTGTCCACTAAACCAAGAGTGTTCCAAAAGTGTTCTCCTAATGATTTTTTGAGTTGTAGTTTAGTTTCATCGCCTCGTAACTTTGCTTTTGGATTCATTCCATTCAGAAAATCAATTCCGTCACGTAGGCCATATTCTTTTTTCAATTTGTTGAGTACGGTACCAAACCCAATTTCTTTTTTCTCTTGCAATTCATCAAAGAGCCATTCTTTAAGAGCAGAAGGAATAGGCCTGTCCACATACTTATACTTTATTTCTCCTTTTCGATTTTTGCCATCTTCTGTTTTGGTATTTATGGTCAGTTTATTGATTTGCTCCCAAATTTTAAATTCCTGAAATACGGGATGACTTTTTGCAACTGCTTTTTCATCTTTTTCAAAACGACAATCTGAAATAAGATTGCTTTGGTCTTTTAACTCTCTTTGATAATAAATAATTTGGTTTCTAATGAGATGAAAAAGTCCTTTTTCAAGTCCTGCTTGTCGATACTTCTCTTGCGTTTCTTTTGTACCAGGGAAAATAAACTTTAGTATCTCCAATAACTTTTCTTGCGAAAGAGTTTGTAATGCTTTGTATAATGTACCTTCGGGATTCTCGCTTTGTGTTTTCCATATTTTATCAAACTCTGCCTGATAACGCGAGCGAAGTACAACATTGTTTCTGATTTTCGCCCACTTGTTTTCTTTTAAAATGGAAAGAAAGTATTCCGACAAATAAATTTCCCTACCTTTTTCTTTAGATAATTCGGTCAGTTCCTTTTCCAAATTTTCCATTTTCTTACGCCAACTTGTCTTGTTGGGTAATTTGAAAACAGTCGTTTCTCCATGTTTCTTCGAGACCGTAATATTCACTAGCAATTCAAACGATTCACCCACTTTCAAAATGTCTAAGTAAGTATCTCCCTTTAATTCTCCATCTTCGGTTTCCACAGATACTTTATACTTTTTGAGTTCTTTGTTTTTGTATTCAGAAAGAGACAATACTTTTCCGAATGTTACATAACTCTCTTTTCCACTTTTTTCTTCTTTTTCATTTTCCTCTTCGCTGGCATCTTCCTTTTCAGGTTCATTACCTCCACCTGCATAGCCACGCAGTTGATTAAATAGATAGATTATCCTACCTAATTCTTCCAATGAAATTGGTTCATTTAATGCTTTTACTCGCAACTCTAATAAGTCAATAGCAGAATATTGTTTTTGTTTTTTACCAATCGGAAGAATAGAAACCTTATCTATTTTCAATGGATTTTCAAATGGTTCAGACAATTTGATTTGCTTAGGTAACATTTCTAATTGTTGCAAAACGTAGATTAGTTTGTTACGCCTTTGTTTGTAGCGTTTGTTGAGTTTTCGCATTCCACGAGCAATACGCCTGTTTGCGTTTTTAGTCTGTGCTTGCCCCTGTTCAAATTTGCTTAACTCCTGTCCCATCGGAATAATTCGACTTCCCATGCCAAGAATTTTACCCTCTTTATTATCGAAATCTCGTTCGATCAACGCCCACCCGATACTATTTGTTCCTAAGTCCAATCCTAATATTTTTTTCATTGTCGTTTCATTTTTGGTTTGCAAGTAACATTATTTCGATTAGATTTGCAAATTGAAAGCAAATCACAATAAGGATTATTCCGTTGTGAAAACATTTACTACGGGGCATTCGCAAGTTTGCCTCGTTTTTATTTGTAGTAGATTCCATCTATCATTCCAACAAAATGTCTTACTTGCGTTTTCATTTGTAAACGGATAAACTACCTTTGCAGCCTTCAAACAGGGAAAACCAAATGAATAGGTCGGTGGCTTTTTATACTCTGGGTTGTAAACTCAATTATTCGGAATCCTCCTCGCTCAATCAGCAGTTGGAGAAGATTGGATATGTTAGCAAAGATTTTACAGAAGGACCGGATGTGTATGTGATAAATACATGTTCTGTTACTGACCATGCCGACAAAAAATGCAAAAAAATTGTGCGAGAGGCGTTGAAATACAACCCTGATGCTTTTGTGGCAGTCATTGGTTGCTATGCACAGTTGAAACCCGGTGAGATTGCAACCATTGAAGGAGTTGATTTAGTGTTGGGTGCTGCAGAGAAGTTCAACTTAATGAACTATCTCAATGACATTACAAAAAAAGAAAAAGCAGAAGTGGCACATTCCAATATCAAAAAAGTGCAGGACTTTGTGCCCGGTTTCTCCGGTGATGACCGTACCCGCTCTTTCTTGAAGGTCCAAGACGGATGTGATTATTTTTGTTCTTTTTGTACCATTCCTTTGGCGCGTGGCAGCAGCCGAAGTTTAGATGTGCAAGATACGCTGAGAGTCGCCAAAGAACTTGCCGCAACTGATGTTAAAGAAGTTGTATTGACAGGATGTAATTTGGGCGATTTTGGGGTGAATCACAATGAGAGTTTTTTGGATTTAATCAAAGAACTGGATAAGGTAGAGGGGATTGAACGATACCGTATTTCGTCTATTGAGCCCAATTTGCTCACGGATGATATTATTGCTTTTGTGGCAAGTTCCAACAAATTTCTCCCTCATTTCCATATTCCGTTGCAGAGTGGTTCTAACACCATATTAAAAGCCATGCGCAGACGGTATTTGAGGGAATTATACGAAGAAAAAATTGAAAGAATCAAGGCTGCTATGCCTGATTGTGCGATTGGCGTGGATGTGATTGTGGGCTTCCCCGGAGAAAGTCATGAGGAGTTTTTGAAAACATACAATTTTTTGAATCAGTTGAATGTGAGCTATTTTCACGTTTTTCCTTATTCCGAAAGACCCAATACCACTGCGTGGAAGATGACAGATGTGGTGCCTGTAAAAACAAGAGGGGAGCGCACTCAACAACTGATGAACTTGTCTGAAAAAAAGAGACAGCTTTTCTATCGCGAAAATTTGGGTAAAATCTCTCCCGTGCTTTTTGAAAAAGAAGAAAGGGCAGGCAAAATGTATGGTTTTACACCCAACTATATTCGTGTTGAGACTGATTATGACCCTATGTTAATCAATGAAATAGTACCTGTTAAAATGATTTCTGTTGACCCTGAGTCAATGCATGTTTTGGGAGAAGTTTCTGAATATGCTGCTACTGCTTTAAAATTAATGTAATATCTAATACTACTCAATGTATCCTACTCTTTATGACATGTTTGCAGATTTATTCGGGTTACACATCCCGTTTCTGCGCGTAGTTCAATCTTTTGGTTTTTTTGTAGCCATTTCTTTTTTGTTGGCTCACTATACGATGGCGCTCGAGTTGAAACGCAAAGAAAAAGAGGGTGTTTTGACCGGCAAACAGATAAGAGTAGTAATAGGTAAGCCCTATCCGAAATCTGAGTATGTACTGAGTGGTTTTTTGGGTTTTTTGTTGGGATTCAAACTGTTGCCGATTTTATTTTTTAGTAGTAGTATGAGCGATCCGCGCTCTTTTCTGTTGTCATTAGAAGGAAACTGGGTGCTGGGTATAGTAGCGGCTATTGCCATTGTTTTTTATAAAAATTATGAAGATAAAAAGCAGCGCAAATCCCCGCCCATTGAGCAAACCATCACCGAACATCCTTTTCAATACATGGGCAATATGACCGTACTTGCGGCTATTGCGGGGTTGATAGGGGCTAAGATTTTTCACAATCTTGAAAACTGGGATCAGTTTGTTGCAGACCCGGTGGATTCATTGCTTTCGTTTAGCGGACTGACATTTTTTGGAGGGTTAATATGTGGAGGTTTAGCGGTGATTTGGTATGCCAACAAAAAAGGTATAAAACCCTTGCAGATGCTCGATGTAGGAGGTCCTGCCATGATGTTGGCTTATGCAACGGGCAGAATCGGCTGTCATATTTCCGGAGATGGGGATTGGGGCATTGTGAACACTTCGCCCATGCCTGCTTGGCTTTCATGGTTGCCCAAATGGTTTTGGGCTTATGATTATCCCAATAATGTCAATGGAGAGTGTAATCCTTTTACAGTGGGCACCCCGGAATATTTAGCGAATATCAATTGCAATTTTGCAGAAACTCCGCATTTGGTGGCTGATGTTTTTCCTACGCCTTTGTATGAAATTATTGTGTGTGGAATTTTCTTTTTTGTGTTGTGGTCTTTGAGAAAAAAGATTCAAACACCCGGTGTGTTGTTTGGAATCTATATGATACTTGCCGGTTTTGAAAGATTTTGGATTGAAAAAATCAGGGTGAATACGGTCTTACATTTCTTGGGGATGAAAGTAACCCAAGCAGAAATTATTTCTGTTATGCTGATGTTGTGTGGAATAGCGCTGATTGTGTATGCTAAGTCCAAATACAAAGGCACTCTTGCACGTTCTGCTTCTGTTTGATAATAGCCTACGGAGCTTTAAACTATTTTTTCTTTTTATACATTTGCAATCCTTCATATAGCTATGTCAGGCTTAATGTTTAATGGTTCATTTGTGGAGTCAAACAAAAATTTGTTTGAGGAAGACAACCGTTTGTGGCAATTTGGAGAAGGATTGTTTGAGTCCATCAGGGTTATGGATGGGGAAATTCCTTTATTGAATTTGCATGCAGAAAGGCTCACAAGAAGTGCAAAGATATTGGGCTGGGCAATTTCACCTTTCTGGAACGCGGGATTTTGGCAAGAACATATAGTGCGATTTTGCAAACATCATAAATGGACAAATGCACGAGTGAAGATTATTGTATTCAGACAAGGAGCCGGTGCTTATTTGCCGGATACCGAATTTTTTAATTGGTTGATAACGGGTAGTGCGCTTGAATCAAACAAGTTTGAATTGAACGAGCTTGGTATCAGGACGAAAGAGTTTTCGCATTTACCCAAGCCGGCTGATTATTTGTCTTTGCTCAAAACAACCTCTTCAATCCGATACGTTCAGGCAGCGCGTTTTGCATTTCAAAATGGGGTAGATGATGTGTTGGTTACCAATCAATTTGAAAGGTTCTGTGAAGCGAGTTCTTCTAATCTTTTTATTGTTCAGGGTGCAACCCTTCTTACACCTCCTTTATCTGAGTATTGTCTTGATGGTGTAATGCGCAGGGCTGTTATTCAGTTGGCACAAGACAACGGGATTGAATGTTTGCAAACTTCTCTGTTCAGAAATGATATTTGTTATGCGGATGAGTTGTTTTTGACCAATGCCATCAAGGGAATTCAATGGGTGGGAAGTTTTGAAGACAGTGAGTTTGAGTTGGGTAGTATGACCCGTAAACTGCTGGGTTTGTTGCAACAGCTATGAAATTTTTAATCCAAAAAGAAAGGGACTGCAAAATGAATCACAGCCCCTGTTCTAACACTATGAAAAACAACAATACTTTCTTATAAGTGTATGCACTCGCCATAAGCTTGTGCAGCCGCTTCCATTACGGCTTCGCTCATGGTTGGGTGTGGGTGAACCGCTTTGATGATTTCAAGCCCTGTAGTTTCCAATTTTCTAGCTACAACCGCTTCAGCAATCATGTCTGTTACACCTTCTCCAATCATGTGGCAACCAAGCCATTCGCCATATTTTGCATCAAAAATCACTTTCACAAATCCATCTCTGCTTCCGTTTGCATTGGCTTTTCCGGATGCTGAGAATGGGAATTTTCCAACTTTGATTTCATATCCTTTCTCTTTTGCTTGTGCTTCGGTCAGCCCGACAGAAGCTACTTCAGGGTGGCAATAAGTACAGCCGGGGATATTGCCGTAGTCAAGCGGTTCAGGCTTGTGTCCGGCAATTTTTTCTACACAAATAATTCCTTCTGCAGATGCAACGTGTGCAAGTGCTTGTCCGGGTACGATGTCGCCTATGGCATATATGCCCTCTACATTTGTTTTGTAAAATTCATCAACGACTACTTTGCCTTTGTCGGTTTTGATTCCTAAGGTTTCAAGTCCTATATTTTCAATATTGGTTTGAACACCTGCTGCTGACAACACAATATCACATTCAATAGTCTCAACGCCCTTGGCAGTTTTGATACTTACTTTGCAACCTTTGGCAGTTGATTCTACTTTCTCAACAGCACTTGAAGTCATGATTTCTACTCCGTTTTTCTTGTAAATTTTTTCGATTGCCTTAGAAACTTCATCATCTTCAACAGGCATTACTCTGTCTAAGAATTCCACAATCGTAACTTTGGTTCCCATGGTGGAATAAAAATAGCCGAACTCCATGCCAATGGCGCCAGAGCCAATGATAACCATGCTTTCCGGTTTTTTGTCCAACACAAGGGCTTCACGGTATCCGATTACTTTTTTACCATCTATTTTAATATTAGGTAATTCTTTGGAACGCGCTCCTGTAGCGAGGATTATATGTGTACCTTCAACCGTTTCTTTTTTGCCGTTGTTTTCCACTTCCAATTTGCCTTTTGCTACTAATTTGCCATAGCCGTTGATGACAGTGATTTTGTTCTTTTTCATCAAGAATTCAATCCCTTTGCTCATGGTATTAGCAACGCCTCTGGAACGTTTGATAACTGCACCGAAATCTTCCTTAGAGTCCTTAACGGTGATTCCATAATCTTGTGCATGGTGAATGTATTCAAATACTTGCGCAGATTTAAGCAGAGCTTTAGTAGGAATACAGCCCCAATTAAGGCATACTCCGCCAAGTTCTGATTTCTCTACGACAGCTGTTTTAAGTCCGAGTTGAGAAGCTCTAATAGCAGCCACATAGCCACCGGGTCCGCTTCCTAATACTACTACATCAAATTTCATATCTGTTTTTTATTGGTTTTTAAATTGCGGTGCAAATTAAGTTATTATTTCGGGTTCGTGAAAGTCAAAAGATTGGAGCTTATAAATAGCCTTCGGGTGCGTGTTTCAAATCCTCGGGAATATCGGCTGTAAATGCTTTGAGGAAGCTAACAATGGATGTAATTTGTTCTTGGGTTAAATCCTTGCCGAGTTGTATTTTTCCCATGATTCTAACTGCTTCATTCAAATCAGTCACGCCTCCGTCATGAAAGTAGGGGAACGTTTTTTCGATGTTGCGCAAAGAGGGGACTTTGAAGAAGTATTTGTCGGCTTCATTTTTTGTTACATCATATCTACCTGAATCCACTTTAGCGCATTTGGTTTCTGTCCAATAGTCGCCATATACGCCAAATTTTTGCAGGAGCATCCCTCCGGCAGCCGGTCCATTGTGACATGTATTACATCCGGCATCCATAAAGATTTTAAACCCTGATTTTTCTTCATCTGTAAGAGCTGTTGCATCACCGGCAATGAATTTATCCACGCGAGAAGGGGTAATAAGCGTTCTTTCAAATGCTCCAATGGCTTTTGTAAGGTTTGTATATGTGATGGGGGTTTTGTCATTCGGAAATGCTTTTGCAAATAAATCTTTGTATATCTGTATTTTACTCAATTTTTTAATCAAAAATCCTGAATCGGGTATATTGTGTTCAACAGGGTTGAGAATAGGTCCACCTGCTTGTTCTTCAACATCTTTGGCTCTTCCGTCCCAGAATTGCATAAATTGCAAAGCTGCATTGAGTACGGTTGGAGAGTTGCGCCCTCCTCTGATGCCGTCATCACCGGGGGAGGTGGGCTCGTTGTCAACGCCAAATTTGTCAAGTGCGTGACAAGAGTTACAGCTTATATTCCCTTTTTTGGACAGTCTTGTGTCAAAAAATAAAACCCTACCTAAAAGGACTTTATCGTTACTAATTTCATTGTCAGGGTTTGTGACTACTTCCGGCAGTGTTCCAAACGTGGACTTAGCAAGTTCCATAAGCACTGAATCCGTGTTTGTTTGGGGTGTTTCTGTTTGGACTGTCGTTTGGTTTTGACCGCTGTTACAAGCGATGATGGCACCCATTGCTGCCAAAGTTGTCATTGTTAGGAATTTTTTCATGTGAATGGTGTTTAAATAAATGAATGAAATGAGAAAGCAAAGTTAGAAAAGATACTCACTCATACAAAGGATTTTAATTCAAAGTGGTAAGAAATTTTAAGCCCTTTTCAACTTATTTCAAGATAGCTTTGGCGTAGTTTTTCCAACTGAGTTTTTCAGTAGATTTCTTGATGTTTTCTCTCGGAATAGGCTGTTCTATGGCTTTGAGCATTACATTTGCCATGTCTTCTAAATCTCTGTCATTTGCAAGATACCCGTTAAATCCATCTATAATAGTTTCGGGGAAATGTCCCACCTTGGTTGCCAAAACCGGAAGGTTGAAATTATAAGACAAGGACTCAACTCCGGATGGGGTTGCTGTCAAATAAAACAAGATAATATTGTCGCTCACTTGAAAGTATTTGTGCACGTCTTCATTGGGTACAAATTCATTCACCACTTTGACATTCTCTTGCAACCCTAGTGTGTCTATCAAATCCAAGGGCTTGTAATTTTGTTCATCATCTGACTTTTTGAGAAAAATGGTTTTGGCTAAGCCAAATAAAAATTTCTTGAGCCTTGCACCTGCGTTGTTTTTGGGTAAAGTGTTCCAAAATGATTCGCCTACAATCAGCAAAGAAACATCGTCTCTTTGTTTGCAAACCTTGTCAAAGGCTTCTATTGCTTGGTGTAAGCCTTTGTATTTGCGTATAAAACCAAAAAACAAGAACACATTTTGCTTTAATCCCATTGCTGCTTTTGCCTTGGCTACATCAAAACTTGTATTGGGTTTAAAAAGGTCATACACAGGGTGGTATAGTTTAATGACACTGCGTTGAGGCGAAGTAGTTCTTTGACCGTCTTCGTTTACGGCAAATTGAAATTTAGGAAAAACCTCTTTAAGTTCATTTACGGTTTTGTAGGCATGTGCCAGGTAAGTGTGGGCATGCGCTAAACCCATGCGAGTGAAAAATTTATCTAAGGATGAACCCTCTTTTTGTACAACGAGATGACAATCAAAAATAACTTCTGTTTTGCCCCATTTGCAGAGTTTGCGTGCTATGTAACCCATTGGTAAGCCCTGAATGGCAATAGCCCATTGGAAAATCACTTTGTCGGGATTAAGGCTTTTGATGTAACGAACGGTTTGTGCCCACGAAAAAGGATTGTTGTAATTGGTCAAATAGCTCACCTTAATGTTTGTCCCTTCTAATAAGTCGCTTTTGCTTGCGCGGTCTTTAAAATCGCGGGGGATAATGGCCGGATATTGTTGTGTCCATGAAACTATATGGACATCTGCTCCTTCTTTTTCTAAAGCAAGTGCAAGAGAGGTGTTGTAGTTGGCAATGCCACCTTTGAAAGCCGGTCCGGGACCGAAACAAACTATTTTAGGAGCCTGATTTGACAAATGATTTATAGGTTCTTATGTGTTTTGCAAAATTATGATTCTGTGAGAAATTTCATTAAGAAGCTAATAAACTGATAAGGAATGCTATGCCCGACTATTCATTATTTCTTTCAAGTGCCTTGTTGTACACCCTTCTCATTCCCTCCTCAATAGAAATCTTGGGCTTCCATCCGAATTTGTTTGCTACGTAGCTCATGTCAGAATAGCGTGAGTGAACACCCACAGGCTTGTCTAACAAGGGTTTTATGGTAGGACTGTATCCTGCAATTTTACAAAATACTTCAATGATTTCCAGAAAAGAGGTCAATTTACCTGAGCCAATATTGATGGCAGAACCGTCAGAAATATTGTCCATCGCCATTAAAATCGCGTCAATGCAGTCGTCAATGTGTACAAAATCACGTCCTTGTTTACCGCTTCCCCAAACTTCAAACGGGTTTTCGCGAGAGGCTGCGCGTGCTGCTATTGCCGGAATGGGATATGTTAAATCCTGGTCTTCGCCATAGCCGGAAAAAGGTCGGATACAGGCAACTGAGATGCCGTAATATTGAGCGGCAATTTGTGCCAAATATTCTCCTGTGAGTTTGCTCCAGCCGTAGGTCATGTCGGGTTGTCCCAGTCTGCCGTTAAAATTGATATCGCTTTCTTTGAGTGCCACCGCTTCCGATTCGGTCTGTTGATCAATGGGATAAGCAGCCGAAGAACTGGGGTACAACACTCTTGCCGGCTTGTAGTTGCAAACCCAATAAAAAAGTTCTGCGTCTATACTGAGGTCGAGTGCGACAACCATAGGGTCTCCGTCTATTTTGGCTCGTCCACCTACTATGGCGGCAAAGTGGTAAACATCAGAAAAACGAGGAAAATTAAACCCATAGCGTTTGTTGATAAATTCAGGGTCTTTTCTGATTTCATACAGAAAATCGCGGAAATCTCCTTTTCTGAAAATCAAGCGTTTGTTGCTTCCGTAGATTCGCAAATCTTGCACTTCTTCATGCAATGGCTCGTGATACCACGCATCGGGCGGAGGAGTGCCTGCAGACAAGTCATCCACAACAAAGATTGTATCGTTGCTTGTTTGCAAAAGTCTTTTAATCAGATTGCGTCCAACAAAACCACAACCCCCTGAAACTAAATGTATTTTTGACATAAAGGAATAACGAATGTAGGGGCGCAAAACTACGTTTTTTAGCCCGTAATTGAGAATAGAAGCTTAAAGTAAATATCAAATAAGCAGCTCATTCTATGTTGCATACTTGTGCTTACTCGATTTGTACTTTCTCTGTTCTGACAGCGTCTTTTGAAATCAAACGGAATACATACAAGCCTTTTGCCATTTGTGCTGCATTCACTCTAATTAATGTAGGACTGAAGATTTCAAATTCTAATAGCTGAATCTTGCCGGCAGCATCAATCAATTCAACTTGCTGCGGGTTTATCTCCTTATCAGTTAATCTAACAAAAAAATAGCCTGATGCAGGGTTAGGGAAAAGCGAATAATAAT
This sequence comes from Bacteroidota bacterium, assembly GCA_023957335.1. NCBI lineage: Bacteria > Pseudomonadati > Bacteroidota > Bacteroidota bacterium. The sequence continues at coordinate 247,039 of JAMLHC010000001.1, read as the reverse complement.
AGGTGGATGAAGGTTTGTTGATAATGGAGGAGTCAATAAAATTCAACTTCTCAGGTCTGGGAGAATAAATAGAGTAATATATAATTTTGGTGCATAGCTGTTTGTCTGGGTCAACATAGGCTGTTTTCTTTTTGTAATTTCAATATTTTTGGAGTTGCGTACAGATTTAAGATAGACACAAAATTCCATATTGTGGGTTTCAGTCCTAAATGCTGAAGAAATATATGAATATTTGATAGTGTCTGTTTCTCCGGGAGCTAAAGAACGTATAACATAGTGTTTGCTTGTTGCAAATTTTGCATAGAACTCTATATTGTCACCCATCAACAGAGAGTCGGGTCCTTGATTTGTAAATGCAAACACACCCACTCTTTTTGTGCCATTCTTGTCTTCATCAAAAGTATCATTGTATCTTGGCTCAATAATCTCAATTGGAACTAAGTGTACTTTCCTTTCTTGGGAGAAAGTTGAATGTCCAATTAGCAGAAGCAGACAAATTAGAATTGACCTCATAAAGTTCTATCGTTGAATAATGATTTTCTGCCAAGTGGGTACATCGTTTACATATAATTTCAGGAGATAGATTCCATTCTGCAAATAAGCAGGGATGTTTATCTGTATTGCTCTGTCGGTTATGTGTTCTGCCCGAAGGATTGGTTGAGAATACATACAGCGCCCGTTGATGTCAATTAATTCAATACGTTGTGGTGTTCGACTGATGTTGTTATATTGAATTGTGAGCATATCATTGACAGGATTTGGGTAATAATTGAAATCCTGCGATGAATTGTTTATGAACTCAATTGAGCTAATAATGGAGCGGTGCTTCATCTTGCGATACCAGAAATTATTTTCACGATTTGTTTTTGGGTCGCCTGCAATTTCTCCGATATAAGGGCGATGAATATTTATTGAACGATTTCTTAGCCACGCTTCACAAGAGAGGTGGAAATCATTGTCAAAGAAAAGGATTGAGTCGATTGATATTGTTTTTGTCAGCACAATTGAATCTCCCGGTAGGATTGAAATGTTGCACGGGTAAACATAACCAAAATCTCCATTATAAATGCCATTAGCGGTTTTGAAATCCATGTATATTCTAACTGAATCCTCCGGTATAATAGTGTCCGGTCCATAGTTGACAATCGAAAATTTAACTTCAAAATGTGCGGGTGTAGTAAAGTAAGAATTTGGTAGGGGGCTAATGCAGTTAGTACCCAAATCAATGTATCTAACTTCCATCCATTGACCTTGTGCGTTCAACATGAACATTGCAAAAAAACTAAGGATTGAAGTTTGAATTAAGTTTTTCATTTTTGTTAATTTTAAAAGTTATACAATTAAGATCAGTCGCAATTAGTGCAAATTGGTCCTTCGTAACCGGTTGCATGCTCTCTGCATTTGCAGCAGATTAAAAAATTTTGTGTTATAGTAAATGGAGGACAATTAGGGTCGCCTTCGGCAAAAACGCAAGGATAAAAGGTAATGTCGAGGTCGAAATTTTCGCATTTTGGAACTGAATAAATATTTCCATATTCATCAACTTGATGATAAGGCTGATAACAATCTTCAGGGTTAATCGTGAATCCCGCAAATATGTTGTTGAATTCTAATTGATTTTCAGATACTTTTATAGAAAAAGATTCTGCAGGGAAAGGGATGCCAAATAAGTTAATGGGTGTAGAACGAAATTTAAATGACGGAGTCATACACAAACCCGTCAGATTGTGCTCTAACTCCAACATTCCGTTATCTCCTAATTGAATACAGTTATCGTCTTTGAGCGGATTGGGGTTCTTGAGAGTGAATTCAAAATCTACAAATTCAATTTCAAAAGGATCATAAGAAACGAAACTGCCAACACCATATTTAGAATCAGGTACAATCCTATACTTTTGGTTAGTATTTAGCTCTGCAACTCCTACTATTGTATATGGAGTAGTAAAAGGATCCGGATACTCTATGTAATCATAAAAAAGAGGAATGTTGTCAACGATTGCATAGATATGGAAAGCAGAGATGTCGCCAATATTGGTGCTTCCAAAGGTTACATCCACACTTGTCCCCGATTTTAGTAATTTAATTTTCTGTGGATGCTTATACTGCTGTTGAAATTCTTGGTAACAGGTCTTGATGAATGGCATTCCAAATGTCTCAGCTGTGATATTTGAGTGAAAAAATACCATAACAATAAACAGCAAGCAAATCTTAGAAAAAGCCGAAAAAGATGTTTTTAGACCTATTACCTTGTGTAGGTAGGTAGGTAGGTAGGTAGGTAGGTGTTGTAACCTTTGGGAGAGTAATTTTTGTAGTTCATAACATTTTTATTTTAAGGGTTGAATAATAAAATTTAGGTCTCTATGTGCAAAGTTAAATCAAAATAAACATACAAAGCAAGCACGAAACATAAAACTTAATCAAAGGTGGAAATTTTATAATCAGAGGTTGTATTCGGCATATTAAATCATTCAATTCTTTATTTGTCATAGGGATTTGTATTGTATTGGTGGAAAAGACATAACAGCCTTTTATGTTTTGTTCTACTTTAGCCAGCACAATACAAGTCAATAATGAAACAGATATCCAACCTTGCAGAATACCGCGAAGCTTACCAAAGGAGTGTATCACACCCTGAAACATTCTGGGCAGAAATAGCCGAAGAATTTGTGTGGTATAAAAAATGGGACTCAGTACTCCAATGGGATTTTGACACTCCTGAAATAAAATGGTTTGCTGGTGGCACTACCAATATTTGCGCCAATGCGATAGACCGCAATCTTGCTAAGTTTGGCAATAAAACGGCTCTTATTTTCGAACCTAATAATCCAAAAGATGCCGACAGAAAAATCACCTATCGAGAACTCCATGCGTCAGTTTGCCAATGTGCCAATGCACTCCAAAGTCTTGGAGTACAAAAAGGCGACAGGGTATGTATATATATGCCCATGATACCAGAAGGAGCTGTTGCTATGCTCGCTTGCGCCAGAATAGGTGCCATTCACTCGGTGGTGTTTGCCGGATTCGGAGCAGATAGTTTACGGGACAGAATCAATGGTTCTAAATGTAAATTGATTATCACTGCCGATGCTTTTTACAGAGGTAATAAGAAAGTGATGCTCAAAGAGATTGCAGATACTGCGCTTGCAGAAACACCTTCCATTGAACATTGTCTTGTTTTTAAACACATGAATGAGAGTCTGAATTGGGTTGCAGGGCGCGATGTGTGGTGGCAAGACTTGGTGGACAAACAAGATAACAGCCATGAGCCGGTACCAATGGATGCCGAAGATGCACTGTTTTTGCTTTATACTTCCGGTTCTACAGGTAAGCCCAAAGGAGTACAACATACAACAGCCGGTTTCATGATTTATATAGCTTATACATTCAAGCAAGTATTTAATTACCAAGAGGGTGAGGTGTTTTTCTGTACTGCCGATATAGGTTGGGTTACAGGACACAGTTACACTCTTTACGGACCTCTGCTCAATGGCGGTACTACCGTGATTTTTGAAGGTATCCCTACTTTTCCGGACCACGGACGTTTTTGGGATATCATAGATAAACACAAGGTGAATATTCTTTATACAGCACCTACGGTTATTCGTTCATTAGAAACTTTTGGTACTGATATTTTTAAAAATAAAGATTTGAGTTCGTTGCGGGTGTTGGGCAGTGTGGGCGAGCCCATCAACGAAGAAGCGTGGCAATGGTACTACAAGAATGTAGGCAAGGAACGATGCCCGATAGTGGACACTTGGTGGCAAACCGAAACGGGAGGTATTTTAATTTCTACTCTTGCTCATGCCACGCCCATGAAGCCTGCTTTTGCTACATTACCCCTGCCGGGTGTGCAAGCGCTGTTGGTAGATGAAAACGGCAAAGAAGTAATCGGCAATCCGGCAGAAGGGCGATTGTGCATGCGTTTCCCTTGGCCCGGCATGGCACGAACCCTTTATGGAGACCATGCAAGATTCAAACAAACCTATTTTTCACTGTATCCTCATTTGTATTTTTCGGGAGATGGAGCGCGAAGGGATGAGAACGGAATGTATCGCATTACGGGTCGGGTAGATGATGTGATTAATGTAAGTGGTCATCGTATTGGAACAGGAGAAGTGGAAGAGGTAATCAATAGTCATACTTTAGTGGCAGAGAGTGCAGTGGTGGGTTTCCCGCATGACATTAAAGGTCAAGCACTTTATGCTTTTGTGATTTGTGTCGAAAATTGTGGAGACACAACTCATATCCCCGATGAGATAAAGAAAATTGTATCAGAAAGATTAGGAGCTTTTGCCCGTCCCGACAAAATTCAAATCGTGTCAGGCTTGCCCAAAACCCGAAGCGGCAAGATTATGCGCAGGATTCTTCGCAAAATTGCCGAAGGCGATATTTCTAATTTGGGCGATATCACCACCCTGCTCGACCCCGGCATAGTGAACAAAATTATTGACGGGGCAAAAGGGACTTGACTAAGGGGGAAAGGTTTCCAGCCGTGGTTGGTGTTGTCACCAACCACTCCAATCATCTTCCCTTAAACATCTATAACCTTGAATAAATTTAAAATTCTTTATTCCTGTATCATAGAAAGAAGCACTTCTATGATAGTAGTCAGTAGGTAATAAAGCTAATGTTTCTGCTGAACTGCAAGGATTATTGTTTATATAATCCAACTTTTAATTTGTGTGGTTGGTGACAACAACAAACACGGCTTTTAAAGATTAATATATTAAGGATTAATCTGCTGCAAGGATATTCAATGGCGCAAAATGTAGAAAAATGTCATTATGGCAATCGTATGTTGAATTGCGTATTTGTATGTATTATGTATGTAAGAAAGTATAGTTTAAACTACAAGAAGGGTGCAACTTGTGTTATTGCTTCAAAAGCTTAGACCTGAATATTCGCCCTTCGCTTTCTATTTCTATAAAATATACTCCATTGGCTAAGTCTGAGACATTGATTTGAGATTGGGCATTTATATATGAACGGATTATCTTGCCGGTTATATCTTTGATATAGATATTGTTTGTTGCGTCAGGAGAAATAAAATATAACCAATCATTGACAGGGTTAGGGTTGATTGTGATGTTGCTTGTCGGTAATTGATACAAAACCTGCACAACCTTTGAAAAAGAATTGTAATTGTCTATGTCGGTTTGTTGCAACTTGTAATATTGTACTCCATTGACAGGATGTTCATCGTTGAACAGATATTGAACAACAGAATATGAATTGCCAGCGCTTTTCTTTGTGCCAATGGCATGCCAATCGGTCAAGTTAAGTGATTTAAGTATGGTAAAATAATCATTGTTGAATTCATTAGCAGTTTGCCATTGCAATAAGATTGAATTTGCCTGAGCAGTAGCTGAAAAGCTGAGCCATTCAATGGGTAACGCTATACATCCAATGTTTGTGGTTGTTGTATCTGCGTTTGAGCAATTGTTGCCGGGAAAAGTAACTTTGAGTATGATTTCTTTGATTCCCGGGAGGGTAGGATAAACCCATTGATTGGTTGGATTATCTAAATTAAGTCCGCTCAGGGTGGGGTACTCTGCCTCTTCAAATTTCCAATCATAATTTAAGTTAACCAGTCCGTGGGGATAGCTGAACTCAATAGTGTCTTTGCAAACAGTCAAGGGGTTAATGCCAATCGTTGGTTTGAGTGGAATAGAGTCAGCAATGACCGACACGTTATTGGTATAAAAAAGACCACCGCAGGCGTTGTAAAAAGAGTTGCGGTATAAGTTAGTCATCAGTCCGGAGTCTATGGAGGTGATGCTAAGGCTTGCGGAAGTTTCTCCTACTATGTTGGTCCAAGTCGCACCCCCATCTGTGCTCCGTTCCCATTGATAATAAATCGTGGGTGTGCCGTTGAAAGAAGGGTTAAAACTTATGTCAGAAAACCTACATGCTTTTTGATTTGTGGGCTGTGTGTTCACAGATGTCGGTATTGTGCCGGCAATGGGGGTAAAAGGTTGTGCCCAACTTCGGATACTCTCAACATTGTTTTGGTCGATGATAGACAACGCAAACCAATACTGTGTGCCGTTTGTCAATCCGGTTACGATATAGAATGTGTCAGTAGTCTTGGCGATTTCAGTCATTTCTTCGCCAATCAACTGAAAGATGCGGAAAGTATCAGTTGCTACGGTTGACTTCCAATAGAGTGTTACTTGTTGAGAACAAGGAATGCCTGACACTCCCGTATTAAGGGGATTGGACATAATGGTAAATACACGACTGTTTTGTGAACTCATTCCACCTGTTGTACTAACGCGGATGAGCGCTTGCCCGGTGTATAAAGTAGGGGAAGCATTGTTCCAAACGTAGTATCTTGTTGTATTGGCTAATCCGCTTGTAAGTGTGTTCCATGTAGAACCGCTGTCATCAGAGAATTCAACACTGATAGTCCCGGTCAAATCATAACCGTCCCAAGCAATAATCTGTGCAGTGGCGGCATCTTTGGGTGGAAGCCATTTTTCTCCTCCAAAAGGATAGGTCAGCTCTAAATAAGGTTCAGTTTCCTGCCATGTCAAAGTGTAGCCCACTTTGCCTGCCGGAATTGATTTTCCTAATACAACAACTTTGTAATATCCTGGAATTACATTACTGACCACCACTTGTTCATTATTGTTCAGTGTGTCAATCTGTTCACCGGCAACAGTGCTTGGGTTTGTGTAATCGGGAACCAAGGGTCGGATAGTGTCGAAGTTGGGGTCAATCAAAAACAAATCAAGGTCATTTATCAGTGCCATGGCTGAAGGTAAAGGAGTGGGGTCTTCCGCCCAAGCTAACATGAAGCGGATTTCCTTGGTCTTAGAAACTCCTGATATGAAAAGTGAATCAGTGAGCGAGTCTTGATGGGCAATGCTATCCACAAGGTAATATTTGTTCTCAAGCACTTTAGCTGCTTTGTATCCGTCAATCCTTCCATATCCATATATGAAATCGGGTCCTGCGTTGCCCAAGTCAGTAGCCGTATTCATCAAAATGGCTTTGATTGTGTGTGTTGCAGGGTCTTTGCCTGAATTAAGCGCACGATAATGTTCATACAATAAAGTTGCAGTTCCTCCGGTATTGGGAGTGCTGAACGAAGTGCCCGAAACTGTTGTGTAGTTTTGTCCGGTGATGGAGCTATATACGCTAACACCTCTTGCTACTACATCGGGCTTGATTCTCCCGTCCAATGTGGGTCCGTAAGAATGGTCGCTGCTGTTACCGTCTATAGCCGTAACTGAGCCGATTGTCATTCCGTTTTTTGATGATTGCAAACCTTCAAAAACGGTTCTGTATCCACCTGCAATACAGTTATTGGCTCTGTGGTTGCCCGCAGCAAATACTTGAAGTAAACTTGGGTGTTTGGCAGCCAGTGTGTCAAAATAATAACTCACAATATCATATTCTCCTCGATTTGTGCAACTGCCAGAATTGCCAATAAAATACGAATGGTTGGCAATCATCATATTGTAGTCAATGACCCCTGAATCAATATCGTTGATAATGTTATTCGTAATTTCCCATGAATAAATGTCGGCTTTATGGGCGTGTCCGATGGCAATTGGATTTCTGTTTCCTGCACCTGCAAACAAACCTGCTATTTCTGTTGAATGGTCATATACCGAAGACCCGCTTACGATAGTCAACCTGTTGGCAAAATCAATATGGTTGTAAACAATGCCGTCAAAAATGCCAATGGCAACACCATTGCCGCTTAATCCTCTTTGTCCGGTCAAGGTGGATTTAAGTATGTTGGTTTTGTGCAAATTAATAGATGATATGTCCAATAAATGTGGTGTCATATCCTGCTCTTCAACCCATTGGATATAGGGAAGCTCAACTATTTGATGAATTTGCTCTCTTCTGATATTGACAACGAAAATACCCTTTGTTATACTTATAAAATTTATATCGTCAACCTGACTCTTTAGGTGAGAGATGGCAGCCTGTGAATTCGCATTTTTGTAAATTGAAATACATAGGTTTATGCGTTCGATTCCTACGGTTTCAGTTCCTTTTCTTATTTTGAATGTAGAGGGTAGGACAAAAAAGCTACGCAGCCCTTGCAGATTTTGAATTAAAGTGAAATTGTGTTGTGGAATGACAGCAGCGTAGGTGTTTCGTTTTATATATTCTCCTAATTCTATACCTATATTATGAAGTTGGTTTCTTTGCTCTTGGTTGGGGATTTCATAAAATTGAATAAATCCATAAACAAAACCCTCAACACTTGTGTTTGTTATTTCATAATTGCTTACAACACCTTTATTTTCAGCAGGTGTAAAAGTCCCGTTTTTAAAAAATACATTATAATCCTGTATTTGTGCAGATAAAGTTAAATAGAAGAAATTCAGTAAAATTAGTGATATACCGCTACTTATTCTTTTCATATTTGACAACACGAAGGTATGAAATAGAAAATTCCGTGATGCAAATTTTTGAAAAAACTCAAATAGTATATTTTTTTATGACATTAAGTCATCTTTAAACTCGGAAGTTGTATGGAATTGAATGTCGGGATTGGTTTCCATTGCAGTTTTGAGCACCCATGCGGTCTCAGCCAAAAAAACAAGGTTAAGGTCTTTGTCTGTAACAATGTTTTTGGATTTGAATTTAATAAACTCATGGATTTTAGCTTTGTCGCCCGTAATCCAGCATGCTTTGTAAAAAGAGCGTGGCTCAAAACGGCATTTTGCTCCATATTCATGTTCAAGTCTGTACAGAATTACCTCAAATTGGAGTTCGCCAACTGTGCCAATGAATTTTCTGTTGCCCGGCTCTTGTCTGAAAAGTTGCGCTACCCCTTCGTCTGTGAGCTGGTCTATGCCTTTTTCCAATTGCTTTGACTTCATGGGATCGAGGTTTATCAGTTCCTTGAAAATTTCGGGAGAGAAACTGGGTATGCCTTTATACATCATTTTTTCGCCTTGGGTCAAAGTGTCTCCAATTTTGAAAGTTCCGGTATCATACAATCCGACCACATCACCGGGATAAGCACTATCAACCAGACTTTTGCTTTCTGCCATAAATGTTACAGGATTGGAGAATTTCATTTCTTTATTCAGTCGTACATGATAATAAAAAGTATTGCGGTCAAATTTGCCTGAAACAATGCGCATAAAAGCAATTCTGTCGCGGTGTTTGGGGTCAATATTGGCATGAATCTTAAATACAAATCCGCTTAATTTTTCTTCTGAAGGAAGAACTTCTCTTGTTGTGCTTTCTCGCGACCTTGGGAATGGTGCTATCTCCACAAATTTGTCTAACATTTCTTGGATTCCGAAATTGTTTAAGGCAGACCCAAAGAATACAGGAGCTAATTTGCCGTCAAGGTATTGTTTTACATTGAAGTCCCCATAGATTCCCTCAATCAATTCTTTGTCTTCTCTGAGTTTGTCCGCTTCTTTTTCTCCTATAAGTTTTCCCAGTTCAGGAGAGTTGAGGTCGTTCAATATTGCTACTTCTTTGCCCACTTTAGTTTTGGCACTTTCTGTAAAGCGAAAACTTCCGTCATATAATTTATAAACTCCTTTAAATGTTGCTCCAATTCCTATAGGCCAGCTGAGAGGGCGTACTTTGATGGAAAGTTTTTCTTCGAGTTCGTCAAGCAACTCGTAAGGGTCTTGACCTTCTCGGTCGAGTTTGTTTATAAAAACAATCACAGGCGTATTCCTCATACGACACACTTCCATCAGCCTTTTGGTTTGTTCCTCAACCCCCTTTACACAGTCAATCACAAGGATGACGCTGTCCACAGCCGTAAGGGTTCGAAAAGTATCTTCTGCAAAGTCTTTGTGTCCGGGAGTGTCCAAAATGTTAATGAGTTTGTTTTTATAAGCAAAAGTCATAACGGAGGTCGCAACGGAAATTCCTCTCTGCTTCTCAATTTCCATGAAATCAGAAGTGGCGGTTTTCTTGATTTTGTTGGATTTAACCGCTCCTGCTGTCTGAATAGCACCGCCAAACAGCAACAACTTTTCTGTAAGGGTGGTTTTTCCCGCATCGGGGTGGCTAATGATAGCAAAGGTTTTTCGCTTTTCTATTTCTTTAACAAAGGCAGGATTCATTTCAGGATTTCTTTTTTCTTCTTTTGATGATGATAAATAATATAAGTGCAGACACAAATCCAATTACTGTAAACAATATAATTCTGGGTTTATGTTCAACCGGAGTGAGAGTCATTGAATCTGATTGTGCGAATTGTGCTATGTCAAAATCGAATGATAGCAACGATATAGGCACAGTCGTAGTCAAAAATACAAGAAATAAAATGACTTGGAGTGACTTTCTCATAAGGCGCGCAAAAGTACAATGAATTCGTACTTATTTTTATTTAAAAACGGGATTTGTAAATCGTAAAATAAAAATATGGGTTAGTCTAAAATAAAAAAAGTTTTTATTTACTTTAACTATTGGTAAATCTGCTGCAATCCCTTGATACTAACGGGTGTTAGGCTTTATAATTTTTCAATTTTGCTTGATTAAATGAAAATATGAATACATTTGCACGCGATAAATAACCCCTAAAAAGTCATAAAATACATGATGAATACTACGATAAAAAAGAACTTGTTTAAAGCCTTTGCAGCGATTTTAGTTGTTTCATTAACATACATATTCGCACCCCTTTTCAATATGCATTCACTCCCGTTTGAAACACAACAAGCCTCTTGGTTTGGTGTGGGCGGTGGTGAATTTAAGCCTTACCACGAATCAACTCCTTATGAAACCATACGTACAGAAGTTTTATGGATGATTTTTATTGCTTTTGCGTTATTGGTAACTGTGCTTGCTTTTGTGTTTGATATTGCCCATTTCACTCAAAAAATAACCGGAAAGAAAGTGGCTGATGTAAACAAAGTCAGTGCATGGATTGGTCTAATCATTCTGATTTTAGGAGTTTATTTTGCATTTTGGGAACTTGCCATTCATGGTAAATATGCCAAAGTTACTAATCCTAGCGCTGCGCACGGGTTTGCAATAGACAATATGTTCATGTTTACATTTGTTTTGACTTTTGCGGTATTTATCATTACCGAAATACTTCTGTTCATATTCCCATTTATGTATAGAACTAAAGAAGGAAGAAAAGCCTATTACTATCCTGAAAATAATAAACTTGAAATCTTTTGGACGGTTGTACCTTTTGTGATGTTGTTGTTTATGGTCTTTAGAGGTAATGCTGCATGGAAAGAAATTACTTATAATCCCGAGGCTAAGCAAGCGCAAGAAATTGAAGTTTTTGCATATCAATTTGGGTGGTCTGCTCGCTATCCCGGCAATGACGGTAAATTGGGAGTTTCCAGTTTTAACTATATTTCAGGAACCAATCCGTTGGGACTTGCAGTAAAATCAGAAGTTGACAATTTTAAAGAAGAACTGAAAAAAGATACCGCCAATTATAGTGCTAAAATTGTGAATGTTAAAGGGTATTTGGATGATTTGTATAAGCAATTAGATGCTTATAGCAATAAAGCTGACGCGAAGGGTATTGAAGATACCAAGAAGGAGATTACAAAAGTAAAAAATGGTGAATATGCAGACGAAATGGCTTTAATGTTGAGAAGAAGAACCAAGCAATTGGAGAGAATGGCTATTGTGGAATCTGACAAAACAAAGTTTGCAAGTACCTTTAATGGCGAGGCAAATGATGATATCGTAGTAAAAGAAATAGTGCTTCAAAAAGGAAAGACCGTGAGATTCAAATTCCGTTCAAGAGATGTTATTCACTCTGCTTTTGCACCCGATTTCAGATTGCAAATGAATACTGTTCCCGGAATGAGTACTTATTTTGTGTTCGAGCCCATTAAATCAACAAAAGAAGCAAGAGCTGAGAAAAAAGATGATTCGTTCGATTACTTTGTTTATTGCAATAAAGTATGTGGACAGGCTCACTTTAATATGAAAATTAAAATTACGGTTGTAGATACAGAAGCCGAATACAATGAATGGTTGAAACAACAAAAGCCAGCTTTTGCAAATTCAGAAGTACAACAATCAAATACAAGAATGGTTAAAAACGAATCCAATAAAATCACTCCCTCAATATAATTAATACATATCGCTAAACAATAATTAATCAAATAATGAATCATACAGCACACATAGAATCAGGCGAACACGGTCATCACGAACATGGCAAGCAGAGTTTTATCAGCAAGTATATTTTTAGTCTGGATCACAAGATGATTTCCCGTCAATACCTGATTACCGGTATTATCATGGGTTGCATCGGAGGGTTTATGTCTTTGCTTTTCAGATTGCAATTGGCGTGGCCCGGTCACTCGTTTACCATTATTGAAATGTTTTTAGGCAAATGGGGTAAAGGCGGAGTTATCGACCCTAACTTCTTCCTTGCACTTGTTACTATTCACGGTACAATCATGGTGTTTTTTGTGTTGACAGGCGGGTTGAGCGGTACTTATAGTAATTTACTTATTCCATTACAGATTGGTGCCCGAGATATGGCATCACCTTTTATGAATATGTTGGCGGTTTGGTTCTTTATTGCCTCTGCATTTGTGTTGGTTTGTTCATTCTTTTTGGAGACAGGTCCTGCCGCAGGTGGTTGGACAGTATATCCTCCCTTGTCGGCTTTGGATAAAGCCATACCAGGCTCAGGCACCGGAATGACACTTTGGTTGTTTTCAATAGTGCTCTTTATTATATCTTCCTTGTTGGGAGGTATTAACTACATCTCTACAGTATTGAATATGAGAACAAAAGGTATGTCCATGAACCGCATGCCGTTGACTGTTTGGAGTTTCTTTTTTGCTGCGGTTGTGGGTCTGCTTTCTTTCCCCGTGTTGTTGGGAGCAGGATTGTTTTTAATCTTTGATAGAATGTTGGGAACTTCATTTTTTCTGTCCGATATATACTTAAATGGTGTAGGAGCTTTGGATAATGTGGGTGGAAGCCCGATTTTGTATCAACACTTGTTTTGGTTCTTAGGACATCCGGAAGTGTATATTATCATCTTGCCGGCATTTGGTATTGTCTCTGAAATCATTGCAAACAATGCACGTAAACCTATTTTTGGTTATACTGCCATGATTGTTTCTATGTTTGCAATTTCATTCTTATCATTTCTTGTATGGGGACACCACATGTTTGTAACCGGAATGAATCCATTCTTGGGCACAGTCTTTATGGCAATCTCGCTAATTATTGCAGTACCGTCTTCGGTAAAAACTTTTAATTATCTGACCACTTTGTGGAAAGGGAATATCCGATTTACACCCGGTATGTTATTTTCAATAGGCATGGTTTCTTTGTTTATTTCAGGTGGTGTTACCGGAATGTTCTTGGGTAATGCTGCTGTTGATATCACACTCCATGATACATATTTTGTAATTGGACACTTCCACCTTGTTATGGGTGCTGCGGCAATATTTGCAATGTTTGGTGGTGTTTATCATTGGTTCCCCAAAATGTTTGGACGTATGATGAACAATACCTTAGGACATTTCCACTTTTGGCTGACCTTTATTGGTGCTTATGTTGTGTTCTATCCTATGCACTTCTTGGGAGTGGCAGGTGTGCCCAGAAGATATTATGAATTTACTTTAATTCCTGAATTTGGGATTTGGATGGACGCTAATATTGTGATGACATTGGGTGCTATTTTAGGCGTTTCTGCACAACTCTTGTTCATTGTTAACTTTGTGAAGAGTATTTATTGGGGGGAGAAAGCAACCCAAAACCCATGGCAGGCAAACGGACTTGAATGGACTACACCTGTTGAACACATCCATGGAAACTGGGACGGTCCATTACCCGTAGTTTACAGAGGTGCTTATGAATATAGCGTACCTGGGAGAGAATTGGATTATTGGCCTCAAAACGAACCGGAAGACGGTGATGTTTCCGAATTTTCACATGAAAATGTTAAGAATGTCACACCGGAAAATGATACCGTACCAACATTAGATGAAAGTCCCGATGCCGGTAAAGTGTTTTTCACTTCATTTGCCAGACTTTTTGGTTTGGTAAAAGCCTCTTAATATTTACAATCAGGATTTATTATAGTGCAAAGCCTCTGAATCACATTTAGAGGCTTTTTTTATTTTACCGTTTTTGAAATATTCTTATCACATATAACCTTGCAATTTGCTAATACTATTGAATGATAATTTATTTATTTTATGCTATGATGCTCAAATCGTAAGCACTTTCAATGGGATTGGGACGATAAAAAAAATGGTATTTTTTTTAAATAAAGATTATCTATGTGATTCCAAACAATTATTATTGCAGCATTATTTTAATTAATTAATCCAATGAAAAACAAACTACTCAAAAGCTTAGGCAGAATCTTGTTCGTTTCTGCTTTCATGTTGTTTTGTAATTCGCTCTATTCGCAAATGTCGTATGAGCAATACAAGGCTACTTACAAACCCAATTACAAGACGATTACACCGGATATGAAGTTGGTGAAAACCGTTAATGAGTCCACCCCTGCAGTTGGTGCAGCAGTGATTGAACTGCTTCTTGGTAAGTTGAATGAAAATTCAAGTGATCAAGATTCAAAATTAAAAATTGTTGCGATATTGACGAGTTGCAAAAGAGATGTAGTAGCCCAGATTCTTAAAAATCTATCAACAGAAGATGCAGTCAAAGCACTGAATGTAGTAAAAGATGAGTGGGTGAGAGAAATTATGTGGTTTGTGGATGTGAATACTTATCACAATTTAGCATCAAGCTTAGACCAAATTAAAAATTGGAAAATGAATGATGGTGCATTTGGTCAAAAATCAGACAAATGGATGCCGGTATATGCTGGTCTGGGTTATGATAGAGCGTGGGGCGGTTATAGTGCTTTTAATGAATATATTGATGCATACAATAAAAACCCTAATAAAAAGGATGGTGCAAATAATCCCCTATTATTATCAGAACCCTTAAACAAAATGGGTACTACCAATGGTATTGATATAATGGGTGCTTTTTATAAAACAGGAAAGTCTATCATAGAAATTCAGATTCAGAGTAGGAAAGCTGTATCCAAAGGTGGTGGTGCTGATTGGAGTCGCTCATATAGCTTTGGTTCAAATGCTTTGAATTTTATATTCCTCAAACCTTCTAAACATTACTATCGACCTGTGATTACCTATTCCGGATGGGGTTTCCATGGAGCAATGACCAATATTAAGTCTAAAATTACTGCAAACGATGTAACCGGAATACCACAAGGTAGGTTGGGAGGTGGTTTTACCGCTGGTTTGAGCTATAACTTAGGTATGTATATTAACCCATCAAAATCACTTCCTGTGATGATTGGGCTTAGGGCATACGCTCAATTTAACTTGATGTTATCTGATGTTAGTTATTTGGAATCCGGTAATCCACAAGGAGCACCTCAAAAGCTAAAATCAATGATGAATCTTTATGGATTGCAGTTCCAAGTTCTTTATAAGTTCCCTACCAAGTCGCCTTCTCATCAATATCCCACATTTAATGAGGAGGTAATTGCTAAAATGGATAGACATATTAATACTGTTTATAGCGAAATTAGCCCGACTATTTCTCCTGATGGAAAGACACTTTATTTCATCCGCTCAGATCATCCTTTGAATAACACCGGTGCCTATAGTTCGCAAGATATTTGGGTGGCTGATATTAGCAATGGAATAGAAAATGCCGAAGCTAAACACCTTGACGCCCCCTTTAACACCAGAACCTATAACAGCGTTGCCGGTGTTAGCCCTGACGAAAACACCATGGTAATCAAAGGTTACTTTAATAATGGTGAATATGTGAAAAAAGGATATTCTTTTATCTATAGAACCGTTGATGGTTGGTCAAAACCACAAGGAATTGATATTAAGGATTATGAAAATATGGCAAAAGGTACTTACGTTGCTTGCTATTGGACACAAGATGGTAAACACTTGATTTTAGGGTTCTCAGAAAGTTCGTCTGATGATAATGAAAATTTGTATGTTTCCCATTTGCAAAAAGGTGGTACTTGGTCAAGACCTATCAGTTTAGGTACAACCATCAATACCAAAGGAGATGATGTACACTCTCCATTTATGGCATCAGACGGAAAAACTCTTTATTATTCTTCCAACAGAAAAGGTGGATTGGGTAGCAATGATATATGGATGGCAAAACGTTTGGATGATACTTGGACAAATTGGTCAGAACCCGAAAATCTTGGAAGTGATGTAAATACTGAAAAATGGGATGCTTACTACTCAATTGATGCTTCCGGTAAATATGCTTATATGGCAAGTTCTAAAAACTCAGTTGGGTTGACTGACATTATCAGAATAGAATTAAAACAAGAAGTGCAACCGGACCCTGTTATTCTTATCAAAGGTAAGGTTTTGAATGAGAAAACCAATGAGCCCATTGCAGCTACTATTGTTTATAATGGAATTGAAGATGGTGTGAATTATGGAATAGCCAGAACAAACCCTGCCACAGGTGAATATAAGATTGTCCTTCCTTATGGCAAAAACTATGATATCACTGCCAGCGCTCCTAATTTTATCGGTGTATCTGAAAACTTAGACTTGAGACAAGTAGGGGAATATAGAGAGATAGAAAAGAATCTATTCTTGGTTCCTATTGAGGTTGGTGCTACAGTGAGGTTGAATAATATTTTCTTTGAATTTGGTTCTGCTAATTTAAAAGAAGAGTCCTATTCAGAGTTAAATAGGGTAGTTGAGTTTTTACAACAAAATCCAACTGTCAAAATTGAACTTTCCGGTCATACTGATAACGTGGGAAGTGATGCGTCTAATAACAAACTGTCACAAGATCGTGTAAATTCTGTGAAAACTTATTTGGTGAGCAAAGGCATATCTGAAAGCAGAATGCAAGCTAAAGGTTACGGCAAAACCAAGCCCGTTGCAACCAATGATACCGAAGAAGGAAGACAACAGAACAGAAGGGTTGAATTCAGTATCTTAGAAAAATAATTTTACGAATACATATCGTTAAAATAATAAAGGCAGCATTTTTATGCTGCCTTTATTATTATTTGCCATTTTGAATTAATTTCGCACGCGGTTTACAAGTTGGAGAATCAGCCCGAAATATCGAATGTGGAAGTGTTTACCTCCAAGGCTAGTGTAAAAGACTATCTCATACTGGGGAAGTTTCGACTATCACTTCTTGTTGCGGTGACTGCATGTATTGGCTATCTTGTGGGTGTTTACAAAGACCCTTACGCTGAATTTCACTTTGCTTCTTTATTACTACTTCTGATTGGAGGTTTTTTGTTATCCGCAGCATCCAATGCGCTGAATCAAGTGATGGAAAGAGATTCTGATAAATTAATGACCAGAACACAGAACCGTCCACTCGTGACTAATTCCATGTCTATCAACGAAGCTTTAGTTTTTGCCTTTATCAGTTCAATATTGAGTATTTTCATATTGGGAATTACTTTTAACGCAACAGTGGCATTTTTAGGCTTAGGCTCATTGGTTATATATGCCTTTATTTACACTCCTTTAAAGAAGATTACTCCCATTTGTGCTTTTGTTGGAGCTTTGCCCGGTGCGGCTCCTCCCATGCTTGGTTTTATTGGAGCAACAGGAGAAATTTCATTTATTGCAATTATCATTTTTGCCATTCAATTTTTCTGGCAATTTGTTCACTTTTGGAGTTTAGCATGGCTATTACATGAGGATTATCTTAAAGCCGGTTATTTTATGTTGCCTTCGCGTCAGGGCAAAAGTAAGAATAGCGCCTTTCAAATATGGTGGTACTCACTGTTGATGACACTTGCCAGTGCCATTCCTTTCTTGATTGGTTTTAGTGGAGTCGTTTATCTCATTGTTGCCATGATATGCGGTGGAATTGTGCTATGGTATGCCCTTCAATTATATAAAACATTAGAGAACAAAGACGCCAAAAAGGTTATGTTAGCAAGCTATCTGCATATCGTTTTTGTTTTAGTTGCTTTATTATTTTAATTTAAAATGAGTGAAAAAATTACAAATATAAATCCAAGTAATATTCAGAATACAAGGGAGGATAAAAGCAGTTTTGGAGTACATCCAGTTGTATTCCTTGTTTGGCTGCTCATCATAGCTTCCATCATGCTTTTCTCAGGATTTATCAGTGCTTATATTGTACAAAGAACTGATGGATTGCGCAATGAGGCTTGGCTTCAATTTCAGTTACCTATATGTTTTTGGGTGAGTGCCGGTATTGCTGTTGTATCGAGTTTCTTAATGCAAAAGGCATATAATTCTGCTCGCAAAGATGATGTGCAACTTGTGCCCAGTCTTGTATTTTTAGCCATTATTACCGGACTTATGTTTGGAATTTCTCAATTCTTGGGTTGGAAGGATATGACAAGTAGAGGTTTGTTCATTTCCAATCAAGAACCTGAGGAAATATCTGCCAGTTTTGTTTATGTGATTTCACTGGTGCATTTGGCACATATCCTGATTGGTTTAGCACTGCTTATTATTACTTTTTATAAGTCTTTAAAGCTCAAAGTTCATAGAAAAGACCTTGTGTTTATTAATATCTCAACAACATATTGGCATTTTCTCGGATTACTTTGGATTTGTATTCTTTTATTTCTTTACTTTGCGCGATAACAAACAAAATTAACTTAATTTACAAATAGATGTCAAACACTGCTACAATTCAACAAGCTAAGCCTACGTGGGCAGGAGGTCGCTCTCCATTTAATGTTAGCTATGGAAAATTGATGATGTGGATATTCTTGATTTCAGATATCTTCACATTTTCCTCACTCTTAGTTTTCTATGGTGCAACCAGATTTGCCAATTGGGATGTATGGCCATCACCGGATATGGTGTTTAATCACTTCCCTTTTGCCGGACACATGCATCTACCTTTGTTTTTCGTTAGTTTCATGACTTTTGTGCTGATATTTAGCTCAGTTACCATGGTTTTGGCAGTGGAAGCCGGACAAAGAATGGCACAGAAAGAAGTTGCTAAATACATGCTGTTGACCATCGTGGGTGGACTTATTTTCTTGTCATGTCAGGCTTGGGAATGGTCTGTCTTTATTGGCGAAGGCGCCAGAATGTATGGAAATGATTTTGGGCTGACAGCAGAAGGCGCTAAATATGCACACAGCCTCAAACTTTTTGACACTTACCATTGGCAAGAAGGATATAGAATGACTGGCGCACCGCAATTTTCTTCATTTTTCTTTTTGGTAACCGGATTCCATGGTTTACACGTTTTCAGTGGTGTTATCATCAACCTTGTTGTTTATATCAATGTTATTTTTGGTACTTATGAAAGGAGAGGACACTATGATATGGTTGAAAAAGTGGGTTTATATTGGCACTTTGTTGATTTGGTTTGGGTTTTTGTATTTACCTTCTTTTACCTCATTTAAAACTATTAACAATAATAAATTACAGATATGAGTACAATGAATCACACTATTGAAGATCCAGAAAAGGAGTACGACCCATCACAATATGTTCCCGAAGCACATAGTCATGGCAAGAAAGAAGTATGGATGGTTTTCTATATATTACTTTTTCTAACCTTAATTGATGTAGCTATCTATTTCATTTTCCACCCCTCAACCGCAAGACACTTGACTTTTATTGCTTTGGGAGTGCTTAAAGGTTTCTATATAGTAGGTACTTTTATGCACCTTAAATATGAAGTTAAGAATCTGGTTTTAACAATCTTATTACCCTTAATCTTGGTAGTCTATCTTATAGCACTAATTATTCATGAAGGGGGCGCCATAGAATTATCAAACTATATTCAATAATATCTAGTATCAACAATTCAAATCCGGTTATGAATTATCATAATCGGATTTTTTTATTGTCACAATATTAGACATTCTGGATGTAATGTTAACATAATCAATGAGTAGTTGATTATTGAATGTAATTTTTGCTTTTCTTTGCGACCTCAAAAAAATTAATAATTCAAATGAAAAAACAAATTTTAAAATTTGCCGTATTGATGGCATTACCTGTTCTTTTTTCAATTCAATCTTGTAAAAAGGACAATGAGAACACAAGCACAGCAACACTAGGCTCAGCATTTGTTGTTGGGAAAATTAATGGAAACCTTAACCTATTAAGTGGAGAGAAAGATCCAGTTGCTGGAATTAAGGTAATTGCTAGGGTGAATATGTCTGACCTGGTAACTTCTGGTTCTGCTCCTGCAAATGCAGTAAAAGTTTATGAAGCAACTACTGATGCTGACGGAAATTTTACTATTAAACTTGACGCAGGGAACAAACCAATGAACGTAACCGTTAGTTTCCCAGCAAAAGCTAATCTTGAACAAACAAAAGAAGATGGTGCTAAAGAAGTAATGGAGTACACTGTAAATTCAGCAACACGTAATATTACAGTTTACAAAGGCGAAACAAAAACAGAAAACGCTAATTATACATTTGTTCCTGAAATACCTATGGGATTAATGACTGTAAAAGGAAAAGTTAAATTCAGAAATGATATGTGCGAAACAGGTGACGACCAATTACATGATGCTCCAAGTGGAACAGTAATCGTGATTTCTTGGATGTCTGATGGTTCTATGGCTTATGACAGAGAAATTGAAGTAAAAGTAGATGGTAACGGAAATTATAGTGCAACACTAGAAACTAAAGAATCTTCTAAAAATATTAAGATCAAAGGACGCAAATTCTTTGCAAACAGAAAAGAAAAAGACGGTAGCGATTGTGTTACTAAATCTGATTATGGTTATGTACATGGTAGTCAAAATGTCGGTTTGAACAAAGGCGAAACTACTATTTCTAATTTAGAGTTTAATTAATAGCTTTTTAATAACATAAATATGAAAAAAGTATTTTTAGTAGCTTTATTTCTAAGTGTAAGTGTATATGCATTTGCGCAAGGAGAACAAAGTTTTAAGAGCAAGAATGGACACGAGGTGTTGCCACAAGCGGGTGACTGGGGATTTGGTATCTCCGCCAACCCATTCCTAAATTACTTTGGTAATTTTATTAATGGAACCAATGGTAACGCAGCTCCTACCTTCAATAATGCAGGTGCTTCAACCATATTGAACAATAACCTCAATACAGGTTCTTTTGCTCTCTTAGGTAAAAAGATCATTTCACCCAATACTGCTTATCGTGCGAGATTTGCCATGAACTTATATAATGAGAAGCGCGCTGGTATGGTTCAAAAAAATCAATTGATTTTAAACAATCTTTTACCCGAATTTGTTCAAGATAATTTCACCAATAGACTCTCAACAGTGTTCTTAGGAGCAGGTATTGAAAAACGCAAAGGAAGTACACGTTTACAGGGCGTATATGGAGCGGAAGCATTCTTAGGGTATTTTGGACAAAAGCAATCGTATCAATATGGCAACGCTATTGATGTTGATTTTACTGCTCCAAATTCAACTAACTTTGGTACAGGAAATATTACTACCCTTGGTGGACAGTTTGCCAGAACAACAGAATCGAATCTTGGAAGTGCATTCTTCATAGGTGCTCGTGGTTATGTTGGTGTTGAATATTTTATTGCTCCCAAAATTTCTCTTGGCGGTGAATTAGGCTATTCGTTAGCTTTTATGAGAAACAGTAGTACTTATGTTACAAACGAAACTTTTGATTTTGATAATCTTAAAGCTGAGAAAGTAACTTTCAAGTCTGTTAGAAATGCAGGACTCACATCTACAGGTATGGGTCTAGATAATACTAATGCAGCTATCAATCTTTATTTCTATTTCTAATAGATAAAAATAACTCGTCATCTTCAAAAAGAGCATCTGAACAAGATGCTCTTTTTTTTGCCCTAATTATTGCAGTTACAGACGGTGCGGTCATAGCATATTTGGTTAAATTTGTGCCGCCATGAACGCTATACAAGAATTTAAAAAATTAGAGCTTTATCTCAAGCAAATTAGAAGCAGAGAGTATTTTTCACTTTATCCCGAAAATCCTAAAGCATATACCGAAGATGAGTTAAAACAGGGTGAAAAAGACTTCCATAGCCGATTAAATACAAATTTTGATACATTATATTCAGATGGATGTGTTGATTGGGCTGGTGAAGAAATTTCGCCATACCTGCAAGTAGGGTTGGGTATAAAATACCCTCGATTTTCAGCAGAGACACTCATTCACAATGCAGAATCGGTTCGTGGCACTTGGGCTAAAACTTCCATAGAAACACGTATAGATATTTTACTTAAAACCTTAGATGAAGTAAAAAATCATTTCTCTGAACTTGCGTATGCGACCATGCATACAACGGGACAATCATTTTTGATGTCTTTTCAGGCAAGCGGACCTCATGCATTGGACAGAGCAGTCGAAACTATTACGCTTGGATATGCTGAATTAACCCGATTTGCAAAAGATGTAACTTGGACAAAGAATCTAGGAAAATTTGATTTGGTGCTTGAAAAGAACTTTAAGCCAATCCCCAAAGGGGTAGGGCTGGTTATTGGCTGTACCACTTTTCCTACATGGAATTCATTGCCGGGTCTATATGCAAATTTGATTGCAGGCAATCCGGTCATCGTGAAGCCACATCCCAAAGCTGTGTATCCGATGGCTATTGTCATTCATGAAATTCAACAAGTCTTAGCTAAACATGGTTTTGATAAAAGAACTGTGCAACTTGCGATTGACCGTAGTTCAGAGCTGATAACCAAACAACTATGCGAAAATCCTGCTGTGAAACTAATTGACTATACGGGAGGCAATCTGTTTGGCGATTATGTTGAACAACTCAAAGGTAAAGAAGTCTTTACAGAGAAGGCGGGTATTAACTCTGTTATTCTGGATTCTTGTGATGATATACAAAAAGTGGCGGCTAATCTTGCATTTTCAATTTGTTTGTATTCAAGTCAGATGTGTACAGCGCCTCAAAATATTTATATTTCAAAAGAAGGTATTAAAACATCAAACGGAGTGGTAAGCTATGATGAATTTAAAACGATTTTTGCCGATGCCGTCAGTGCGTTGGTGAATAATCCCAAAGCAGGACCCGGTACCTTAGGTGCAATCCAAAATGATGCAACTATTCAAAGAGTTACAGAAAGTAAAAAGAACTTTTCGAATTTAGTAAAATCTCCTGAACCTTTTGTCAATCCCGAGTTCGAATCTGCAAGAGTTCAAACTCCTACCATTGTTTCAGTGGATAGCTCTCAAAAAGATTTATTTTGGAAGGAATATTTTGGACCCTTGACTATTCTGGTTCAGACAAATAATTTTGAAGAATCACTTCAATTGACCGCGAAATCTGCTGTCGAAAAAGGTGCAATCACTTGTCTTGCTTATTGCACAGATAATAAACAATGTGAAATTATAGAGGATTCTATGAATCAAGTATTTATACCTGTCTCTTTTAATTTTACCGGAGCAGCATTTGTTAATCAGCATGCTGCTTTTTCCGATTTGCATGTTACCGGTGGTAATCCTGCAGGCAATGCCACATTCACTGATGCGAATTTTATCAATCGAAGGTATGTGTGGATAGGAAACCGTTATATGAAATAAAATGCATGTATGTACATGTATTTAAATTTTTTGATTATCTTTGCAACCTAAAATCCAAAATAAACAAATATGAAAAAAGTATTTTTAATCAGTTTCGCAGCGCTCTTATTTGCTGCATGTTCCAACCAGACACAGCATGTTGAAGCTAACGAAGCCGGAGAAGTAGCGCAAGCCGAAACTACTGCACTCAACCTTCAAATTGATACAACCCAGAGTATCATTGAATGGGTGGGAGGTAAGCACCTTGGCAAAACCCATCATGGTACCATTAACCTTGCTGGCGGGACTGTTTCTATTGAGAATGGACATGTGTCTGCAGGTGATTTTGCGGCAGATATGAGCACAATCAAAAATCTTGATTTACCCGTTGATGGTGATTATAACCAAGCTAAATTAGAGGGGCATCTTAAAAGTCCCGATTTCTTTGATGTAGCACAATTCCCAACAGCTACTTTCCATATCACTTCTGTTAAGGTAGAATCTGATGACAAGGGCAATACACACCTTATTTCAGGTAATTTGACAATTAATGGATTGGCAAAAGAGATTAGTTTCCCTGCCAAAGTTGATTTTTCTGAGAACGGTTTCCGTGCAAATGCAACTTTTATAATTAATAGACTTGATTGGGGAGTTACTTATGACGAAGAAGGAATTAAAGGATTTCTGGATGGCGTTGTAAAGAAAGGCAAAGATGATTTTGTGAAGAATGAACTTGAAATAACAGTGAAATTAGTAGCTAATCAATAGCATTATCAGCCTGAAACGACCTTTTTAATATCTTTTGTTTTATGTAAAGCCCCTTATGTTAATTCAGAGGGGCTTTTTAATAAATTAATTCCAAAAGTATTAATATTGCACTCTCATTTAAAACCTATGTCAAATAAAACTATCATCATTGTTTTGTTAATCCTAAACGCAGTTGTTGGCTATCTCATTTACCATTCCGTTAAGATGGATGTTGATTATACGAATGAGGTCAGACAAATTGACCAACAAGTGATTGACCGATTAAAAGAGGTGCAAAAGGCTCAACTTGGCTATAAGGATACCAAAGGTAAATTTGCCGATAATTTTGATTCATTACTTTACTTTTATAAACATGAACAATACATGGAAGTTAAAAGTATAGGGGACTTGGATAAAGATTCACTGGCAGGTTTAAAGGTTGATACCGTGTTTTCAAATCCTTTAGAGAAAGTATTTGGCAACAAAGAATATAATATTGATAAAATTGCATTAGTGCCTCCACAAGATACCGCAAAGTTCTTAATCTCTGCCGGATTTATTGAAAAGAATGATGTTCAAGTACCTGTGTTTGAAGTTACTGACCCGCATCCATATAATCGCGTTAGAACCCTGAAAGTGGGCTCAATGAAAGAAGCAATCTATTCTGGAAACTGGAAATAAGAATAAAGCCAATGTCTTTAAGGAGTTTACCTCCAAAAGATGGTTGGAGGATAGCTCTTCAGGCTATTTCTATGCTTTTACTTTGAAAAATGGTTTTTATAACGAAGCTGTTTTTGCTCTTAATTATGAGCTTTTGGCTTTTAGGCAAACCTTTGATGAAGGCATTGCTCCGCATAATTTTGAACCGCTAAACCATCATTGCTCTTCGGTATCATTTTTATATACCCCTCAGCATTTCGAAATTATTCCTGCTATTTTCAAAGGAGCGGGAGTTTTGAATCCAATGAATCCTGTAAATGAATCAGAATTGGACTTTTTTGGAAATACTTTATTGCTACGCAATGAAATGGGTAATAGATCAATATCGAATAAAGGACAAATAACAGAAATATCTGTAACCGATTTATTAATGAAGCTGGTTGCTAAATCACTTTTAGAGTGCACTACAACTAACAGTATTTTCGTTTTTAGAAAGGAGGATGGTTTTCATCTGATTCTTTTACAAAAGAATAAACTTCTATTTGCCAATTCTTTTGATTTTACTGCTTATGAGGAGGTTTTGTATTTTTGTTTGAACATACTCAAAGACTACGGTATTCGTCAAGAAGAGTGCAGTCTTGTTTATTCAGAGACGGAATACTCAGAAAGTGCCTCTAACCTTTGGAAGCCGTATTTTGCAAATGTTATTACCATTGAAAAGCAATTAAAATTACCTAATTACCAAGGATCAGCACCGTTTGACTTACAAGAATTTTCTTTGTTGTTTCAACTTCCACAATGCGTATAACAGGTGGGGAGTTTGCGGGAAGGGTAATCAAGGGGAGTCCCGGTAGCCATGTGCGACCCACCACAGACAGAGCGCGTGAGAGTTTCTTTAACATTTTGCAAAACAGATATGATTTTGCTCAAACAAAAGTATTGGATTTGTTCGCGGGTACCGGGGTTATGGCTTTAGAGTTTATTTCCAGAGGGTGTGTTGATGTAGTATCTGTTGACTTAAACCCAAAATCCATACAATTTATGAAACAACTTAAATTGGAATTTGGAGTTGCTGATAATTGGAGTTTAAAGAAAGAAAATGCTTTGAATTTTGTGCAAATACATGACTTGCAAAGTTATGATGTCATTTATGCAGATCCGCCCTATCATTGGACATTCTATCAGGAATTATTAAATCAAATAATGAAGAAAGTTGCATCGCCTACTTTGGTTTGTTTGGAACATGAAAGAAACCATTTGCTGCCACATATTACGCTCGTTGAAGAAAAATTCTATGGCCAATCCACTATCAGTTTCTATAGAAAATAAAAATCGTTTACTTTGCATAGATGAAAAGAGCCGTTTTCCCCGGAACATTTGATCCTATTACCAACGGACATGTTGGTGTCGTTGAAAAAAGTTTAAATCTTTTTGACGAGGTGATTATTGCGATTGGTTCTAATGTGAAAAAAGCCACTTTGTTCAGTTTGGAACAACGCCAAGCATGGATAGAGCAAGTTTTTAAAAACACGGACAAGGTTAAGGTCATGACATACGAAGGCTTGACTATCGATTTTTGTAAAAGTCAAAATGCCGGATTTATTATTAGAGGACTGCGCAATTCAACAGATTTCGACTACGAACAATCTATTGCGCATGCCAACAAAAAGATGTCGCCAGAGATTGAAACCATCTTTGTTTTAGCTCCGGAAAATGCGGCTACCATTAGCAGTTCAATAGTCAGAGAAATTATTGTCTCCGGTGGAGATTTCAGACCTTTTGTTCCTAAAGGTGTGGGAGAATCTTGAGTTTTTTATTTATTGCAGTACTTTTTATAAAGTCCAAAACCCGCCATAGGCAGGTTTGAGGACTCTTATCAAGTTGACAACTGATAGCTAATTTATATGGCAATTACTTTTGCCTCTCTGTGATTAGAGCTTATTTGTAGGGATGGAAATACCCATAGTTAAGTCTAAAAATGCTCGTGCATTCAATATTCCTTTTGACTGTCCTTTATATCCGGGACGAGCACCAAAAGCACATTCAAATGACATCCATGTTTTAACGGGATGTCTGTATTGCCAGCCTACTCTCCAACCTATTCTGCTCTGATTTTTGTTGCTTATTTCCCACACTCTTTTATCTCTTGATGCCATGTCTGCATAAGAAATAACGGGTGCAAACATTAAATCAAAATATATATCATTTAATCCTGCATTTCTTCTGCCGCCCCAACCTTCCACATCTACAACAAGATTTGAAATATATTTATACGAAATACCGGCAAACAGAGAAGTCATTGTCATCATAGTATAGCCGTTATAAATAGGGCTTCCACCGACAGTTTGGCCATAAGGACCAAATGTAAATTTTTGATTTTTGTCCTTGAAATTTACTGCTTCAAAATCAGGTTCTGCGTCTCCTTCGCTAAAATCTACTGCATTGTTAATAAACATGAGACCGCCACGTGCACTGATTACGTGTCTTGCTGTTCCGGGGACATTAATTGATTTTGTGTTTGTGTAGGTATATCCGCCATAAGAATAGGAATTAGATGATAACACTATTCGCATACTTGCTCTATTGGTATAGTCAGCCAATGTGTAGTAAGCTACGGGTTCAACAAAAATGTATTTTTTAATCCTCCTGCTGCATACATTAGATTTCCATCCATGTGTTCGCCTGCATTCATATCAAGGTAGGCTCTTCTAAAAGTTAATGCAAAGTTGAGATTTTTGTTAAATCTGTAATCTACCCTGATGCCCCACCCTATGTTTATATTAGTCATCCAGCAATCGACATAGAAAGGGTCAAGATGTATGACTGTTTTCTTGATGTCATAGGGGTCATCACTACGAATACTGTAGGAGATGTTTTGACTTTGGGCACTCAATCCAAAAGTAACTGTCATAAGACAAAGTAGTATTTTTTTCATTTTGTTTGTAAGTATTAGTGTTTCAGGGCTCAAATTTAGAAATTCTGTAATCATGTTTTCAATAAGTATAATTGCGTATTTATAACTCAATCAAGTAGGCGGTTTCCTGAAGCTTTTTGGAGTGCCTCGACTTTATTGGTTACTTGCAATTTTCGATAAATATTTTCAATGTGTTTGCGAACTGTATGATAGCTTATGAATAGATTAGAGGCTATTTGTTCATACGTGAGTCCATTTTTCAGTTGGTTAAGAATCTCTATTTCTCTTTCAGATAAGCCAAAGTCTTGAGTGTTTTGCGTTGGTTGTTGCGGGTGTTTGATGAGGTTCAATGCTTTGAGTGCGATTGCAGGGCTCATGACAGCCCCCCCGGTTATCGTGTCCATCATAGCCCTAAATATCTGTTCAGCGTTACTTTCTTTGAGTATATAACCTGAAGCACCCGCCAAGATAGCATCAAATAGATTTTGTTCATCGTCAAACATTGTGAGCATCAATACTTTGATTTGATTCCAATTCTTCTTTACTTCTTTTGTTGCCTCGATACCATTCATTACAGGCATTTCAATGTCCATCAAGACCAAGTCTATGTTGCAATCTTTGTGGAGCATGCTAATCAATTCCTTTCCATTAGCTGCAATATGTTTTATCCGAATTTGCGGATATTTTGACATGCGCTCTATGGCAGCCTGTCTTGAAAAACAGTTATCTTCTGCTATGGCGATGTTAATGGGCATATTGGGGGCAAAACTCTTTTTTTCCATATTTTATATCAATACGCAGTGTTTCGTATAAATTGCAATTAAACTTTAAAGAAGCCTTTTATGGTGGTGCCTTCACTCGGGCTACTCTCAATATCCAGATGCCCGTTTAGATATTCTATTCTATATTTCATGTTCGCCAATCCATTATTTGTACTTGTGTTATCAGTGTCAAATCCGCTTCCATTATCTGCAATTTTAAACTGTATAAGGTTATTATTGTCAATATTAATCGTAATTTTAATTTCGCTGCATTGCGAATATTTGATGGCATTGTTAACCGCTTCTTGAATAGTTCTGAAAAAGTGGGTTGTTTGGATGTCATTTAATACAACTTCGGTATTGCCGCTTGCCTGAATCAGAATGTTAATGCGTTCGTCATCCATGTTGCTCAAGAAACTTCGCAAGCGAATGACAATTTCATCAATAGAATTTGAATCTTTGTTCAACAACCAAACGGTTTTGCGTAGTTCTTTCATGCTCAACAGGATACTTTTACGTATCTTTTTGGACTTGATGTCATTTTCGTCAAATTCTTCGGTGAGTGCATTGATAAGTGTAAGATGAGAGCCAATATTGTCATGCAGTTCGCGTGAAATTCTCAAACGTTCCTCTTGAATTTTATTTTTTATTTTCTGTTCCTGAAGCGAAAGTTCAAGAGCTGCTTGTTTTGCCAATGCTTGTTTCTTTCTTAACTTCAAATAAAAATAGGAAGTTAGGGTAAAAAGAAAAAGCAAAACCACAAGAAACCACATGGTTAATTGTTTGGATTTTAAATCTTTTTCCAGATTTTGCTGACGTGCAAGCAGTAATGCCTTATTGGTTTCCTCTGTTTCATACTTAACCATCATTTCAGCAACAGTTTGATTGAGTTTGAGATTGGTGATACTGTCCTTGATGCTAAGAAGTTGAGCTAAACAGTCATTTGCTTTGTCAAGTTGTCCTAACCCAAAATAGGACTCAATCATAAACTCGCGTACATCGCCCATATCATTGAGATTTTCGGTTTTGTCTGCCAGTTCTTTGGCAATTTCAAAATAACTTAAGGCTTTGGCATATTCTTTCTTTTCATTATATAAAATCCCTAAGCTTGTATGTATCAGTATCTGATTAGCAATCGAACCATATTTGATATATTGAAACGCTTCAAGCAATGCTTCTTCGGATTTTTCTAATTTATTAGCACGCTTATAGATGTTGGCTAAATTATTCAGCGGTTCAATAAGTGACTCAAATGCACCGGACTTTTTCCCAAACTCAATCGACTTTTGATAGTAAAAGGCGGCAGAGTCTAATTTCCCGAGTATTTTATATGAAAGTCCGATGTTATTGTATGATGCACAAACAGATTTTAGGTATTTGTCGCCCAATGTCAATTTGATGGCAAGACTTTTAAAATAATATTCAAGTGCCTTATGATTGTTTTCTAACTCTGCAGCCCAAATATTCCCCATTTGATTGTATGCCTTTGCTTTTTGGATTTGCTCTTTATCGTATGGGAGGTTCACAATTTTGAGATAACTATTCAAAGCCAGATTAATCTGATTGTTTTCGTAATAATACAAACCTAAATCCAGAAGGTGTCCCATAGTTTTTGAGGTGTCTCGCTCTGCTTCCCAATATGTTAACGCTGTTTGAATCAGGTGAATAGCGGATGCATAATCGCCCGAGTCTGCATAGGCTTGCGCTTTGCTTTGTAAAATTAGATGTTCGAGATACCGGTTCTGAATCTTTTGGTATTTCTTCTGGGCTTGTTCGAGATATTGGAAAGATTCTCTATAATGCCCCTCGTAAATAAGTAACTTGCCAATTTGATGCAATACTCTGCCTTGGTGCTCAATACTGTCTTTTGGGGATAGAGCCAGTATTTGTTTTAATATAAGAATGGCTGAGTCATCTTTGTTTTCATCTATTAGACGGTTCACCATTTCCCTCTTTTGAGTAGATTCTTGAGCATGTAGGTATGTGGGAAACAATACCATACAGGTCAAGATATAAAACAGATGCTTGTATTTATGAAAGTGGACGTTCAATACTCAATTTAAATATCAATGTCCAAAACTAAAACTTTTTATGATATATGGATTGTTCTGAAGTGTTTATTTGCGTAACCACATTATATATGATTTGATTTTCGTCTTTTTCAAATTATAAATGAGTTACATAGGTTTTAGGATATGAAAAAAGCCCCGCTACAAGAGCGAGGCCTTCTAAATTAATAAAGTCAACTAATCAATTTCTTTCATTCGCTCATTGATTAATTTGTCCCATTTTTGAATCAGTTGCAGTTCGTCTGCAATTTCTGTAGAGTCAAGTTCATTATGATAAAAATCAAGAGTCAGGTTAGACTTAGCATTATCCTTAAATGTGAATGTAAGTGTTAATTGTTCAATAAAGTTCGTACTGCTTCTGTTGATGAACTGACATGATTTTACATCTTTTAATCTGATTGTATAAGGAATTATACTGTCTTTTGTTTTCCTGATTGCAAAAACAGTAGTTTTATTTTCATCCAATCCGATGGCGTTCTCTTTCCAAGTGTCGGATTCTGAAATGTGCTTGTTCTCTTTTAAAGCAAGTGCCTTGAGTGAATTTATTGCGCGTCCTTTTTTCTGTTGACTTTTAACATACATTATGATAATAGGGATGATAAATACTAATAGAATTATCAACCCGATGATGGTTGTTTCTGATAACATTTTTTTTTAAATTTATTTTTGTGAATAATTGTTTTTGCCTCCGTTGTGGTGGCTGATTAAGATATGATTCCATTTGAATAATGGAAGGAATCGGAAACAATTACCAAAAATAATGAAAAGGGAAAACTATATCCGGTGGGCTAAACCTCACGAAACTGTTTTTTTCAAAGTCGAGATAATGAAACCAAGATGTCCTATAATAGTATTCGGCTGATTCTAATATCCTTTTGAAGTCATTGGTGAGTTTCTTCTCGCCATTGTAATACATCCTAAGACTGTTTGCAAAAGCATTCTCGTTTCCGCTGGCGAGGCTGAGTCCATTAATCTTTTGTATTGAAAAACTTTCGGATTGGTTGGAATTAGCATGATAGTGATGTGTATGGCTGTGATAAAGGTTCTGCCCCGTTGCAAAAATGTATGCAACCATAATAAAAATAGAAAAGAATATTTTGACACCCTTTTTCACATTGCAAAGATATGTAACTAACTGTAGTGTTTGCGTTCTATGGAATAAGAATGAATTATGAACGTAGGAATATCTCTCAAAATATTCTCAAATTAATAGTCTTGACTGCTTAATTTCGCACACTTATCCAAAGCCTTGTATGCACCAGAAAATATTAATTCTTGATTTTGGTTCTCAGTTTACTCAGCTTATTGCCAGACGGCTCAGAGAACTCAATGTTTATTGCGAAATTCATCCGTATAATAAAATTCCTCAATTGGATGAAAATATGAAAGGAATTATACTTTCGGGCAGCCCTGCTTCAGTGCATGACAAAGCTGCACCACAAGTAGATATTGATGCCCTGAGTGCTAATCTGCCCGTTATGGGTGTCTGTTATGGTGCGCAGCTCATAGCAAATAACAATGGTGGTGTTGTGAGTAAAACTTCCAATAAAGAGTATGGCAGAGCCATTTTGAATGCCAATACTTCATGTGAGTTATTTGCCGGTATTGCACATACCTCTCAGGTTTGGATGTCGCATGGAGACACCATTACGAGTCTTCCTGCTCAGTTTGAAATTGTCGCAACCACAGATTCAATTCCGGTTGCAGGTTTTAGGGTGAAAGGCAAAAATATCTACGGAATACAGTTCCATCCTGAAGTTACACACAGCATCGAAGGAAAAACGATTCTTAAAAATTTTGTTTACAATATCTGCGGTTGCAAAGGGGATTGGACTCCCGCCAATTTTGTGCAAGAAACCGTGGAACAAATCAAACAAACTGTTGGGGATGACAAAGTAATATTAGGATTGTCAGGCGGGGTGGACTCGAGCGTTGCTGCTGTGTTAATTTCAAAAGCTATCGGAAAACGCCTGCATTGTATTTTTATAAACCATGGACTTTTGCGGAAAAATGAATTTGAAGAAGTGCTTCAAACATATAAAAGCCTTGATTTGAATGTGAAGGGAGTGGATGCCTCAGAGGTTTTCTATAATCAACTCAATGGAGTGAGCGACCCTGAACAAAAGCGAAAAATCATTGGCAGGGTGTTTGTAGAAATGTTTGATAAAGAAGCAACTCAAGTGGAAGGAGCACGTTGGTTAGCACAAGGTACTATTTATCCGGATGTAATAGAATCCGTTTCGGTGAACGGACCTTCAGCCACCATTAAGTCTCATCACAATGTGGGCGGGCTTCCCGAAAAAATGAACTTAAAAGTTCTGGAGCCACTTAGAAACCTTTTCAAGGATGAAGTCCGTAATGTGGGTACAGAGCTTGGTTTGCCCAAGGAAATCAATGGGCGACACCCGTTTCCGGGTCCGGGATTGGCAATTCGAATTTTGGGTGCCATTACCCAAGAAAAAGTTAAAACATTGCAAGAAGCAGACAGCATATATATCAACGAACTAAAAGCAGCCGGCTGGTATGACAAAATCTGGCAAGCAGGAGCAATTTTCTTGCCTGTGCAAAGTGTGGGAGTTATGGGCGATGAGAGAACTTATGAAAATGCTGTATGTTTGCGTGCAGTTACTTCTACAGATGGGATGACTGCCGATTGGGTTCATATTCCCTATGAATTGTTGGCTGCCATTTCAAACAAGATAATTAATAACGTTAAAGGAATAAACAGAGTAGTATATGATATCAGTTCTAAACCACCTGCGACTATTGAATGGGAATAAGACTCTCGTCTTTTTTTCCTTCTTTTTACTGATTGTTTCTTGCGGTTCACTAAATGTGAGCAAAAGGAACACTGTTGTGTTGCAACCCGTTGAACCTGCTTATTCTGATGAAACATCTAAAAGCGGAGGCGTAGTCATCACTACAGACAATAAAAAACAGCACAAAAATGCAAAAGCCTCCATTGTAACCTTTATGGGGCAACAGTTTGAGGTTCCTGTTTCGGATGTTAACGAATATCGTGTTGCTGTAATCCTGCCATTTTGTTTTAACAAAGAGGGGAAAATAAATGAACAACTCAAAAGTGTTTCTATGGAATATTTTGAGGGTGTAGAATTGGCTCTTGAAGAGTTGAGTAAAAGAGGAATGAATGTGCATACTGAGATTTTTGACTCCCAAAATGATACAGCAGTAGTTTCCGGAATACTCAAACAAAGCTATTTTAAAACAGTACATTTAGTTATAGGACCGGTGTATGACAGTGAGTTTGCATTAGTAGAGCGGTTCTGTAGTGTGTATGGAATTCCGCTCGTAAATCCGCTGAGATTTTATTCAAAAAGAAATAGAACATCTTCGCCAATCTATAACCCCGTGAGCGATGATTCCAATCGTCATTATTTGGCGGCTTTGCAACTGATGAAACTATTTGGTACAAGTAAATTTGTCATGCTTAATGATAATACAGCCGCTGGACTACCTGCAAGACGTGCTTTTCTGCGTGCATTTAATGAAAAGAAAAAGTCTCTCCAAATTGTTGATTTGAACATGTTGAATCAACATATAGCAAGTAGTGCGGAATTAATTGTTATTGCACCAACAAAGTCTGATATTACAGTGCATAATCTGCTTAATCTTACTGCCGGTAAAAAAAATGTAAATGTGGTGGGAGAGATGGAATGGTTTGATTTTCCTATAATCCCGTTTGCTACATGGGCAAAATGCAATTTGTTTTTTTATAATAATAATACAGTCAGCCAAGATGATTCTGAGGTAGTAATCTTTAATGAAAATTACAATGCCAAGTTTGGAGGTGTTTCCGGTAAATTTTCCTATATTGGATACGACCAAACAATTTTTTTTGTGCAAGCTCTGGCAGCATTTGGAACCGGTTTCGGAGCATATATTCAAGGTAAATCATTCCCCTTAATGCATACATCTTTTCAGTTTGAACACATGAATAACGACACTTACGAAAATAGGTTTGTTAATATTCTCAGACTGAATGAGAACTTTGATTTGGAAAAAATTAGATAGGGCGTGGCAATCATTGATAAGCATATTAAGGTTGCTGCCGAACTCATTACAACCTACGACTATTTAGTTCCGTTTCATCTCTATTTGAATCGATTTTTCAAGCAAAATAAGAAGATGGGAAGTCGTGATCGCAAAACCATCAAGGAAGCCGCTTACGGATTTTTCAGGTTAGGAAAATCTATGTCGCAATTGACTGTGGAAGAAAAAATCAGACTTTCATTGATATGCAAAGGGTTGATTGCAGAACCGGCTACACCAAAAATGACAATAGCCGGTCACACCATTGCGGATTTGATAGCGAATTCTGAAGGAGGATTTGACGTCTTTTTCCCCTGCTCAAACATGGTTAGCAAGGAGATTGACTATATTGATTTTTGTAAACATCACCTCATAACCGGCAAAGTCTATTTTAGGGAAACCCGAAAAGGAAAGTTAACACACAAGGATTGTCTCGCAGACATGCCTTTTGAACAAGTGGCGGAGAACACGTATTCGATTGATGCAACATCATATTTGAATACATTGGTAGAAGATGGTTTAGTACAAATACAAGATATAGCAGCACAAGATATTTGTAAAGAGATGGCAATAGGTGAAAAATGTTGGGATGTATGTGCAGGAGCCGGTGGCAAATCATTGCATCTGCAAGAGTTGCATCCAAGCAGCCATTTTTTCGTTTCTGATATACGCAAATCCATCTTGTATAATTTGAAACAAAGGGCATTCAATCAAGGTTTGGAGCCTTTTATGTCAGCAGAGGTCAATTTGGAGAATCCGCACGAATGCCTTGTATTTGCGGGCGAAGAAGCCGAAATGAGAATTGAACAAGCGTATTTTGACACCCTTATAGCTGACGTACCATGCAGCGGGAGCGGTGTTTGGAGAAGAAATCCCGAAAACTTGCGCGGGTTTGATTGTGCTCAAATTGAACATTATACAGAGTTGCAAAAAAAAATAGTGAAGAACGCATTGCCGTTTCTAAAACATGGTGGCACATTGCATTATATTACCTGCTCTGTATTTGAACCCGAAAATGTAGCTCATTTCCCATTCTTTTCAGAGTTAGGATTAAGAGTATTAAAGTCACAATATTATAACCGTCAGCAGATGGGCGGAGATGTGTTGTTTCATGCTGAGTTGCGCTATGATTGATAAGCAAATGGAGTAAAATAATTTCTTCATTTTCTCTTTTCTAAAACACTCATTAAAAATTACATTTGCACTCCCTTATGGAATTGATTAACGGACAATATAATATTGCAGGAATACCTGTCGAAAAATTGATTGAGGAGTTTGATACTCCTCTGTATGTTTATGATGCGTCTGTGTTTGAAAGGCAATATAAACGCTTGTTCAATGCATTCCCGGGAGTAAAAGTGAGATTGAATTATGCTTGCAAAGCATTGACCAATATTGCAGTTTTACAGGAGTTTAATAAAATGGGGTCTGGATTAGATGCTGTTTCTATTCAAGAAGTTTGGATTGCGTTAAAATCAGGTTTTGCGCCCGAAAGAATACTTTATACTCCCAACTGCGTTTCGATGGAGGAGATTGATATGGCTGTTAAAGAGGGCGTAAGAATTAACATTGATAATCTCTCGGTTTTGGAACAATTTGGAAGTAAGTATGGAAGCAAAGTGCCGGTTTGTGTTCGTCTGAACCCGCATATCATGGCGGGTGGGAATGCACATATTTCCGTGGGGCATATTGATTCTAAATTTGGAATTTCAATTCATCAAGTACGTCATATTAGCAGGATAGTAAAGAGTTTTAATATCAAAGTGGAAGGATTGCACATGCATACAGGGTCGGATATTTTGGATGCGGATGTGTTTTTGTATGGTGCTGAATTATTATTTGATGCTGCTTCTGAGTTTCCTGATTTGAAGTATATGGACTTTGGAAGTGGTTTTAAGATTGCTTACAAACCGGATGAAGTAATTACTGAGATAGAAGAGATTGGGGAAAAAATTGCCCATAGATTCAAAGAGTTTTGTAAAGATTATGGAAGAGAATTAGAACTTTGGTTTGAGCCGGGTAAGTTCTTGGTTAGTGAGTCCGGATATTTTTTGGTGAAAACCAATGTTGTAAAACAAACAACCTCTACTGTTTTTGCCGGTGTTGACTCAGGTTTTAATCATTTGATACGTCCCAAGTTGTATGATGCTTATCATCATATTGTCAATGTGAGCAATGTCGAAGGGAAACAACGTGTTTATTCGGTGGTGGGCTATATCTGTGAAACAGACACATTTGCGATGGATAGAAAATTAAGTGAAGTACACGAAGGTGATATTTTGTGTTTTTTGAATGCCGGAGCCTATGCTTTTTCTATGTCCTCTAATTATAATTCGCGTTTTAGACCTGCAGAGGTTATGATTAAAGATGGAAAAGCAACTCTGATAAGACGTAGAGAAAACCTGCAGGATTTGCTGGCTACCATGGAAAATCTTTAAATGGGAACTATTTTGTTTTCTTAAATATAATGAAAAGTAAAGCTTCAAAACTGATTATATTTCTGCTCTTTCTGGGCTTGTTAATTGGCGTTGGAGTCTGGATGAATCTAAAATTTGTAAAGGGTCATCCTAAAATTAAGGTTCAAAACCAAAGAATCAATTTTGACAGACTCGGAGCAGATAGTGCAATTGAGTCGCAAGAGGGATATAAGAGATAAAGGTTGTCGTAGCCTGCACTCATACTCTTATAGTTCTGATTAGGGTTTTACAAATTCATATTTGAATGAAGTATTTGTTTTTTGCAACACCATGTAGCTAGCATTGTTTGCATCATCTCGCAATGCATCTAAAATGATGTATTTGCATAAACCTAATTGTTTTTCATCCCGTTTGTGGTCGTGTCCGTTAATTACCATATCGACAGTATGTGTTTCAAACAAGTCCATTAACACTAAGATTTCGTCCATATTAGGACTGGTGGATGGCGTGTGATGTGTGCGGAAAAAATTACAGTGAGAGAAAATCACACAGCGATCATAATGATTGCGTTGGGTTTCAAGCAAGTTTTTCAGCCATGCAATCTGACTGCTGCCGTGTGTTCCATTGCCGGAGTTCAAACAAATATAAAGGTCTTGCTTGCTTGGTGTTTTTATGGTAAAATAATAAGTTGAACTGCCAAAGACACTATAAAAGGCATCCCATCCATCAAAGTATAAATCATGGTTGCCTGCAATGGGAAAGCTTTGGACAACAGAGTCTTGTGGCAACAAAGACTTAAAGAGTTCTTGGTGTTCCTTTCTTCCTGAAGACAAGTCGCCTACATAGACAGCAGCTGTGATGTCAGGTTGAGAAGACCTGTCAATGAATTTTAAAAAATTTTCATAAGTATCGGCACCGCCCACATGCACATCTGAGGTAACCAATACTTTGTAGCTTTCGTTGTCGGTTTCAATAATCTTGAATGGATGATTTGAATTCCATTCCATTGATTCTTTAAAGCAACTTTCGCTTCTGTCGGTTGAACGGATAAATCCTGAAAAATCAGCTTCTTTGAAACAGGAAGACAAGGTCAGCGATATGAACAGCAGCCATCCGTTTTTTTTCATTTTATTGGTGATTGCTCTTGTCATGATTGATTTTTTGAGAATTGAGGTCTAAGCCGTAAGTATAACCCAAGCGTACATAATAGCCGTATGCATTGACCCTGATATTCAACAGCCCTGCCGATTGGTAGGCAATATCAAGAAATAGTTTGGATTGTTTGCTTGATTTGTATTCTGCTCCCACCATTACAAAAGGATTGGTTTCTTGCCAAATCAAAAAATTATCATAGTCCGTGATGGTTGCTAATAAGTCAATTTGTTTGGCAATGGGTTGTCTGAATGTAAAACGGTACATCAAATTAAAAGGCTCCCACAAAGTGCGTTTTGCAATTGAATTACTGTTATTATGATTGCTGAAAAGGCTGATAAACATTGAATTTGCACCCAAATTTAATTCCCATTTTTTGAGTTTGCGATTCAAAATAAATCCAAAATTATTGACTGAAAAATTTTCGGAGTAGGGCGACCATTGATAGAATGCGGTTACTTTGAATGGGTATTTTGAAGGTGAGAAAAATCTCGATGCTTGAACTTTGAGTGCATCCAAGTCCTGTGTTTGTGCTTTTGAAAAAATGAATCCCATTCCAGCGGCAAATTCCCAATTCGAAAAACATTGACCTCCTTGAATAGTTATTTTAGCAAATTGCCCTGCTGACGCCTGATTGCGCCCCGAGTTAAAAGATAATTCACCAAATGAAAACAGTGTAAATGGCTGAATGCAAATAAGAATAATCAATATATGACTTTGCTTTTTCATACACATGAATGTGCGGCAAATATAAAGTTATTGCTATGTATGAGTGATAAATACATAATTCGTGATAAAAATCAAGTGCTGTGAGGAATTGTGACTATCCCCGCGTAAAAGGGATGCTATCTAACCCAATGAATCGCTTTTCAGTATAAGCAAAGTGAGCAGCCATAGCTATCATGGCAGCGTTGTCAGTACAATATTCAGATTTGGGAATTAATACTTCCAAACCCATTTGATTTCCCAATTGAGAGATTTTGGTTCTTAAATCTGAGTTTGCAGATACACCACCGGCTATGGCAATCCCTTTGGGTTGCGTGTGTTGAATTGCTTTGATGAGTTTTTTACTCAAATAACTGTTTATGGTGTGCTGTATGGATGCACACAAATCATGGAGATTCTGATTGACAAATTCCGGATTTTGTTGTTTTTGATTGTTAACAAAATAAAGGATAGAGGTTTTGAGCCCGCTAAAAGAAAAGTCAAATCCCGGCACTTTTGGTTCTGGAAAAATGAAAGCCAAGGGGTTGCCCATTTTAGCTAATCGGTCAATATGTTGCCCACCGGGATAGGGCAGTCCCAATAGCTTAGCTGTCTTGTCATAAGCTTCTCCGGCTGCATCATCGATGGTTTGTCCTAACAATTCAAAGTCAGTATGGCTGCTTACTTTGATGAGTTGGGTGTGTCCGCCCGAAACCAGCAGTGTAATAATCGGAAAGCTCGGATTGGGATTGTCAATAAACAGAGCCGAAATATGTGCTTGCAGATGGTTGATACCAATTAATGGGATGGATAAACTCCATGCTAAACCTTTTGCGAAAGTATTGCCTACTAATAATGCGCCCAATAATCCGGGACCTTGTGTAACCGCAATAGCATCAAGGTTGTGAAGGCTTTTTGTTGATTGATTTAATGCTTCTTGTACGACCGAAGTAATATATAAATCATGGTTACGTGAAGCCAATTCAGGAACAACACCTGCATATTGTGCATGAATTTCCTGCGTTGCAATAATATTGGCAAGTATTTTGCCTCCCGAAATAACCGATGCTGATGTTTCGTCACAAGAGGTTTCTAATGCTAATAGGGTGGGCGACACGGCAGGTTTTTTAATTACTTTTGCAAAATTTGAAAGCAGGTGCGAAAATAAAGAAAATACTGAAGTGGACTTCCCTCTGCTTCCTAAGCTTGTTGGTAATTTTGTTTATTCTGCTTAATACCAAAGCTTTTCAGAATCTTGTTCTACGAAAATTCTTGAGTGGTGTTTCCAAAGATTTAGGCGTTGAACTTAGCTTCTCGGATTTCAAATTCTCACTACCCAACACGGTTTATCTCAAAGATGCTTTTGTGCCCGATCAGAAAGGTGATACTTTGTTTTATATACAAGAGTTGAAGGTTAATTTGCGCAGTTTCAACAGTTACAGGCATTATATAGGTTTTGGAAATATTTCAATCAAAGATGGCTATGTGAATTTTGGTGTTCACAAAGGAGAAGCCTTTCAAAATCATAAATTCTTTTTTGATTATATAAGTCCGCACCGATATGATACTATCCCCAGCGGGCGTCCAATATGGACGATTTCCTTTGATAAAATTAAGTTTGAAAATACACGTTTTCGCCAATTTAATGAAGATTTGTCATTACCGGTAGCCGCCAATGAATTCAACCCGCATGACATTCAGTTTAAACAAATTAATGGAGAAATTGAGAAGTTTAGGGTAGTGGGAGATTCTTTGAATTTTATTGCCAAGAATGTAAGCACTGTTGAACGTTCCGGTTTGGTGGTAAAACACTTTGCTGCTTTGACACGAATTTATGATAAAGGACTCGAATTTGACAACTTACTGTTGCAAACTCCTAATTCCAGCTTAGGCAATACACTTTATTTTAGCTATGATGGTTATGATGAACTCTCTGACTTTATCAAGAAAGTGCACATGAAAGGAGATATTACCAATAGTTTTCTTGCCATAAAAGATCTTTTACCATTTGGCTCAGGTCTGAAGATGTTTGAAAAATCATTGGTTAAAATTGAAGGAGATGTAACCGGTACGATAGAGAGGATGCGTTGTCGCAATGTGTCAATCAAAAGTCTGGATAACACCGTGTTGGAAGGTAAGTTTGATTTGACCGGGTTACCCGATATCCAAAATACTTATCTAAATTTCACAATAGATAAGCTCCACTCGGTGCCACACGAGTTGTTTAAGATTCTGGATATAGAAATGCCTCCTGATTTGGATAGGTTGGGATACATTGATTACAAAGGGCGGATGAATGGTTTCTATAACAACTTTGTTGCTTTTGGGAATGTTGGAACGGCTTTGGGCTCTGTCAGAACAGATATTAATCTAGATTTTAGAAATGGAATAGAGGATGCCCTTTATTCGGGGCAGATTGAGTCCAAAGGCTTCAACTTGGGTAAGTTTACTAACAACCCTAATATCGGAACTGTTGAGTTGTTAGCACATTTGCACAACGGAGTAGGCTTGACCCCAAAACATTTTTCTTTTGACATACATGGCGATATTCCACGTATTCAATTGTTTGGATATTCCTATAAAGCAATCAATATTGAAGGTAAATTTACCGAATCACTTTTTAAAGGAAAAGCATTCATCAAAGACCCAAATCTAAAATTGGATTTTGATGGTGTTGTTGACATGAAAGCCCAAGAGGAAATGTCTGATTTTACGGTTGATGTGTATGAGATGAATCTGAAAGCACTGGGCTTGGATACTGTTGAGTCGGGATTTACAGGGCACATGTTGCTCAGTACGAAAGGCTTTGATATAGATAAAATAACAGGAGTATTGCACACAAAAAACATAGAAGTATATCGTGGTGATAAACGGTTTAATATGACTGATTTCAATGTTATTGCTGAGTTTATAGACGAGAAAAGAAATATTTCATTGGTGAGTGACCTTGCCGATATTGAGTTAAAAGGGGTGTTTGATCTAAAAATTCTACCTGATGCTTTTCAAAATTTTGCTTCTAATTTATTGCCCGGTATTGTCCACCCTTCCAATAAAAAGACACCTTCATCAAGAATTGATTTTTTAATTCATCTCAAAGAAATAGACAAGCTGACATCTATGTTTGATTGGGGTATAGA
Source organism: Bacteroidota bacterium (assembly GCA_023957335.1). Classification (NCBI taxonomy): domain Bacteria; kingdom Pseudomonadati; phylum Bacteroidota; species Bacteroidota bacterium. The sequence continues at coordinate 204,993 of JAMLHC010000001.1, read as the reverse complement.
AGTTGGAAAAGGCAAAATTCAAGGCGCTTTTAATTCACAGAAGAAAATATTCGGAATGCGAATCAACCTTAGCAAGTTTGTTATCAGCGATCTCCATTTTGATAATATCAATTTTAGAGCCAGAAAAGGTGAGGAGAAAGATATGAAAGTTACTGCCTCTGCAAGTATGTATTATGATGATGTTGCATACAAAGCGGACAGTATGTTTTTGGACGCTGTGGTAGTTGAGAATTTGATTTCATATCAAGTTTCAGCCGAAGATTTCAGCAACAAATTGAAGTCCTTTGCAAAAGGAAACTTGTCATTCGCATCCCTAGATACTGCCTCCTTGTTTGTAGAGGATATAGTATTGGACATCAAGGGTAGGACATGGAAGTTACGTGATACCACAAGCATGGTTATTGGAAAATATTTCATGCTGAATCCGATTGAGCTATTCAATGGCGAACAGAGTGTCAGTGCGGAGTATATAGGCTCAAACGAGCATAAAAAAATTGCATTGAACCTCAATCGTTTTCAGTTAGAAAATATTAACTTATTTACTCCGGAGACATACCCGGAATTTTTCGGATTGGGCAACGGGAGCATTGATTTCAGACCCAGACAAAATGGAATGCTTGAGATTATTTCTGATTTGAAGATTGATAATTTTGCTGTGAATACAGATACTGTCGGGACAATAGGAGTGAAGACAAAACGAATAAACTCCTTTCAAAATGAGTTGAATTGTGATATTCAAAGTGGAATCTTCAATGGTGTAACTTTAGTTGGAACTATTGGTAACGTCAACAAGTACGATGCACTTGATTTAAATCTGAGCATGCCACAATCAGATGTTGCTATATTTGGTCAATTTCTAAAAGGAATTTCCAAATTAAAAGGGAAGGTGGGCGGTACTGTTAACATTTCCGGAGAACCTGCCAAGCCTTTACTCAACGGCAGTCTTTATGCATCTGATGTTTCATTCATGATTGATTATTTGAAAGTGCCCTTTACAATAAACTCAAAAGTATTGGTCGAGAAAAATAAAATTACCCTTGACAAAGGCTCTCAAATCAAAGATGATAAAGGCAAGGTTGGCAATATTACAGGTATTCTCAACCACACTAATTTTGCAAAATGGAACTACAATGTGAGTATTGACAATCTCAAAGACTTTCACGTGCTTGGAACTACAAGCAAAGACAATGACTTGTATTACGGAAATGCTTATGCAGACGGCAGTGCCAAGATTTATGGGACTTTTGATAAGTTTAATATTTCCATGAAAGCCAAATCCAAGCCGGGTTCTTTGATAGTAATGCCATTGGGAGACACAGAAGCATCAGGTCCGGTTTCGTATATCAGTTTCAAGTCGGATAAAAGTGATACTGTGGCTAAACAACAATTGGATGTTGGCTTTCTTAACACCATGCTTATTGAAATGGATATTACACCGGAGATGGAAATGCAACTCGTTTTGGATGAACAGACAGGTGAAACTATAAAGGGAGCCGGAAGAGGGCATATCACAATGGCTTTAGGCGAAGATGATGTGTTTACCATGCGAGGCGGAATTACAGTGGAAAGAGGGGATTATAATTTTGTTGCTTTCAATAATATGGTCAATAAAAAATTCTTTATTGAAAAAGGCGGAACCATCAAATGGGATGGCGACCCGCTTCAAGCGACCATTGATTTGTTGACCTATAATATTCAAAAGGCTTCGCCTAACCCACTATTGGGTAGGGGTTCGGGGAGCACTACTGCTTCTCAATCACTAACCATGGTGCAAGCAAGAAGTGAAATTATGATAAAAGGGAATTTATTCAGCCCGGATATCACCTTTGGATTGAAAATACCAGACCTTGCAGATCAAGGAATGACCGAATTGTCCAATGTTTTGCAACGAGTTCAAAGCGACTATGATGAAGTCAGTCGTCAGGTGTTTAGTTTGCTTGTTTTCGGAAATTTTATGCCCCCCACTTTTGTAACTACTCAAATGGGTGATTTAGCATTGAACCCGCGTTCTATGGTTAATAATGGAATTGCTGATTTAGTGTCTAGTCAAATAGATGCATGGCTATCGCAAATTGACGACAAGTGGTTGGTAGATTTTAGTTTGGCAAATGTTACTCCCGACCAAAGAGCGGATATGATTTTTAAATTAGGAAGAAAGTTTGCCAATAACCGTTTCATCATTGACGGAACCTACGGCACAACCCAATTTGGCTATGCAAATCATAGCATTAATATGGAGTATTTGGTTAGAAAGGATGGAAGAACAAAAATCAAAGTTTTCTCAAAAAATCAGTCGATTTATAATGATGCAAATATTGCAGCAGCACCGGTCAATACCTTTGGTTTTGGAGTCTATTATCGGAAAGAGTTTAATAGCCTGAAAAAATGGACTCGGGTTGATACGCTTCAAAACACCCCGAAAGATACAACTCACAAGCAAGATAGTTTCAATGGGTCATTTTATTTTATACCTCGCCCTTATTCCGGTAAAAATAAAATTGAAATAGGTAGTCAACCTGTTTTTCTACCCCCCAAAATGCTGGGACTAAAAGAGGATGAAAACATACTGTCATAAGAGAATGCCTTCTTAAAAATCATTTGATAATCATCTTTTCCGATAGGAGAATTAAATTTATATTTGCCACTAATGAGGCTTAGGTAAGTTTAATGTCAAGATAATAAATATGGATTTTTCGCGATATGATTGTATTCATTGTAAGACTAGGGATTGCTCAATCCTCAGAGACTGCAATTATGAAACTTTGCAAGCTCTCAGTACATTCAAAATATGCGGTGTTTTACGAGACGGTGAAACCTTGTTTGTCAAGGGTGATGAAATCAAGGGAGTGTATTTTATCAAGAATGGATTTATCAAAATTGAATCTATTGGCAGAGGTGGACGCCCTCTGATACTTAGAATAGTTGGCAAAGGAGCTATTTTGGGTAGCAGAATCAATATGAACGAAAAACACAAACAGCACACCTTTTCGGCAGTTGCGGGGTCTAATGTTGATTATTGCTATGTGCCAAATATTGTTTTTAAAAATATTGTTGCAAAATCAGATAACCTTAAACAGGAAATTATCAATCAATCTATTGATGAATTGCATTATGCCGAAATGAAAGCAGTTAACCTTGCAATCAAAAATGTAAGAGAGAATTTGGCAGAAGCACTCTTAATGCTTGCTGAAGTTTACAAATATGAAGGCGGTGGACAAAGTTTTAAAATAAATTTTCAAAGACAAGATATTGCGGATTTGATTGGCACAACAAAAGAACAGGTATCTAAGATTATCAAAGACTTTGAGAAAGAGGGGCTTATTAAATGTACAGCAAAAAAGTTTCACTTTTTGAATATTGAAGGCTTACTTGCATTAACCAACAACACTTCGCAAGAACCTTCTAACAGCACATTATAAATACCAAGCATTATTTTAACTTTTTACTGAAAGTACGAAAACGTATTTTTTGACACATTTTTATCCCTTTTTGGGATGCGCTCATCCTGATTGAAAATAGTTTTGCCGGTAAGTTTGTTATCTGCAACTTATTAAAAACTAATCAATATGGAACAAGAACAACACAATCAAGAGCAAAAACGAGTTCCCTTTTACAGAATGATAATGGATGACTTCATGCTGTTATTATTCCTCGGGGTAACTATCTATGCCATTTTTTACCTCTTATGGGGGGTAATGGAATTATCAAATCTCCAGGGTATCCCGGACGATATTAAATCAAGTTTAATTAAATAGCTCAACCTAAAATAAAAAAATTATGAGTTTATTAAGTCCAAAAGAAGGTTGGTACGACACTAAAGTATCTAAAGATGAAAAAATGTGGATGGTAATTGCGCTCATCCTCTGTATTGCAATGTTTGTGTGGATGATTTTGTGGCACGTTTACGGCAAACAAAACCCATCAAGTATTACATACCGTACAACAACTACTGAGTTTGCTAAACTTAGTGAAGCCTATATCAAGCGCAATATGGTGGGTATGGACAATGGGGTGCCTGTTGTTCGTCCTGAACCCAACAGCGAGGTTTTTTTAATGGCAGAAATGTGGAGATTTAGTCCGGCCATGATTCTTATCAAAGACCAGTCTTATAATTTTCATATCTCTTCAAAAGATTTAGTACATGGATTTTCATTACAGCCGGTTAATATGAATTTTCAGATTTATCCCGGTTATGATTACGTACTGAGGTTTACACCTACAGAAACAGGAGAATTTAAAATCGTTTGTAATGAGTTCTGCGGTATTGGACACCACACCATGATTGGGAAGATTATCGTAATTGAGAAAGACGAAGACCTCAAGTTGTATGGTTATGAAAATATGAAAACCAAACCCGATCCAATCATTGAAGAAAGTGATGACAAGCCTTTGTCTGAAGAGCAAATGATTTCATTAGGTGAACAATTGTATAGCTTAAAAGGCTGTGTGGGTTGTCATAGTACTGATGGGTCTGTGTTGCTTGCACCTTCATGGAAGGGGCTGTATGGCAAGGCAGAAGAAGTGAAAGAGAGTGGCAAGAAGTTGTCTGTAAATGTGGATGATGCCTATATTAAAGAGTCTATTTTAGAACCTCAGAAAAAAGTAACCATTGGATTTGAAACTACCTTAATGCCTGCAACTCAAATGACAGACAAAGAGATAGCTCAAATCGTTTCCTTTATAAAATCATTAAAAGACTAACAGTTTAAAATTAAAAATTATGTTTAGAACATGCGATATAACAGGGTTTAAGGTCGATTTAAGATCAGAAAAACTCATACGATACAATGCGGTATTTGCCGTCATTTCATTACTTTTGGCTGTAGTTGCAGCTCTTTTATTAGTATTAACAAGATATCAGCCTATTCACTTGTTGGGTGCTGAATGGTACTACCGTTTGGTCACTTTTCACGGATTGAATGCTCTTATTTTTTGGATTATTTTCTTTGAGGTTGCAGGACTTTATTTTGGCTCTACAGTCATATTAAACACGCGGTTCTGTTCCCCAAAAACAGGATGGTGGGCATTTGGGTTGATGGTTGCGGGACTTGTAATGTCAAATGTGATAATCCTTATGGGAAAAGCAGATGTGATGCTTACTTCTTATACACCTCTTAAAGCACACCCACTTTATTATCTTGGAATTATTCTATTTGCCGTTGGTGCATTGATTGCAGTAATTCTATTTTTTGGAAACTTGATGATTGCTCGTAGAGAGAAAACTTATGGAGAAACCATGCCTCTTGTGGCGTACGGATTGATGACTGCTGCTATCATTGCAGTGATTACCCTCGCTTCAGGTGCACTGATTTATATTCCTACTTTCTTATGGTCCATAGGTTTAGTTGAAAACATTGACCCTGCAATGTATAAGTTAATTTGGTGGGGACTTGGACATTCTTCTCAGCAGATTAATGTGGCTGCTATGGTATCTATTTGGTATATGACTTCATTCCTTACTGTGGGCGGTACTTCAATCAATGAAAAAGTTTCACGTTCTGCTTTTGTGCTCTATATCCTTTTTATTTGCTTGGCTTCTGCTCACCATTTGTTGACAGACCCCGGAGTGAGTAGTGCATGGAAAGTATGGAACACAAGTTATGCTATGTATTTGGCAGTACTTGCTTCTATGATTCACGCGTTTGCTGTGCCATCTTCTTTTGAGGTAGCGCAACGTAAATGGGGATTCAACAAAGGTTTATTCCAGTGGTTAGCTAAAGCTCCGTGGGGTAATCCGGCCTTTTCTGCTATTATCCTCGCTATCATTGGTTTTGGATTTATTGGTGGTACTACCGGAGTTATCTTCGGAATGGAACAAACCAATATCATTGTCCATAATACCATCGCAATCCCCGGACACTTTAAGGGTACTGTGGTTATCGGTACTACTTTGACTTTTATGGGTATTACCTATTATTTAATCCCTCTAATATTTAGGAGGAAAATAGTCGGTTTTAAACTTGCACAATGGCAACCTTGGTTATTCTTTATCGGAATAGCAATGCTTTCTATTGGTATGATTGTATTAGGTCAGTTAGGCGTTCCAAGAAGACATTGGGATAACACATTCTCAGGAGGTCCTTTCTCTCACAATTTCAACCCTGCTGTTGACTTCTTTTGGGTAATCACCATGTTGGGAGGTGTCTTAGCATTTATTGCCACTTTAATATGGATACTCATTGTTGTTGTGTCTGTGTTCTGGGGACCCAAAGTAAACGGACCACAAGATATGCAACTTACTATTTCAGGTGCACCACCCGAAGGCAAAGCTCACAAAGGTTTTGAAGCACCCGGCACATTGGTGCTGACTTTCTTGTTCCTTCTTGTATTCCTTGCGCTGTTCTTCCTTAACTGGAAATGGCTCGCAGCTACATGGAACGTTAACTAATTAATCTGCGAAGGGTTATTGTTCCAACAATAACCCTTCTTTTTGAAATCTTTTATGAGGAAATCGGTTTTGTGTTTGGTGTCTGTGTGGCTGTTGATGAGCAGTTTTAATCTTCCTAATGAGAAGAAATACCTTGCTCAAAAAGTGGCTGATGTGACCATGTTCAATGCAAGGGGAGAAGTTTTACAGTTTTCTTCTGTCTTCAACGGAAAGCCTATCATCATTTCTCCGGTCTATACCCGATGTTATTCAATTTGTGGACTTGTGAGCAGTGGAGTGCAAAATGTCATTAAAGATATGGATGGCTTAGGAGAGGATTATACTGTAGTCAGCTTTTCTTTTGACAGCACAGAAACCGCCAAAAGTCTTGCTGTGTATGAAAGTAGATGGATTTTGGATGGAAAAAAATGGATGGCTTTGTCTGCAAGTCCTGAGAATATTCGAAAATTTATGTCCTCTATTGGTGTAGAATATGACTACAATTCGTCAACCAAAGAATATGACCACCCCCCGGTGTTGGTTGTCCTCACTCCGCAAGGAGCAGTCTCAAGATATATTTATGGAATTAACCCATCAAAGAAAGACTTAAATATCTCGGTTATGGAAGCTCAGGCAAAAATAACAAGACCGGGACTGTTTACTGGATTTTATCTCAGATGCCTTAAATACGACCCTCTTAATAAAACCTACAAAGTAGATTGGCGGTTTATTATCGGCACTACTGCCGGAATGTTGATTATCTTTCTCGTAACCCGAATGTTTATTAAATCTTTTATTTCTAATTAATCATGAATCAAAACAACCCTGAACTGAACCCACCCAAAAAATATACTCGCGGACATCAGTTATATCAAAAATTTGCAAGCTTTTTTGGAAAGATATATTCTACCAAATTAAATCCTCTCTATTACCTTGGAGGGATTGCCGTTATTATGTTTGCGATAGCATGTATTTCGGGAATTTATGTTTTTATTTTTTATAATATCAATCCGAGATTGGCGTGGGAGTCTGTAGATGCCATGTCTGCCAATCTTCTCCATGGCTATATGAGGAGTATTCACCGCTACTCCTCTGATTTACTGGTGATTTTTATGGCACTCCATTTTATTCAAGTTCTGATTGTATCTAAATTTAAACGACTATTAGCATGGATGAGCGGGGTTGTTTCTATTATGGTTGTGCTCATTATTGGTATTACAGGGTTTATTCTGGTTTGGGACCAAAAAGCAAAACTTACGGGTTATCTGACTGCAAAGCTTTTTGCGGCACTGCCCATTTTTGACCCATCTATTGCCGGGGCATTTCTGATGAATGATTTGAACACTGTTGGAGGCTTTTTCAAAGTAGCTGTGTTTGGGCATATTGCACTTTCATTGCTTACGGTTTTCATCATTTGGATTCATGTGATGCGAATCTCCAAACCCAAAATATTTCCTCCAAAACCGCTCATCTATTATTCATTCATTGCATTAACTATCATCGCATTTGCTTTCCCGGTTAAGAGTGATCCACCTGCACAGATGTCATATTTGCCTACCCAAACTACGTTTGATTGGTATTATTATTTTGGGTATTATTTTATGAAAGTATCCAGTATTAATATGAATTGGATTTACTTGATTGTGTCGGGGGCATTTTTAGCATGTATCCCATTTATATTCAAACGCAAAGACAACCCTCCGGTACACATAGACCTTGATGCTTGTGACGGGTGTAATTTGTGTGCTTTTGACTGTCCTTATGAAGCCATTGACATGATGAACAAAGACGGAGAGCGCAAGGCAATCCTTTCACCCGACAAATGTGTTGGTTGCAACATTTGCATTGGCTCCTGTCATACACATGCTATTTCTCATGAGCTATTTCCTTCTTTAGATTTGCAAACAAATGGAAATAAAACAGATGTAACACTTCTTAGTTGTAGTTATTTTCCCGAGCCTGAAATTCCTCAAGATTTGAATGTTCAACATTACAGAGTTCCTTGTATTGGAAGTGTTTACCCACGTGATGTGCAAGAAATGTTGGACAATAATACTCATAAAGTAGCTCTGTTGAGTTGCGAGGATTGTTATTACCGCTTGGGCAAAACATGGACAGTCAATAGATTTACTAGAAAAAGAGCACCATTATTTTCTAAAAAATATGATGCAAGTAATGTGAAATTGTTTACCCTTACACAATATTCAAAAGACAAACTTGCTGATTTCTCTAAAGAAGGCGCATCTAACTCAGGGTATAACGAACCAGGAATAGAAGATAACAAGAAGCAAAATCATTTTGTGTCAGTTCTGATAATGACCTTGTTTTTTGCGCTAATGCTACCTTTGAGCAGCACCACTATTCATTTCTTTAATCCAACAGAAAAAACCCTCATTGTCAATTATAAATATATTTCAAGCCCTGAAGAATACGAGCAAAGTACTTCTAATGCGGCACACATGAGAGCACTCGCCCCTGTTGTAAAGAAGCGTAGTGATGTTATGCTTCGAATTTATTCAGCGACTGACAAGAAACTTATATATGAAAAGGTATACAAGCCTCGTGGGATTCGTAGTGATATTGCAATGTTTATTTACACACAGCTTATATTAGATGAAGATGCAGTTGATGTAGAAATGCAAGAAACCGCTTTCCCGGACATCCGTTATCGAATTGATAATGTGAAGCTAAAAGAAGGGGATGGAACCTTTGTTATTTTCAAGGAAGGAGCATTGCGTGAAGTGAAATAAAATGTTGTCGGTATTTTTGGCTGTTATGAAAGTTTAGAATCTGTTTTCTTAGAAACCGAAACCGAAGCCAATCAGTTACTATTTGTAGCACTACTTATTTATTTTTAAAAAAGTAGCTTAATGCCAATTCATATCCCTGCAATCCCAGTCCTGAGATAGTTCCTATGCAGTATTTAGCCAATAAGTCAATATGCCTTTGGGTTTCGCGCGCATAAATATTGCTGATATGTATGCCTATCACGGGGGTTGAAACTGAAGCAACAGCATCCGCAATAGCTACAGAAGTATGAGAATATCCGCCTGCATTGAAAATGACACCATCATAAATGCCAACACTTTGTTGTATAACATCAATTAATTCCCCTTCATGGTTGCTTTGAAAATAAGTTATTTGCATTGTAGGGAAGGATGTTCGAAGTGTTTCTAAGTATTCTTCAAAACCGGTTGTTCCGTACACATCAGGTTGTCGTTTGCCTAATAGGTTCAGATTGGGTCCGTGCAGAATCAGAATTTTCATTTAGAATATTTATGCGCTCTGTGAGCGACCATACAGTTCTTCTTTGCGTTGTTGAACAGATTCATCCTCTAAATATTCATCATAAGAGCATATTTTATCAATAACCCCATTGGGAGTTATTTCAATAATTCTGTTGGCAACGGTCTGAATAAATTCATGGTCATGGGATTGGAAAATAATAGTTCCTTTAAAATCAATAAAACTGTTGTTCAATGATTGGATTGATTCCAAGTCCAAGTGGTTTGTAGGGTCGTCTGCAATGACAAAGTTGGGTTGTTCAAGCATGAGTTTGCTCAACATACAGCGTACCTTTTCGCCACCGGAAAGAACCTTCGCGCTTTTGAGTGATTCTTCACCGCTAAACAACATCTTGCCTAAGAAGCCACGAATAAAAGTTTCATCTTTTTCTTTTGAAAACTGTCTAAGCCAGTCCACAAGACTAAGATTCACGCCTTCAAAATATTTGGAGTTGTCGTTAGGTGTGTATCCTTTTTTGATGGTAATTCCATACGAGTACGTGCCGGTGGTGGGTTTAATTTCTTCTGCTAAAATCTGAAAAAGCCGTGTTAGAGCAAGTGTGTTCTTTGAAAGGAAAGCAATCTTGTCTCCTTTGTTTACATTGAAATTTATCTTTGAGAAAAGTGTTTCTCCATCTTGTTTATAACTGAGATCATCTACTTTAAGCACTTGGTCTCCGGCTTCTCGTTCAGGTATAATAAAGATTGCAGGGTATTTGCGGCTCGAAGGTTTGATTTCTTCTATATTCAGTTTCTCCAATAATTTTTTACGGCTTGTTGCCTGTTTGGATTTGGCAGCATTGGCGCTGAATCGGGCAATAAACTCTTGTAATTCTTTGCGTTTGTCTTCTGACTTTTTGTTCTGTTCTTGTTTTTGTCTTAATGCCAACTGACTGCTTTGATACCAGAAACTGTAATTACCAGTGAAAACTTGGATTTTACTAAAATCAATGTCCGCAACGTGGGTACAAACCGAGTCAAGGAAGTGACGGTCGTGGCTGACTACTAATACGAGATTTTCAAAGTCTGCCAAAAAATTCTCGAGCCATGCTATTGTGTGTACATCCAAGTCGTTCGTAGGCTCGTCCATAATCAATATGTCTGGATTGCCAAACAAGGCTTGTGCGAGCAATACACGCACTTTCTGATTGTTACTCAATTCGTGCATGGTCTTGTGGTGGAATTCATCTGAAATTCCCAAGCCGTTCAACAATATACCTGCATCACTCTCAGCATTCCAGCCTTCCATTTCAGCAAATTTTTCTTCTAACTCCGCTGCTTTCACACCATCTGCATCACTAAAGTCTTCTTTTGCATAGAGCGCGTCTTTTTCTTGCATAATTGCAAAGAGATTTTTGTGCCCCATAATCACGGTTTGCAACACCTCGAATTGGTCAAATTCAAAGTGATCTTGTTTCAACACTGCCATTCTTTTGCCGGGCTCAATGTCAATAGAGCCGGTAGTGGGGTCAACGTCTCCGGTAATTATTTTTAAAAAAGTGGATTTGCCTGCACCATTCGCTCCAATGATACCATAGCAATTTCCATTGGTGAATTTTACATTTACTTCATCGAATAAAACGCGTTTACCAAAACGCAAAGACAAGTTATTACAAGTAATCATTAATGATTGATTTAAAAGGGCTGCAAAGGTAGTTAAGTTTAGTGATATACCAAAGAAATCAAGCTTTATAGGTTCTTTGATATTCTCCTATGAAGCGTGAAAATTTAATGTAAACCTTTATAAATAGTAAGGCAGCATGGTTTCCTTCATTTGATTGCTATAAACATCTTGCTCTCTGATAATGAACTCGGTTGTTTTGTATGGTTGGTCAGTATTTTTTCTCATGATTTCTGCTATGAATAGATGAGGCGGCTTAGTTTTATTATTTTTTATAAAAATCAGGTTATGACAAACAAGATTGTAACTTAAAATCAATCGTTTAAACTCATCTAATCTTTTTGTAGGATATATACAGAAGTGTCTTCCGTTTTTGCTTAAAAGAGTGTTGACACAATTCAATAAGTCATCCATGCTGAGACTTTCTTCTTCATGTCTCACGTTGGAACGAGAACGAGAAGGTGGTTTTAAGTCAGAACTGAAAAATGGAGGGTTAGAAATTATTCCGTCAAATTTGTGTAGATTATTGCTATCATTGGCAAAGTCTTTAACATTTTGGTTGATACAATGGATTTGATTGGACCATTTTGAGTTTTTACAGTTTAATTTAAGTTCGTTGAACGCATTATGGTCGATTTCAATGGCGGAGAATTGTGCAGATGTGCAATTCTTTTGAGCTTGCATCAGGGTTAATAACCCCGTTCCTGCTCCTATATCTAAGATATGATTGCAGTTGGATAAGTCTGCTAATGCACCAAGTACACAAGCGTCAGTAGTTACTTTCATGGCGTTTGCCATTTGAATGATTTCAAATTGTTTAAACTTAAAATAAGCATTTGACATTGCATCACAAAACTAATCCAACGCATTGGATTTGTGTAAATGAAAAAGCCACTGAACTTGCAGCGGCTTGTGTATAAGTTTGTATGCTAGGTTTTAGCCGAAATCGTCAAACGAAACATTCTCGGCAGGAACCCCAAAGTCTTGTGTCATCTTAACTACAGCTGCATTCATCATAGGAGGTCCACAGAAATAGTACTCAATATCTTCGGGTGTTTTGTGTTTGCTTAAATAATTATTAATCAGGGCTTGATGTACAAATCCTACAAATCCATCGCCTTCTCTGTCGTCTATGTCCGTTTTGACTTTCCAATTATCTTCAGGTAGCGGTTCTGAAAGCACTAAGTAAAATCTGAAATTAGGGAATTCCCTTTCTATGGCTTTGAAGTCGTCAATATAAAACAGTTCCCTTTTAGAACGTCCTCCATACCAAAAAGAAACTTTGCGATCGGTCTGTTTTAGTGTATGGAAAAGATGGAATAAATGCGAACGCAAAGGAGCCATACCGGCACCACCACCAACATAAATCATCTCTGATTTGGTTTCTTTGATGAAAAATTCTCCATAAGGACCGGATATTGTAACCTTATCACCGGCTTTTTTACTGAATACGTAAGAAGAGCAAACGCCCGGATTTACATCCATCCACCCGTTTTTGGCTCTGTCCCAAGGAGGCGTAGCAATACGAATATTCAACATAACAATATTGCCTTCCGCAGGGTGGTTAGCCATAGAATAAGCTCTGAAAATAGGTTCGTCATTTTTCATTTTTAAGTTCCATAATTTGAACTTATCCCATTCTGAGCGAAATTCATCAGCAGGTTTACCCATTCTGGGATGAGAAGTGATATCAATATCTTTATAATTAATTTCACAAGCCGGAACATCTACCTGAACATAGCCCCCCGCTTTGAAGTTGAGATTTTCGCCTTCGGGTAGTTTAACAACAAACTCTTTTATGAATGAAGCTACATTGTAATTTGAAACCACTTCACATTCCCATTTCTTAATTCCAAATACCTCGTCCGCAACTTGGATTTTCAGGTCATTTTTTACTTTTACTTGGCATGAAAGTCTCCAATGTTCTTTTTGCGCTTTGCGTTTGATATGTCCGGTTTCTGTTGGCAAAATGGATCCGCCTCCTTCCATTACCTGACATTTACATTCTGCACAACTGCCTTTCCCTCCACATGCAGATGGCAGGTATATACCGGCATTTGATAAAGTTGTGAGCAAACTGCCTCCAGCAGGAACGCTGATCTCCTTTTCTTCATTGATAGTAATCTTGACATCTCCTTGTTGCACCATTTTTTTAGCTGCAAAAAGTATCAGAATTACTAAGAATAGTAATATAGCTAAGAATACAACAACACTAACGACCAGAAGCGTTGGATTTATACTGAGTAGAGTGTTCATTATTTTTTAAATTGTAAAACCAATAAAACTAAGATAACCAAAAGCCATCAAACCGATTAAGATAAAGGTAATGCCAACACCTCGCAAAGGAGCCGGTACATTAGAGTATTTAATCTTTTCTCTGAGTGCTGCCAATGATGTAATTGCCAAAAACCAGCCAAAACCCGAACCGGCACCATAAGCGGTTGCTTCTGCAAGGTTGTATGGGCGTCCAACCATAAATAAGGACCCTGCTAAAATTGCGCAATTAACAGCCAGCAAGGGGAGGAATATTCCCAATGTATTATATAAACTAGGATAATATTTCTCTATTATCATTTCAAGCATCTGAATAAAGGCAGCAATGATAGAAATATAAGTAATAAGTCCGAGAAAACTTAAATCCACCGTGGCAAGAGCTTTAATCCCAGTCCATGCAAGTGCACCTTCAGCTAAAAAGTAGTGATATAATACCCAGTTTAAAGGCACTGTTATAGTCAATGCTAAAATGACTGCAATGCCCAATGAAAATGCGGCCTTTACTTCTTTAGAGATGGCAATATATGTGCACATCCCGAGGAAGTATGCAAAAATCATGTTATCTACAAAAACCGATTTTACAAATATTGAAATTATACTTTCCATTTTTTCTTCTTTTAAAGGGTTACATTAATCTTCTCTGTAGCCGTTTCTTGCTCTTTGCATCCAGACTACTAATCCAATAACAAAACAAGCACCAGCAGGCAAAATCATTACACCATTGCCTATATAACTGTCTCCGAGTAATTTATAGCCAAATAATGAACCGGAGCCGAGCAACTCTCTGATTACTGCTGTTATCATCAAGATGGCTCCATAGCCTGCGCCATTGCCAATACCGTCTAACAATGAAGGCCAAGGCTTGTTGCCCATCGCAAATGCTTCAATGCGTCCTAATAGGATACAGTTGGTCAAAATCAGACTGATATATACTGAAAGTTGTTTTGAAATATCATAGGCATAGGCTTGAAATAATTGGTCAATAATTACAACCAAGGTTGCCGCTACCATTAATTGAACAATAATTCTGACTCTGTTAGGAATCATATTGCGTATAATCGCAATAATAAAGCTGGATAGCCCTACAATAATAGTAACGCCCACTGCCATAAACAGTGCCGGTTTCATTTGAACTGTTACGGCAAGTGCGGAACAAATGCCCAGAATTTGAACAGTAATAGGGTTGTCTGCATCTAATGGGTTGGATAATAATTTTCTGTTCTTTTTGCTAAACAGAGGTTCAGACTTTGGTTTTATCGCTTGTTGTACGCTTTCTGTGCTCATGTTTTTACTTTGTTAATTTTGAATTCAAATAACCTGAATATGCCTGAAGATATTCTTCAAACATCTTGTTGATTCCTTTTCCTGTATTGGTTGCTCCTGAGAGCCCATCAACCTTATGAGAGTCATTCTCATAGGCTTTAATACTTGCTTCTCCACCGCCTTTTTCGCCTTTTTGCATTACGATTGTTACAATATTGCCCATGTCATCTCGAATGGTTTTGCCTTGATAACGGTCTGCAATTTGCTTTTCGGACATGCGTGCTCCCAATCCGGGCGTTTCCCCTTTGTTATCCAATACCACACCTTTGATAGTTTTCATGTCAGGTTCAACTGCTATATATCCCCAGATATTATCGTATAAACCATGCCCGAAAAATGGCAAAACGGAATATTCTATTTCTCCTTTGTCATTAAAGATTTCATAAACAGGAAGCTTCCGGTCTTTTAAATCCTTGCGATACTCATCAGAAACTTTGATACTGGCTTCGTCTATATCAAGTTTTTGAGCATCAAAAGACACTACAACGGTTTTTACTTTTTTTGCATAAAGGGCATTGATTTCTTCTTTTGACATTTTGGAAACATCAATAAAAGTACCCAAAATGGATTTTTTCTTTTCTAACTCAATATTTGCAATTTGAGCGGGTTTTAAGCTTTCAGAAATGAAAGCAAGAATAACAGCTGAAAATACAGACAGCGTTATCATAAAAACAAGTATGTATGAATTATTATGCTTTGACACGGCTTAATCTCCTTTTAATATTAGCTTCAACAACATAGTGGTCAATCAGTGGGGCGAACACATTCATCAATAGAATGGAAAGCATCATTCCCTCGGGGTATGCAGGGTTCCAAGCCCTTATCATGATAGTCAGAATTCCAATTAGCAATCCATAAATAATTTTGCCTTGTTCGGTCTGAGATGCGCTTACAGGGTCGGTAGCCATGAAAATAGCGCCAAATGCAAAACCACCTATAATTAAGTGTTCCCAAGCAGGGAGCTGCATAAATGCATTTCCACCGGGAATCAAATTCATCAATGTTCCCATGAAGAAACCTCCGGCAAAAACTGATAGCATAATTTTCCAACTTCCAATACCGGTAATTCCCAAAATGACTGCTCCAATCAAACATGCCAGTGTTGAAGTTTCTCCAATTGAACCGGGAATAGTGCCTAAGAAGATATCCCATGTTGAATATGTTGCCGGGGTAGATGATGCCAAGTCAGCTAAGACCGTAGCTCCTGAGTAGGCATCGGGTCTGCCTGCAATCCATATATCTCCGGACATAGATACGGGATATGCAAAGAATAAAAATGCGCGGGCAGTGAGTGCAGGGTTTAATACATTCATCCCTGTACCACCAAATACTTCTTTTCCGATAATAACACAAAAAGCTGAACCCACTGCAACCATCCACAATGGAATGGTGGGAGGCATAATCAAAGGAATTAACATACCCGTTACTAAATAACCTTCATTGACATCATGACCTCTGAGTTGGGCAAACAAAAACTCTATTCCTAAACCCACTACATAAGAAACCACAATAATGGGCAATACTTTCATGATGCCATAGTTGAATTGCATCATAAACGTAGCTTCCTCACCTGTCGCACGATAATGTTGCAGCCCCACATTCCACATACCAAATAACAAAGCAGGAATTAAAGCAATGATAACCGTCATCATTGTTCTTTTTAAGTCTATTCCGTCTTTAATATGAGTACCTGAACTTGTTGTGTGTCCCGGTACAAACATAAAAGTAGCAAATGCATCGTATGTGGAGCGAAGTTTTTCGAACTTGCCTCCTTTCTGAAAATAGGGACGGGTTATGTCTAATTTTTTTCTAAAAAACTCTTTCATTGTCTTTAAGACTCTTTTTCTAAATAATTAATGGCTTCTCTTAATATTTGTTGCAAAGGCATTTTGGAAGTGCAAATAAATTCGCAAAGTGCAATATCTTCTTCAACAACTTCGTAAATGCCCAATCCCTCCATATTGTTTAAGTCAAATGTGTAACATGCTTTAAAAAATTGTAATGGCAATACATCCATGGGTAACACTTTGTCATATTCCCCCGACATTACAAATGCTCTCGCTTCTCCGTGCATATTGGTATTGACTTGGTACTCCTCTTGAGGATGCATGAATGAGGTAAAAGTTCTTGAGAGAGAAGGTCTTTTGTATGTAGGGCATAGCCAACCAAAGAATTCGGGTTCGTCTCCTTCTTCGATGACAGAAATTGAATTTTGAAATGTGCCGATAAATCCATCTCTACTCACTTTGGTACCTGTAAGCGGATTGCCGCTGATAATGCGTACATGTTCGTTCAAAAGATTATTTTCAATCGCTTTTGTCACTTGTGCTCCAAGATACGAACGGAAATATCCTTTTTTCCTAACTACATCTCCGGAAATTGAAAAAAGTCTTTGGGTGTCATATATGCCTTGATTAAACAAACGACCGATTGTGACTAAGTCTTGTGGGCTTATTGTCCAGACCACTTCATCTTTGTTGATAGGAGCGGTATGGTGAATTTGCACTCCTACATTTCCTGCCGGGTGGGGACCTTCGAAATAGGTAATCTCTACACCATTAAGTTTTGTAAAAACGCTATGTTGCTTTTGTGCTGTTGATAATCCTAAATAAACTTTGCCATCAGTCAATTTTCTAAGTGCATCAATTGCAGTTTGCATATTGGCAAGTTCATTGGATACCGCATATTCAATATTGGTTGCAAAGGGTGCAGAGTCAAAACCTGAAATAAAAATATTTTTTGGGGTAAGTTGAGTTTGTGGAACTTTATTAAAGGGTCGCTGGCGCATCAAAGTCCAGCAGCCACTTGCCAATAGTTTGGATTTAATTTCTTCTGAACTAAGGTCATTGGGGTTTGCTTTCCCAAAATCAATAAATTCATTTTTTGAATCAGCTAAAATCAGGATTTCCAAAATGACTCTCCTTTCCCCTCTAACGATATCAACAATCTCCCCACTTACCGGTGACGTGAATTGTATTGTTTCGTCTGTTTTGTCTTGAAAAAGGACAGAACCGGCTTTGACTTCCGAGCCTTGTTCAACTATTAATCTGGGAGTAAGTCCGTTATAATCGGGAGGTTTTATTGCAAATAGCCTAGACTGATAGTTCGTTTGTTCAAATCTTGGTGCTTCACCACTCAATCTGATATCGTACCCTTTCCTTAATTTTATTGTTTTAGACATGCTCAAAGCATTATTTTAAATCGCTACGAAATTAAATTTAATCTGTAATTTGCAAATCGAATTTAGATAAATAGTTTTCTCTTAGATGGCAAAGCATTGATTAGGAATTCATTTCAGCATACATCTCAGTAGGAGGACAAGCACAAATGAGGTTGCGGTCTCCATAAGTATTGTTTACTCTTGCAACGGTTGCCCAAAATTTATTTTTTAGTACAAAGGATGCCGGATATGCGGCTTTTTCCCTACTATATGCATGTGCCCATACGTCTGCTATCACTGATTTTGCAGTGTGAGGTGCATTTACTAATACATTGTCCTCCTTAGGCATTAGTCCTGATTCAATTTCTTGTATTTCATTTTTGATAGATAACATGGCATCAATGAATCGGTCAAGTTCCTCTTTTGATTCACTCTCTGTTGGTTCAATCATCAGTGTATTAGGAATTGGGAAAGAAAGGGTGGGGGCATGGAATCCATAATCCATAAGTCTCTTTGCCACATCTTCGCCTTCAATACCGCTATTTGCTTTAAATGGTCTGATATCCAAAATAAATTCATGCGCACAGTATCCATTCTTGCCGGAATACACAGTTTGATATGCTGTTTCAAGTCTGGCTTTCATATAATTAGCATTCAAAATTGCAATCTGAGTAGCTTTTTTCAACCCGTTTCCACCCATCATTTTTATATAAGCATACGAAATAAGAATAATGCTTGCACTTCCAAAAGGTGCTGCAGATACCGCCCCTATGCCTTTGTCGCCCCCTGTGCTCACCACGGCATGTCCGGGTAAGAAAGGTTTTAGGTGCGAAGCAACACAAATAGGTCCCATACCCGGACCGCCACCTCCATGAGGAATACAGAATGTTTTGTGCAAGTTAAGGTGACAAACGTCAGCACCGATATTGCCGGGACTGGTTAGTCCTACTTGAGCATTCATATTGGCTCCGTCCATATAAACTTGAGCTCCGTATGAATGAATTAAGTTTGTAATATCTTTAACTCCTTCTTCGAATACCCCAAAAGTGGAAGGGTAAGTAATCATCAAGCAAGCTAAGTTGTCTTTATTAGCTTCTGCTTTGGTTTTCAAATCTTCGAAATCAACATTACCTTTGGCATCTGTTTTCACAACCACAACCTTCATACCCGCCATGACAGCACTGGCAGGATTGGTGCCGTGAGCAGATTCCGGAATAAGTGCTACATTTCTGTGCGTTTCTCCTCTGTTTTGAAAATATTCTCTAATTACCAGTAGTCCGGTGTATTCTCCTTGAGCACCCGCATTGGGCTGAAGTGAAACACCTGCAAAGCCGGTAATTTCAGCTAAATCGGATGAGAATTCTTCCAATAAATCTGTATAGCCTGCTCTTTGGTCTGTTGGGCAGAATGGGTGCAAACTATTGTATTCTGTCCAAGTTACAGGAATCATCTCTGTGGTTGCATTGAGTTTCATTGTGCAACTACCTAATGATATCATGCTCTGACAAAGTGAAAGATCCTTGCTTTCTAAATGCTTGATGTAGCGCAACATTTGATGTTCTGAATGATGACTGTTAAACACAGGATGGGTCATGTAATCTGTAGTTCTGATAAATTCATTGCCCCAAGTCAATTCTATGCTGTTGCTTAGGATAGCTGTGTGAGATGAGTCAGCGGCTTTGGCAAAGATATCAATGATTGCTTGAATATTTGCATGAGAAGTTGTTTCATCTACAGAGATGCCAACATAATTATTATCAAAATATCTAAAATTAATTTGTGCGTTTATTGCATTGGTCTTAATAGCACCAACCTTTGAACCGGCATTTATATAGATAGTGTCAAAGTAGTTTTTATTTTCTTGTGTGAAACCTAAATCAGTAATTGCAGAATCAAGAGTTTTAGCGCAATTATGTACTTGCGAAGCAATTGCTTTCAAACCTTTTGGTCCATGATAAACTGCATACATGGATGCCATAATGGCTAGTAATACTTGCGAGGTGCAAATATTACTTGTTGCTGCTTGTCTGCGAATATGTTGTTCGCGAGTTTGCAACGCCATACGAAGAGCGGGGTCATTATTTGCATCAATAGAAAGTCCTATGATTCTACCGGGTACTTGTCTTTTATATTCTTCTTTTGTAGCGAAGAAAGCAGCATGTGGTCCGCCAAATCCCATAGGTACACCAAAACGTTGAGCAGAACCAATAACACAATCAGCGCCCCAGTCTGCAGGAGGTGTCAAGAGTGTGAGTGCCAGTAAATCCGAACCTGCACACACCAAAACGTTTGCTGAATGACATTTTTCTGTAAATGATTTGTAACTTACAATATTGCCGGTGTTGTTTGGATACTGAACATAGGCTCCAAAATATTCATGATTGGGTACAAACATATTATAATCACCTACTACAATGTCCCAACCTAATGGGATGGCACGAGTTTTAATTACATCAATTGTTTGAGGAAAAGTTTCCTGGTCTATAAAGAATTTCGTTGCGTTTTTATTTGCTGATAAGTTTTTGAACATGCTCATCGCTTCAGCAGCAGCGGTCGCTTCGTCAAGCAAAGAGGCATTGGAAATTTCCATGCCGGTAAGGTCAATAACTGCAGTTTGATAATTGAGTAATGCCTCTAATCGACCTTGAGAAATCTCTGCCTGGTACGGGGTATATTGTGTGTACCAGCCGGGGTTCTCCATAATGTTGCGCAAAATTACATTGGGAGTCAAGGTATCATAGTAACCAAGTCCTATATAGTTTTTAAAGATTTTGTTCTTGGCTCCAATTTTTTTTAATTTTTCGAGTAATTCATTTTCGGTGATTGCATCTGTCAAATTCAATTCTTTTTGAAGTCTAATATTCTGAGGTACTGTTTTGTCAATCAGTTCTTCAACAGAGTTAAGCCCAAGTGTTTTGAGCATTTGTTCGATTTCATTTTGATTAGGTCCAATGTGCCTGTCTGCAAAGCTGTGAAAAGGTTGAGATGATAATTTCATGATAAATTTTTCGTGTCGCAAAAGTAGTGATTTTATAAGCATGAAACGATTGAGGACGACAATACTTTTTCAACAAAACTACTCAGAGAAAGTAGATAAATTAGGAGTAGAAAAAAGAAGTCGGATAAATTGAAGTAAAGGTCGGTAAATAAATAGGGATGAAATAGAATATGTAAAATAAAAAATTAGATTTGCCGTTTTCAACCAAATGCCTAAAAAAAAAATTACATCCTTCATATTTATGAGAGGCATGCTCTTAAAGTCAATATTGGTATGCACAATCGTGTTTGCATTTTCGTCCACGAATGTTTGGGCTGATGGTGGAACCGATGGAGGGATTAGATGTAATACTATCAATCGAATTGATAGTATGACTATGCAGTTGATTCAGTTTGATTCGAAATTAGAAAGGAAAATTAATGTTTTTGAACAACCCATTACAGAAGATGTTTTCTATGCAAAGATGAAAACACTGGGCAGTCACATGGAGTTTAGATATAACGAGGACATTGCGCGCCAAATAGGATATATGACTAACCCGGCAAGTTCTTTTATGGCAAAAACATTGCCTAATAATCTTACGTATTTGCCCATATTTAGTGAAATTTTAGATAAGCGCAAACTGCCGGATGAAATCAAATATCTTGCAATGATTGAGTCAGCACTCAACCCAAATGCTGTATCTTGGTGTGGGGCTACAGGGCTTTGGCAGTTTATGCCCGGAACAGGTAGGTTGATGAATCTACAGATTAATGGAGAGATTGATGAGAGAAAGGATATTGTTAAGTCAACAGAAATGGCTTTCAGCTACCTCGAAAACATGTATTCTATTTATGGAGACTGGTTTATGGCATTGGCTGCCTATAATTGCGGTCCGGGCAATTTAAACAAAGCAATATCACGTAGTGGAGGCAAAAGAGATTTTTGGTCTGTTAGAAGATTTCTTCCTCGCGAAACACAGCAGTATGTACCTAAGTTTATTGCAGCGGTCTTTGTGATGAACTTTGTTGACCTTCAATCTTTATTTACTTGCGAAGAAAGATATTACAAGATTGTTCCAATTGAACTTTCTAAGCCCATGAACCTAACCCTTGCCTCTGTTTTATTGAATTGGGACGAAGGGTTTATAAGCGAATATAACGCGTTTTATAAAATGGACTTTGTGCCTGAAATGTATAGTGATAAGCGAATCTATCTTCCTTACTATGCAGCAATGCAGTTTATTGAGATGGAGGATTTTATATACTCGGTTCAAGAGAAATCTATCTATGGTAACAATTTTCAAAGTGCAAAAAAAACAGTCTATCATAAAGTGCATAAGGGAGAAAATCTTTATAGAATTGCTTCAAAATATAATGTGAGTGCAGATGATATTGTGCGTTGGAATAGGTTGAAAAAAAAGACGTTGCATGCCGGACAATCACTCAAAATTCATAGAAATATTGCTCCTGAAATAAACTTTAATTTCTCGTCAAATGACTTTGCTTATTATGTGGTAATGACTGATAACGAAACGTTGGCTTCTATTTGTGAAAAAATAGGATTGTGTAATATTAAGGCTACTTTAGAAAACAACGATATCATATCAGAAAATGATAATTTAATTAAAGGGACTTTGGTTAGAATATATCCTAACACTCAAGATTTATGAGGCATATATTTCTTTTGCTGTTTTCAGTTTTATTAGTTTCTTGCTTTAATACAGATTCAAAAATAGTAACGTCCAAAGGTGAGCCGGGTAGGTTAGTTTTAGTTGCACCCGATCAGCTATACAATGAACTCGACTCTATTATTGATGATGTTTTTTATGAGCCCCAACCTTGGTTAGCTATGTCTGAATCTTATTTTAAACTTTCTAAAATGAATAAGGATGCGTTTAAAAGAAGTTTTATGGAATATCAGACCATTCTTTTTTTAGTCACTAAGGAAAATTTTGCGGATTTTAAAGTCTTTATCCCTAATATAGCTCCGGAGGAAATTGACAGGTTATTTGCGGATGAGAACGGAATGCCAATTATGGTGAATAATCAGTATGCTTCTCCCCAAAAAATATATTTTCTATTTGCCAAAGACATTGCATATATGGGCAAGAAACTGACTAAGTTGCGTGATAATCTGTTGACAACCCTCCATAATAATGAGGTGCAGGATTATAAAAATCGCCTTTTTCTGAACGGTCAGGATACTGCAAATGCTAAATTCAAACAAATCAAAAAGGAATTGGGGACAGGCTTAGCAATTACTGATAATTTTGAATTACTCAAAAAGTCGGGTAAGTTTTTTTGGTTTGGTGAAAGGTATTCAAATGAACAATTAGGGATATTCTGTTATCGAGTTCCTTATGTTGATACATCTCAGTTTAATGACGACTATCTCTTTAAATATAGAGACAGCATGATGAAGGCGCAAGTTCCCGGACCGCGAGAAGGAACATATATGACAACCTCAGCCCAAGATATTTATCCCAGATTTTCTGAATATTTGACTATAAATGGACTTTATGCAAAAAAACTCAGAGGGTGGTGGACTGTACAAGGAGAATTTATGGGAGGACCATACGTGTTGTATGCTGTCTTGTCAAAAGACAACCAATACATATTCTTCTATGAAGGGTTTATCTATGCCCCTAACAAATCAAAGTCCAAAAATCTCAGAATATTGGAAGCATTAGGATATTCAATTCAATAATGAGTAGGAAGAGAATTGTAATTTTTGCTTCGGGGAGCGGTACTAACGCAGAGCAAATTGTCAAGTATTTTAAGAATCACAATTCCATTGAAGTTATAGCACTGTTTACTAATAATGCTCACGCAGGAGTTATAGACCGAATGAGCAATTTTAATATTCCTTCATATATTTTCAATAGGCAGGAGTTTATTAATAGTAATGTAGTTGAGACAGAACTAATCAAGCTCAAGGCTGATTATATCATATTGGCAGGATTTCTCTGGTTGGTTCCTTTACATCTTTTACGGTTATTCAATGACAGGATAATTAATATTCATCCGGCATTATTACCCAAATATGGAGGCAAAGGAATGTATGGCATGAATGTTCACAATGCAGTTCTCGCCAATAATGAAAGTCAGTCAGGTATTACCATTCATTTAATCAATGAAGAATACGATAAAGGGAGAATTCTCTTTCAGGCCAATACAGAAATTACACATAGTGAAACAGCAGCTACTTTGGCTGAGAAAATTCATGCTTTAGAACATGAGCATTTTGCTAAAGTTATAGAGAGATTCATACTTGGGGATATTTAAATTTCATTGTAGGCAGTTTACGTGATTGCTCTCTTACAATCTGTTGTTAATACTTTGTTTGCAATAGGTTTTGTAATAAATATGATGTTTATTATATTTGCAACGCAAAAATAAATTGTTCTATTATTAAAATAAGTTTCATGAATAAGTCAATAAAAGAAAATGTTAATAGTTTGTCCTTTTTATTTATCTTGCTTCTCATTGCCCCTTTCTCCTCATTTGCACAACAGTATATTAATGCTTATGCTAAGATAACTTCTGTTAATTACAGCGCAAAAGAAATTACACTAAGCATCATAGCGGGTGAATATGAGTACACTAACCACACTTTTGTTGTAGGTGATAAGTTGATGATATGGCAGGTGCAAGATAGTGTAATAGGAAATAACACTCTTGATACAGTTACATTTGGCGATTTAGGTAGTATTCGCAATGCAGGTAAATTTGAAGTGTGTGTTATTACAGGGGTTACTTTAAACAGTGGCTTACCTTATAAGATTACACTTGATAAAATTGATAATACATACAATATTGGGGTAAATACATCTGTTCAAGCTATATCAATCAGGCATTTTGGCAATTATACAACCACATCTGACCTAACTTCATTCGCGTGGAATGGAAGTATAGGAGGGGCAATCATTATGGTTGTGGACAGCACGCTTACTCTTGGACATAATATTAATGTTGATGCACAAGGGTTTAGAGGAGGTGCACCAGGATGGAATACATCTTCCGATGCATGTGCAGCAAGTGAAGAGCTAAAATATATAGAAAATTCCAATAATCTTGGAAGTAAAGGCGAGGGGATATATAAAAATACAAACAGTACATTTAACAACAGAAGAGGTAAAATTCTTACCGGTGGAGGCGGTGGTAATTATCATAATGCAGGTGGTGGTGGCGGAGGTAATTTTTCTGCCGGTGGTCTGGGAGGGAATGGTTGGGGAGGTGGTAACCCTTCTCAAAACGGTCTTTGTATATATCCATCCGGAGGAATAGGAGGAATAGCACTTGAAGGATATATCGCTCCGGACAGACTCTTCCTTGGAGGTGGTGCAGGTGGTGGACAAGGGAATCAATCTCCAAACCAAGCTACAAAAGGAGCTCAGGGTGGTGGTGCAATTTTTATTCAAGCAAATACTATTAAAACTACCGGGGCTTGCGGAGGTGGAGTATCCATAAGCGCAAATGGTGAAGATGCGCAACCAACTTCCGGAAATGATGGAGGCGGTGGTGGTGGAGCAGGCGGAACGATTGTGTTTAATGTCAATAATTGGGATGCGACCGGTGGATGTCCATTATCTATTTCTGCAAATGGGGCAAACGGCTCATCTGTTACCCATTCCGATGCACATGGAGGTGGTGGAGCAGGAGGCCAAGGTGTTGTGGTTTTCAGCACCAAAACTATACCCACCAATAATATTACTACAACTACTCTTAATGGCGCACCGGGTCAAAATTGTAACGGATGTTCCGGTAATACAGCCGGTCCGGCTTCTAATGTCGATAACAAAGGAATTTTTACGTTTTGGCACACGCCACTTCCCGTTGAGTTGGTGTATTTTAGAGCTACAAAACTTGATAACAAAGTTGCTTATCTTGACTGGGCTACTTCTATGGAAGTAAATGCAAGTCATTTTACCATATTCAAGTCGCTGGATGGTGAACTTTGGGAAGAAATTACTTCGGTCTCAGCGCGAGGAAACAGTAATGAATACAACTCGTATGTTTATTATGATATTAATCTGAAACCGGGTAAAAATATCTACAAGTTATTGCAAACGGATATTAACGGTAATTCTATTGAACAAGCTATTGCGTCTGTATTTGTACCCTATGAAGAAAACTCATTTACTGTTTTTCCGAATCCTAATAACGGAAGTTTTTCAGTTGAGTTTAGCGATGATGTGATAGGTGCGCAAATCGAAGTTGTGAATATGATGGGGCAAACCGTATTCTCTCAAACTGTCAGCTCATACAGTATTGATATCACATTACCCGAAACTAAAGGAGTGTACTTTGTTAAAGTTTCCATTGGAAACTATATTGTAAGAAAAAGAGTAATCAGCCAATAAGTTCAGAGTCCCTCATAGATATAGAGGCGCTCAAATCAATTCTTTTTAAGTGCCAGAATAGAGAAGTCCGAGTTCTCGGCAACGATTTTGTTGTATAGTTTCCCCAAACCGGTAATTTCCATTTCAACCACGTCATTTGGTTGTAGCCATTGTGGAGTGTAGTTAGGATTATTGAGTAATCCGGTTCCGTTGAGTTCTAGAAAACAACCGGTTCCAACTGTCCCTGAACCAATGACTTCACCCGGATAAATATCAACGCCATAAGCACATCTTTCAATTATCTCTGCAAATGTCCAATCCATATCACCCATATTACCTGATGAAACTATCTTGCCATTTACCCAACACTTCATGTCAAGATTGAAATTATTGCCAACATGATTAGGTTTTGCGGAGGATTTATAGGGTGCAAGTTCGTCCGGTGTAACCAATATAGGACCAATAACGGTAGAAAAATCTTTGCCCTTTGCCGGTCCCAGATTCAATTTCATTTCTTCCATTTGTAGCGTGCGCGCACTCATATCATTCATGATGGTATATCCAAAGATATGATCATCTGCATTTTCTGCTTTTACATTGCGCCCTGATTTTCCCAATATTACTGCAACTTCTAATTCAAAGTCGAGTTTTTGGAAATGATCAGGCATACATAGAATTTCACCGGGACCTTGAACAGCATTGTGGTTGGTAAAATAAAAAATCGGATATTCATCAAACTCGGGAATCATTTCAACTTTTCTATTGCGCCTTGCTGCTGCAACATGTTGTCTGAATGCGTATCCATCTCTTGTGCTAACCGGATTGGGTACCGGTGCCAATAATTTTGCATCTGCAAAATCTGATGCAAATTCAATATATTTACCGGACAACACCCCTTTCTCTATCTCACGTAATCTGTCCAAAGCCGCTTCTCCAACTCTGATAAAGGTAAGC
This sequence comes from Bacteroidota bacterium, assembly GCA_023957335.1. Classification (NCBI taxonomy): domain Bacteria; kingdom Pseudomonadati; phylum Bacteroidota; species Bacteroidota bacterium. Next base: position 177,689 of record JAMLHC010000001.1, on the reverse strand, counting down.
ATATCATTAGGCAGTGAAGAGTCTATTGAGTGTATAGGATATATTTTATTGTTTACTACAAAACCGGCAGTTGCCTGGTTGTTATTGATATAAGTTACAAATTTCATTTCGTTGTTTAATCTTCTATTTTAAAAAATTCTTAAGCTGGTCGATATTGTCCACTCTCATATTGTCCACTCCTTTGGATTCAGACAAAATTATACTCACCCAATCAAGAATATAGATAACTTTGAATAATTGGCTCAAATCAGCTCCTTGTATCGCTAAATGTGTAACTTTATTATGATTGACTGTCAGTACTTTTTCTAAAAAATCAAATCGTTTGTTGATGCGAGGGTTCAGACCTGAATTTAGAAAGAGAATATTGGCATTCATACTGCCATAAATACTTTCTGTTACATTATGATTCACTTCCGGTAATACAAAGGAAAACGCTTGTCCTTTTGCATTTTCTTGAATCTGCTGACAGAAACGCGTTGCAACGCCTGCATAATATTCGTCACAGTATATATGTATCGGATTCTGTTTGTTTTGAATTAATTGGTTAAATAGAGTTTTGGCGTTATTTCTTAACGTTTCTTTATCATCGTATAATTTCAGGCAATGTTCGAGTTCAGTATGCATGTTTATACCAAAAATTTTACCTAATATCAAAAGATTCAAGGATAGAGAAAAGCCCAGCGCCATTCTTGGTTGATATCCCTTGGGAACGTTAAAACAAGGGTAGTTGTTTGATTTAAGTTTGTCGGCTAATTCTCCACCGGAGCATATTCCAATAATTTGACAATTGGCGTTGTGAGCAATTTGAAACATCTCCAGCGTTTCCTCTGTATTGCCTGAATAAGAGGACAAAATGACCAGTGTTTTGTTGTTAATGTACTTTGGTAAGAAATAGTCGGAATAGACCTCAATAGGGCATTTGGCTATGTGAAGAAAATAACCTCGGGCAATTCTTCCACCTATACCGCTACCGCCTAATCCACACAAAATAATATTGTCGAAGTTTCCGGATGGTACTTTATTCGTGTCAAATTCACTCATAGCAAATTGAATCTGTTCTTGAAAAGATATTAATGAACTCTCGTGCGTAATCATATTTGGGGTATTGGGCAAAAATAAATAAATTGAATAGTTTAGCAAAAGCAATTAGTACTTAATCACCCCTTTAGGAGAGTGAATCTGAAGCTCTTTTTTATTCGATGACTCAACTCTTCCTATAATTTTGCTTTCAATTTGAAAAGTTGCAGCAATCTCCATGAGTGATTTGGCTGTTTCTGCATCGGTATAAATTTCAAGTCTGTGTCCCATATTAAAGACCTTATACATTTCTTTCCAGTCAGTGCCGGATTCGTTCTTAATCGTTTGAAATAATATTGGAGTTTCAAAAAGATTGTCTTTAATAATTTTGACATTGTTTGCAAAGTGAAGCACTTTGGTCTGTGCACCACCCGTGCAATGAATAATGCCGTCTATTTTATTTTTATATATTTTCAAAATTTGACTTAATAGAGGTGCATAAGTGCGAGTGGGCGATAGTACCATTTTGCCTGCATCATAAGGAAATCCGGAAATTTTATCGGTTAATTTTAATGACCCCGTATAAGCTAAATTGCTTGGTATTTGTTCATCAAAACTTTCGGGGTATTTTGTTCGGTAGTCAGAATGAAAAACGTCATGTCTTGCGGAGGTCAATCCGTTGCTTCCCATCCCACCATTCCAAAATGTCTCATAAGTAGCTTGTCCAAAGGATGCAAAACCTACAATTACATTGCCCGGTTTAATGTTGATTTCAATTACATCTTTTCTTGCTAATCTGCTGGTCATGGTAGAGTCAATGACGATAGTTTTAACCAAATCTCCCAAGTCGGCTGTTTCGCCACCACCCGAAATAATATTTACTCCATATTGTCTTTGAGATTCAATAAACTCTTCTGTCCCGTTTATAATAGCGGCAATTACTTCCCCCGGTATGCGAGCCTTATTTCTGCCTATTGTGCTGGAAAGTAAGAAGTTGTGAGTTGCTCCCACGCACAACATATCGTCTAGATTCATCACAATGGCATCTTGTGCAATTCCTTTCCAGACAGATAAATCACCAGTTTCTTTCCAATAAATATAGGCTAATGATGATTTTGTTCCCGCTCCGTCCGCATGGATTATATTGCAATAATCATCATCACCTCCTAATACATCGGGAATTACTTTACAAAAAGAGTTTTGAAATAAGCCTTTGTCAATGTTTTTAATCGCTTTGTGTACATCCTCCTTCTGCGAAGATACACCCCTCTTTTCATATCTGTCGGTCATGCTGCAAATGTAGAAGATATTTTGCTATAAAAAGCAAAAGAGGGCTATTGCCCTCTTAGCTTGAACACTAAAACATATACTATGAAAACTATCTTTTTAAGGTAAATTCAACCTTTATTTTGCATACCTTGTTATTGTTTCTTTCCTCTCTCGGGTTTGGGTACCAAATAAATAAATCCTCCTTCTTCGTGCCAGTCTTTAAACTGCTTGAAAAACGCTTTCCCTAAGGTTGGATATTCAGCTTTATCGGATATCTTAAATTTAGCTCCGGTTACTACGGTTTCGCCCAATTGCATCTTCTCAAATTCAAATTGATTGCTTGGGAATTTAACACCTTCAGCCTTAAATTTATCTCCATCGGCAAAATCCTTTTTTCCTATGGTTTTGGATTGATACAGTTTTGCCGCAGTAGGGATGTCGATCCATGTATTTCTGCCCATAAAATCAAAGTTAAACATGATGGCTTCCTTGTCATTGACCATAACAGAAATGTATTTAACCCCGCTTTCTTCTATTACTTTTAGTTTAATAACGCCAGGAATTGCGTTCCAATCAATTTTGGGTTCCTCAGGGGTTGTCAACTTGGAATTTATAGGTCCGTTTTGCATCGCTTCTTTGTTGATGTGGGTGAGTGCAAGCTCTCCTTCCTCCTTGTTAAATGTAATTCCGTATAAGGAATCCAAAGCTTTGAATCCAAATCTGAATGAAGCATTGAATGTGCTAATTTGTAATTCAACATTGTTATAAGCCTTGCCTAAGTCTTTAGTTCCAATTAATAATGGGTTTATGACTACAGATGCGCCCGGAGGAATTTTGCCGCTTATGATTTGTTGTGGTGTAACACCTTTGAGTGCATCAGGAGTAAGCGCCTTTCTGTTTATTAGATTTTTAACTTCAATCAAAGATATTTCTAATCTATTAGATTCTATAAAAATGGTTGGACCCTCTGCCGGTACATTATTAGCAGATACCTGTCCTTTATAATTGTTGCCTTCTTGATCCAATTTTACAATTACAATCTGAGCATTTTGGTTGTTGGGATCGTCTGTCTGAACAACTTTCATACTGGAGTCAAAGTTTACGTCTAAGATTCTAAAAGTAGTTCTTCTGTTTTGTGAATGTTGGTATTCATCACAAGGGACGTATTTCACAGTATTGATTGTTTTAATCTCACTCGGATCATAAGCCTTATAAATATACTGATCTCCGGATTCGATTTTTTTCTTGGCAACAATTGGCATATTGCTGATTGGACTTAATCCCAAATCGTATTTAGTATTGGCTACAATATCTCTGCCTTCGCAAGCGCAATCATTGATTAACTGAGATTCACCATAACCTTTTGCAATAATTCTCCTTGGGTCAATTCCTTTGCCAATCAAATAAGACACGGCAGAGTCTGCTCTTCGTTGTGAAAGAGAGATGTTATAGGCATAAGAAGAGCGACAGTCTGTATGTGAACCCAACTCAATTCTTATTTTAGGGTATTTAAGTAAAAGCGGTAATAAAGAATCCGATAAAACCTTAGCTGCAGCAGGTTTAATATTTGCTTTGTCTAAATCGTAGAAAATTGGAAGTACTTTGGCAAAATCTAACTGAGGGTTTAAACAGAAATCTTCAATAAAAGTATGAGATTTTTTCAATCCTACGGTGGTGATTACTCTTGGGTTATCTTCAGCATCAAAGTAATATGCTTCTCTGTTTGTTACAGAAATTTTGTAAGTAGCTTTTTCTGCCAATACCACTGTGTCATAATCACCGTCTTCGTTAGTTCTGAGTGAAATCTTCACGGTATCTAAATCGTTGGTAATTTCAACTAATGAGTTAGGGAGAGGTTTGCCGGTTTTACAATCGGTTACAGTTCCGGTTAGTTTAAAGTAAAGTGGAAGAATCTTAAATTCATAAATATCTTCTTCGCCTCTGCCACCGGGTCTGTTTGAAGAAAAATAACCATGGAATTGGTTGTTGTTATCAAAGGTTATCCCAAAATCATCTGCTCCGGTGTTTAAAGGAAATCTTAAATTTTCAGGTTCAATCCAATCATTTCCGGCTCCTTCACTTTTGAAGATATCCAAGCCACCCATTCCGATATGTCCGTTAGATGCAAAATACAAACTGTTGTCATGTGAGTTGTAATAAGGGAACATTTCATCTTTTTCCGTATTAATCGTATTGCCTAAGTTTACAGGATCGCTCCATGTATGTCCTCTTTTAATATAGTTAACCACATACAAGTCATAACCGCCATAACCGCCTTCTCTGTCGGAAGTAAAATAAAGTTTGTTGCCATCGGGTGACAAAGCAGGGTGTGCATAGTTTGCGCTATCTGTTTCAGTGAATGGGAGAACTGTTACTTCCACCCAGTCATTTCCTCTTTTTTTAGCTTCGTAAATTTTACAAAAAGGTGTTTTCCCGTCAGTACCATTACATCTTGTAAAATAAATCGTTGAATATCGTCTGTCAAAGTCTTGCACTCCGTCATTGAACTTGGCATTAAGGGCACCCGGTACCAATTTAGGTTTACCCCACTTGAAATTACCTCTTTTGAGTTTTTCTTGTTCTACCATCCATACGTCTGAATAGAAGCGGGCAGTACCGCCATATATCTTCTTCTTGTTATATCCTCCTTCTCTGTCTGATACAAAAAAGATGGCATTATCTTTCTTGTCAGATATCATAGGAGAGTAGTCGCTATATTTGGTGTTGAGTTCTCTGAAATTGGTTACAATAAAGCGTGACTCTTGTGTGAGCCAACTCTCTGCAGAATCACAACTTGCAATCTTGCGATTTACATTTTGGTCTCCAGGGACTTCATTTAAGTATTTGGTGAAATACTCACGTGCTTTTTTGTATATATCCAAATTGGTCTGTTCAGCAGCTTCTTTCATGGTAAGAATTCCCAACTGATAAAGTGCCTCGGTGTTTTTAGGTTCTTTTCTTAGGATTTTTTCATAGGCACGTTTTGCTTTGCCAAATTCGTTTGATTTTCTGTAACACTCTGCAGCTTTATAAGCAGCTTCTTGCTTTAAATCCTTCGAAAGTTTTTTGCTGGCAGCAAGTTTGGTGTACATATCAGCTGCTTGCGCATATTGTCTTGTTTCTTTTAGCTCATTGGCTTTTTGCATGGAAATTTTTGAACAACCTTGTTGAGTAATAAGAAAACCGACTAATGTAAGTGCGCTCAGAAATAAAGTAAATTGTCTTTTCATTCTTTAAATTATAGCGTTTGAAATAGAGTTAATTTTAATGAAGCAAATATATAATCACTATTTGATTTGCCAAGCCTTTCTGGCGAAAAATCATAAAAAAACCAATGATATTGACGGAACTATAAGTCTTTGCTTGCTTTAAACAAGATTTCTTTCTCCTTTTGTGACAACGAATCGTAGCCTGATTTGGAAATTTTGTCTAAAATAATATCAATTTCTCTTTGGTTTGACATCTCTGTTGGCTTTGATGTTGCTGGATTAGCATTAATATGTACTTTAAATTCTCTTTGTGGTTTTTTCGTACTTTGCTTTCGTTTAAAAATACCGCTCATATCAGGAAGTGGAAGTTGTCCGCGCATCCACTTTACATAAAGATAACCAAATAAGGCACCGCCTAAATGAGAAAGAATACCCCCATCATTTTCGCCATTGCCCAAAGCCAGAAGATTGTAAACAATAAAAACAATTGCAATCCATTTGAGTTGAATATTAAATAACCCAAAAGGTCTGAGTTCGTAATTGGGTGTAAATACCGCTGCGGCAATAATGACCGAAGTTACTCCTCCGGAGGCTCCTACCATGCGGATAGATATAGGCATGTCTGCATAATATGGAAGTAAGTTTAAAACAATCAAATAAAGAATAGCTCCTGAAATTCCTCCCCATAAAAAAGTCCGGTAAATATGTTTGTTGCCGGCTAAACTTCTGAATATGTCACCAATAAAAAACAGCCAGAGCATATTGGAAAGTAGATGCCAGAAATTAGCATGTAAAAAAATGTAGGTAAATAATGACCACGGTTGCCAAATAAAGTCCTGAAAATGATGGGGGAGTGCCAGATTTGCAAGAAAAATTTTTGACCAAGTGAAAGGAAATTTGCCAAGTATAGAAGTGATAATGAACACCACCACATTGATGATAATCAGTTTGCGCAGTGAATTATTGCCCTTGTTGAAACCATATTGAATGTCCTGCAGAATACTTTTCATCTCTTTCGGTGCAAAATTATGTACTTACTGCAAAATCAACGAGGGATTTCCTATCAGGGTCTTTAAAATTTCTTTGTAGAATTATTGTTTTTCAAACTCATAGATATCAAAGATTTCTTTGAAATGAGTTTTACTCTTAAGTGATAAGAAACTTTCTAACGTTTCCTTAATTTTATTGTTGGGATATGAAAATTCAGACGCTGCATCCATAAATATTACTTTATCTGCTTTGTTAAGCAAAATAGGCGATATGCGGCTAATATCCTTGATAGGATAGATATTGTCTTGCATTAATACTTGGCTGATTTTATTAATTTTAGTAGTCTTGAAGTAGTCTATATTGTAATAATATAGAAACCCTAATTCTATCCAGTCAGGACTTACAAAAACAATGGAGTGTGGGCTTTTTAGTGTTTTTACTTTCTCAACTGCAAATTTTATATCTCTTTTATTGGTAATATTGGGTTTTGAGGTAATTGCAAATAAAATGCATATCAATAGAGAAGCAGCCATGACCCATTTTTTGTTTATAAAAAGATAGTTTATACAAATTGCAATAAGTAAGGTGAAGGCGCTCGCAGCTATCATTAAATACCTATCCATAAACATAGGAATCTTAAATGAAATAATGAACATGAGAAAGAAAGGAATACAAAACCAAAATATAATGAGCCTGCTTTGTGGTAAGATTGATTTTAATTTTTCCCGAAAAATGTATTTTGTTAGGGTGGTTAAGAAAAGTAAAATGAGCGACACTGCAACAATCGGAGCGTTGGAAAATTGCCATAACATAATGTACAAGTCACTGATTCCTGTAGGTGCCTTTACCCAAGTGCCGGTCGATGAAGCAAAGAATCTGTGCATGATTACCGGAATATTCGGAAGATAAAATAGTGTTATAATAGCACAGCCAATCCAGAGATATTTGCCGAATTTATTTCTCAGCTCGGAGTCAATAATAATCATGAAAAACTGAATGAAAAGAACAAAAAAACCAAAATAATGGCTGTAAATTAACAAGATGTCTGCGGCAAGTAAGGCTATGAAAGTTGCTCCGGTTCTATGGGTTGTTTTTAGAATTAAATTCAGGAAACAATACATCGAGATGATTGTGAACATCCCCATTAGTGCGTATGTTCGAGCCTCGTGTGCAAAAAAGATTTGATAATTGGAAAAGACGAATAAAAAAGCTGCTACAATTCCTGTTCTGAGGTTGAAAAACTGCGAACCTATTTTAAAAATAAAAAAACATCCTATAGAGTTGAAAATCAGCGATGGAAATCTGACAGCAAATTCTGAAATTCCAAAACTGCGAATCCAAAAATGGAGAATAAGCTCATACAAAGGAGGGTTGTTGCCTGCCAGTAATTCGCTAATAATGGACGGTACATCCATTTGCGCATGATAGACACTAAAAGGCTCATCTCCGGCAAGGGAATTTGAATCTAAATAAAGTATTTTAAAGATAAAATTAAGCAGTGCAAAACCTATGGCGAATAGTGTGTTTATTGACATAGGCTTTACTCACAGCTATTTACTCTTTAAAGAAGCTGAAAGATACTCTCTGTTAAGTCTTGCAATGTTTTCCAAGCTTATTTCTTTTGGACATTCTGCGGCACAATCACCAATGTTTGTACATGAGCCAAAGCCTTCTTTATCCATCTGTTCAACCATTTTGAGCACTCTTTCTTTTCTTTCAGTTTCGCCTTGCGGCAACAAAGCAAATTGCGAAACCTTAGCACTTACAAAAAGAATAGCTGATGAATTCTTACATGCTGCTACACAAGCACCGCAACCAATACAAGTGGCTGAGTCAAATGCAGTGTCGGCATTGTCTTTTGGGACGGGGATGGAATTAGCGTCAATAGTGTTTCCGCTTGTGTTTACAGAAACGAACCCCCCTGCTTGCTGAATTCGGTCAAATGCTGAGCGGTCAACAACAAGGTCTTTTACAATTGGAAATGAATCAGCACGAAAAGGCTCAATAAAAATTGTTTCTCCATCTTTGAACTCTCTCATGTGCAACTGACATGTGGTTATTGCCTTGCCGGGTCCATGCGGTTGTCCGTTGATAACCATAGAACACATTCCGCAAATGCCTTCGCGACAATCGTGGTCGAAAGCAACCGGATCGTCATTTTTGGCTACTAAATCTTCATTCAATACATCTATCATTTCAAGGAAAGACATATCATCAGAAATATGGTCAACCTGATAGGTTTGCATTGAACCATTGGTATTTGTATTTTTCTGTCTCCAGATTTTTAATGTTAATTTCATGATATATTATTTATAACTCCTTTGGACTAATTTAATGTTTTCAAATTTTAATTCTTCTTTGTGTAGCAACGCTTTGCCAGGGTCTCCGGTGAATTCCCATGCAGAAACAAACGTAAAGTTTGCATCATCTCTCAATGCTTCTCCTTCGGATGTTTGAGACTCCTCCCTAAAATGTCCTCCGCAAGATTCGCTACGATTCAATGCGTCATTACACATTAACTCTCCTAATTCGAGAAAATCTGCTACACGCATTGCTTTTTCAAGTTCGTTGTTCAATTCGTTGGGCGTGCCGGTTACGCGAACATTGCGCCAGAACTCTTCTCTCAATGCTCGAATCTCATTGATGGCTTCTTGTAAGCCTTGTGCATTTCTTGCCATGCCACATTTATCCCACATAATCTTGCCCAAACGTTTGTGAAAGCTGTCCACGGATTCAGTACCTTTGATACTAAACAACTTTTCAATCGTTTCTTTCACTTTATTTTCTGCTTCGACAAATTCAGGTAAGTCGGTAGAAATTTTACCGGTTCGGATGTCGTCAGCCAAGTAATCTCCAATGGTATAGGGTAATACAAAATACCCGTCTGCCAATCCTTGCATCAGGGCTGAGGCACCTAATCGATTGGCTCCATGGTCAGAGAAATTAGCTTCACCCAATACATAAAGCCCTTGAACTGTGCTCATTAAGTTGTAATCAACCCACAAGCCACCCATAGTGTAATGTACAGCAGGGTATATTTTCATCGGTGTTTCATAAGGGTTTTCTGCCGTAATTTTTTCATACATCTGGAAAAGATTCCCGTATTTTTTTTCTACTACCTTTTTACCCAAAGCTATGATTTCTTCTTTGCTTGCTTTGTGCAATCCTTGTACGTGAGCTTCTACTTCACCATATCTCTCAAATGAACTTGCAAAATCAAGAAATACAGCTTCACCTGTCTTATTTACTCCAAATCCCGCATCACATCTTTCCTTGGCAGCTCTTGATGCAACATCTCTGGGTACTAGATTTCCAAAAGCAGGGTAGCGTCTTTCTAAATAATAATCTCTATCATCAGCCGGAATATCTTTAGGTTTTTTAGAGCCATTTCTAATTGCCTCAACATCTTCTTTCTTTTTTGGAACCCAAATTCTGCCATCGTTTCTAAGTGATTCAGACATTAAGGTCAATTTGGATTGGTAATGTCCTGAAACAGGAATACAAGTGGGGTGAATCTGTGTATAGCAAGGGTTTGCCATATAAGCTCCTTTTTTGTGTGCTTTCCATGCGGCAGTTGCATTTGAGCCCATTGCATTTGTTGAAAGAAAAAATACGTTGCCATAACCTCCGGTACAAAGTGCCACTGCATGTGCAGAGTGTTTTTCGATTTCTCCAGTGATCAAGTTGCGGGCGATAATTCCGCGTGCTTTGCCGTCTATCACTACCAAATCAAGCATCTCATGGCGAGTGTAGGATGTTACATTTCCTTTGCTGATTTGTCTGTTGAGAGCAGAATAGGCGCCAAGCAATAATTGCTGCCCTGTTTGGCCTTTTGCATAAAAAGTTCTGGATACTTGCACGCCACCAAAAGAGCGGTTGTCAAGTAGTCCTCCATATTCTCTGGCAAAAGGAACTCCTTGCGCTACGCATTGGTCAATAATGTTGGCAGAAACCTCTGCTAATCGATAAGTGTTTGCTTCGCGTGAACGGTAGTCGCCACCTTTGATTGTATCATAAAACAATCGGTAGGTGGAATCCCCGTCATTTTGATAATTTTTAGCTGCGTTGATACCACCTTGAGCGGCAATTGAGTGCGCTCTGCGTGGTGAGTCTTGGAAGCAAAAAGTCTTCACTTTGTAACCCATTTCTGCTAATGATGCAGCTGCTGATGCTCCGGCTAATCCTGTGCCTACTACAATGATATCAATCGAACGTCTGTTGGCAGGGTTGACAAGTCGCACATGGTCTTTATGGTTAGTCCACTTATCGGCTAATGGACCTTCAGGTACTTTTGAATTTAATTTATTTTCGCTCATAAATTTTCGTTTCTAATAGGGTTTATTGGTGAGTAAAATACATAAGAATAGGAATGATGGCAAAGAGAATTGGAATAATGATTGAAAATGCTGTTCCTACACCTTTGATTAATGGGTTATATTTTGGGTGATTAAGCCCAAGAGACTGAAATGAACTTTTGAATCCATGCCATAAGTGAAAGGCTATGGCAAGCATAGAAATAGCATAAAATAACACAAAGTAAATATTGGAGAATGTCTCCACTACTTTCTTATATAAATCTTTTGCTATGACAATTTCGCTTGCATTGGATGCATCTGTATATCGTGTGTATTTAGTAAAACCGCTTCCTGTAACATCTGATGGACTACTGATATTTCCTGTAGTCAGTTCTACAGTGTATTTAGACCAAGGAGTTTCTCCAAATTTATATTGCCACCAGAAATCACTCATGTGTAGGATGATAAAAAGTAAAATAATGGCGCCTAACAATCCCATTTTACGCGCTGTCCAATGTGTGCTCCTATGGTAGTGCGCTACCACATATTTATTGGAACGCTTGTTTTTGTTGGTTATTTCTAATGTAATACCTCTAATGGCATGAATTAGAATAATAATATAGGTGCCCCACGATACAACTTTAATTAGGGGATTGGAAGTCATGAAAGCTGCGTAAGTGTTGAAAGCATATCCCCCGTCATGTTTCAATAGTTGAAGATTGCCCAATAAATGAATTACGAGAAAAAGCATAAGGAAAATACCTGTTAATGACATTAGGACCTTTTTCCCTACGGATGAATTAAAAAATATTGATAGTGAACTCATGTTGTGTATGTAATGTTTTTGACACCGGCAAAATTATCATTCTTAGCAAATACCCAATTTTTTTTTGTAATTTAAAATCATTCTATGTTGTTGATTTATCTTTTATCTTATTGGCAGCAAACAACTACTTTGGTTATTTTTGCAGGCTTTTGTTGCGAACCTGTATATGTTTAACCTTGCAAGGAAAATCCTTTTTATGATGAAACCCGAAAGGGCACATCATTTCACCATGTCTATTTTGGTTTGTCTGAGTTATATCCCTTTTGCGCTTAATTTTATTAAGAGGTCTATGGGACATCTGACTAATGGTGTACAATCCAAGCGCATACTGGGTATTGAGTTTCCTAATATCGTGGGGTTAGCAGCAGGTTTTGACAAAGACGCCAGATATCTCAAGGTCTGGAAAAAGCTCGGATTTGGATTTGTTGAAGTTGGCACTGTAACTCCCAAGCCGCAAAATGGAAACCCCAAGCCCCGACTGTTCAGACTTGTAAAAGACCACGCACTTATCAACCGCATGGGTTTTAATAACCAAGGCGTGGAGGCAATGAAAACCAGATTGAAAAATCGCCCTCAGGGATTGGTCGTGGGAGGAAACATCGGAAAGAATAAGTTGACAGATAATCAATTTGCTGCAAATGACTATTTGATATGCTTCGAAGCACTTTATAATTATGTGGACTATTTTGTAATCAATGTAAGTTCACCCAATACACCGGGGTTGAGAGATTTGCAGAGTACCAATGAATTAGAACAAATTGTTACACCAATACTAAAAGCAAGAAAAGACCTTGATAAACAAGGAAAAATACACGTTCCTGTATTAATTAAATTTGCTCCGGACATTTCAGACCAACAGCTTACGGAAATTATTCACTATATCAATAATACCACAGTTGAAGGTGTAGTATTGACCAATACCACCATCAGCAGAACAGGACTAAATACAGATACAAATGAAATAGAGTCTATGGGAGCCGGTGGGTTGAGCGGTAAGCCGGTATTTGAAAAATCAACCGAAATTCTTGCCAAAGCTCGCCAAATGTTAGCTCAGGATAAGGTCATTATGGGTGTAGGCGGTATATTTTCAGGAAAAGATGCCCTTAAGAAAATAGAAGCAGGCGCAGACCTTGTTCAAATTTACACTGGCTTTGTCTATAAAGGACCTGCATTAATTGGCGATATATTAAAAGAAATTCGAGATTCATCAACTAAAACTCAACATTCATAATTCAAATGTCTTTTGTTCCAAAATATAATCTTGTAGAGGAGTTGCGCTGGCGAGGACTGGTGCATGACACTTTCCCCGAAACTGAAAAATTATTACAAACCGAACAGGTAAGCGGCTATGTCGGTTTTGACCCTACGGCAGACAGTCTGCATGTAGGGAACTTGGTCGCTATTACTTTGTTGCGCAAATTGCAAAAGGCTGGACATAAACCCGTTGCACTTGTTGGTGGTGCAACCGGAATGATAGGAGACCCCTCAGGAAAATCTTCAGAGCGCAATTTGTTAAGCAAGGATTTACTGCAGAAAAACCAAGCTGCCATTAAAAAACAATTGGAGAAATTCTTAGATTTTGATTCTACATCCAATGCTGCCCAAATGGTGAATAATTATGATTGGTTCAAGGATTTTAGCTTTTTAGACTTTATCAGAGATGTGGGGAAACACATTTCTATAAGCTATATGATGGCAAAAGATTCGGTCAAAACTCGTTTAGAAACAGGTATTTCGTTTACTGAATTTTCTTACCAACTCATCCAAGGGTATGACTTTTATTATTTATACAAAAACAAAGGCGTAAAACTGCAAATGGGAGGGAGTGACCAATGGGGAAATATAACCACCGGAACTGAACTTGTCAGAAGGATGGCTGGTGGAGAGGCGTTTGCGCTCACGGCTCCTTTGTTGACAAAAGCAGATGGTACAAAATTCGGCAAATCCGAAGCGGGGAATATTTGGCTTGATTCCCAAAAAACAAGTCCATATTCTTTCTATCAATTCTGGCTGAATGTGAGCGATGATGATGCTGAAAAATTAGTTAAGGTTTTTACTGAATTTACCCAAGATGAAACGCTGACACTAATTGAACAACACAAACAAGAACCACATTTAAGATTGTTGCAGAAAACACTTGCTAAAGAAATAACTACGCTTGTACATTCTGCTGAAGAATATGAAACAGCAGTGAGAGCTTCGCAAATTTTATTTGGAAATTCAGACCCGAAAGAGATTTTAACGCTTGGAGAAAAAACTTTTTTGAGTGCAATGGATGGTGTTCCGACTTTTGAAATCGCTAAAGACAAATTAAAGTCAGGGCTTGCAGTGTTGGAATTGCTTGCTGTTGAAACTCAGATTTTCCCGTCTAAAGGTGAGGCAAGAAAGATGATACAAGCAGGCGCTGTCAGTTTTAACAAGGAAAAATGGAGTGAAATAGAAGCCATAGTTGATGATAACCGGCTCTTATTCAATAAGTTTTTGCTTGTACAAAAAGGCAAAAAGAACTACTATCTTGTAGTTGTGAAATAATCTTAAGACGCTTGTCGCTCGCAAGTGTATGCTTAGAAAAAGTATGATTGCAATACCGGCTTGAATTTATTACATAAAGAGTTGTTTTAGGCTCGAATAAGTTCGTGTGTCAGGTTGCAATAAAAAGTCTTTGTCGGCAAATTGTACATCAGTAATGCCTTCCTCCGTTTGCGGGAGAAGGTTCGTAATTTTTTCTGTGGATTGCATCAGAAACCAGAATGTTTCCTTCAATGCGGGTTGATTTTGAAATAAATAGATATGATAGCTGCATGGTAGTTCCTTGATAATTCTCAAGTTGCGCACACCGCACTCTTCTTCAACCTCTCTAATAGCAGCATTTCTTATTGTTTCGCCTTTTTCTAACTTGCCTTTGGGCAAATCCCATCTGTCAAAACGCTTGATGTATAAGTATTGACCGTCTTCTTCTACAATCCCACCGGCAGCTTGAATAAATTTATACTCTTTGATTAAAAGTTGAATAAATTTACTTGGGGAACTAATGTTGAGCTTGTAATGTGCCTCATATTGATTGTCTTTTGTCAAACACTGATGAACATAATTTTTGAACTGAGCAAGTGGGATATTAAGATTGATTTTTTGAGCTACAGGAACTAATGTAATCGAACATTGGTTAATGAAAATAGTATAATTTTGTTTGCTCATGATTGACAAAGAAATATCCGCAAAAGTAGCAAAATACTTGCTTGAAGTTAAAGCTGTAAAACTGAGTCCTGACAATCCTTTTACATGGACATCCGGCTTGCTTTCTCCCATTTATTGTGACAATAGAGTAACACTTTCATATCCCGAGGTTCGCACCTATATCCGCGATATGTTTGTCAAAATTATTCGCGATAATTTTCCTGAAGTGGAGTGTATTGCAGGGATAGCAACAGCAGGAATTGCACAAGGTGCTTTGATAGCAGAAGCAATGAGATTGCCGTATGTATATATCAGACCGGAACCCAAAAAACACGGTATGAAAAACTCAGTGGAAGGCTATATGAAAGAGGGTGCAAAAGTAGTGCTGATCGAAGATCTCGTTTCCACCGGAAAGAGCAGTCTGGCTGCTTTGGAAAATCTGCGACAAAGTGGTGGACACGCACTTGGGTTGGTTTCAATTTTTACTTACGGTTTCTCTGATGCTTTGGACCGATTTAAACAAGCAGGCTGTCCTTATATTTATTTGAGCAACTATGCAGTTTTGTTGGAAGAAGCTGTTAAATCAGGCTATGTAACTTCACAAAACAAAGTAGCACTTGAATCTTGGAGTACAGACCCTGTTGCATGGGCGGCTACTCATCAATAATGTGTGAATGTGTATAGCTCTGCTGAACAATACATGCAACGTGCCCTTGACCTTTCATTGAAAGGATTAGGGAATACGCTCACCAATCCTTTGGTGGGTTGTGTAATTGTTTATGAAAATAGAATCATTGGCGAAGGGTATCACACTAAATATGGAGCCGCACATGCCGAAGTGGAAGCAATGCAAAGTGTGTCAGAAAATGATCGACAATTTTTGAGTCAATCTACGCTCTATGTAACGCTGGAACCCTGTTGTCATTTTGGGAAAACACCTCCTTGCACGGATTTGATTATTGAAAATAAAATTCCACATGTAGTGGTGGCACAACTTGACCCCTATGAAAAAGTGAGCGGCAAAGGAGTGGAACGATTAAAGAGTGCTGGCGTATTGGTAGAAGTTGGTGTTTTGCAACATCAAGCGGCATTTGCAAATCGAAGGTTTTTATGCAATCAAACACTTAAAAGACCCTATATTATTCTCAAATGGGCAGAAACTATTGATGGGTTTATTGCCGGCAAATCAAATGGGCAGAAACAAATCAGCGGTTCCATGGCGCAACTGCTGGTACATAGATGGCGAAGTGAAGAATCCGCTTTTCTGATAGGGAAAAACACCCTTTTGAATGACAGCCCCTTGCTCAACAACCGCTTTTGGACAGGTGCAAACCCCACAAGGGTCGTGTTGGGGAATGCAGATGAATCCTATTATAATTTGCCTTTTTTTGATTTGAATATTCCAACCTATTTGATTGGAAATAAACATAAAATAGGGCATGTCAAAAATGCAGAACTTGTTGAAATAGAAACCGGTAATCTCGGTCATGTTCTTGCTTTTTTGTTACAACAAGGAATGAGTTCTGTTGTGGTAGAAGGCGGAAGGAGTGTTCTCGATAATTTTTTACAGTTCGGATTCTGGGATGAGGTGAGGGTGCTGCAATCCAAAAATAAATATTTTAACAACGGACTCCAAGCACCGTGTTTGCCCGAAGGAAATTGGGAGAATGAAGATTTATCTGACGATACATTGAAGATTTTGTATAAAAATGTTATTTGAAAGCACTTACAAAATTCCGGTACAGGCTGCTGAATCAAGGCTCAATGTCAGAGGAAGTAAGTTTTATGCTTATCTTTTCCCCATATCAAGCGAAGACGATTTTAAACAACATTTAGGAGTCATCAAACAGCAATATCCCGATGCCACTCATTGGTGCTATGCATACATTCTTAATATTGATAAAAGCAATCAACGCTATAATGACGATGGCGAACCTGCCAACACAGCCGGCAGACCTATCTTGCGACAAATACAAGCATTTGATTTGACCAATGTGCTTGTCATTGTTGTCCGTTATTTTGGCGGAAAACTTTTAGGTGTGCCGGGACTTATTGAAGCCTATAGTGAAACGGCAAAACTTGCATTAGAACAAACGCAAATTGTTGAAAAACAAATAGAGGCATATTATAAAATAGAGTTTGATTATGTTGACGAGCCTATGGCTTGGCAGTTGGCGCGACAAAGTCAAGCGAGGATTGACGAACAAGTGTATAACGAGAAAGGCTGTTTGATAATGGCTGTCCCTGTAAATAATACTTCACAGTTTGAACAAATTGCACGAGAACTTTTTATGTTACAATGGGTGCAGATAAAGATTGGTTGATTAAACAAAGTTTTGGTGCAGTGCAGCAATTGTTTTACCTGAAATTCAAAGAAATAACGGGTAGAAAGTTAATCTGTCCTAATGTTCCAGTGTCATTCTGAATGATACGGTAAAATCTTTAATATTCGTTAGGCTCAACGTGAATGAGTATATCTTCAAGTTGGGGAATTTCTACTTTTAGTTTTTCTTTCAGGGCATGAGCGATGTCATGACCTTCTTTGACCGTAATATGTGCGTCAACTGTGATATGTAAATCTGCAAAGTAGGTTGTACCGGTTTTGCGAATCAAACATTTCTCTGTATCAATAACACCCTCAATGGTAGCAGAAATTTTGCGAATATTTTTGACTAAATCATCATACAAATGCTCATCCATGATTTCACCCAAAGCAGGACGAAAAATCCTGTATGCATTATAAAATATAAAACCGGCTGAAAATAAAGCAGCCCAATCATCCGCAGATTCAAATCCTTTCCCTAAAATCAGTGCAATACTAATGCCGATGAATGCAGCTACAGACGTAATTGCATCGCTACGATGGTGCCATGCATCTGCCTTGAGTACTGTGCTGCCTATGAGTTTTGCTCTGCGAATGACTAACTGATAAGAGATTTCTTTCCAAATGATAATGGGCGCAAGAATAAAAAGTGTAAACAACTTAGGACTATCATGTGGAGTGCCAATATTTTCTATACTTTGAAATGTAATCAGCATGGCAGAAATGACCAAAAAAGCCACCACCATAAAGGTTATCAAAGGTTCAAGTCGTCCATGTCCATAAGGATGGTTGGCATCTGCAGGTTTTTGTGTGTATTTGATTCCAAATAATACCAATAGTGAAGCAAAAGTGTCTGTCGTTGATTCGATTGCATCAGCAATTAATGCATAAGAGTTGCCAAAAATACCCGCCAACCATTTGATAATAGCCAAACAAGCGTTTGATAAAATACTGAAAATTGCAGTATTAATCGCTTTGTTTTTATAATTGTTTAGGATGATTGACATATCAAAAACAAGGTGTCAAAAGTAATATAATATACTACTGTGGTTTTTGCTAATGGATAAATATCTATGTATAAACGTGAGAAGTTGCGAGAGTATATAAATCCACAGTTGTTTGCAAGTATTTTAGGTGCTTTGGCATGGCGGAATGAATTGGGTGATTTATTTTTATCCCTCAAAAATTTGTTTTTATCAAAAAAATAGTTTTAACTTTGAAGTTCACTTAAAAACATACCGATATGAAACAATTATTACAAAATCATCGTAGAGTGTGTTCAGCGGTGGTAACACACACACACACACACACACACACACACACACACACACAGGGGTTAATCGTAAAAAGGCTATGCTATTGATGGGCATACTTACCTTATTTTCGGGACTGTCGTGGGGACAGTTTATGATGGGGTATCCGTCCATGACGCGGGCTAATCCGAGTCCAGGCGAATGGTATGCGGACGACAACCGTGCACAAGTAACCACGATTACGGCATGGGGTGCCAATATGAAGTTAAATTTAGCCCCAAATACAATTTCAGGTTCATTTTCAGCATCCAACCGAGCGATAGTGATTCAGATGATAGGCAGTTCAACCTATATTGGTCATTGGGAAGAAGTGGATATAATCAATGTCAACCCCTCCGGAGATGAGTTAGAGGTGAGTTTGCTAAGTCGTGGTTATTCCACAGCAGGTAATGACCGAGTACAGGTAATTCAATTAGAGCAATTTGGGGATTTGACTTTAGATAATGTATTTGTAAAATGTCATCCATGGGATGGATATACCGGAGGAGTATTGGCATTAAAGACAAATAGTATCACCATGAAGAATTCCTTTATAAGCGCAAAAGGCTGTGGATTTAAGCCGGATGATGGTTATTTATTTGGTCAGGGCGGTCAAGGTGCGCCCGGAGATACATATTATGACGGTAATGGAGGCGGAGAGTACTCCCTTTACTTTGAACCATGTTTAACCCCGGATCCTGCCCAGGTTAATAAACATACGGGAACATTGGGAACAGATGGAGATCCACAGGTAACAAGTAATGTAACTCAGCCCACTTCAGCGAATAACATTTTTGGTAGTTATCCCTTACCTAATGCACCGAGCTATATAGCAATTATGGGTAATGCCGGTTATATCGATTTTGGAGTTGCATACCAAGGAGGCGTTGGCGGAAATGGAGGCGGACACGGAGGCAAAGGCGGAGCAAGCGGAGCCCCCATACCGGAGCTGGGCATGGACGGGTCGGTAGGCTTGGATGGAGGTAAAGGAGGCAATCAAGGTAGGGGAGCCAGAGGTGGTGGTATCATACTGCTCAAAACCAAATATATTGAAGACGGAGACGGACAACAACAAAACATATCAAGGTGGTTAGATGTATCTGGCGCGAATGGTGCAAATGGAGAACCGGGTCAAGTGGGTGGTAAACAAGGATTTGGTGGTTTGGGGGGTACGGGTATCATTGTAGGGTCTGATGTATATTACTCAGGAGCTATAGGTGGCAGCGGAGAGCCTGGCGATGCAGCGGGAGGTGGAGATGGCAGTTACGGAGGCGCACCCGGAACGATTCAATTAGCAGGGAATCCTACCTTGGCAGGCAAATCACAGTTTTATGAAGGATTTGGCAGCTTCCAATCTAAGTGGATAGGAATCTCACCCGGCAAAAATGGCATTGGAGGTAAAGGGGCGTACAAATTAGCGCCCTATCAATTAAGTGTTTCAAGTGTAATATTGCCGGACGGCTTGGGAAATGGCTATGATTTATGTACCTCGGGTGGAGGCGGTGGAGTTTCACCCCCACATTATACCCAAATCTGCGACTGCGACATGGCGATGTACCCGTTTACATTGTTTGATAATAATAGCTCTACTTATTTAGCGACTTATGATATTTCTAATGTTTACCTCATATATATCGATGCTACAAATGTCCCTGATTGGAAAATTGAGTATGACCCAGGCAACGGTAAATTAATCAGTACGGATGAAACAAATAAAATCAAGTACCATTGCCGTTTTCATCATAAAGACGAAGCCACGGAGATTTTTAAAGCCATAGCAAAGTTAGGAAAGCAATCCCGCTTGAAAAAAGATATAGTATTGCCTGCAATTAGGGTGGACTTGAACCCACCAGTTAATGACCATTTTGTTTATAAATTCAAAGATGAAAATGATTATGAAACAATAGTATATGAATCGGATCTATCAGATCCGGATAATATAATTCAAAAAATTGATTTTGATGCGGAAGATGAACAGTATAGTGCCTCCTATTCCAGATGTAATCAATATGACCCACCCTCAGAGGATATGGGCGAAACAAGCGTTCTTGATGAACTCATTATGACGGATTCAGGACCTGACGGGAACGATCCGCGCGGACATGTTGGTTATGGCACAACATCGGATCACTTTGGATTTGATTTTAACACCAATTCAATTTTCCCGGAAAGAAAACAGGAAAATGTATCGGGCATCAACATTCGCCATAACTCGATTGCAGATGAAATCCGGGTTGTTGATGACTTATACAGTAATCTGGATGTTGAATCAACAAAGGTCTATATGCAGTGTGAGATATATGATTTGAGTGGCAGGTTAATCAGCAGCTATACTACTTTTGAACCGAGCATGCAGCTAAATACCCGAACCCTGAGTGCCGGAATCTATATTCTGAAGGTAATAAAGGGCAATAGAATGGCTGCAAGTAGAATAATCATAGAATAGACATTGATATGCACGCTATTTTGTTTACATACCGCAAATTGTGTTTTCTCTTATTGTTGTTGTTTGTACAGACAGGTTTGAACCTGTCTGTACAAGCACAATCCAAGCCGAGAAACTTGGTTCAGAACGGGAGTTTTGAGGAGTTTCCGGACAGCCATCCCTACAAGACAAAACCCAAGGAATGGTTTGATGTTGATACAAATTTGGATTACAGTAAAACCCGAAATAATAAGTTTGGGATGTGGTATCAGTTTCAGATAGATTCCTGTTATCATTGGAGTTCGTGTATGTCTTATAGAGCTAGTGAATCCGTAAATGGAAATTGCTGTATTGAGCATAACCCCAAAAATCCATTCATGGATGTGAGCTATAATAATCCCGGCTTTTTTTTTAACTATTATACACTTAAAAATGATTTTTCGATTAAAGCAAATTGGAAGAGTAGTCCCCCTGTAAATGATGGTTGGTATACTTTTCCACATCATTATACGTTAGACTTATACACTTATCGTCATTATCGCTATATTGATTTTGATTACCCCCTCAAATATTCTTTGCCTAAGGATACATTAAATGGAAAATATATGGCATTTATTGTGTTAGAGCCATTTGCCGACCGCGCCTCGATAAATGCATATAAAACCATTAGAGACTACCCTTGGAATTATTATGGCTATATTGCCAATGAATTAAGACAGAACTTAACGGTTGGTAAAAAATATAAAATTGGTTTTTTTGTTGGTGTCAATAATTGGATAGATACCTTCAACCTGCCCAAGGTGCCGCTCAGGTTTGGAGATTATTCGACTTTGTCCACAAGTAATCTTTTTGAACGCTTAGGGAATATGGAATCTATCATAACCTACGGACCTGTTGAGCAAGCAGGCAATTATACTACCTATCTGACAGACGGTTTGGGAATTTTTCTTTCTACACCCGACATTGCTTGTGTTCATAAAGGAACGGGAGAGGCACGGATAAAGGGTAGTGCATGGGGCAAGTATTCACCTCAATTCAGGATTCCCCGCCCTCACATGAGCAAGGGGGAGTGGGTAGAGTATTCATGGGAGTTTGTAGCAGACAAACCATATACCAAACTCACCATTGGTAATTTTTGGGATACTTCGCAACAAACTATGGTTAGGTGGCTATTTGATTTTATGGACGATGATTTGGTTAGAAATTATTTATACAAAATAGACCCCACCGCTATTAGACCTCCACGCATTGATTATTTATATAAATTCATGCACGTCTTTATAGACAGTGTTTATTTGTATGAGATAGGGGGTTATCTTCCTGAGGATACCATTGCTTGTTATGGCAGTCAGCTTGAGTTTGAGGAAAATTTGGGCAGAGAAGTCACCTGGATACGGGAAGATGGCAGCAGTGAACAAAGTCGCACATTTCAGATGACGGTTACCAAACCAAAAGAGATGATAGTGGGCATCATTGATGGAGAATATGACACGATGTATGTATATGGCAAGTTTGCTCCGCAATATGAATTGCAGCACACCGACAGTCTTTGTGCACCGGCAGGGCGCCCCTTTAACAAGTTGCTGGCAATCGCAAACGAACCCAAAGTCCATTACTCATGGAACCAAAATGGACATGTGCAGGACAGCAGTGTTTTTGTGAGTGCCGATACGGGAGTTGTAACCCTAACCCTTACAGACAGCATAGGCTGTGAATATGTTCATCAACTACCATTAGAAGAATATTGCCCTTGTGTGATTCTTCCCTCCGACACGATGATATGCAAAGGTGCATCACTAAGCATCAGCGACTATTATGGCAGAGCGATAGACTGGGCAATAGATGGAGTGAACCAAGGAAACTCAATTTCATTGACAGTAAAACCGAACAAATGGCAAACAACCATCACGGGCAGTTGCGACAGTTTTTCACAAACGATGGAAATCTTTATGAAAGAGCCACCGCAAGTCATTCTGACCCATACAGACAGTATGTGTATTTGGACAGGGAAGCTATACAACAAACTCAACCTTCGCTCGGAAGAATCCATCAGTGGAGTTTGGGATTTCAACGGAGCAAGCTACACGGGCTTGTATTTTGAGAGCATGGATACAGGCATTGTGTATTACAAAGCCATAGACAGCTTAGGCTGCGAGACACATGGAGCAACATATTTGGGCGAATACTGCCCTGAGTTTTCTGATATATGCGCGTTTCCGAGTGCATTCAGTCCCAACGGAGATGGTTTGAATGATGTATTGACAATTAACTGTGTAAACATCAAGAGCTTTAGGGCAACGATTTTAGACCGCTGGGGAGAGGTCATAAGCATGAGCAGTGATGCGAATTATGTCTGGGACGGTACTTATAAGGGTCAAGAAGCAACTGCAGGTGTTTATGTGTTTCTGATAGAATACGAAGTGTATTTAGAACCAGGAAAGAAGTATTATTACAAAGGGACATTGACATTGGTGAGGTAGTGCTTCGACTATGCTCAGCAGCCATGCTTCGGCTACGCTCAGCAGCGGTTGCTTCGGCTCCGCAGCGGTTGCTGAGCGTAGTATAGCGGTCGCTGAGCGTAGTCGAAGCACCGCTGTTTCAAATCCGCTCAATAGCGTTTGCTGAGCGAAGTATAGCGGTTGCTGAGCGTAGTCGAAGCGCCCGCTGCGCTGCTTCGATGTGATTGTAAAATCAATCCCAATCGTATCAATTAACAAGTTCACTAAATACGAATTTCAGTTTGCTTTGTTTAAAATTAAATTTTCATTTTTTGCTTTTGGGATGAAATTTGCCAAACTAAATTTTGTTATCTAATTCATCTCTCATGCGAAAAAAAGCGCTTTTGTTACTATTATTATGCCTTTTCATTGGTGGAATGGGGCTTAGTTTTGGAAAAAACCCTCCGCCTGTCATTAGTCAAACCATTGATGTTCGCTGGTATGAACAGGTTATTAAACAAATGACTTTGGATGAGAAAATTGGTCAGCTATTCATGGTGGCGGCTTATTCCAACAAAGATGTGGCGCACACGAATGAAATTGAAGAATTAATTCGCAAATACAATATTGGTGGATTGATTTTCTTTCAGGGCGATCCACTTAAACAGGCTTATTTGACAAATTATTATCAAGAAATTTCCAAATACCCTTTATTTATAGGTATTGATGCAGAATGGGGCTTGGATATGAGAATCAAACCCAGTGTTAAATATCCCTATCAATTAACGTTGGGAAGCTTAGATAATGATTCATTGATATATGAAATGGGCAAGCAGATTGGGTTGCAACTCAAAGCTATGGGTATTCATATCAATTTTGCACCTGTTGCCGATATCAATAATAACCCTGCAAACCCCATAATCAATTTTAGGTCTTTTGGTGAAAACAGACAAAAAGTGGCTGAGAAATCTTGGGCTTATGCAAGCGGTATGCAAGATGTGGGCGTTTTGGCTTGTGCCAAGCATTTTCCGGGTCACGGAGATACCGAAGCTGACAGTCACAAGGAGTTGCCGATTATTCCTTATAGCAGAGAGCGTTTAGATTCGTTGGAATTGTATCCTTTCCGATATTTGATTCAACGCAATATTGCCGGTGTAATGTTGGGGCACTTATATGTTCCGGCTTTGGACAATCGTCCCGGCAGACCCAGTTCATTATCAAAGGCTGTTGTAACAGATTTGCTCAAAACTGAATATGGATTTACGGGTTTGGCAATCACAGATGCCATGAATATGAAAGGCGTTCGTAATTCTTTTCCGGGCGGACAAGGTGAGTTGGAAGCGTTATTGGCGGGTAATCATATATTGTTGTTTCCCGAAAATATTCCTTCAGCTATTTTGCAGATTAAAAAAGCCCTTGAAGATGGTAGAATTACCATAGAAGAACTCAATCAAAGGGTGCTTGAAATCCTAAAATGGAAGGAGTGGGCGGGATTGAGCAATTACCGCCCGATAGATATTGCCGAACTTGCGCAAAAACTGTTTCCGCCAGATGCAGACCCCCTTATAAAAAATATTGCTGAGCAAAGTATCATCCTTTTAAGTGACAAGAATGGGATGTTGCCTTTAGGAGCAAATCCTCAAGCCAAAATTACATTTGTGGTTTTGGGTAATGAACGCCCGGAGGACTTTGTGAAAATGATACAATCTGAGTACAAAAACGCGCAGGTTATTTTTATCAAACGAGGAAGTGCTTGGGACACCTATCAGTCGCAAATCAACAAAAGAGTGGCGGGAATGCAGTATGTGATTTCCATTCATCAACCCAAAATTTGGAATAATAAGAATTATGGATTCTCAGATAATGAAATCAAGTATATGCAAAACATGAACGCTGCAACACAAAGTGTATTGTTGTTTTTTTCCAATCCTTATATCTTAGGCAAATTTCAAACACTCAAAACAGTTGTTGTAGCACATGAGGATTCTAATCCCTTTCAACAATCTGTATTAGAATTGCTCAAAGGCAAAATCTCCTTCAAAGGAACAATGCCGGTCAGTATTGGTGATTACAAATCAGGTTCAGGTATAGCGATCAAAGCGCCAGGAGCAGAGTCTATTCCGCCTGTAATCAAGACCGGAAGCACAAAACATAAGTTGGATGTAAGGAAACTAAAATCCATTGACGCAATTGCCCAATCTATAGTCAGTAGTCATGCTGCTCCGGGGTGTAGGATACTGGTACTGTACAAGGGGCAAAATGTGTATGATTTGAGTTATGGTTATCACACCTATGATAACAAAGATCCTGTTAATCCTTACGATCTCTATGACTTGGCTTCTGTCACAAAAATTGCGGCAACTACTCTGGCTGTAATGAAACTGTATGAAACAGGTAAAATAAAGTTAGACGACCCGATTGGGAAGTATTTGATTTGGGCGCGTAACAGTAATAAGGAACATTTGACCATCAAACAATTACTGTTGCATGAATCAGGTTTGCCGGCTTGGATACCTTTTTACAAAAGTACGCTTGGAGTTTTTTATGACAGTTTATATAAGAAAAGAGAGGATTCATTGTATTGTGTTCAGGTAGCTGACCGCATGTTTATGAAAAATGATTATAGGTTTAGTATCTACCAGCAAATTATTGACGCACCTCTGGGACCTAAGAAATATGTGTATAGTGATTTGGGGATGGTTTTACTAAAAGAAATTATAGAACAAGCGTCCGGAGAAACCTATGAGTGGTATCTGCACGAAAATTTTTATGCTCCCATGGGCTTGGAAAATATAACTTTTAATCCCTTGTGTTGCTACAATAGCAATAGATTGGTGCCTACCGAGTACGATCAAGTTTATAGAAGACAACTTGTGCAAGGTTATGTGCACGACCCATGTGCTGCAATGTTGGGAGGTGTTTCCGGAAATGCCGGATTGTTTTCAACCGCCTATGACTTGGCTGCCATAGGACAAATGATGTTGGATGGCGGAGTCTATCATGGCGTTCAAATTCTTAAACCTGAAACAATCAAGTTGTTTACAAGCAGACAGAGTGCACGCTCGCGCAGAGGTTTGGGTTTTGATAGGCCTGAGTTTGGGAATGGACCTTCGCCTTCTTCCAAATTGGCTTCTGATAAGACTTTTGGGCATACCGGCTTTACAGGAACTTGTATCTGGGTTGACCCTGAATATGATATAGTTTATGTGTTTCTGTCAAACAGAATCTACCCTAATGAAGAAAATAAGGAACTCATCAAAGGCAATTACAGAACTAAGATTCAAGACCTTATTTATAATGCTTTTATATATTGATAAGGCTCAGCGTGAGCGGATTTTTTTTCTATTATTGAACCCAAAATAATTCCACATGGACTTTATAGCTCAAATTGTATTCATCATTGTTCTTGGAGTAGGGGTTTATTTCTTCTACAAGAGCATCAGCCGAATCAGGCGTAATATTCAAATCGGAAAAGATATTGACCTCACGGATAATAAACCTCAACGTTGGAAAAACATGCTCAGGTTTGCAGTAGGTCAGGGCAAAATGACCAAAATAAAACCCATTGCGGGTATTTTGCACATCTTTGTATATCTCGGATTTGTGTTAATTAATATTGAAGTTGCTGAAATTATTATTGATGGAATTGCCGGTACACACAGGGTGTTCAGACCGGTTTTGGGTGGATTATATGATTTCTCAATCGGTTTTTTCGAAATACTCGGGCTGCTTGTGATTATCTCTTGCATCATTTTCTTATTCAGAAGAAATGCTATGAAAATCTATCGCTTTCAGTCGCCTGAACTCAAAGGATGGCCTTTTTTTGATGCCAATGTTATATTGGTGGTAGAGATTGTGTTAATGACTGCTCTTTTGGTGATGAATGCTGCAGACCGGCATTTCCAACAGGATGCCAATATGCCCGTGAGTGGTTTCATATATCCTTTGTTCCAAAACATGAGCGAATCAACTGCATATATGTGGATGCAGGCAGCTTGGTGGTTTCATTTTGCAGGCATTCTGTGGTTTCTTAATTATGTGCCTTACAGCAAACATTTGCATATCATCTTGGCGTTCCCCAATACTTATTTTACCAATCTTAACCCCAAAGCAAAGTTTCAAAATAACCCGCTTGTTGCCAATGAGGTCAAAGCCATGATGGATCCTTCTTTTACCCCTCCCGCGGTTGAAAATCCCAGATTTGGGGTGAAAGATGTAGAAGATTTAACATGGAAAAACTTGTTGGATGCATATTCCTGTACGGAATGTGGCAGGTGTACTTCGGTTTGTCCGGCAAACACAACAGGTAAATTGCTCTCGCCTCGCAAAGTCATGATGGACACTCGCGACAGGTTAGAAGAAGTTGGCAAAATTAGAGCTGGTGCTATGCCTGAACCTGCAGAACCAAAAGATTTGCATACCTATATTACCCGCGAAGAATTGCTGGCTTGTACCACTTGCAATGCGTGTGTGGAGGTGTGTCCGGTAAATATCAACCCCATGGAAATTATTGTGAACATGAGGCAATATCTTGTGATGGAACAATCTAACGCTCCGCAAGAGTGGAATATGATGTTCAGCAATATTGAAAACAATGGTGCGCCCTGGCAGTTTGCACAGAGTGAGAGAGGTAATTGGGCTTTAGACCTGGAAAAAGAAAGTAATAAAGAAGAAAATCAAATTTAGAAAAAATGAAAGTAAGAACTTATGCCGATTATATAGCTGCCGGTGAAACCCCCGAAATCCTTTTTTGGGTGGGATGTGCCGGTAGTTTTGACCAAAGAGCACAACGTGTAACAAAAGCTTTTGCCAAAATATTGGATTATGCAGGAGTTAAGTTTGCGGTCTTAGGTAACGAAGAAAGTTGTACAGGAGACCCTGCAAAAAGAGCTGGAAATGAATTCCTGTTTCAGATGCAAGCAAATAATAATATTGCTGTGTTGAATGGATATGGTGTCGAGAAAATTGTTGCAACTTGTCCTCACTGCTTTAACACCATAAAAAATGAATACCCCGAATTAGGAGGTAATTATGAAGTACTTCACCATATGCAATTTCTGCAAAGCCTTATCAATGAAGGACGGCTCAAAATAAAGGGAGGTTTTTATAAAGGTAAAAAAATTACCTATCATGATAGCTGTTATCTCGGCAGAGGTAATGATGTTTATGAAGCACCCCGAGAAGTGATTGCTGCTATGGAAGCAGACTTGGTCGAAATGAAAACATGTAGAAGCAAAGGGATGTGCTGCGGTGCAGGGGGAGCGCAGGTTTTCAAAGAGTCTGAAAAAGGGAAAAAGGAAATCAATACTGCTCGAATTGAACAAGCTATTGAAACCGAAGCCAAAATTGTGGCATCAAACTGCCCCTTTTGTATGATTATGCTGCAAGACGGTGTCAAAGCTTGCGGTCAGGAAAATAATATGCAAGTCATTGATATTGCAGAACTCATTGCCAAGGCAGAAGACTTGATAGATTGATAAAGTCTTAAGCACTATCGTATCGCCTCAAAATCTTAAGTAATGCATCTAAGTCTTTGCTCAGCGGGCATTTAATTTCTAATCTTTTACCGTCAATACTGTCAAACGACAAGCCCGAAGCATGCAATGCAATGCGTTCTATGATGGGGCTTTCTGATTCTTCGCCTTTGGATAGTTGAAAATGGCGTTTGATTTTGGATAACAAGGGTGGCGTGCCACCATAAAGACTGTCATTGATAATTGGCGTATGCTGTTCGGCAAGATGTACTCTGATTTGGTGAGTTCGTCCGCTTAGGGGTTTGCATTCTACAACGCTGAAATGTTTAAAATGCTCTGTCGTATTGACTATCGTCTGAGCAGGTTTCCCGTATCGGTGTGATACTTTTACCCTTTTGGATGAGGTTTGTAAGGGTAAATCAATGCATAGGTTTTCAAAATTGCTTGAACCGTTGCAAATAGCGGTATAAGTCTTTTCCACCAATCTTTTTTCAAATAGTACGGCAGCATGGCGATAGGCAGCGTTGTGTTTAGATGCCAACAGACATCCGGACGTTTCTTTGTCTAATCTATGACAAAGTTGTGCATCAGGAAATTGAGATTTGAGCAGGCGCAAAATAGATGGTGTCGTAAAAACATGTTCATCCAAACTCGCCACACCGGAAGGTTTGTCTATCACCAAGTAATTTTCATCCTCATAGATAATGCATAATCCACGTTTAGCCTTTGTCATAAATTATTTGCTTGTATTTCCTTCATTCATCATTTCCAGACGAAGGGCGGTGATAATCTTTTTTGTCTGCATCGAAAAATCTGAGTTCATAATCCAATCAAAATAAGATGGCTCTTTTTGAAACACCTCCTTAACTGCGAACCCTTTGTATTTTCCGAAGTTAAAAACGGGAATCCTTTTGCTGTTATAGGTTACCCTGCCGGATAAATCCAGCGTCTCGCCATTAGATGTAAATTCGGAAAGCCCCGCTACTGTTTTGGCAAGTGAATTGTATTTTTCAATTTGTGCCTCTAATATTTCCCATGTTGCGCGTGTATCTGCATTGGCTGAGTGCGCCCCGTCCAATTCTTTATTACAATAAAATTGATAGGCAGCAGCCAGATTGCGCGGTTCCATTTTATGGAAAATTCTTTGTACATCAATAGTCTTGCGCTTTTCAATCATCAAATCAATACCGGCTCTACCCAATTCTTCCATGAGCATGGGAATATCAAATTTGTCTGAATTAAAACCTGCCAAGTCTGCATCTCCGATAAAAGTCATTATTTCTTTTGCGCGTTCTGCAAATACAGGTTCGTTGGCTACCATTTCATTGGTTATGCCGTGGATAGCAATCACATCTTCTGTCATCAATACCTGAGGATTAAACCTTTGCAGATATTCTTCTTGTTCGCCATTCGGTTTTATTTTTAGCAAAAATAGTTCGACAATTTTGTCTTTTATAAAATTCACTCCTGTACTCTCAATGTCCAATACGACCAGATTTCTTTTTAATTGAATATTCACGGAACAAAAATAGCGGAACAATTAATAATTCGCTAAGTTAATTAACAACTGAATTCTGTTTTAAATTGCTTGCACGAACTTGTAGATTAGGCGGGATACACCACCCCAAACATGTTGCATTTTTTATGCAATGAAAAAAAGTTTGCTAATTAAAAAGGTCAGGTCTTTTTTCTTGTGTTCGTTTTTCAGCTTGTTCCAATCGCCAGTTTTCAATCTCTTTGAAATTGCCTGACAATAGCACATCGGGCACTTTCATTCCTTCGAACTCCGCAGGGCGTGTATATACCGGAGGTGCCAATAGACCATCCTGAAAACTGTCTGATAATGCACTTTCTTCATTGCTGATTACGCCCGGAATCAGTCGGACAATACCGTCCACCAACAAAGCAGTCGGAATCTCGCCTCCGGTAACCACAAAATCTCCAATACTAATTTCAAGTGTAACATATTTGTCACGGATTCTTTGGTCAATTCCTTTGTAGTGTCCACTGATGATGAGTAAGTTTTCTGTCAGTGAGAGCGTGTTTACTAATTTTTGCTTGGCAGGCAATCCGTCCGGGGTTAGGAAAATTATTTCATCATAACTTCTTTCGGCTTTGAGTTTTTCTATGCATTTTGCTAAGGGAGAGGGCATGATGACCATTCCTGCACCTCCGCCATAGGGATAGTCGTCAACTTGCTTGTATTTATTGTCGGCATAGTCTCGGAGTGCATGGATGTGAATCTCAACTAGCCCTTTGTCCTTTGCTCTTTGTATGATGGAGTGGTTAAAAGGACTCTGCAGCAATTCAGGAAGTACGGTTATGATGTCTATTCTCATTGGTGAAGTCGAAATTAAGCCTTAAGAGCTATGGAATTGATTCTTTTTGGTGATTTCATGTAAGTTATCTTCAGTCTTAATATGTGTTCTCGTGTTCAAGTTTAATAGGAGTTTGTTTCACTTCTTGAATAAAACTATTTAATCCAATCAAGAAACCCATTGTGTGTTGATTGAAGGTTCTGTAATCTTGCCCAAGTTTTTGGTTGAGAGTATAGCGATAACCCACGCATAACCTATCTGCAATCAAAATCCAACAACCAACTCCAAAGCAAACACTGGAAATCATTCGGTTTAAATTGGCTTGAGGGTTTTTGCCTATGACATCAAAATTATAACCCACAATCCCATAAGGCTCAATCGTTTTTGGATGCTCACTCAGAAAAAAAGTACCGTTATTGGGGTTGAGAAGCAGCCCGGCACCTATTCTAAAAAAATCAGACCCAATCTCGGACGGGAAGTTTGTTCCCATGTTTTTGAGATGTCCTAAGGATACATTAGCATAAGTGCTGAAATATTTTGACAAAGGATAGCCGTATTCTATTTGGCTCAATGCAGATATACGTTTATTGTATGAATAGGGATTGTTCAGCCAGCGAGAGGAAAAATCTAATACCCCTCCTTGAATTGCGATGTATTGTGTTCTAATGATTTGCGCATTTGCCACTCCGGAAAGGAAGATGATAAATATTCCCAGTAGTATTTTTCTGTTGTGGCGCATGGAACAAAAATAGTGTTATTCTCAGAACTTGCGTTTGGTCTCTCGTTCCAGATCTTTTTTCTTGATGTCTTCTCTTTTGTCAAACAATTTTTTACCTTTGGCTAATGCAATCTCGATTTTGATAAGTCCTCTATCACTCAAGAAAACTCTTATTGGAATGATTGCGTAGCCTTCAGTCTCAATCCCTCTTTTGAGTTTGCGAAGTTCTTTTTTTGTGAGCAGAAGTTTACGGGTTCGCAATGGTTCGTGGTTGAGATAACTGCCAAATTTCCACTCAGAAATATGCATGTTTTTAATGAAAAGTTCATTTCCTTCAATCACGCAATAGGCTTCAGAAATAGAAGCATTACTTTGTCTGATTGATTTTACTTCAGTTCCGGTCAGCGCCATGCCGGCAGTATATTTCTGTTCCAATGCATAATTAAACCCTGCTTTTTTATTGACTATATTCAGATTGGACATAAGTGCTTGCTATTTCAATGATTTAAAAAGTTGTTCAATCTTGACTTTGGTCAGGATTTTTTGTCCTTGAGTTCCGGTTGCAATTATTCGCTCCCCAACTCGTGCGGTGTATTTACATTGAATTGAGTTGCCGGTTATTTCGTAAATTTCGGCTTCAAACTCTATGATTTGACCCGTCAGGGCAGGGGATAGGTGTTGTATGGACAAAGAAGTTCCAATTCCTTCTTCGTTTTCTTCTTTCATTTCAAGAACAAATGTGCGACAGACCCATTCTGCATCTCTACCCAAAGCAAATGTTGAATACACCGGATGCACTTGACCGTTGTCAAATGCAGCTGTGTCAGCCTCTGTGATTGTTTTGGAAAAGAATTTTTTGTCGCCTACTTTAAAAATCTGCTTCATTGTTAATTTCCATTGCGCTTTCTTTCCTCTTCCTCTTTCCTCTTCTTTTCTTCTCTTTCTTTTTCAATCAGTTGATTGATATAGTCTTGCTCAATGGTCTCTTTGCTTGGCGGAATATCTTGGTTTGTATTGTTGTCTTTGTTCTCTATTACAGGAGCAACAGGGTTGTTCGGGTCAATATTGAAGCGCATTAAAATTTCTCTGTATTTGTTGTTGATGGAATCCAATTCGTGATTTTTTTCTTCGAGTTTTGTAATCCTTTGATCGCGCTTCATTATTTGGTTTGAGAGAACTGTATTGTCATTTTTGATAAGATTGTTTTCTTCTTGCAACTGATTGGATTTGGTTTCCAATTCGGTAATTTTATCTTTTTGTGTTGTAACCAAATTGGTAAGGTTAATAACAATATCACCGCTTTGTTGGGTTTGTATTTCGTCTTTGAATTTTTGCAACCGTGCCATCTCGGCTTTTGCTTTGAGCAATTCGGCTTTTAAGATATCATTCTCATTGCTCATGTCTCTGACTTTGGCGTTCAGCTCCCTATTTCTATTAATGAGTGCTGTGTCGGGACCATAGTTTTGAGGCGTGTTTGACGGTATAGAGCCATTGCAATTCTTAAGTTTTGTGCGCAGTTCTTCAATCTCGGCATCTTTCTTTGCTAAATCATTTCTGAGTTGAATTATAATCTGTGAAAGTGCTACATCTTCCGGACTTGCATTTGGGTCAATCTTGGGTTGCTGTTTGATTGCGTCTTCACCCAGCAGTTCTACAAATTTGAACGAAGCACGCGATGTAGGACCTATATATAATCCAAATGAGCCTTTGGCAAGTTCGATTTCGGAAAAAGATGTAATAAACTTTTGGTTGATATACAAGTCATAGACCTTGTTGCTTGTTCTGACTAAAATTTCATTGTAATCTTTGGTTACAGCGAATGAATTATTAACCCATCCGTCTTTGCCTTTGGATATAGGGACTATTCTGTCGGGGTACACTCGGCTGATTCTGTATTGTCGTTTTTGATTTACTTCAACCAAAATGCCTGATGATTTATCTTTATCAGCCATGAGTAGAAGCCCGGCTGAAGCGTTTTTGCGGTTTAATTTTATCAGTGTAAAGCCGGCTTTAATTTCATAAGAAGAATATTTCTCGTTAAGGTTCGGAATTACAAAGTACCCGAGTTGCGGATTTTTTCTGACTAAATCAAAGCTGTTGGCTTGTTTGACAAACAAGTTGTCGATGTTGTAGGTTTGTGTCCATACGTCATTTTTAGTAGAAGTAAAATCATCTTTAAACAGAATTTTGGTAAAATCATTTGCCACTTCCTGACTAAACAGGCTCGTTGGTATAAAAGCAAGTAAGATGAATTTAAAAAGTCTCATATTTGCGCTTCGTTTAAGCGTATGGCAAAAGTAGTAAAATCAATCACATTGAGTTTAAACTTAATATCAAAGATTGTGGGGAAGTGCTTTGGAGTGATTATTATTCTATTCGTAACTTTTTCGCAACAATCTTGTAATAATGAAATAGACGTTTTTACAGAATACAAAGAACAGGCTGTGGTTTATGGATTGCTTGATTTAAGTCAGCAAACACAATATCTGAAAATTGGCAGAACATTTTTAAACCCTAATGCTAGCGCACATCAAGTGGCGCAAATCAAAGATTCGCTGTATTTTGAAGATGCCACTGTGAAATTAGTGGAGGAACAGACAGGACGCGAAATTATTTTTCACCCTACTGATTCTATTCCTAAAGATTCAGGTTTTTTTCAAAATAGTTCCAATATTATTTATGCATCACATGATTCTATTTTTCCTAAATATTCCTATCGTTTGTGGATAAAAGACAATAAGACGGGCTATAGTGCAACCGGTAGAACAGTAATTGTTGAAAGACCGGTGATTAATTACCCTGTTTCTAATGCCAATCCTTTTTGGTCAGTTTCGCCAAAACTCAATATCAATCTACGCTTTGTGAATGGTTTACATGCAAAATCACAAGATGCCTTTTTTGAGTTTTGGGTTGCCGAATTTCCTGAATCAGATACCACTCAAACTACTATCAAGAAAATCACATGGCGTTTTGCTTCAAATATTGTGAATGAGTCCGGGGCTCCTTATTTGCCTGCAAACTGTATAACAGTTGTTCCCGGTGTGGGATTTTTTGATTTCTTTTTGGGGAATATGGATAATGGAGTTTTTAATACTGACCCTGCTATTCAAAGAAGAATCGTGCGCACGGATTTTATCCTCATTAGTGCTTCGCAAGACTTGTCTGACTATGTTGCAGCATCAACGCCTTCGATTGGTATTGTTCAAAAGCAAACCGATTATAGCAACATTGAAAATGGATTAGGTCTGTTTACAAGTCGTAATACTTCAAGAGTTAGCAAGATTACAATTGACCCTGCATCTATTGAATTCTTCAATAGCCCAACTTACCCTAAGTATAGGGTTTTGCGAA
Source organism: Bacteroidota bacterium (assembly GCA_023957335.1). Classification (NCBI taxonomy): domain Bacteria; kingdom Pseudomonadati; phylum Bacteroidota; species Bacteroidota bacterium. The sequence goes on along the minus strand of JAMLHC010000001.1, from coordinate 142,570 downwards.
TGATTCAGTAAGGTTTAGGCAGTAGCCGTTTCGTTGCCTCTTTGTTCGTTTACTTTTTTGTAAAAATCTTCTTTTCCGATTTCTTCTTCTTGAATTGTAACAATCTCTTTGAGTTTATTGGTTACTTTTCTTCTTTGCGCAATGTCATGCATTTTTTGTACAAATGCATATTCTTTCATTTGCTTCATTGCATAATCTTTTACCATGTCTGCGGTCGCATTTGGAATACCATACTGTCTGAACAGTCCAATAGAGTATGCAATAGCAGTGTCTTCAAGTTCTTCGGGTGCAATTTCGATTTTGTGTTCTGCAGCAATTTTTTCGCGCACCAACATTCTACGCAAAGCGAAAGCTTCTTGGCTGTACCTTTCTTCGATATTACTTTCGTTGTATTCGCCTTCTTTGCTCTCCATTAGCCATCTTTTCAAAAAGTTGTCAGGAAGCGTAAGAGGATGGTTTTCATCCAGTTTTTTATCTAAATAATGTTCAAAAAGTTGCTCTGCTTCTTCGGCATAGTATTCCGCCATATTTTCGGATAATTTTGCTCTGAAACTTGTTTCATCATTGATTCCGCTGTTGGGGAATACTTTGTCAAACAAAGCCTGATTTACCTCAGCAGCCTGATGTGTTTTGATTTCATGGATTTCGAGTTCGAATACAGGGTTCAAGTCGTTTACTATGTCTTCGCTTACTTCAAGTGTGCGTGCAAGCATTGCTTTGTCATTTTTATAAACTTTGAATAAATCTATAGTGAAAACGTCATCTTTCTTTTTGCCTAATAAGAGTTTTTGAGTCTCTTCATCTTCAATATTTTTCAATGAAAAAGAAATATGTTTATGGTGAATTCCACTTTCAAGGTGTTTGCCATCATCACCAAGTTCGTTGACAGCAGCATAAATGAGGTCGTCAGCTTCAACCACGTCTTTGTCTGTCATATCTCCAAAGCGCTCAGTCAAATATTTGATTTCGTCCTCGAGCTCACTATCTTGTAATTTAATTTTATATCTTTTTACAACATCTTTGTCTGAAATATTTAATGACACAGCAGGTGCTAAACCAATATCAAATGATAAAGTAAAGTCTGTTGGATTGGCAAAGTCAAGAGCTTGTTGGTCTTGTGACTCAATTGGACGTGCCAGAATTTCAATGTTGTTATCTTTTAGGTAATTGTTAATGGATTGGTTGGTCAATTCGTTTATCTCGTTGATGAGTACAGATTCACCATACATCTTTTTTACCATCCCCATAGGGGCTTTGCCGGGTCTGAACCCTTTAATGGATACCTTTTTTTGCTGTTTTTTAAGTTGTTCTTCAACCTTAGGTTGATAGTCTTCGGGAGTAAAAGTAACGGTCAGTTTCGCTGACAAGTCATCATTTTTTTGAAATTGAATATTCACGGATTATATTTAATAAATTAAATTAATTAAAAAGAGTGCGGATGAAGGGAATCGAACCCCCACGGGTCGCCCCACTAGATCCTAAGTCTAGTGCGTCTACCAGTTTCGCCACATCCGCATTTGTTAAAATCAAGAACTCTTTTTTTGAGGGGTGCAAATATATGTGTTTTGATGTCAATATTCATTCAAATTGAAAAATTATTTGTGTTGAGTTTCTGTGTCAAATTTTGTCTCCGTTTGGGATAAATAAACTTAAATCACTTTTTGTATTTGTTAGTTTTGCAGGTATATAAGATAGAATCTATGTCGAAAGAAATTAGTGAGACGGTTACCTCAAAACTTAATCAAGAAGATCTTGAAAATAAGGAAATTATCAATCGTTATAGGAGACTGCTGCGTTCTATCAGGTTTCCCTTGAAAAAGGAAGATAAAAAACTCATTAGAGAAGCCTTTAACCTTGCACTTGATGCTCACAGAGGAGTTAGGCGAAAGTCAGGGGTTCCTTATATTTTTCATCCTATTGAAGTTGCAAGGATAGCAGCCAAAGAGATTGGTTTAGGAGCAACTTCAATTGCATGTGCACTCATACATGACGTGGTGGAAGACAGCGATTATTCTTTGGAATATATTGAGAAGAAATTTGGGAAAAAAGTTGCTCAGATTGTTGATGGGTTAACCAAGATATCCGGTGTCTTTGATTATGCGGATTCCATGCAAGCGGAGAATTTCCGTAAAATGCTGCTCACCCTTTCAAAAGATGTCAGGGTAATTATTATTAAGCTTTGTGACAGACTGCATAATATGCGGACTTTGGAATCAATGTCGCGTAAAAATCAGTTGAAAATTGCCTCAGAAACCTTGTTTTTTTATGCGCCACTCGCACACAGATTGGGGTTATATGCCATGAAAACAGAACTTGAGGATTTAGCGGTTAAATTCACAGAAAGACAAAAGTACAATGAAATAACTACTAAACTCCGTGATACAAAAGCTTCGCGTGATAGATATATGAGGAAGTTTGCTGATCCAATCAAGACTGTACTCGACAAACACGGAGTGAAATATGAGGTAAAGGGAAGGGTTAAGTCAGTTTATAGTATTCTGCACAAGATGGAGAAGCAACAAGTGCCTTTTGAAGAGGTTTACGATTTGTTTGCTGTTCGCATCATTATTGATACCAACCCTACCAATGAAAAAGCAGATTGTTGGAAGGTTTATTCCTTTGTTACAGATATTTACTATCCAAATCCTACGCGCTTGCGCGACTGGATTTCACAACCCAAAAGCAATGGCTATGAGTCTTTGCATACAACTGTCATGGGTCCGGGAGGCCAATGGGTGGAAGTGCAAATTCGTTCTACCCGCATGGATGAGGTGGCAGAACAAGGGTATGCTGCACATTGGAAATATAAAAATCAAGGTGCAGAGAAGGAGGGAGGCAGAGGATTAGATGAATGGCTCTTAAGGGTCAAGGATGTGTTGGAAAATCCGGGTCCCAACGCGCTTGATTTTTTGGATCAGTTTAAGAGTCAGTTACTTGAAGAAGAAATATTTGTTTTTACACCCAGAGGAGAACTTCGTAAAATGCCCGCAGGTTCCACCGCTCTTGATTTTGCTTTTGAAATACATTCTGAAATTGGAATCAAATGTATTGGAGCTAAAGTCAACAATAAATTAGTACAACTCAAAACACCGCTTGCCAATGGCGATCAAGTTGAGATTCTGACATCTGACAAACAAGTTCCTAAAGAGGAATGGTTTGGATATCTGGTTTCGGGTAAGGCGAAAAACAAACTCAAGGACTATTTTAATGATGCAAAGAAAAGGGATGCTGAGCATGGTAAAGAAATTCTGAAAAGGAAGTTCAAAACGGCTAAGATTACCTTCTCTGATGAACATATTAATAGATTGGTTGACATTTTTAAGTTGCATTCTGCGACAGACCTATTTGCTTCCGTTGGGCTGGGACTTATTTCCAAAGATGAAATTGATCTGAAGAAAAATCTCGCCAAAAAAACCAAACATAAGCAAGCAAAGGTTGAAATAATTGCCCCCATTGTTACATTTCCGGATAAGAATACAAACATAATTGTTGGTGATACACCAGAATTAGAATACAAGTTGGCTCAATGCTGTAACCCTATTCCGGGAGATGATATTTTTGGATTTGTAACTGTAGGAGAGGGGATTAAGATTCACAGAACAAATTGTTCGAACGGTATTGCACTCATGTCTAACTATGGCTATCGGGTTATAAAAGCAGAGTGGGAAGCACAATATCAGCGCAGTGAAAAGCAGTTTTTGGTGGGGCTTAAAATTGAAGGGATAGATGATGTGGGGGTGTTGAGCAGCCTGACAGACATTATTTCCAAAGCCATGAAGGTTAATATTAAATCCATCACAGTAGAATCTAATGCCGGCACATTTGAAGGGAGGCTACTTTTATATATTACCGATACAAAACACCTGGATGAATTAATCAGCAATATTGTTGTGCGACACAAGTTTATGAAGGTTACACGTGTAGATGTGAAGAATTAACAGTTTGGTTTTTTGTTAAACTTTAGCTGATCATGAGTTCTAGCCCGTCATGTGCAAGATGAATTCCTTCTGGGAGTTCTTTTTGTACTATATCATGCAACCCAAGTTGATGGCTAATATGGGTTAAGTAGGTTTGTTGCGCCCCTACTTTCCGCGCTATTTCAATCGCTTCATCAAGCGTGAAATGAGAGATGTGTTTTTGTATTCTCAGTGCGTTTAGAACCAACACTTTAGCGCCTTTTATTTTCTCCATTTCTTTAGGTTCAATTTTGTTTGCATCAGTGATATAAACAAAGTCGCCAATACGAAACCCTAATACCGGTAAGTAGTAATGCAACACCTGAATGGGTGTAAACTCAATATTGCCAATGTAAAAAGGTTCGTTTTCTTTGATTGTATTCAGATTTACTTCGGGAATACCGGGGTATTTTTCGTCTGAAAATACATAGTAAAACTCACGTTTAAGTGCCTGCTGCACACGCTCAGTTGCATAAATCTCGATTGCTTTTTGCGAGAAATAGTTAAATGCTCTGATATCATCCATCCCTGCTATGTGGTCTTTGTGCTCGTGGGTAAAAATCAATGCATCCAATTGCTTGGTATGGCTTCTTAGCATTTGTTGGCGAAAATCAGGTCCTGAGTCTATTACAAATGTTTGCCCGTTAATCTCGATTTTAATTGAGGTTCTCAGTCTGTTATCTTTTTGGTTTGCAGAACTACATACATCACAAGGGCAGGCAATTACCGGTACGCCCTGCGAAGTTCCTGTCCCCAAAAAAGTAATTTTCATTTGAACCACAAATATAAATATGAACTAAGGCTTATATTTTACTTTTCTGAGAAATGTTTCGGCATCTGTCATTTTCATAAGTTCTGACAGCGATACCTTGGGATTTTTTTTCATAAATGCCCTGACTGCTTGCCAGCCTGCAAATTTTCCCAGCATAGGAGGTGTTTTAGGTGGTACACCTTGGGCGACCGTGAACGGTCCTTCTGAGAAAAACTTGTAATACTCCCGTTTTTCTGTGGAATACAGAACATCTGATTTAATGATGTAATCCCAAATATTCTTTTCTTCTTCCAAACAAAATTTGTATTCATCCTTGGTATAACCAATGATGAAGTGTTTGGGTAAATCAGGCATCATGGCTTCCGTAAAATAAAGTAGCTTGCCCCAATAGAACATGTTGTCTGCAAAGCTGTGATCCGGGTTGGTTTGATAAAAAAGGTCATTTCCATGAGCAAGTAATGTCATTGCCGTGATATTTTCCGGAACAAGTAGTTTGTGAAAATAGTTTTCTATTGGAGGTTGAAGGCTTTTGTACATATAAAAAGTATCTCCCAAATGCATATCAAGTGATATTCCAATATATCCACGTCCCACAGGGTTCAGGGTCATACTGAAATTTGAAAAAAAGGTTACAATATCCGGGATGGGTTCTTTTGGGAAATAATACTTAAAATGTTTATAGGCATCGATTAATTGTTTTTCTTGTTTGGAAAAGTCTTTGAAATGTGCATCAATAATATTCATCAATCTCTCCAAAGTTCGACTAGCCAATATCTCTTTAAGAACTAATTTTGTTTCAGGCGCGTCTGCTGAACCTATTCCCATCAAGCCGGGTGCTTCTATCCAATCAATATAAAAAGCTCCGTATTTCTTTTTTAAACTATCTAAACCTTTTGCAAATTCCTCATCTGAGTGAATAAGCTCTTTCAGTTTGTAAAAGTCTTGTTCAAATCGCTGAATATGCACTGGTGCATCTATTTTTTTAACATTAATTTGGAGTGGGTCATTATTACACCCCCCTAATATTATCAGGGCGAAGAGAAGGAAAATTAAGTTTTTTAAAATAGTGCGCTGCATTGGTTTTTTTTTCTGAATTTTGCGCAAAATAAACGTCTATTCAACTATTTGTATTATGAAAGGGAAGATAAATTTTAAAATATGTTTGATCGCATTCACAATGTTGGGCTTTTCTTACACAGCCAAATCTGCCGAAGGGGACAAAGCATTTCAGTTAGGTTTAACAGGATCTGCCAATTTTGGTTGGACTTCAAGAGCACTAAAACCAGCATCTCCTAATGGACTTGGACTCGGATATTCGATTGGTATTACAGGCGATTGGAACCTTGTGAAATCCAAAAGTAATTATTTCTTGTCTTTTGATTTTCTTAGCACTAATTTGAGAACGCGCATTAAACTTACTAATAGTGCTCCTTTTTTAAGCAAAAAAGACTCTTTCAATTATGAAAATATTGAACATACATTTAAACTTACCTATGTTGAAATTCCGATTTCTTTAAAATTGAAGATTAATGAAATTGGGTATTTTACATGGTTTGCTCAATTTGGAATTTCACCCGGTATTTTATACAGAACTCAAGCTAAATTTAAGGCTGAAAGAGTGGGTTCGCATGATAAACTGACAACAGAATATTTCAATAATAATTCAGGAGAAGATGATGATGTAAAGCAAGAATTCACTGAATTTAATGACAATATTCGTTTTTACCGAATTGCTACTTTCATAGGAGCCGGTATGGAATACCGTTTTTCAGGCAATACTGCATTTGTTGCCAGTCTCAGATTCAACAATGGACTTAATGATATTCTGTCCGATAAAAAGGCTGCCGCTCATAATACTTTTATTGCGTTGCATGCAGGTATTTTATTTTAGGTGCTTAACCCAATGGTTGAAAAATTAAAAACGGATTTAGAAAACGGATTAAAATCTTTTTTTAAGCAAGCAGGTTTTACAAAAGCAGTTTTAGGAAGTTCCGGTGGCATTGATTCGGCTTTGGTGCAAAGCTTGGCAAGCAACGCTTTGGGGGCTGAAAATGTGGTTGCACTGATTATGCCTTCGGCTTTTTCTTCTAAAAGTTCCGTAGAAGATGCAATAACGCTGTGCAATAATTTGGGTAATACCTATCATATTATCAATATTTCCTCTTTATATCATGAGTACTTAGGTGTTTTAAAGGAGGTTTATGGAGAAACTCATTTTGATACAACTGAAGAAAATTTACAAGCGCGAATAAGAGCTAATTTGCTCATGGCTTATAGTAACAAGAAGGGACATCTTTTGCTCAATACCAGTAACAAAAGTGAATTGTCTGTAGGGTATGGAACTTTGTACGGAGATTTGTGTGGTGCTGTTTCTGTTATTGGTAGTTTGTATAAAACGCAAGTATATGAACTTGCACGTTTTCTTAATTCAGACCGAGAAGTCATTCCTGTTAATATAATCAACAAAGAACCCAGTGCCGAGTTGCGTCATGGGCAAAAGGATTCAGACTCTTTGCCGGCATATCCTATTTTAGACTCAATCTTGAAATCACTGATAGATGAATGCAAATCCCCTGAGCAGATTATTGCAAACGGAACCAATGCAGATGTTGTACAAAGGGTAGTACAACTTGTTAAACGCAGTGAGTTTAAAAAGCATCAAGTTCCTCCTGTTCTTAACTTGGATTAAGGTTTAATCAGAATTTTGTAATTAGCCTTCAATTCAGTTTCTCGAATGCTAATATCGTTGATTGCACCACTGAATATCTGTTCGCTTTCGTTTATTTGTGATTCAATTTTGGTTTTTAATGCTTGAATTTCTGCATCTGTTTTTCCTATTACTTTACTTGCATCAGAGATATCTACCAAAGATTCTTTGAGTTCAGAAATCTCTTTATTCTGCCAATGTTGGAGTATTAGCCTTTCAATTTTATAGGAAAACAACTCTGCATCTGCCCATTGTTCAAGTAATTCAGAAGTTTCTACTGTCTTATTCTGTTTCCAATGACGTTGAATCTCATTATTATAATTTTGAGAGTTTATAAACAGACTTTGTGCGGCAGATTCCCATTCATCCGTATCGGCATTTTTTGCATTGGATTTATTTACCTCTTGTTCAAATTGTTCCAGAAATTTTTGATAAGACTCGATGGAGTCTGCAACTGGATTGCTTTCTGAGTTGTTTTTGCTTTGTGTGCATCCCATAACAAATGTTGCAGTTGCAACCATAAGTAAAAACAGGGTTTTCATCATTTAATTTAAAGTAAAGACCCTGTGTATGTCTTTGATAATATCTTCCTTATTGTGAAATTTATTGACAAAATCAGGTCCGTTTTTGCCCAATTCCAGCAATGTGTCATAGTCATTTAGCAGGATTTGTCTGATACTATCCACATCTTCTTCTTCGCTTTTAACTTCATATAGCATTCCAGCTTTTCCATTGGTAATAATCTCATTAAAGCCTACAATATCTGCGGCAATGATTGGGAGACCAATCTGAGCACATTCTATTCCTACCAAAGGATAGCCCTCAAAGAGGCTTGGGAATATCGCAATGTCAAACATTGTAAAGAATTTTTCCGGATTTTTTGTAGCTCCCGTATAGGTTAAGTTGGGTAAAGATTTCATAGTAGGCAATAAATCCTCAAGCATCGGTCCATCACCTGTCATTACAAAATGAAAATCGTTGTTATTCTGCATTTTATAAGCTAATTCTACAAATATATCAGGTCTTTTCTGTTCATGAAATCTCCCCAAAAAGCCTATAATTTTCTTGTTAGGGTCAATGTGATATTTTTTAAGTTTCTCATCTCTGCTTTTAGGTTCTTTTACAAATGCATCATAGTTTATCATATTGTAAATAACTTCAATTTTGGCGGACTCTTCTTTGTATTTTTTTATCAATACATCTTTCCAAAATGCACTTGTAACAATTCTTTTGTCGATATTTTTTTGAAAGTGATGAGCTGCTTCAAACCACCCATTGTCGTTAAATTCTTCGCAATGTAAAAGGTCATAAATAGTTGTATTGGGGAATTTTTCTTTGATTAACGGACTGAGGATATAAATAAATGGATTGCTCATATTCAAGATAATACGAGGCTTTTCAATTTTGATAATTTCCCATAGAGCTAACAACTTCGGGTATGGACCATTGCCTATTTCATCAAGTGCAATTTGTTCGTCTGCAATCTTAGAAAAATTATTTTTTAGAATCTTAGCTTCATCTTCGGAATCTATTGCCACATCCACAACCCTGTATCCAAGTCCTTTGATTTCCTTAGTATAATCAGCTAATATATTCTCCGCACCACCAACATGCCACCAAAAGTGGGTGCATAAAGCTGTCTTCTTATATTCATTGCAGATAGGCAAGTCTTTATCAAATTCTAATGGAAATCCGGATTTAAAACCCGCCATTTTATGTGTTTTAGTCAATTTTTGTTCACTCTCTAATCTCTTTTTGATAAGCAACGAAGGGGCAAATACATAGCGCAGAGCATCTTTAATAGAGAATGTGCCGGGTTTGCGCCCTGTTGTAAGAGAGATTAGCTTTATAAATAACTTTGATAAAATGCCTTGATGTCCCGCGTATTTAAGGTCGTCTTCTTTAAAAGCATTTTGTGATGCTCTAAGGAAGAAAATACTCATCCAGTTTTGTCTGTATGCAAGCAATATACTCAAATTGCCTTCTTCTTCTGTTCTCGTTAATAATGAATGAATGTTTTGCCGATAATTGAAAAGTACTTTCTTGATGGGAACACCAAATCGTTTCTTCTTTAAAGCACGTTGCCAGAAGTCCCAATCTTCCAACATCTTAATGTTTTTGAAAAGTATTTTGGTGCGTTGACCGTTGAGTTTATTCCACAATTCTCGCTTAATGGGCGAGGTTACGACCATGTAATTCTGAAGAAAAAGGTTTTTTGATGAAAAATACGGGGCAATGTCCACCTTGTTTCTATAACCAAACTTGCGTACACTCGGATAAACCCAAGATGCTTTTGGGTATGCTTGATGGGCTATATAGCAATATTTAAGATAATCCGGCTCAATGATGTCGTCACTGTCCAAACACACAATAAATTCACCCTTTGAATTTCGGACTCCTACATTGCGAGTTTCTGCAAGCCAACTATTTTTCTCATTGATAATAACTGTAATAGGAAATCCTTTAAAAGTGCCGCTGTCTTTAATTTTTAAAACAAATTCCTGTGTTGATTTATCAGTGGAGCAGTCGTCAACCACAATGATTTCTATTCGATTTAAGTCAAAATCTTGTGCAATGATTGAGTCCAGACATTCTTCAAGATACACTCCCGTATTATATACGGGAACAATAAAACTAAATATAATGTCTTTATTATCAGGCATTTTTAATTTCGTAGTTTTTGGAAATACGAGTCAGGTTGTCGTTGTAAAATGGGTCATTCTTTATCATTTTATCCCACTTATTTAAGAGGTAATTCTTTTCATTGTTTTGATGAATCAGTGCTTGAGTCCTTAACATTGGATTTCCTCGAGTCAAACATTCGTAGTGGTACATACTTACATGTGGTATATAGATATTGAAATATCCTATTGTATAGAGTTTGCAACATAAATCTACATCATTGCAATCTACTGCCAATTTTTCGTCAAATCCACCCACCATTTGAAATTTTTCTTTTGATACCATCATACAAGCACCGGTAACCGCTCCGTAGTTTGTAACACAGCTTGCATTGTTGTAATATCCTGAAGTGTCTTTGTGTGCACCTGAATAAATGTGTGCACCTGTTTCATCCAACGAAAGAATTATACCTGCATGCTGTATTGTATTGTTGGGATAAAGTAGTTTCACACCTACTGCACCGGCATTTTCAAGTTGAGCAAATCTGAGCATTTCTTCCAACAAGTTGGGTGAGAATACTTTAGTGTCATTATTCAAAAAAAGCAGATAATCTCCGTTGGCAATTTTAGCAGCTTTATTATTTAAGATTGAATAGTTGAAAGGGATGTCTAAACGAATTGAGCGTATTTTGTTAGGATGATTATATTCGTATTGCGCCAATGTGCTTAAAAAAGACTTCTCAGTGCTGCCATTGTCCACCACAATAATTTCGTAGTTGGTATAGGTAGTGATTGATAAAATGGAATCTATACATTCTTGCAAAACGGCACTTTTGTTTTTAGCCGGGATAATAATACTAACAAGCGGGGTGTGTTTAAGCTTAAACATCGGAGTAAAACATCCTAAGGCAGTTTCGGATAATTTAGCATAACTGTTCTCATAATAGACTGCTAAGAAGTGGTTGAGTGCTTGGTGGTTTTCCTTAATCTCTTCGCTCGTAATATTTCTTTTGTTCTTGTGGTATAAAATCTTTTGAATATGGGCAATTTGTTGGGCGTTTTGAGTCAGATTGAGAACAAGGCTATAAAAATTAAAATGTGATTGCAACTTCGTTCTTTTATAAAGTTCGGTACTAACCACAAAAAAATCTCCTATATAATTTCTGGAAAGTAATGTGTGAGGACTCCAGTCCGGTTTAAAATAGGGGGTTTGGGTTGATTCATAATTGTTTTTGTCAAAGAAGTCATTGTCAGAATAGAAAAAATCAGATTCTCGATCATTGTTAATCTTGTTTGCAAAATGGTAAAGACAGTGTGACGAAAGAATGCAATCCGGTTTTGTGTAAAGAATGAATTGATTCTTTATATCAGTATCAAAATGAACGATTTTATCCTCTGTTATAAAATTAAATCTAGAGTCTGAAGCAGTAATTTTTTCGAGCGTGTATGTCATGATTTCACTCGGGTCTTGCAAAACAAAATGTACTTCAAAATTTGAATAAACCTGTTGTTCTATTGATTGTAGAAAAGCGTTTAGGTGTTTGAAACTTATGCGGTCGATGATTACAAATAAGAAAAAGTGTGGCTTGATATTAAAACGCTTGATACTGTCTTGCATCAATTCAAAATCACTTTCTCTTGGAAAGTTCTTTTGTTTAAATGTTTCGTAGTTAATGGGTTCATATCCTTTTCCAAATCCAATAAAGGAGTTTACTCTACCAAAAATAAGTGTAAAAAGTTGTTTGAAGAATTTGCCAATCAAAAACAAACCATGTTTGGAGCATAAAAAACGTAAGCGCTGTATAAACTTCCATTTGTCCCCTTTCAAATAACTCTCGCTTGTAAGGATGAGCTTTGTTTTGGTAAAGAACAAGTACATTTTCCAATATGGACTGTCCTCAATCTTCTTGATTCTTTCTTCATAATTTCTAACGGTATTAACCAGTGCCTCGTAGTCGGCCTCGTCATAGGCTTGTAGAGGTTTACCTTTTTCCGTAATTAATTTGTCTTTATGCTCCTTTACTTTGTTCACAATTCATTAATTAAATAATTGAAGATACTTTTCACCAACTGACTTTACATCTCCAAACATTTCCAAGTGTCCGTTATGAATCAATGCGGCTTTGGAACACATGTTTTCTATTTCACTCATGCTATGTGAAACATATACAACTGTTGTGCCTGCAGTCTTTAATTCGGTGACCTTGTGTAGGCATTTCTCCTGAAAACCCTTGTCTCCAACGGCAAGCACTTCATCTATCAAAAGAATATCAGGTTGTTTCATTATAGCAATACTGAAAGAGAGTCTGCTCATCATTCCGGTGCTGTATCTTTTAACAGCCCAATGTATGCTATCCCCTAATTCAGAAAATTCAATAATTTGTGGTATTAAATCTTTTGTTTCGGCTTTGGACAAGCCCATAAGTGCACAACTGAGTTTGATGTTTTCCAAACCGGACATTTCCTGCTCAAGACCAATACCCAATCCGAGCAGAGGAGCTACTTTCCCCTTTACGGTCAATGTGCCTTTTTCCGGTATAATAATCCCTGATAATGCGCGAAGCAAGGTGCTTTTGCCGGAACCATTTTTTCCTAAAAGTCCGATGCTCTCACCTTTGTATATTTCTAAAGAGATGTCTCGAAGTACATATTGTTTCTGTAGTAATTTGTATTTGCCAGGGTGCAAGATAAACTCTTTCAAAGAAACGTGCCCGCTCTCCATTACATAAAAGCATATATCCACATTCTCTAATTTTATAATGGGTTCTTGTGGCATCTGTTAAATGTTGGAAATAAAACCTTTGCGGTATTTGTTAAAGAAAAATAACCCCAGCCCAAATACAATTAATGCCATGATAGTGCAAATCAGAAAGTTTTTTAAATCGGGAAATCTGGAATAATAAAAAATATCGTGATAACATTCCATAAAGTAATAGAATGGATTCATCTTGATGTATTTCTGAGATTCAACAGGGATAATATCAATGGTATAAGCTATCGGAGTGAAGTAGAAAAAAGCAGGTATAATGCTAATCCAAAGCAGTTGAACATCTCTGAAATAGACATTGGTTGTGCCGAGAAACATTCCTAATCCCAAGATAAATAGGGCGCTCACAAACAAAACAGGAATGATGGCAATGAGACTGATGTCAATTCTATATCCTAAAAAGAACATGAGAATTGAAAATGGAATCAGCGAAAGTAATAAGTTGAAAATGGCTGCTAATACTGCAGAAAGTGGGAAACTCAAAGGGTGTAAGTTGATAGATTTAAGAATAGCAGAATTGTCTATAAACGAAGTCAAAACTTGCAAAACTGAAGCGGATAGAAAGTTCCAAAAGACAAGTCCACTCAAGGCATATAAAGCGTAATTAGGGATAGAGGCAATTTCTCTGAAAATTATCAGCATAATAACAAGGAATATCAATGGATTAAGCATGCTCCAAAAAACACCCAACAGAGAGTTCTTGTATCTCAGTTTGATGGTTTTAACGGCAAGACTCAAAATTGCATTTCGGAAACCTTTGTCTGATAAAGCTGACAGCACTTTTTTTAAAAATTTTTGCAAAATTAGGAAAATTGAACCGCTTACCCAAAAGAGTTTTCCTTGTGTTGTGGATTGGGTTTAATAAGTATGGATAGTGTAGAAAGTGGGATCTTGAATAGAGGTAAGAGTGTAATCAGAATTATTTACATACCCTGCGAATTCAGCATATCCAGCAGTTTTTTATATTGTAATGCTTTTTTATCTTGATTACGTAAGGAATAGGCATTGAATAGGTTTCTCAATACACGGATGATAATATCTTTGTTAGAACAAGGGTAGAAAAGTTCCGGTGCCACATTATCAATTTTGATTTGTTGCAAAAATACTTCTATATGTTTTTTGCCAAATACAGCTCCTTCATTGAAAGGATTAATATAAAAGAGTACATCAAATCCACCCGGTACATCTTTTACCCAGCCTTTGGAATCTGCATTAGGTGAAGGCAAGTCGGGGATGTCCAAATAGGCGAGTATAAAGTGTTGTGGCAGATTAACGCCATAAATGGGTATAAAGAGTCGCTGCGCAACAATCGAGTAAATAAAAGCTATTGAAATGGGATTTCCCTTTTTCTTTTTTAAAACTCTATTCAGAAAACTGTTGTCAGGATTATGATAATCTGTATTGTCGCCTTTGAAATTAAATCTTTTGAAAAAAACATGATTGAGAATATTTACTTTTTCGAGGGCAGTTAGATTGCTTCGCAAATCAAGCCATACCTCAAGTTTGATACGTTCAATTTCTTTGTTAAGTTCGTTATAATCAATATCAGAACCACTTGTCAGGTTTGTGAGCCACATTCCTTTGAGCAAATCATCGGGTTGTTGTGTCCAGTCAATGATTTTTTCTGAGATTTGAGCAAATTCAATTTCTTCAATCAAATGATTGAGTCTTTCGATTCCTTCCGGACTGTCAAAAGGTAGATTTTCCAAGCTCTGTCTGAGTGAGGGCAAAATTGCATCACCAAGCTGGAGAATTTTATTGGTAACCTCCTCGCGTACGGTCTTGTCCGGATCATCAATCAAATATATCAGAGCGTTGTAGTCCATCCGCACTTACTTCTTTGTTTTTTTCTTTTTGGGAGATGCCTTTACAGGAGTAGATTTTATGATTTCATCTGCTTGTTCCTTGGTGAGCGCATCCGGTTTGATATTTCCCAGTTTGTAATTGTTGCCTTTATAAGTGAAATAGGGTCCGTATCTACCGTTTTGAACTACAATCTCATCATCTCCGCTCCCTATTTTGGCAATGATTTTCTTTTCTTCTTCGGCTAATTTGGATTTGACTGCATCAATTGCTTGGTCTTTTGTTAGTTCAAAAAGTGAAGTTCCTTTTGGCAGCGAATAGTATTTGCCTTGATATTTAACATAAGGTCCGAATCTGCCTTTGTTCACTTCGAGCGTAGCTCCATTCCATTCTCCGAGTTGCAAGGGTAGTTTGTCAGTGTTAACGTCTTCAGCACGTTTTGCTTCTATTACCCCGATTGCATCAATTTCACTCACAGATAGTGGGTCGAAATTTTTGGGTAGTGAATAAAACTTCTTATTGTGTAATACATAAGGTCCAAAGCGACCTATGTTGATTATCAGTTCAGAGTCCTCAAACATCCCTACTGTTCTGGGTAGTTTGAACAGTTCTAATGCATCTTCAAGACTTATAGTTTCAATACTTTGTCCTGCTCTTAGACTAGCGAATTGAGATTTTTTATTTTCATCGGGCTCAACAATTTGAACATAAGGTCCAAATTTACCCATTTTGGCTATCATCTTCTTGCCGCTCTTGGGGTCGGTACCGATTTCTCTTTCACCGGTGATTCTTTCTGCGGTGCTTTCGGTTTGTTTAACCAGATTATGGAAAGGGTGATAAAATCGATCTATCATCTTGCTCCACGTTTGCAGACCAGCAGCAATATCATCAAACTCTTTCTCAATGGCAGCAGTAAAACCATAGTCCATAATGTTGGTAAAATGCTCAGCAAGGAAATGGGTTACCAGTATTCCTATGTCAGTGGGGATTAGTTTGCCTTTATCAGAACCGGTTTTTTCAGTCTGTTTTTTAGATGTAATTATTTGATTTTTAAGTGTATGAATGTGTAGTTCTCTTGATGCACCTTCTTTCTTACCCACTTCTACATACCCTCTTTTTTGGATAGTAGAAATGGTTGGGGCGTATGTAGAAGGTCTGCCAATACCTAATTCTTCCAGTTTTTTTACCAAACTTGCTTCGGTATATCTTGCAGGAGGTCGGGAGTATTTTTCTTCTGCAGATATTTCTTGTGCTACAACTGCATCATCTTTTTGTAAAGCAGGCAGGATTCCTGCTGTTTCTTCTGTTTCGTCATCATCATTTGACTCCATGTAAACTCTAAGAAATCCATCAAACTTGATTACTTCTCCCTCTGCAATGAATAAGTATTTGTGGTTATTACTTTCTATCTCAATTATGGTTTTTTCAAGCTTTGCGCTCGCCATTTGAGAGGCAATAGCGCGTTTCCATATCAAGTTGTAGAGTTTTCTCTCTCGCTCAGTTTCGCCAGCTTGTTGCACATTAAAGTTGGTTGGTCTGATAGCTTCATGTGCTTCTTGTGCTCCGGCAGTTTTGGTTGTGTATTTTCTGATTTGGGAATATTCAGCACCAAATTCATTGTTGATAGTGTTTTTTGCAGCACCAATAGCCATGTCGGACAAGTTCAGAGAGTCAGTCCTCATATAGGTGATATGACCTTCTTCATACAATTTTTGAGCGAGTTGCATGGTGGTACCCACAGGCGCTCCAAGTTTGCGAGATGCTTCTTGTTGCAATGTGCTTGTAGTAAAAGGTGGGGAAGGGTTTCTTTGAATTGGTTTAGTCTCTACACTTTTTACATTGAATTCGGAACTTTTAGAGGTTTCTAAAAAAGCGATTGCATCAGCTTCTGTTGCAAAACGTTTGTTAAGAATGGCTTTGAAGAATGTTTGTCCGTCTGAAAAGATAGCGGCAATTCTATAGTCAGAGATTATCTTAACATCTCGTATTTCTCTTTCCTTCTCAACAACCAAGCGCACAGCCACCGATTGCACACGTCCGGCTGATAAAGAAGGTTTTACTTTTTTCCAAAGTAGAGGCGAAAGTTCATATCCGACTAATCTATCTAAAACCCTGCGTGCTTGTTGAGCATTTACAAGATTCGTATCAATATTTCGTGGGTTTTGAATGGCACGTTCAATAGCGGGTTTGGTAATTTCATTAAAGACAATTCTTTTGGTATTATTGGGTTTCAATCCCAACACTTCAGCTAAATGCCATGAGATTGCTTCTCCTTCACGATCATCATCAGATGCAAGCCAGATTGTTTCCGCGTCTTTGCTTAGTTTTTTTAATTCATTGACTAATTTAAGCTTGTCCGCAGGGATGATGTATTTAGGTTGATAATTGTTTTTGAGGTCAATTGCTCCATCGCCTTTGTCCAAATCGCGGATATGTCCGTAGCTCGACTTAACAAGGTATTCGCTACCAAGGTATTTTTCTATCGTCTTTGCTTTTGCAGGAGACTCAACAATTACTAGGTTTTTTTTTGACATAGATGATTAACTAAAACTAAATCTGACGACTTAAAAAATCAGTCGGCAAATATCATTTTTTTAGTTAAAATGCCCTCACTTGTTTCAATTTTAATAAAATAAATGCCGTACTTCAAACCATATTGCTTGGGGTTGAAGGTAAAGTCAAGGTTTTGACTCCCCACTTTAGCATTAAATAAAGTTGTGATTTCTCTTCCTGAAATATCAAAAAGTTTGATAGAGGTGTTTTTGTTGAGGAATGATGAATTCAATTTTATGTTGCAAATATCATTACTAGGGTTGGGGAAAATATTGACTTGTGACTTATTATCAAATCCTTCAACAGAGGTATAATATTGACTTATATTTATGTCGTCAATATAAATTGGATTTCCTCCACCACTTTCAACTTCAATTCTGATTATTAAACTTGTCAGGTTTTGATATTCTGATAAGCTATATACGATTCTTTTCCACTCACCTTGGTTGGAAGGGGTAAAATTTGTAACAAAACCGTTGCTTGAAGAAAATTGTGCGCTAACTCGTTGCATTTTCTGTGTCCAAGAGTTACCGCAATCTTCAGAAACATAGATTCTGATATAATCATTATTCGTTGAATTTCTTCGTCCATAGCCAACCATAAACGAAATTTTAGGGTTCATGCCGGACATGTTTGAAATATTTAAGGCAGGAGTCTCTATCACATAACGGACGCCTGTATTTGCAGTTGTAATAGGGGCTCTCAATCCTTGAGATCCAAAATATCCTACTCCAACCTTCTGGAATGTGTCAAATCCTTGACCTGTGGGTTGAAATACACCTTCAATTGAAAATGTAATTGGGTCTTCAAAACTTTCATGAATGCCGGTTAGTTTGGCAATCTTAGGTAGCACTTTAATATATTTTTGAACTTCGTAAGTGGATGAGCCAAAACTGTTGGTAGTAGTAAGTTTGACAGCATAATCACCGGGTTCGTCATACGTTACAACAGGAGAGATTTGATTAGAAGTTTGTATATCCCCCCCATGGAATTCCCACATTCTTTGATTAACATTTCCTTGACATGAATTATCAAAAAACTTGACAGGGTTTCCAGCACAAACTATCTGTACATCACTTCCAAAATAAGCGATTGGCTTCTCATTATTGTTAGACATAAGACCGGTAAACAATAGGTTTTCTGTTGTATATAAATTCTTCCTATCGTATTTGTTGTCGGTTAAAAATGCTAATGCTCGTGCTTTTTGACCGTTTGAAAACATAGATTGGCATCCATGAGAGTAATCCATAAAGTTTTCCCATTGGTCATAGTATGTGCTTTGACTGCAACTCTTATTGGTAACATTACATCCGGTGTTAGAAAACTGAGCGGAAACGGGTGGTGTGTCATCTACCATGTCGCCTCCTCCTGATTGACTACATCCTCCTTGGAAAGTGTGCATTAATCCAAAATAATGTCCTACTTCATGTGTAAGTGCTCTTTGATATAATGGATTAGCTTTTTCAATAGACCCAACAGCGTCTGAGCGCATCACAATCCCATCGCCCGACTTAGACATCCAAGGAAAGTTAGAATAGCCAAGTATTATTCCTCCGCCATCGCTATTGGATATTGTACTCACAACCCAAATATTCAAATATCGATTGACAGGCCATTTGGAGAGTTGCTTTACATTGTCTTCTGCATCTATATGTAAGGGAGAAGCTATTCTCTCGATACCGTTGGTGCAATTTCCTTGTGGATCTCTCTTTGCTAATTGGAACTCAATTTCCATATCTGCTACCAATGGTAAGAAGGGAGCACTGGGTGTGTTTCGTACATTCTGCCAATCTGTATTCTGTTTATTAAAGTCTAAATTTAATATTCTGATTGCATCATAGATCTGTGCATTAGAAATATTCTCAGGTCCGTTTGTATGAATGATGTGAAAAACAACCGGGATAATGTATTTCCCGGTTCTTCTTTCAACGTTATGATTATTATAATCTGCTTTAACTTGTTCTTGCCAGTTTACGTTATTCTTTTTCCATTCATCAAATTTAATATCAGTACCGCATTGTTGAGCACTGATATTAAAGTTTGTGAGCGAAAAAAATAAAAGTGCAATAGCTGAATATAGAACTTTGTTTTTTGTCATAGATACAGTAAGTAATAGGTTAGTCAGTTAAGATGAATTTTTTGGTAACTACCCCGTCATTGGTTTCAATTTTAATAAAATAAATACCTTGTGTCATATTGTAATCCTTGGGGTTAACATCCAAAGAAAGATTTTGCCCTTGTATAATGTTGTTTTGAAGCAATGCGACCTCTTTTCCATTAATGTCAACAATTGCAATCTTGGTATGATTATTTGTTTGAAGTGAAGCCATTTGTATTGTAAAGTTTCCATTGCTTGGGTTTGGGTAAATCACAGCATCAAGAGGTTGGTCAATAGTGGGGATTGAAGTATAATATTGACTAAGGTTAATGTTGTCAATATAGATTGGGTTTCCGCCACCGCTTTCAACTACAATTCTAATTTTGAGGTTGGGTGCATTCTTATAAGCAGTCAAGGTGTAATCAACGCGTTTCCAATCTTCGGGTGTTTGCGGAACATAACCGGTTCCAAAGCCATTAAAAGTTTTGATGATGGCACTGTTTTTTTGCGAAACTTGTTGCCATGTACCACCACAATCTTGTGAAACAAATATTTTTATAACATCTTGTATTGTGTCATTTCTTCGAGCATGACTAACCATAAAGGAAATAATTGGATCTCCTTGAATTTTAGTCATATCAAGTCCTGGTGTTTCTACTCCAAATCTGTATGCAAAGTTAAAAGTATTAATAGGAGCCATGATGCTGTATTTACCGGCATAGCTTACATCTTTGAGTACATTAAACGGATAGAATCCCGGACCGGTAACTTGATATAGTCCGGAGCTTGCAAAAGAATTTTGCTTGGGTTCTTCAAATCCTTCAAAGAAACCATTTTGTGCAGTTTGTAACGGATTTACCTGGATATATTCTTTGATTTCATACTCATCTTCACCGGAGCTATTAGTAACTTTGAGTTTTACAGCGTATTTGCCGGGTGTAGAGTAAGTAACAGTGGGGCTTAGGTCTGATGATGTAGTATTGTCAGCGCCTTCGAAAGTCCATGTCCTGCTTGTTGTATTAATGCCCGCACAAGTAACTTGAGTGAATTTGACTTGACTGCCGGCACAGATTACTCTTTTGTCAGCATTGAAAGTAGCGATAGGTTTGGTAGAAGAACCTGTAATGCCTGTAAAGGCAAGATTCTCTTCAGTGAATAACTTATATCGGTTGTATTCTTTGCTTGTTAAATAGAATTCCACTCTTTCTTTTTGGCCTATGGTAAACATAACCTGACATCCGTGAGAATAATCCATGTAGTTTTCCCATTGATCATAGAGAGTGTCAAGAGGATTGTTTTTAGCGTCCACAGCGCAACTATTTCCTGTTGGAGGACAGGATGTGTTTGTGAATTCTTCTTTTACTAATGGAGTGTCTTCTACTCTATCATTAGGGTATGTACAGCCCCCTTGGAATGTATGAAGGAGACCTAACCAATGTCCGATTTCGTGTGTGAGTGTTCGACCTTTGTCGTTGCCACTATACCCAATTTCGCTTGCAATCACTACAATTCCGTCTTTTTTAGGGCTCATCCAAGGGAAATTTGCAAATCCCAAAACAGTGCCTTTTGCACCTGATGAATTAATAGAACTTACTACCCAAATATTTAAGTAATGGCTGGGATCCCATAGTACGATTTCTTTAACATTGTCCCTTGCATTGGAGTGGATATTAGTATAAATACGGTTGATACCGTTAGTGCATTTTCCATTTGGGTCTCTTTTTGCCAACACAAATTCTATTTCAAAATCTGCAACCAATGCAGCAAAAGGTGCGTGAAGCGAGTTTCTAACATTACCCACATCAGGATTTGTAGCACTATAATCTTCATTTAGAATTTTTATCTGATCAAAGAAACGTGCATCCGGAATGTTTTCAGGTCCATTGGAATGTAAGACATGAAATACAACAGGGATTGTAATTTTTGTTCTTCTGGTGTTTGAGACAGCACCGGCAGTCTCTGCATCATTAAAAGTGGTCGGATTATCTCTTCTCCATTGCTCAATAACCTGATCGGAGCCGCAGATATTATTAGATTGTGCGTTTGAGTAATTGAAGAATACAGTAGCTACTGATGCTAACAAAATGGATTTTAAGGTAATTATCTTAGTGATCATGCTTGCTTTGTGTTTTATATGGTGTGCAAATATAGAATTTATATATTTAAAAACGGTGATACGTTTATAGCTAATTTCCTGTCTTTTTACGAACGGCATATTTTATTTGTTTTTTGTTCAAATTTTTCAACTATGGAAGCGGTAACTGAGTCGCCTGAAACATTGACAACAGTTCTGCACATATCTAAAATTCTGTCAATCGGGAGAATAATTGCTATCCATGCAGGATTGAGATGAACTGATTGAAGCACCATAATCAACATAATCAGACCGGAACCGGGTATGGAAGCTGCACCTATGGAAGCTAATGCAGTTGTGAGAACAATTGTAATTTGTTGAGCTATCGTTAAGTCTATCCAATGCAACTGTGCCAGAAAAACAATAGCAACAGCTTGATATAACGCTGTGCCATCCATATTGACAATGGCTCCGATTGGAAGTATGAAACTTGTGGTTTCTTTTGAAATATTGAGATTTTTGTTAACACATTCAATAGTAACCGGTAGTGTTGCCGCACTTGAACTAGTCGAAAATGCCAGCAATTGAGCGGGGCTCATGGATTTAAAGAAGTATATATAACGTGTAATAAAGCTTGTACTTTCGTCTTTTTGATAACCGAAAAATGCATATAAACTTGGGTAGATGATAAATAGCATTATTGCTAATCCGCAAACTAATACCAAGCTGTATTTGAATAAAACAGAAAGAATCTCAATGAGTTCTTGCATGTTTGCAGCCATTTCAGTCAAATTCCCTGCCATCAAACTAAAAACAAAAAATGGTGATGACCACATGACAATGTCAACCATTTTTAAATACACATGGTTTAATCCCCCAAAAAAGAAAGTGAGTCGTTCACTGTATTCAGAAGGTATTTTTTTGATGGCAATTCCAAATAGGACTGAAAAGAAAATAATCTGAAGAAGGAGTGTGTTATTAGATAGAGAATTGACAATATTGTCAGGAACTATATCCACAAGGAATGTTAGAGGGGATTGTTTTTTTGTGTATTTTGCTACTTGTATTTTATCCTCTAATTTTTGATTGGTTGCATTCTCAATGTTGCTTTTGGAAATTTGATTAACAATTTCTGAATACTTTGGGTCTTGCATCAGTTTGCGTTCGTCAACCGGAAGTATGTCAGGGGTGTTTTGTGTCCATAGTTCATAAGTGATTCTATTTTTGACTCTTTGCTCTTGTGGAATTGTCTTACCGGGACCAAATATATTTACTACGCCCAAGCCAATAAAAATTGCTATAAAAGTTGTTAATCCAAAAATAATGAGCGCTTTGGTTCCCATTCTGCCGAGTTTGGTTAAATCAGATAGTTCAGCAATTCCGGTTATAATGGAGAACATAACCAAAGGAATGGCAATTAATTTTAAAAGGTTTAAAAAGATGATTCCAAATGGAGATACCCAATCTTGAGTGAATGAGTTAAATCCCAAGCCAATGGATGAAAATGCCCAAATAATTCCTGCTGTTAGCCCAATAAGAATTTTCCAATGAAGTGCAATTTTTTTCAAGGTTGTTTATTTTAAAGTTCGTTCGAAAGGCAGCAAAACTATTTGTTTTTTTTGATTGTTGTGAAGGGTTACATTTGCTTGAAGTGGCATGATTTTCGATATTGTGCACATGATTTATGTTTAACAATTCGAAATTTTTTAATGCAAATTCTAATTGCATGTTTATGTTTGCAGACCCTAATAAGAAATAGAGAACTATAAGTTATATTGAGTAATGTATAATAAAAAAATAAATTTGTTGATCATGGCATTATTTATTGCCATATCAGCCTTTAGCCAGAAAGATGAAGTTGTGTTTACTTATGGCAACAAGTCCGTATCCTATGATGAATTTAAAAGAGGTTTTTTGAAAAATCAATCATCTGCGAAAAGTTCATATACTCAGCAGGATGTCAATGATTACTTGAATCTTTATATAAATTTCAAATTAAAAGTTCAAGATGCGTATGACAGAAAATTTGATACTATGCCAAGTTTTAAAAATGAACTGGCTATGTACAGAAAACAAATTGCCAAACCTTTTCTGACAGATAAATCTGTTACCGAACATCTAATGCAAGAAGCTTATGAGCGAATGAAATACGAAGTGGATGCTTCCCACATCTTGATTGTGGTTAAAAACTTTGACAATCCTCTCGATACCTTACGAGCGCGCAAATATCTTGACAGTATCCGCAACTTGATAGTAAACGGTAAAATGGATTTTGCGACTGCTGCTACAAAATTCTCTGAAGACCCTTCAGCCAAGTATAACAAAGGAGAGCTGGGATATTTCACCGCTTTTGAAATGGTGTATCCTTTTGAATCAATGGCGTATAACACCAAAAAAGGGGAAGTGAGCCCGGTCTTTAAGACAGATTTCGGATATCATATTCTTAAAGTAAACGATAAGCGCCCTTCTATGGGAGAGATTAAAGTATCTCATATCATGATTAAACTGAATCAAAATGCAACCCAAGAGGAGATAAATCAAGCGATTGAAAAAGCCAACAGTATTTATAGCAGAATTAAATCTGGTGAAAAGACTTTTGAGGAAATGGTTAAACTGTATTCGGAAGACAATAGTTCAACCGCTACAGGTGGGGAGTTAGGTTGGTTTAAGCGTACCAGCCAATATCCTAAAGAATTCAAAGATGTGGCATTTGATTTAAAGAACAATGGAGATATTTCTATTCCCGTTAAGACAGATTATGGAGTGCATATTATCAAAAGGGTTGATTTGAAACCCTTAGAACCTTATGATAAAATGGTGGGTACTTTGACCCAGAAAATTAATCGAGATTCGCGTTCTCAGCAAAACACCATGGTTGTGTATGAAAGGGTAAGTAAAGAACTCAAATTGACGGAATTACCCAATGTGTTAAAGAAATTTATTAAAAGTTTTTCTAAGGACACCGCTTTAACACAAGGTAAGTGGAAATATTCAGAAGATAAGAACTCCGGCAAAGTGTTGTATGCTTTTGCCGATAAAAATATAACAGTAGCTGATTTTGCTAAATTTATAGAACAAGTACAAAGTCCGGCTGAAAATGCAGATAAGGCGGGTCTTATCAACAAATATTATAATGAATTCAAGGTAAACAAGTTAATGACCTATTATGAAGAAAATTTAGAAGATTATAACCCTGAATTCAAGTATTTGCTTCAAGAGTATAAAGAAGGAATTCTTCTATTTAGTCTGATGGATGAAGTTATTTGGACTAAGAGTATGCAGGATTCAGCCGGTCTGGAAGCGTTTTTCCAAAAAAACAAAGACCAATACCGTTGGGGTGATAGATTTGACGCAACTGTTTTTATTACTTCCAACAAAGAGATAGAAAAGAAAATCATCGCGATGATTAGCAAAGGCTTGTCTAATGACAGTATTATTAATCTGTATAAAAAGGCAGATCCGCTGGCACTTAGTATTAAGAAAGGTAAATTCAGCAAAGGAGAAGACAGTTTTGCTGATATGCTTTTTGACAAAGCAGATGCGAAGGCAACGAAAGGCAATTATTTTCTCAATGTAAAAGAAGGCGACATGATATATATTGTTCGAGCAAATCAATTCTTGCCACCATCTTTTAAAGAACTTGATGAAGTGAGAGGACATGTTACCGGCAATTATCAAAATTTGCTTGAACAACAATGGGTAGAAAGCCTAAAAGTGAAATATCCCGTTCACGTCAATCAGGCTGTTGTTGACCGTTTGTTAACCGAAAAATAACATTGCATAACATAGCCCCCCTATGATAAATTAGTGGGATTTGGCGAGATAATTTTATTTGTGTCAATTTAAGTTTGCGCCCGTTTAAAACTTAAAAATCATGACATTGTCTCTTCTTGTTGTAATCTTCTTCGTGATCGGCTACATTGCTATTACTTTAGAACACAAACTCAAAATTGACAAATTGATTCCGGCATTACTCATGATGGTGCTGATTTGGTCTGTCATCACACTTGGGCTTGACAATCTTGCAGAATGGTTTGATTCTCCCAACGAGAAAATTTTGGATGGGTTTGTGGGATTGGTGCATGCGCAAAAGGAACAAATTGTGGGGGCTGCCTTACTTCATCATTTTGGGGAGACAGCAGAAATATTAATTTTCTTGATTGGGGCAATGGCTATTATAGAATTGATTGATTATTTTGATGGTTTCAGTTCGGTAAAAACTTTAATATCAACAAGAAATAAGAGGACTTTATTATGGATTATTTCGATTTTAGCATTTTGTCTTTCTTCCATTATTGATAATTTAACCACCACTATAGTTTTAATCTCAATCCTCAGAAAATTATTGCCGGAGAATAAAGATAGAATCTGGTATGTCGGGTTTATTATTATAGCTGCAAATGCAGGAGGAGCGTGGCCTCCCATTGGCGATGTTACTTCGACTATGCTTTGGATAGGGAAAAAAGTTAGTGCAGGGAAACTGATGGAGTATCTTTTCATCCCCAGTTTATTATGCATCATTGTGCCTCTCATACTTGGCAACTTCTTGCCGGCTTTTAATGGGACTTTTGAGAATGTACAAGAAAAGTCTGTTTCAAAGTTCCGCAAACCAATGCTTATATTAGGTCTTGGAATGATTGTCTTTGTTCCTGTCTTTAAATCTCTTACTCATTTACCACCGTATATTGGAATGATGTTTTCGTTTGCTGTCGTTGCCATTGCAGCAGAATATTTTAATAAAATTCAAAAAAAATCATCATTGCATATATTAGATAAGGCAGAGCATCACCAAACACCAACAGCACGCGCATTGTCAAGAATTGAAATACCTTCCGTGCTTTTCTTTCTGGGTATTTTGATGGCAGTTGCCGGATTAGAATCAATGGGATTGATTCATACTTTTGGGTCTCATGTTCAAAAGACGATGCCTAACGAGTTGTTTGTCTTCTTGCTGGGAGCAGCATCGGCTATTATTGATAATGTTCCGTTAGTTGCAGCCAGCATGGGAATGTTTAACTTCCCGATGGATGAACATATTTGGCACTTTATTTCATTTGCCGCAGGAATAGGAGGTAGTATGTTGATAATAGGCTCAGCAGCAGGAGTAGTAGCTATGGGTATGGAAAAAATTTCATTTTTCTGGTTTATGAAAAACATTACTTGGTTAGCATTGCTGGGATATTTGACAGGATACGGCTTCATGCTGTTGATGCATAGTTACTAATATTATTAACTTCGTCATTTATCTGGATTTAGATGTGATTTACATGATTAACGCATGGAGTTAGATGATTTTACTTGCTCAATTATAACTTTGCACCCATTCAAAGTTCAAAATCATGACATTAACTCTTTTAGTTGTAATCATCTTTATTCTTGGTTACGTTGCTATTACCCTGGAACACACCATAAAAATTGACAAATTAGTTCCGGCATTGCTCATGATGGTGCTGATTTGGTCTGTAATCACACTTGGGCTTGACAATCTTGCAGAATGGATCGATTCTCCCAACGAGAAAATTTTGGATGGCTTTGCCGGATTGGTGCATGCACAAAAGGAGCAAATTATGGGGGCTGCCTTACTCCATCACTTTGGGAAGACGGCCGAAATATTGATTTTTTTGATTGGCGCAATGGCTATTGTGGAATTGATTGACTATTTTGAGGGTTTCAGTACAGTTAAGAGCTTTGTAACAACAAGGAATAAGAAAACATTATTATGGATTATTTCAATCTTGGCATTCTTTCTTTCTGCTATTATCGATAATCTAACTGCAACTATTGTTTTGATTTCAATACTCAGAAAACTATTGCCTGAAAATAAAGATAGAATTTGGTACGCAAGTTTTATAATTATTGCTGCAAATGCAGGTGGTGCATGGTCTCCCATCGGAGACATTACTACTACTATGCTTTGGATAGGAAAAAAAGTTACAGCGGTCAAATTGATGGAGTATTTGTTACTCCCCAGTATTATTAGTATTCTTATACCGCTCGTCATAGGAAGTTTCTTACCGGCTTTTAATGGAAAATTTGATAATGTGCATGAAAAACCTGCTTCCAAGTATCATAAAATCATGTTCTTTCTTGGGCTTGGTATGATTGCCTTTGTACCCTTATTTAAAACTATTACTCATTTGCCGCCTTATATTGGTATGATGTTCTCATTCGCAGTAGTGTCTATTGCTGCAGAGTATTTTAATTTTCATCAAAAGAAATCATCGCTTCACATTTTAGATAAGGCGGAACATCATCCAACACCTACATCGCGAGCATTGTCATGGCTCGAAATACCTTCTGTGCTATTTTTTCTGGGCATTTTGATGGCAGTTGCCGGATTAGAATCAATGGGTTTGATTCATGCATTCGGGACTAATGTTCAGCAGATGATGCCTGACGAGTTGTTTGTCTTCTTGCTGGGCGCAGCTTCCGCTATTATTGATAATGTCCCGTTAGTTGCAGCCAGCATGGGAATGTTTAATTTTCCTGTCGATGAACATATTTGGCACTTCATTGCTTATGCAGCCGGAACAGGAGGTAGTATGTTAATCATTGGCTCCGCAGCCGGTGTGGTTGCAATGGGTATGGAAAAAATTTCATTTTTCTGGTATATTAAAAATATTGCTTGGCTGGCATTGTTGGGCTATCTGGCAGGATACGGTTTCATGATGTTGTTTCATAGTTATTAGTGTTTTTGGATGCTATAACTTATCAGTTTTTACGTTATCTTTTCATGATTGATTATTCTATATTTGCGTGGTGAAAGGAGCACTTTCTGTTTTTTTAATTTCACTTTTATTAATAGCTGGCGGCTGTTCTAATTTTTCTTTTGGAAAGAAAAAAAAACTGTTGGCTAAAGTTGGAGATGTTGAATTGTATTTGGAGGATATTCCTAAAGAAAAACTTAACTTAACGCTCGAAGGTGACAGTGCAACAAGGCTTAGACACTATGTTGAGAAATGGACAGAAGAACAATTCTTCTTACAAGATGCCAAAAAGGTTGTCAAAGATGATGAACTCCATCTGAATGAGATTATAGAAGAGTACAAACGCAATTTAATGATTTATGAGCTTGAAAAAGAGTGGATGAACAGTTACTCCGATACCTTAGTGAACGATAGTGCTATTAGTGCTTATTATGAAGCTAATAAAGATAATTTCCAACTACGAAAAAATATTGTGAAGATTCGCTATGTCAAAATTCGACACAATTTGCCGACAAAAGAAATCAATAAGGCTAAGAACCTTATTATGAATACTTCTATTGTCAACGACAGTCTGCTCAGAATCTTTGCAGAAACTAAAGCAGAAAATTTCTTTCTTGATAATACATGGCTATACTTTGATGATGTACTAAGAGAAATACCAATATCTTCTAATTATAATCAAGAACGGTTTTTGCAAAATAACCGTTTTGTGGAATTGGAAGAAGGCGGTTATATATATCTTGTTACTTTTGTTGATTTTAAGTTTAAGGATAATATTACGCCCATGGAATTTGAGAAAGAAAATATTAAAAAGTATATCATCATGCAAAGAAAGGCACAGTATATTGAGGACAAGCGCAAAAACATGCTTCACGATGCATATAATTCGGGAGAAATAAAAATATGGCTAAACTGAAAAGTATATTAAAGGGGCTGTTAGTGCTAACACTATGGCTTGCATCTACACACAACATGAAGGGACAAAACAACCCGAGACAACTCGCTGACTTCATATTGGCTGTTGTTGGAGATCAGGTAGTGCTCAGGAGCGAATTTGATGCTGAGGTTCAACAAATAGCGCAAGATGGGACTGTTGTTACCGAAGAAATGAAATGTGTCATTTTTGAAGAACTTCTCAAACGAAAACTTATGATTCATCAAGCGGAAATAGATAGTATCCCTGTATCTGATGAACAAGTAGAGGATGAATTAAATCGCAGGCTCGGATATTTTGCAGCTCAGATGGGTGGAGAAAAAAAGTTGGAGGAATATCTGGGCAAATCGCTGACAGAATACAAAAAGGAGATGAGACCGAAGATGAGAGCACAGTTGCTTTCGCGCTCTATGGAAGCTAAGATAACCGGAGACTTAAAAGTGAGTCCGAGTGAGGTTAGAGAATATTTTAACAAAATACCCAAAGACAGTATTCCGCTTATCAAAGCTGAATTTGAGATAGGACAAATCGTTATCAAACCGCAAGCATCTGATTTAGCGCGTGAATATGCACTGGAATCCATCAAAAAAATACGCGAGGATATTGTTCTGCGTGGTGCCGATTTTGCTAAAATGGCGCGTAATTTCAGTGAGGATAGATATTCTGCCGAAAGAGGCGGAAGTTTAGGCGAATTTGGAAGAGGAGACATGGTGCCGGAATTTGAAAGGGCTGCATTTAAACTGCAAAAAGACAGTATTTCTCCTATTATTGAAACCAAGTTTGGATTCCATATCATTAAACTTATTGAAAGACGTGGTGAAAGAGTAATATGTCTGCATATTTTGGTTAGACCCAAAGTAACTTCTTATGATATTCAAGATGCAATAAAACTTTCAGACAGTATCAGGAACGCTTTTATTGAGGACCCTTCAAGTTTTTGTGAATTAGCTACTAAATTTTCGGAAGATGATGATACCAGAAGAACATGCGGAATGTTTAATGACCCGCAAACCGGTTCAACAAAAATTTCAATTGAATATATTGACAATCAAATGTCTAACGTTATATCAAAGTTAAAGCCGGGACAAATCTCTCAGTCAGAAGTGATAGATCTTCCGGATGGAACAAAAGGCATTAGACTATTTTATCTGAAAAGTGAAATAATGCCACATCGTGCTAATCTGAACGATGATTACCCTAAGATTCAATTTACAGCTCTCGAACAAAAACGCGAAGAAGTAATGCAACAATGGGTAATGAAAAAAATCAAGACTATGTATGTTGATATCAATGACGAATATCTGAAATGTGATTTTATTGATAAGTGGAATAATAAAGATAGAAAAGAACAATGACAAACAAGGTGGAGTTAGTACAAGAGTTTGGTGAGACAATACAAAGTCTAAAACAAGAAATTGGGAAAATTATAGTTGGACAAGAACAAGTTGTTGAGGCAGTTTTAACTTCTATCTTCAGCAACGGACATTGCTTATTAGTAGGAGTGCCGGGTTTAGCTAAAACATTGCTCATAAAAACAATTGCAGAATCATTGGATTTAAGCTTTAATCGTATTCAGTTTACGCCTGATCTTATGCCTTCGGATATTACAGGTTCGGAAATATTGGATGAAAGCCGGGTGTTTAAGTATATACAAGGACCTGTTTTTGCTAATATAGTCCTTGCTGATGAAATAAATAGAACACCGCCCAAAACCCAAGCAGCTTTGTTGGAAGCTATGCAGGAAAAGAATGTAACTGCTGCAGGAAAAACCTATGCTTTGCCTTTGCCATTTTTTGTTCTTGCAACACAGAATCCCATTGAACAAGAAGGTACTTATCCATTGCCGGAAGCACAGCTTGATAGGTTTATGTTCAATATTATTTTGGACTATCCGTCTTTTGATGAAGAGATTAGAATTATCAAAGAAACTACATCTGACTTGAAAGTACAGGTCAATAAAATTGCAAATGCAGAACGGATTTTAGCTTTTCAATCTCTTGTAAGACAGGTTCCGATTGCGGATAATGTAGTTGAATATGCAGTTGCATTAGTTGCCAAAACCAGACCCGGTAATACTAAGGCACCTGATTTTGTCAAAGAGTATGTTTCCTTTGGTGCAGGTCCAAGAGCCGGACAATACTTAGTTTTGGGTGCCAAATGTCATGCTTTGATGAAGGGTAGAATTTCGCCAGACGTGGAGGATGTCCAAGCGGTTGCCTTCAATGTACTTAGACATAGAATAGTGAAGAATTACAAAGCTGAAGCTGAAGGGGTGTCTGTTGAAGACATTATCAGAAGGTTGTTCTGAAACCATATCATCTGACAGTGTGGTGACTACAAAATAGGCGTGTCCATTTCCACCCAATAAAGAATCACTTTTACCTTTGGATCGCTGGCAACTTTCAAGGCATACAAACTCTGTTGCATATTGTCTCTGAATTTTAATTTACTTTCTGCCATCCATAGCAATTTCTCTTTGTCCGGAAAATACTTTCTCAAAATTTCATAGTCATGAAACGGAGCCGATATATAGGTGGTTTCATATTGCATCCCTTTGCGGATTTTATCTAACTCAATTTGCAAATCCTCCTCGGAGAGGGTATATAAGCCGGGATAATGTAAGTAATAGCTGGTGAAGAACCCGGAATCTGTGAATGCTTGGAGTTCTTTGGTCTGGTTGGATTCGACAATAAACTTGTCTTTGCTTAATGCTAAATCTTGACAGATATAAGTTAGTCTTTTTAAAGCATCTGAAAAATTGGTACTATCAAGGTTTTTGAAATCAAGCCAAAATTTCGTACTTGTATCAGGGTTTGATTTTAAATAGTCAAATAATGTTATACCGGTTGAACCTGCGGGAGGGTGCGAAACATCAAAATTATTTTTTTCCGGTATATATAAAATGTCCACTTCTACGCCACTATAAAGAGGACTGGTTTCTTTCAATCTTTCTATGCTGTTTACCCTGTGTACCCATATTTTGTCTTGAATAACCTTAGTGTAATATTTATCAATGAGTTCTCCTGAAGCAATCATGTTATTTACTTTATACTCTATATATTCCTTTGCTCTATAGGCGAGCATA
Organism: Bacteroidota bacterium; assembly: GCA_023957335.1. NCBI lineage: Bacteria > Pseudomonadati > Bacteroidota > Bacteroidota bacterium. The sequence continues at coordinate 110,493 of JAMLHC010000001.1, read as the reverse complement.
CCTATTGTCAGTACTGCTAAAATGGTAAATATTACTTTTTTATTCATGGCTTTATCTCTTTATCGAAATCAATGTTGTGTTTCACTATACGTTTACGAGGTTCATATTGCGGACTAAAAAGACTTTTGTGGTCGTCTCGACCACTAAACTTAATGTTCAATAAATCTGCAATAGAATATATTAGGTTATCTATCATATAACTTCTATCTCGATATGGCTCAAATGCATTCAGTCTATTTTGTTGATTGGTCCAATAAATAAAAGGGATTTGAAACATTGGATAAGTTCCGATAGATTCAGTATGTCCCTCAAAATTCATGGATTGAAAGACTTCTTCTCCATGGTCTGAAAAATAGATTAACTGTTGATCGCTGCCCTTCCCTTGTTCTTTTAGCATATTAATAATATGGCTTATTACAAAGTCATTGTAAAGTACTGCATTGTCATAAGTATTAATGGCGTCTGTAGCACGCTCTGACGGATACTTGGTGTGCGGTTGATCTGTGAAAATATTATACTTTGCGGGATATCTTGCACTATAAAGTGCATGAGTTCCATAAAGGTGAACGAAAATAATTTTCTTAGGTTCCGGTTCGCTCAGTGCCTTATCTATGAATGGAAAGAGTTTTTCATCATAAGATTCTTTATAATAGTTTTTCTGCTCGGTAGTGCTGCCCATATTTATGAAATAGCTCTGATCGGCAGTTTTTGCTATCATGGTGAGAAGTGTTTCGTATGCGCCAATGGGGTTTTGGTTGGAAATCCAATATGTTTTATATCCTGCCGCTTGTGCTAATTGTATTACTGTTCCTTTTTCTTTGTCATTTGGATTGTCTGTGGAACCAAAGGTCAGCACTTTTTCTAAAGATTCTATAGTATGTGAATGCGGGCTTATTACATCATTAAAACTAATGATTTGTTTGCCAAGTGCTTTGAGATTCGGGCTTGTGTTACGGTAGTATCCATATAAGCCCATGTGAAGTTTGGTGGTCGATTCACCTATTACAACAATGAGTGTCTGGTGTTTGTCATTATCCTCTTTCTTGACTGACTTTATGTAAGGACTGTTTTGGGAATTATTTAAAAAATTCTTGTATTTCTGAATCTCTTGCTTGTATTGTTCATACCCGTCTTCCATTGCATAAAGAATATGATGTTTGAAATGCTCAGCTTTAATATAAATAAACAGTGCGGATACGAAGACTGTAAAAGCAATTGTCCATTTATAAAAAATACCATGTGAGACAATATGCTTGGCTATGTTTTGAAAATAGACAGATATAGACGAAAATATCGAATGTTTAATTGTGATACCCCATTTTAATAGTTGCCCGGATTTCTTAGTTAACTGAACGATATCATAGGCGTATGATTTAGCAGAAAAGCGGTATATGGCTCTGTTCACCGACCATAGAATCATAATCGATGGGATTAAGAAAATCAATAGGAGACGAATAACGGGTGACGTAAAATAGACGTGAAGATATTCTCGGGCTTCTGACACATTGGTCTCCAATAGGATAAATATTACTGAAGATGTCAGTTCGTCTTTATATAAATACATATATCCTGCCTCAAAGAAAATCAGGGTCAGGTTCAACAAATAAATAATGAGTATATAAACAAACTTGACTGCTCTAAACGGAAGAAAAAATGCAATGGAATAGAGTAGGAGATGCAGAAAAATTAACCTTTCAGGTAAGAAATACGCGGATGTATCCTGAGTAACCACATACCATAAAATAAAAATAGGGTAGAGCAGAAATATATAACTGTATTTAATGAGGAAAGACATTTGTGCGGCAACGCGATTTGTATATATTGGATGTGTAAAAGAGAGTAAGCTCGTTTTTTATTGGTTGGCAAAACTATAAGTTCTTTGGCTATTTATCATTATGTGAAAAGTTAAAGCTTTGCGCAGTATTTTTGCTTAAACATGAATTAGAAATTCATTTAAACAAACGGAATAATAAAAAATTAACTTCTAATCGCCTATTTTCGTGCCCTATATGAACAACCCGTCAATTGAAGATATAGTTTCTCTGGTAGGTGGAAAATTAGAAGGGAAAACAGGCCGGACTATTGACGGGGTTGCCGGTATTGAGGAGGCAACAGCAACAAAGCTTTCATTTATTTCAAACCCCAAATACATACAAAAAATCAAAACAACTCGTGCAGGTGCTGTTATTGTTCATCATGATTTGCAACTGGGCGAATATCCTGAAGATATTACCATTATTCGTACTCAAGACCCTTATTTAGCTTTTTGTATGGTACTTGATAGATTCTTTAACCCTTTGCAATTTCGCATAGGAATTGAAGAACAGACCTTTATCCATAAAAACACCCGAATAGCTTCTTCATGCTATATAGGCTCTTTTAGTTATATTTCAGAAGCTGCCGTCCTTGACGAAAATGTTCAGATTTATCCTCATGTTTTTATTGGGAAGAATGTAAAAATAGGTAGAAATACGATTATTTTTCCGGGAGTATCCCTTTATGATGAAACAGAAATAGGAGAGCATTGTATCATCCATTCCGGAACAGTTATTGGCTCTGATGGTTTCGGACATGCTCCATTGCCCGATGGGTCTTATGCAAAAATCCCACAAGTGGGTAGAGTTGTGATAGGAAATCATGTGGAAATTGGTGCTAATTGCGCAATTGACAGAGCTACATTGGGTGAAACACGTATTGAGGACGGAACTAAATTGGACAATCTTGTACATATTGCTCATAATGTAAAAATTGGCAAGCACAATGTAATTGCCGGTCAAACAGGTGTGTCAGGAAGCACTACATTGGGCAACTATTGTATGGTAGGAGGACAAGTCGGGTTTGCAGGTCATATTCAAATTGCCAACAAATCAAGATTTGGTGCCCAATCCGGAGTGCCGGCTTCTATTCATGAAGAAGGCAAAGACTGGATGGGTACGCCTATTATGCCATTGAAAGATAATTTGAAAGCAATGGTAATATCCAAAAATTTGCCCAAACTCGAAGAAAGAGTCAGACAACTTGAAAATATTATTAAAGAACTTACTACAAAGGTAAAATGAACCCAAAACAGACAACACTTGCAGGGAAGGTTACACTTTCAGGAATTGGTTTGCACACAGGAAAAGAAGCTACTTTGGTTTTGAATCCTGCTGAAGCTAATTTTGGCTATAAATTCAAACGTGTGGATTTGCCGGGTCAGCCTATTATTGATGCAAATTGCGACTTGGTGGTGGAAACCGCACGAGGAACAACACTTGAGGAAAACGGTGCACGTATTGCGACTGTTGAACATACGCTGGCTACGTTGGTTGGCTTGGAGATAGACAACTGTCTGATTGAGGTTGATGGACCTGAATGCCCGATTTTGGACGGAAGTGCCAGACTGCTCATTGAGGCTATTGATAAAATTGGTATTATTGAACTTGCAGAAGACAGAGAATATTTTGAAATACCCCAAAATATTCATTATAATGATACAAATAACAAAGTCGAGATGGTAGCAATGCCTTTGGATAGCTATCGTCTTACTGTAATGGTAGATTATAACTCGCATATATTGGGAACCCAACATGCCACTATCACCGGGCTCAAAGAATTTAGAAGAGAAATAGGACCTTGCAGAACATTTTGTTTCCTGCATGAAATTGAAGCTATGGCAAAAGCCAATCTTGTCAAAGGCGGAAGCTTGGATAATGCGATTGTAATTGTTGATAGACCCGTTGAACAAGAAGAACTTAATAATCTTGCCAAACTTTTTAATAAGGATAAAATTGAAGTTAAAAAGGAAGGAATTTTAAATAATCTTGATTTGAGATTCCAAAATGAACCAGCACGTCACAAGTTGCTCGATTTGATTGGAGATTTAGCTTTGGTGGGTAAGCCGCTCAAAGCACAAATCATGGCTGCCAGACCCGGACACGCATCCAATGTTGCCTTTGCAAAAAAAATTAAGGCAGAAATGAAAAGAATTGAAAAAAGAGCATTGACCGAAGTGCCTTATTATAATCCTTCCGAAAAACCGCTTTTAGACCATAAAGATATTATGAGGATTCTGCCCCACAAACATCCTTTTTTATTGGTTGACAAAGTGCTGAGAATGGATGCTACTACTGTGATTGCTGTAAAAAATGTGAGTGCAGACCAATATTTCTTTCAAGGACATTTTCCCGGAGACCCAATCTATCCCGGAGTACTCTTAATTGAAACGATGGCTCAAGCAGGTGGTATTTTAATTCTGGGAGACAAGGAAGACCCTGAGAGCTATGGTACTTATTTTCTCAAAATCGAAAATGCTAAATTCAAAGAGAAGGTTGTGCCGGGAGATACACTCATACTTAAACTTGAACTAACAGAGCCTGTAAGAAGAGGGATTTGTCAAATGAAGGGAAGGGCATGGGTAGGAGAAAAACTTGTATGCGAATCTGAAATGATGGCGCAGGTTGTAAAAACTAAATAAACCTGTTTTGTTGAAAAGCAATTATCTAAATCATTAGGGGAAGACAATAAAACAAATGTATAAAATCTAATACGATACCATTATGATACAACCTTTAGCGTATGTTCATCCGCAAGCAAATATTGATGATAATGTAGTTATAGATCCTTTTGTAACCATTCATAGAGACGTTGAGATTGGAGCAGGAACACATATTATGTCGGGAGCTGTTATTTTCCCCGGTTCCAGAATCGGGAAAAATTGCAAAATATTCCCGGGAGCTTCTATCGGTGCAATACCTCAAGATTTAAAATATAATGGTGAAGAAACCTATGCTATTATTGGAGATAATACCATTGTTAGAGAATGTGCCACTGTTAATAAAGGTACAACGGCATTAGGTAGAACAGAAGTGGGAAGTAACTGTTTATTGATGGCATATTCGCATGTGGCGCATGATTGTATTGTTGGAAATAACTGTATTTTGGCTAATACCGTACAATTAGCAGGGCATGTTGTAATTGCAGATTTTGTTATTATTGGTGGCATGAGTGCTGTTTACCAGTTTGTCCATATTGGACAGCACGTGATGATAGCCGGAGGTTGTATGGTCAGAAAAGACGTGCCTCCCTATACCAAAGCCGGTCGCCAACCTGTTGCTTATGAAGGTGTGAATTCGGTGGGGCTGAGACGCAGAGGTTTTGCTTCTGAAAAAATTAATGAGATTCAGGATATTTACCGAACGCTCTATTTGCGAGGCAATAATACTCAAAAGGCACTCGCTATTATTGAAAATGAGAAGCCTGTCAGTCCCGAGAGAGATGAAATTTTGCAATTTATCAGAGAATCGGAAGGGGGTATTATGAGAGGATATTCTTCTAAACGCATGTAATGCAGTTAGTAGTAGATAAAATAACCAAGTCGTACCAAGGTAAAATCCTGTTCAGAGATAAAAGTTTTTCCTTGAATCTTGGTGATAAAGTTGCAATCATTGGGAAAAACGGTTCAGGCAAAACCACGCTAATTAAAATTTTGATGGGATATACCAAGCCTGACTTAGGAGAAGTCTATTGGTTAAGTGACAAGGGTGAAAAATTAACCATTGATTACAAGGATTTTGCACTTGCAGGTATTCAGCAGCAATTATTTGATGATTTAACTGTAGCAGATGCCATATATTACCATTTCAAATTCAGAGAGCCCATTCATGACCAATACTACGAGGTTTTAAATAATGTGTTCTCTCAAAATCTATTCTCTAAAAAAATCAATCAACTGTCGGCAGGTTGGCTCAATAGACTTAAACTCTTGCTGGCTATTTTGACAAAATCTCAAGTGCTTATACTGGACGAGCCTTTTTCAAATATGGATACAGAAGGGATTGAGTTAACTAGCAAAATAATTTTAGACAATCTAAGCGAAAGGACGTTGGTGGTTGCGGGCAACAGAGAGGATGAACTCGCATTGTGTGATTCCCGGATTCAACTAACTTAGTCGGCAATTATAATTTTGCATGTACCCAAAATCATTCCGGTTTGGTCGCTAATCGTGCCAATGTAAATCCCCTCGGATACTTCCATTTTTACAATATTGTCAGTGTATTTATTGAAATTTAGCGTTTTTACCACACGTCCGGTGTAATCATGAATGCTGATTTTTAAAACGCGTTCGGATAATGCAACAGGGATTTCTATCATGAATTCGCCTTTGTTAGGATTGGGATATACGTTCAACTTATATGTTGTGGCAGGTACATCTTGTATATTGAGTTTTTTAATTTCTGCTCTTGAACTCAAAAACTTAAACCCACCTCTATTTGTACCAATCAGTACATCAGCTGTCGAACTGTCTCTGAGCTTGGCAATTGCAATTTTAGAATTAGCACCTAATCTTACACCCCATGCAGTGTCACTATTGGCATTGACTAATCCGTAAAAGTTAGTGATTTCAGGGAAAGTATAGAATGGGTCATACGAAATATACCACATTTTTAGATGACCGGAGTTTGAACCGGAAATTAACTCGGGTTTTCCATCACCTTCAAAATCATAAAACAATGGAGCAGACATGCCGATTGCATCATATATGGGCGGGTCTGATAGATATAAATTTGAACGTGCATTACCCAATTTGTCTGTAATCTTTGTGAATAAAGGGTCTGAGCCGGTAGAAGTGTTTTTGTAATATGCAAAATAACCGTCATATTTTCCAATAACTAAATCCGGTTTGCCATCTTGACTGTAATCAAAAATAGCCGGTGCGGCATAACTGCCAACAGATTCGCCTAGAAGGTTGTTAGTTTTAAGTAAAAAAGTAGGGTTGTTTACTGAGTCGTTGAGGGATGTATTCTTGAAGAACAGTATTTTGCCTTCGATATTTCCTACCACCATGTCTTCAAGTCCGTCATTATCCATATCTCCAATGGCAATGGTAACTCCCATTTGTTTAAAACTGCTGAAATCTGCAAAATCTGTATCTACTAATTCATACACAGGAAGTTGTGAAGTTCCAATATTGTTGTATCTATATAGTCGAGTATAATTAATGGAAGGTTCCTTAACGGTATCTGGCTCAACTGCAACCAACAAGTCAATCAGCCCGTCTTTGTTAATATCCCAGAAAACAGGGCTGACATTTGCACCTAAGTCAATGGACTCTTGGGTAAGAAAATTTTTGCTTTTAATTCTAAAATAAGGAGCTTCATCGCTACCTTCATTTTTAAGGAACCATGTATTGTCCGAAAAAATAGGATGTGTACCATATTTAGGGTCGGTCATAAAATAGGTTGATGCAATAATGTCTTTTTCCCCATCCCCATCTACATCAAAATGGTAGAGTGCCGGCATGTATTTGAATTTTGCTTCATCTCCGTCATTATTAGGGAAATATGGTGAATAAGCAATCATGGTATCGTAGTTTATGCCCAATTCCTTTTTGCCATTTTTCAACATGATAAGATTCTCAAAAGAGGAATTTCCCATAATGAGTTCTTTGTCCCCGTCATTGTCCAAATCTATTGACAGTAGTGAGCTGCCTCCGCCATGTCTTCTATCCACGTCTTCTCTGCGATAGTTTGGGAAATAGATACGATTACAACTTAAGATAATCCCGTTTACATCGCCAAAGGTTTCACGAAAGCCGCCAAAGCATAAATCGCCTAATTTGAAGGCAAAGGTGTCGTTTGGTAAACCTTTCTCAACTTGCTCATTTATATACAGTACAAGTGTGTTATAAGAGTCATCATACTTGACGTAATCCAAATCTCCGTCTTGATCTAAATCATCTATTATGGGCAAATCGGCTAAACGACCTCCCAAAATGAGTGAAGACCCTGTATTATGTAGGTGGTAAATATCACCCATTTTTCTAAGTCTGATAATTGAATCAGAAGCTTGGGTTGTATTCATATACACCCTGAATCTGTTGGAACCTCCCTCCAATGTAAATAAGTCAGGTTTACCGTCTTGGTTGAAGTCTCTGAAAAGTATAAAAGCGTTGGTATTAATATCATTAAACAAATATTCAAATTGAGGCGCGTATTCGTAATTGTAGTTGTTCGCAATACCTGTGTTGATAAAGGTTAATGTTACACCTCCCGAACGGTCAAAGACAACTATGTCGGGTTTGCCGTCATTGTTGAGGTCAACCTGACTGAACACCGGTAGGTTAAATCCTCCAATAAATGGGTTAACTAAGGTCTTTCCTTCAGTTTTGAATTGTAATGAATCAGAATAGTAGAGTCTTATATCGCTGCTAACTTGGGCTTCTGCATTATGAAAGCAAAATATCATGATATTTAGCACTACTATTGTGGTAATTGTTAATATATGCTTTTTCATAAACACAAAGATAGAGAAAATAATGATTAATCTTGTGCGGTGAAAATGGATTTACTTTATTCATACTACCTAGATTCTCACTTTCAGGTTTATACCGACACTCGTAAACCTATAGAAGGTGCTTTGTTTTTTGCACTGAAAGGACCCGGATTTAATGGAAATAAATTTCTGAGACAAGCATTGGAACAAGGAGCGTCATGGGTTGTCGGAGATGAACATCCCGATTTTGAAAGTGATAAAGTAATATTGGTCGAGGATGTATTGACCACTTTACAAAATCTTGCACTATATCATCGCCATCAATGCAAAGCTAAGGTTTTGGGGATTGGAGGAAGCAATGGCAAAACCACAACCAAAGAACTCTTAAAAAAAGTATTAGAAACACAATATAAAATGCACGCTACCCCCGGAAATTTTAATAACCATATTGGCGTACCTCTTACATTGTTATCAATGCCGGTTGATACTGAAATTGTTTTGGTAGAATTGGGCACAAATCAAAAAGGTGATATTGAACAACTTTGTAATATTTGTCATCCTGATTGTGGACTTATTACAAATATTGGCAAGGAGCATTTGGAAGGTTTTGGAAGTATTGAAGCAGTAGCTCACGAAGAAAGTTACCTCTATCAATACCTTGTCCGGCACGATGGAACAGCATTTGTCAATCATGATGATACTTGGTTGGCGAGCATGTCCAAAAGACTGAAAAATAAGGTAGAGTATTCGATTACTGACTTAACTCATGAACAACTTGCCCCTGAAATTATTGCTAAGAGCAAAACTGACATTTCTTTCAAATCACATCTTGCAGGGCTGCATAACCTTGTAAATATGGCTGCTGCCAGAGCTGTGGGGCTTTATTTTGGTATTAATGAACTCAAAATAGCTGAAGCTATTGCGTCCTACAAACCCGGAAATATGCGCTCAGAATGGCGAAAGACAGATAAAAATTTGATTTTCTTGGATGCGTATAATGCAAATCCAAGCAGTATGGAGGTGGCTATACATACATTGCAATCAGTCAAAGCGGATAAAAAAATCGCCATTTTGGGCGATATGTTTGAATTAGGTGATTTTGCACCCTCTGAGCATCAATCTATATTTGAGATGGCACAAAAGGCGGGATTTGACAAAGTGATTACCGTTGGAAAGGAGTTTTGTAAAGTTAATCATACAGCCGATAGTTTTGAAAACACAGCAGATTTGATTGAATATTTTAGAAATAATCAAGTCTGTGGTAACACTATACTTGTGAAAGGCTCGCGAGGGATGAAATTAGAGGAATTGTTGCCATATCTTTAGCCGTATTTCGCAACAATCAGAAAAACATTAGATTTAAAGTGCCTAAAATAATCAGGATTTTAAATACAAAATTCAAAATATAAAATTCCCCTTGTCTCAGTTTTTGCAAACCTATGAGCACTCCGAACAGAATGATGTTTGAGAAGAAAATATAGAAAAGCCAAAGTGCAGGATAAAATTTTAAATAAAGCAATCCTGAATAAATAAGTTGTATGAGAATAGAAACATTAATTACAAGCCTTGTTCTGTCATCGCCCAGAATACCCGCAATACTGTTGCGTTGCAGGGCAATATCAGCCTTTACCTCCTCCTGACCTTTAATAATAGAGCGGGTAAACAAAAGCATTGTAAAATACACGCCAAATGCCAATACATCCCAATATACAACTCCATAATGCATTCCTACACTGAAAAAGCAAGAAACAGTAAGCAGGGACGAGGAAACTTCCTTAACCAAGGGATATTTTTTGAGTTTGTGTGAATAAACCCATAGTGCAAATGCTAAAAATAAAAAATACAGAAAAAGTTTGAGTGATGCCAACAGTGCCAACCCCAATGCTATCATATTAAGCCATGCATAAAGCCGGATTCGGAAATCTTTTGAAATAAATTCCTGAAAGAGTGTTACATGTGGTCTAACAATCATATCATGCTTGAAATCATAAAAATCATTAATCAAAAAACCACCTGCAACAATCAACAAAGTGCAAAAAACAATCAAATGCAATTTGATGTCAAAAAGGATAATAAACAGACCTTCGGGAAATGAATTGAAAATAAAGCCGGCAGAGATGTATTGCGCAACTGCTGTAAGCAAGATATTATACCAACGAACAGAAGACATCAGCGCAAGAACCTTAAGGTATTTAATGTTCCGGCTATCCATTGATTATTTGGCAGTAGTTAAAATTTATAGATGATATGAGGACTAAAATCTTTGAGATATTTCTCCGCATTCTTATAATCTTTTGTAAAGCCTAAGATATAGCCGCCACCGCCACTGCCGCAGAGTTTGAGATAATAAGCGTTGGTGTCTATCCCTTGCTTCCAGAGTTTTTTGAATACTTCGGGAATCATGGGTTGAAAATGTTCGAAAACAAGACTTGACAGTTCTTTGAGTGAGCTGAATAAAGGCTTGAAATCCTTGCGTAAGAATGCCTCTATACACAAATCATTGTATTTTTTGAATTCGGTTTTAATCAAATTACGAAACCCTTCTGTTTGACATTTCTTTAGAAAAAGAGTAACCATACTTTGGGTTTGTCCGGGTGTGCCGGAATTGATAAGAAAAATGGCTCCTTCACCCGCTTCATTTGGCTCAGGTAAGCCAATCGGGCTGATGTCCTGACCCGATCTTACAAGAACTGGAAGATTCAAATAACAAATCAATGGGTCTAAACCGGAACTCTTGCCATGAAAAAAACTTTCCATTTGAGCCAAACCCGCCTTAAGGTTTAATATAGATTGATTGTGTAGCTCAGTAGCCGGAATCTTGTTCTGAGCATACTTGTCATATATCGAAGCACACAATGCTCCTGAACTGCCAATACCAAAGCCACTTGGAATGCTGGAGTCAAAATACATTCCTTCATTTACATCAGTCTCAAGATCTGTAATGTTTAAATCAAATAGTAATTCATTAGATGCATGAAGACTTTTGAGGTAAGTTACAAACTTCTTAAGATGTCGGTTGGATCTGCTTGAATCAGCACTTAGTCCATCTTCTTTGGTTTTGAGCATCCCAACAAAATGATTGAAAGGGATGGATAAACCCATTGAGTTTTCAATTATTCCGTATTCTCCAAAAAGAAGAATCTTGGCTGTAAACAACGCTTTTTGACGCTTTCCCAAATTGTGTTTTTTTGAATTAAACGCTTGCAAAGATAATATATTTATTCAATGAGAACATTTGTATATTAACCTTGCGAACAAGGTGTATGGTTTTGTAAATAGTGTATAGATTTGTTTTTTACCTGTTCATTTAAACCAAGATGCCGGCATGAATACAAGCATTGTTAGCGCAATATTGCAGTATTTTCTTTTCAATAAAATCCCTAATCTCCGTAACATTTTTTTCAAAATATAATAAATGCACATTGGCACCTGCATCCATTGTGAAATATATAGGTAAGCCACTTTGTATTCTGAACTCTCGAATGGCTTGAAGCACATTTAAAGTATTGGGTTGAATCAAAAAATATCCATTTTTTGAAGTAAGCATCATGGCATGAAGGGTTAAAGCCTCTTGTTCTGCGATTTGTCCAAATGTATGAATGTCGCCATTCTGCAAGGCTTTATATAGGTTTAATGTTTGTTCAAATCCTTGTTCATATCGTTTACTTGCATACCAATGTTGATTAAGCATTTCGTGCCCTTTGCTGCTGGATACGCTTTTCTCGGCATTTTCTATCAGTAAGACGGTGTCTTTTATTTGCAAGAAATCTCTATGAATGTCTTGTAAGGGGATAGCGTATTCATCGCTACTGTTAAGAATTTCAGCGTGTTTGCCCCATTCTGTAAATCCCCCATAAATTGACCTGCACGCACTCCCGGAACCTATTCTACTATAAAAAGATGCTTTTTGCAAAAAATCATTTTTCGATAAGTTAACACCTGAAATTTTTTGGTCTAAATCCATGATGCACAACGCCAATGCACTCATAGATGATGCACTCGATGCAATGCCCGTCCCATAAGGAAAATTGTTGTGAGAATGAATCTCAATGCAATATTTTTTTAACCAAGAAAAATTTTGGCTTATAGACTTAAAGAACTTGATAATCTTTGGCAAAAATGTAGGTTTGGGTTTGCCTTCAAAGAAAAATACTATCTCAAAATCTTCACGAGTATTTTTGTCTTTAAGAATAATTTCAGTTTGAGTGAAAATGTCATCAAGGGTAAAACTGATAGAAGGATTAGCAGGTAGTTGAAATCCCTTCTTACCCCAATATTTAACGATTGCAATATTGGACGGACTTTTGTGAATACTCTTTATTACTTCCATTCGTAATCAATCATTTTGCTAAAGTCCATAATAGTCTGATATCCTTTTTCAATAAAGTAGTTGTCGGTATAATCGGTATCTGTGTTAGAACAAGCCAAAATAAAGTCTCCGCCCCATGCGCCAAGAGACTTAATAACTCCATCAAAGTCTGTGAAAAGTTCGTCTTTTATGCATTTGCTTTTCAAAACTTCAGACATAATGAGCTCATGTTTATTGAGTAATTGCGTAAATTCTTTATAGTCTGTTACAGAAATGAGTTTCTCGCTTATATTGCTTATTTCCTCTATAACATTATGCTCCTCATCTTTGCTCCAACGACTTTTGAATCGTGTAATCTCTACATTGCTATCTTGTTTGCGATTGAGGTAAATTAACCTGCATTTATGAGCAAATCTTTTCCAAGACAATTCCACCGGTTCTGCCCAATGGTACATATCTTCTTCAATAAAATAGATAATGGGTTTGCCCATTAAACTGGTTGCAATATCATAACCGCTGCCTTGATTGAGTGTGGACTGAAAAACCAATTCAAAGGGTTGCAGGTCGGTAAGCATCGCCAGGTTGACAATCAGTGAAGCACTACTGCCAAGTCCCCAACCGGGATCAAAGTCCATAAAAGTTTTAAAAGTATAAACACCATGCTCTTTAAAAAAATCAGGTTTGGCATTGTGGATGGCTTTCAATAGACTTTGGATAAATTCGGTTCTGCCGCTGCCTTTTTGTTCAGCTGCTTCAAAATCGTGTTCAATATCGAATTGATTGGAATACCAGATTACATCGCCCGAGGTCATTGAAACCCAGTTGATCATTTTGGATCTTCGCCTTCTGTCATGAGAGAATTGTAGTTGTTGCCCTAAAACCGTTGGTACTGCTAAGGCTTTTGCACCTTTGATTACAAGATATTCTCCTGTAATCATCAACTTGCCCGGACTCCATAATTTTTCCAAAATTAAATTTTTGTTGTGGCAAAGGTAACTTTTTAAGTTCCTAAATATGAAGAACTAAATATTCGCTTTTCATTATTTATTCCAATGCGTTCTTAATTTCATACATATTATGATTCATGTCATTTTTTGTATGAGCAAAATTGCGCTACTTTGCAATAAATTAAATTTGTATTTTATGAGTATCACAATCACGCCACAAACAACCTTGCAGGAGATTAAAACTGCTTTTCACCAGAAATTTGATTCTTTGAAGATTGATTTCTTTATTGACCTCAACAAAGACGAAAACTATACATCAAATGAGCGGGTAAGCGATTATGAGTCCACACTGTCAGATTTGGGCGGCAAAGGAATTGACGGAGTTATTTCTATTAATGACAGTAGCACAGTTTCAGAGGTTGAAATGAGTTTTAGAGAGTTGTTTGGTGTGATAGTTCAGATTTTCAGAAAACGTGGAAACTCTTGGTTGATGACCAGTGCAACAGACAATTTTACATTGGCATATCTCAATCAAATGGGTCATGACAGTATGAGAGAGGACTCAGATAATCCTATTGATGCGTCTGATAGGCGAGAGTTGGAGTGAAATTTTAACCTTTTGTTGCCTGCGTGATTTCTCTTCTGGGTCCAATACCCGGTGGATTTGACAATGTCATTCCCAATGATTTCATATTGCGTTTAAACTGCCCGTTTGCACAATAAGTGATAAAAATGCCTCCTTTGCGCAACAAGTTTGCACATTTTTGAAGTACAGTAAAATCCCACATCTCGGGTTGTTTTCGCGGAGCAAATGCATCATAATAAATCAGGTCAAAGGATTCCGGTGGAGCGTCAAACTCTTGAATACTTGTACGCCAACGTGTAAAATGAAAATTAGGAGTTAGCTCTAATTCTGTATTTTCTGTTTGTGTATGAAGTTGTGTTAAGATTTGCCTCATTTCCTCCTGTTCCGAAATAAACCCCATATTAATATTCGAAATTAATTCTATTGGGATGGGGTAGGGTTCCAAGGTGTGATATGCCACCGATTGTTGTTTTTTATTTGCTTCAATCAATGTCAACATCGCGTTCATCCCTGTTCCAAAACCTACTTCCAATATCTTTATTGTATGAGTTTGCTCAATGCAACGAAACCCGTGGTTAATATACACGTGAATACTTTCTGTAAGCGCTCCTGTGTTGCTGTGATAGGTTTCGTCCAATTGCGGAAGATAGAGCGTGTGGCTGCCATCTTCGGTTTTTAGTAAAATTGGTTTTTCAGGGTTAAAGTTGGACATGGTGGAAATCAATATCATTCATACATCTGAAATGCCCTTTTGGACAATGGTCGAATCCTAGTTTGGAACATGGACGACAATACAGATTTTCAACTTCTAATATAACGCTTTGACTTGCGTTTTTGCTGTTGTCGGAGTAATAGGGTGTCATGCCAAATTCAGGAATTGTGTTGCCCCAGATGGAAATAATGGGTTTGTCAAAGGCAGCACCGATATGCATCAAACCGGTGTCGTGAGTAATAAGTTTAAGGCAATTTTTAATTACAAGAGCGCTTTGGTTAATTGTCAAACGTCCGCACAAGTTGATAACGCCTTGTCCTTGAAGCTTTAGAGCTAAATCTTGCCCTCTTTCAAAATCTTCCTTTCCGCCTAACAAAATAAGCAATTGAGTGGATTTTTTGAGTAACTCAGTCAGTTTATCAACCGGCATCCTTTTAGTAAAATATGTGCCACCAATAGCTACAGCATGGTAGAGTTGATGCAGATGGGGTTCAATTTCAGGCGGCAATTTTGTATCTCCGCAGAAATATTCCAAACCTTTGCCGTCATTCACTATTCCCAAGGATTTGCTTGCATTTAGATACCTGTCCACAATGTGAATTTTAGGCATGTGTTTTTTGTTACAAGTGCGAACTGTTAACCATTTTTGAAAGTTAAGTTTATCAAAACTTGCTGATTTTGTTCTCAAAATAGATTTTAATCTGAATGTTCGCAGATTGTGATGCAAGTCCACAACAAAGTCAAATTTTTCTTTTTTTAGTTGTCGGGCAAATGAACTGTAATCGTCTGCAAGCAGATGCAGTTTGTCAATATATGGGTTGAACTCGAATATAGATTGGTATTGATATTTGGTAGCAAAATGTAGTTCCGCACCTTTGATTTGCTCTTTGATACAACGTAGTACAGGCGAAGTCAAAACGATGTCGCCTATTGAACTGAATCTGACTACGAGTATTTTCATTGTGGGCAAATGTAGTAAGGAATGTGAAGATAAAACTCAAGACTCATTTCTGTTCTCTTCAATAATAGATTCAGATTCTTCCCTGATAGCATAGACTTTTTTGGGTGGAGGAAGAAAAAAATCACGTTTGCTCTGTTTGAATCTTGTCCATATTGCAAAAAAGATGGGTTTAATGTCAAAAAGCCTCAAGTTGCGCGAACGCAAAGCCACAAACATAGATAAGACAAAACTTACAATAAAGTTGAAAAAGCCAATCAAACCTATACATAAAACCGCAATCAATATATCCCAAATAGTAATGTTAAAGTTAAGCCCTAACAATGCCAATCCAAAGTTGCCGGCAGCAAATGTGATATGTCGAATTCCCAAATCCAATCCAAAAAACACTCCAATAGTACCCGTTGTGCCAAGCATCACTCCAAACCAGAAATTGCCGGCAATTCCACCTATATGTTTGTCATAAATTGATGCAAATTTGTCAAGCGACTTATCGGGGAAAAATTTTCGCAAAATAGGGTGCTTCCTGATTCTCAGAGAGATTCTGTCATGAATATTTCGATTGATATAATAGCCGGAAATCAGACCACTCAAGAAGAGGAAAACTCCTGTTAATGCGGCATGTGGTATTGCCTTGGATTTAATAAAATTAACATCATCCAGCATCTGTCGGCTGTGTTCAACAGTAAGAAAATCTGAACCAAAAATGTATTTCCAAATTAAAAATAGTCCAATAGCAACAGGAAAAGCAAGAAACACATTACCCACAAATGCAATGAATTGTGAGCGAAATAAACGAGCAAATAAATCAGCAAAGTTTGAGTAACTCACCGAGCCTTTATGTTCCGGTTTGAGTGCTTTGGCAAGGGTTGCAGCCGTCATCGCAGGTTGTTTGGTGGCAAGTGTGAAATGAAAGAGATAAATGGCAATAAATCCTAAGGCATAATTTATACTGTACAAAAATGCTTGCCCGAAAAGACTCGTGTCAATATTTGACAACTGTGCTTTGAAAATACAAAGAAATCCAACCACTACACCTCCTCCGGCAGCAGAATAAAACATCTTCTTGTATTCACTTCGGTTTTCGGTGATATAATGCTCTCCTGTAGTGCCTGTGTGTTGTGTAATTTGATATGCAACAAGGTTGGTAGAAGTGCGCCAAAACTCTCTGATGTTGTTCTTCTTAGCATTCAGGCGAATGATTTGATTGAGAAAATGGACTGTCTTAATATGTGTATCTTTTTGCTCTTTGTTGTCTATTAAATAGTTGAGCAACATCTCAAGTCTGTCAAGTTGTTGCTGAAGCCGTACAAACTTAATAGTAGTAAAAAAATTTATTCCATAACGGTCTTTATTTCCCAAAGCTTTTGTCAAATAATCTTTACATTGTTTGATTAAGATTCGGACTTGTTTGACATTTATGTCGTCTTCAGTTCTTGGTTGCGTGCCGGTCTTAAAGGATTCAATCATAACCGAAATGTCTTTTTGCAGGCTGATAAAAGGACTGTCAAACCCGGCATACTCAGGGAGCATTCGCAGCAATGAGTAGTCCATAGCTGTTCCTGATATTCGCAAAGCAAGTAGATCAATCGAAAACAAAACTTCATTGACGGCAAAACTGTCATTATCACACTCAGACAATGGTTTGATATTGAGTAAATCAAAAAATTTACGCCAACTTTTTTCTTCCAATGCTGAAAACCAACGGTGGTCTTTGCGGTGATAAAAGATATTGGTAGCCAAATACTCCATGCTGTTTTCAGCCGGTTGTATAGGCAAAATCTTATGATAAAATCTTTTGAATATTTCCCTTCTAAAACCGCCAGATGAGATTATCCCTAAATCCGCAATCAGAGAACTGAATTTTCTGTTTTTTAATAACCTGTGAATATAAGTTCGCAATCCTGATAGGAGATATTCGTCCTTCTCGAGAATGAAAATCAAATCATTAAACCTGTCTACGGCATAAGCTGTGTTTTTATAGTCAATTGGTCTGAGACGTTGCACCATCAGCATAAGATAATCAGGATTTGTGTCCTTGCTTTTGGCAATCCTAACCAAGATGTCATACATTGAAACGTTGTGCATGATTACATTCCTGCTTTTTCAAAAAGCCATGGTTTAGGAGTGAATTCTTTTTTGACAAGCCCGAATTTCTTGATTGCATGGTCGTTAATGAATTTCAGTGCTTCATTTATGTCGTCCGTAATTTTGAATGAAGGTATCTCATCCCAATGTGCAGTACCTGCTTTGTCAAAATCATCTAATTGTTTAATTGTGCCCTCCCAGAATTCCTTACCCATTAATACAATCGGGAATCCTTCGATTTTCTGAGTTTGAATGAGTGTCATGGCTTCAAACATTTCATCTCCTGTGCCAATACCACCTGGTAATATAATGAAGCCGAAAGAGTATTTGAACATCAAAACTTTTCTTACAAAGAAATATTTAAAATTAACCTGAATATTGGCGTAGGGATTGGGGTGTTGTTCATAGGGTAAGATAATATTACAGCCAATGGCTTTGCCACCTGCTTCATGAGCCCCTTTGCATGCGGCTTCCATAATGCCGGGTCCTCCACCTGTCATGACTGCAAAACCCATCTCAGCAAGCCTTTTACCTATTTCTTCGCCTAATTTGTAATAGGGGTGTTCTGGTTTAAAACGAGCAGAACCAAATACTGCAACACTGGGACCGGCAAAGTGTAAGGTGCGATATCCACGGATAAACTCTTTAAAAACACGATAGGTGAATTTTAATTCATACCATCTGCTGCGCGGACCATCTAAATATAGTTGTTCGTATTTGGGGCTTGACTCCATTATTGTTGATTCTCAATTCAAGGCGTGAAATACATTGAATAAATTATACAATGCAAGAAAAACTATGCACAAAATCGAAACATATTTTTACGTCCAAATTGCCAGTTTTAAACCTGTATTAGGCACTAACTGTTTAGCAAATTATCTACGTTTTTTTGCAAAAAATAAAACATATAGCAACAGTTTAAAACAAATATCAAGTCGAAATTCAGAGCAGATAACTCAAGGAGTTAATTTTACTTCCCAAAGGATAATCTGTATAGGGTGCTTATATTGAGAGCAATTATCTTTAGATACTAAATCCAATACCAAACTTCATATACCATGGAGGAGTCAGAATAAATTTTCCGATTTTATTAAATGTCTTATCCCAAGCGCTAGCATCGGGGTCTGTTTCCCAGCGTTTATCATAGTATATTCCGGGTCTAAAGCCTAATTCAGCTGTATAATATAGACCAGGAATGTTTTTACGTGCTCTAATAGTATACATTCTAAACCCAAAACGAGAGAGTTTTGCATCCTTAATTTTGGACGACAAAACAATTGTCGAATTTGAAGTATCGGTGTAAAAAGCTTCATCAGACCTTGTAATCAATGGTGCGTAGAGCAAATCGCATCCCATAATGTAAGTGGCATCACTGCGAAACTTGGTTCTTCTTAAGGATTTATATTGGAATTTAGCTTTATAACCCGATGTAACGGTAGATATATATCCTAATGTAAAAGTAGTAGTTTTATAGGGTATGATATAACCGAATGGAGGTGCAGTTGAAGGATCTTCGAAAGATATTCTATTAGAACCTAACTTTGCTTTTGAAGTATCGTAACTCATGGTCGCACTACCCATAATCATTCCTAAATTCAATCCGGATGTATATCTTGTTGAAACTTCATAATTGGTATAGTAAGCATAGTAGTAGGTTGTTTGGACATTGCCAGAAATACTAGTGCCGGTTACATCAATACCAATAGTGGGTGAAACATCTTCTTTTACTATTTCATCTTTAAAATTATAACCAACTGAAAATTCAATTTCATTTAAGGGGTTCATTTTTTTTGCAAATTCTTTCTGTCCCCCTACCTTAATATATTTGTTTTCTTTCTTGCCGGTTAACAAATCTATCAGCATATCATTTTGGTACTTACCCATAAAAATAAAATGTTTAGGAGAATAGCTCCCTGTAACTTGCCAAAAGAGAGATGGTTGGGGTTGTAGCCCTGCCACTCCAATATTAACACCTAAATGGTAGCAATGGCGTGCAGGATTGTCATAAGAGTATTCCGCTTGCAATGCGGGGTCGTTTGGAGAAACGAAGTTCCTTTTCTCTTGACCAAGAGATACGTTCGAATAAAAAAGCGCAAAAGCAACTAAAGTAAGGTTTAGTGGGTTTTTTTTCATATTATAGTTTTTTGATTCGTTAAAATTGGGTGCGAAGGTAGAAAAATATTTAAACTGTTTTTTATTTCTAATATTGACTTGTGAACAACGCTTGCAATACGAATAAAACAAACAAATGTGTTAAGTAAATATAGTTGTATTGAAAAAATGTGATGAGTCCTTGTTGTTATTAAGAAATAGGGTGCACTCTTTTAGCCTTATAATGAAAGAATGTGTTGTTCAATTTGGGATTGAACATTTGTATTATTTATGAGACATCATTTTTACAATTCTCGTTTTTGTAAATCTGTTACGCACTATGATATAAGTGGTAATTTGTGCAGCAATTAATATAAAAACAATCGAGATCTGTGTATAAATACTCTTGCCCCAAGGAAACAATATAATAATGATGTTTATCAATGCTTGAATCATTGCATAACTCAGAGATACCTGAATGTGTTTGAATTTGCCTATATGAACCAATTTTTTAAACAGAAAATCCCTATGTGGAACAAAAATATTCTCTTTTAAAATTAGTTTGTAAATAACAGTTAGTCCCGAGTCAATACCTAAAACCGAAAATAGCAGTATGTAGGTTATGTTTCCCGTCTTGGAAATCAACATGAATACTAAATAAATCACCAAAAATGCTATGCCAACACTGCCGGCATCGCCCATAAACATTTTGGCATGATATCTTAAGTTGAAAAAAAGGAATATGGCAACGGATGCCAAAAATGAATAGATAAATAGAGGATTTGCAAATTGTATCAGATGGCCTTCTGCGTCTGTTAATGTAAAGTTGAGGTAGGTCAGGCTGATTAAAATAACCAAGGTATTAGAAGCCAACATTCCATTGATACCGTCCATGAAATTAAAACCATTGATGATGCATACACCAAAAATAGTAGCCCCAATCCATATAGGAAGTTTTTCAGCGAAGCTGTTGTATGTGTCTGACACAGGGATTGTAGATACCAGTAATCCTATTACAATGATTTGAACAATAAACCTATATGAATTTTTTATAAAAATTAAATCATCTATAAAGCTTACAATAACCAACAAAGTTAAACCAATCCAAAACGTGTTGTTGATTTGAATATTTGTCAGTAAGGCAGTAATAGCAAGGCTAATGGAAAAAACAATACCACTTCCTGTAATTGTTTTTTGGAAATGAGAACTTCTTCCGATGGGGTTGTCGTAAATGCCGAATTTTTTCGCTAATACAATATAAAGGAGAAACAGAATTATCGGGGGGATAATTACTGCAAATAACTCATTTAAGTTGAGAAGTGCAAACATTGGAATTGGTCGGCAAAGATATACATATTATGGATTGGAATTTCTATCCATCATTAATAAGCTAATAGAATTTAGTTATATCGTATGCTTTGCTTTTTTGTCGTATTTGCTAAAGTGAGTAAGGTATTATAATATTTTTGCAACCTATTTATTTATAGGCGTATGCGCAAGAGATTGCTACTTATTTTTATTTTGCTTGTTACTACGAGTGCTTTTAGCCAAACTAAATTTAGCATTAGTGGTTATATGAAAGATTCTGCCAGTGGTGAATCACTCATAGCAGCTACTGTCTATGTTGAAGAGCTTGCGCAAGGAGCAGCAGCAAATGCCTATGGCTATTACTCGTTGAGTATTCCACATGGTAAATATACATTTAGATTTTCTTATGTAGGTTATCATGACAAGGTAGTAGTGAGAAATATTACCCAAAATATCTCTCTCAATGTTGAATTAAGTCCTATGTCAAAAGTGCTGGAAAGCGCTGATGTCAAATCAACACGAAAATCTGAAAATATTAAATCTACAGATATGAGTTCAGTAAAATTGAACATAAAAACAATTCAAAAAATACCCGCTTTTTTGGGTGAAGTGGATTTAGTGAGAGTAGTTCAATTGATGCCGGGTGTTACTACGGTAGGTGAGGGCGCTACAGGTTTTAATGTGCGTGGAAGTTCAGTTGACCAAAATCTTGTGCTTTTGGATGAAGCACCTGTTTTTAACTCTGCACATTTGTTTGGTTTCTTCTCTGTATTTAATCCCGATGCGGTGATGGATGTTAAACTCATCAAAGGAGGTATTCCTGCAGTATATGGTGGGAGACTCGCCTCGATTTTGGACGTGAGGATGAAAGAGGGTAATCTTAAAGAATACAAAGGCACTGGCGGTATTGGTGTGATTTTTAGTCGTCTAGCCTTAGAAGGACCAATAGTTCGAAATAGAGGCTCTTTTATTATTGCAGGACGAAGAAGTTATGTGGATGTGTTGGCTAAACCTTTTATGAAAAAGGAGTTGCAAGGCAGCCGTTTTTACTATTATGACTTTACTGCAAAGGGCAATTATTTTATAAATAAAAATAACCGTATCTTTCTTTCAGCGTATTTAGGTAGAGATGTTTTTTCAGCATCTGATATTTTTGGTTTTGATTGGGGTAACCAAACTGTCACGGCTCGATGGAATAAAGTGTTTAACAACCGTCTTTTTTCTAATTTGACCGCCTATTACAGCAAGTATGATTATAAAATTGATGTAAAAATGGGAGAATCCGGTTTTGATTGGAAATCTAATATTATTAACTATAGCATTAAACCTGAGTTTAGTTACTATTTCAACCCTGATTTTGTGATGAACTTTGGCGGTCAGTCAATATTCTACACCTTTGTTCCCGGTACTTCACACACAAATTTGAATGGAGTGATAAGTTCCAGAACTTTGGATAATAGATATTCATGGGAAAATGCGGTTTATACCGATTTTGAACACAAGATCAATAAGAAACTGAATTTACGTTATGGTTTACGCTATTCTCATTTTAATTATGTGGGCAAAGGAACTACTTATTATTACAGAGATACGACTGCCAATATTCGCAAACCCTTAGAAAAAACTGAGAAAGTAGGGTGGTTGCATTCAATTGCATCGTATGGAAACATTGAACCCCGATTAGCTATAACATATACGTTGGATTCATTTTCATCCATCAAACTGAGTTTTAACAGAATGTCTCAATATCTTCAATTAATTTCTAACACTACAGCTTCTATTCCATTGGATGTGTGGACACCCGCAACCAATAACATTCCCGGACAGATTGCCAATCAGTATGCAGCAGGTTATTTTAGAAATTTTCAGGATGATAAATGGGAAACTTCAGTAGAGTTTTATTATAAATCATTGCAAAATCAGGTGGATTATATTGACAATGCTGATTTGTTGTTGAATGAATTTTTAGAGGGTGATTTGTTGGTTGGAAAAGGGAGGGCGTATGGTGCAGAGTTTTTTGTGAGAAAACACAGCGGAAAACTTACCGGATGGATTAGCTATACCTTAGCAAGAAGCGAAAGATTGGTTGAAGGAATTAACAGGGGTAAATGGTATCCTGCACGCTTTGACAGGGCGCATAACCTAAACCTTGTGATGATATATGAAATCACAAAGAGAATCAGCGCCTCCGGCAATTTTGTTTTTTATACCGGGACACCGGCAACTTTCCCTACGAATAAATTTAATTTTCAGGGATATATTATCCCAAATATAGCCGATGATGCCAGAAATAATTATAGAATTCCACCTTATCATCGTCTTGACTTGTCTATTACGATTCAGGGAAAGAAAAGAAAAAGATGGGAGAGTAATTGGGTATTTTCAGTATATAATGTATATGCGCGAAGAAATCCATTCTCAATTTATTTCCAACCAAACCCGGAAGACTATATGCAAACACAAGCCGTTCGATTCTCTGTGTTGGGTAGAGCAGTGCCCGCTATTACTTACAATTTTAATTTTTAGGAACACATGAGAATATTGACTCTATACCGTCTCTTGTTCATCAGTTCTTTGCTGATATTTGCTTCTTGTGAGGATGTAGTAGAAGTTAAGGTGAAAAACACCGACCCTCAACTTTGTATTGATGCAATTTTAACCAATGATCACAAACCTCAGACCATTAAGGTTTCACAGTCTATTGCTTATTTTGATAATAATGGCAACTATCCTGCGTTTGCTGTTGACTCTGTTATCATGACGGATAATTATGGAAATAGATTTGTTTTTGTTCCCATGCAAATCGGCACTTATGTTTACACTCCGATGGGGGCAGATACTTTTGTTAAAAATGCACACTTTGTATTGAATGTATATAAAGGTGCTACGATATATTCTGCTCAAAGCACAATGATGCGAAGCCCTGCTGTGGATTCCATTACCTATAAATATAATGAGAACCGGAAAGGATATTTTGTAACCATGCATGCAAGGGATTTGCAGGGACCCGGTGATTATTATTGGATTAGAACATACAGAAATGGGGTGTTTATGAATAATCCTTCTAAAATTAATATTTCTTATGATGCCGGTTTTGAACAAGCATTCTCAGATAGTCAAGAATTTCTGTTTCCCATTTCAATTATGGGTACAAATGATTTTGAGAAGTCTTATCAAATCGGTGAAAAAGTCAAAATTGAAATTTTGGGAATATCGGACGATTTTCACTTATATTTAGGCATGGCTCAGCAACAAATGCAGAATGGTGGAATGTTTGCGCCTCCACCGGTTAATGTTCGAACCAATTTCAAGCAAAACGACCCAAATGCGATGCCGGTCGTTGGGTTTTTCAATGTGTGCGAACTGCATAGCATAGAGGTTGAGATAAAAGAATAGTGCCGACAAGGAAATGTCTATTATAAGATGGCGTATAATGAAATAAGACCATCACTTATTTCTACTCTTTTCAATCATTTGCGTAACTTTAATAAAATCTTCAACACTGAGATTCTCGGGTCGCAATTTTGCAAACCCGGTACTTTCAAGCTCCCCTGCCGGTATTTGAAATTTTTTCAGGCAATTGTTGAGCGTTTTTCTTCTTTGGTTAAAAGCAGTTTTAACTACATCGAAAAGTAAACTGTCCGAACATTCCTCAAGTTGAGTTCTATATCGAAAGCCTTTTATAACCCCCGTTTTGACTTTGGGTGGCGGATTGAATACATCTTCTGAAACCGTAAAACAATATTCGACTTTGTAATACGCTTGCATTAATACGGACAAGATACCATATTCTTTTGAATCGGGTGCCGAACATATTCTGCGGGCAACTTCTCTTTGAAACATACCTCCAAAACCTTCCACATTAGTGCGGTTCTCCAGTATTTTGAATAGAATCTGAGATGAAATATTATAAGGAAAATTGCCTATCACAAACCACTTGTCGTTACCAAGAATTGCTTTAGCAATTTTGAGAAAATCACCTTCTATAATCCTGTCCCAATCGGTCGCATCAATTAGGTTTTCTTTTAGATAAGATACAGATTCTGAGTCTATTTCACTGAGGAATAATTGCTCTTTATGATTTTGCAGGAGAAATCGGGTAAGTACTCCCGTGCCGGGACCTATCTCTAAAATTTGCCCATCAAAGGATTGTGGAACGATAGTTGCAACTTTTTCTGCAATAGATTTATCTTTGAGAAAATGCTGTCCAAACTTTTTTTTCGGTTTTACGAAATTCATTTTACTTTTGGAATGAAATTTGAAGCAAAGAAATTCTAAAAACACATCATTATGAAAAAAATCTTTTTATCTGTTCTCGTATTATCCGCTATTATATACCAAGTCAATGCTCAAAACATTGTTGCCAAAGGGGGCACGGGTATTTATAATACAACACCTGCAACATGGCAGAATAATTTGACCGAAAGTATGGGCGTATTTGGACCTGAAATTACTTTTGTGAAAACAAAACATAACTTTGGCACTATTAAGCAGAATGTTCCTGCTAAGGTTAAATTTGTGTTTGAAAACACAGGTAATGCTAATCTTGTGATAGTCAAAGCAACAGCAGGTTGTGGTTGTACAACACCGATTTATTCCAAAGAACCAATTGCTCCCGGCAAAAAATCAGAAATTGAAGTGGAATACAATGCAAAAGCATTGGGCAGTTTTGTGAAAGATGTTACGGTGGAAACTAATGCAGGCTCTGTAAAACTTGTGATTACAGGTGTGGTAGAGGCCGAAGTTTCTGATAATAACAATTCAACAGAAATCAAAATACCTTCTAAAAAATAAACTTATCTAACTAAATTCAAATTTTAATACAACACAAATGAAAAAAATTATTCTATCTACACTAATGTTCTGCTTTGCAGCAGTTTCATCCTATGCCGATGGCATTAACGAGCCTCCTACTTCTGAGGACTCTGTTAAATTTGAAACCTTAATTCATGATTTTGGTGAAGTACAAGCTAACTCTCAAGCACGTTATGAGTTCTTTTTTACAAATAACTCAGACAGACCCCTTGAAATTAAAAGCGTGAGAGCAAGTTGTGGCTGTACTGCGCCTTCTTATTCCAAGGAGCCCGTTGCGCCAAAGAAAAAAGGTTCAGTAGTGGCAGTTTATTCTGCACCTTCCAAAGGTCAAAATTTTGTTAAAACTATCACAGTTGAAACTTCACATGGAACATTCCGTTTGACTATCAAAGGTACAGTTGTAGAGACTGAACAACAGCCACAGACACCCGTTAGAGTTAACTAAACCATTCAGTCGGAATATGTTTAAAATATTTCAACCAAAAAACCTTTGGGCTGTAGGCTCAAAGGTTTTTTTTCTTTTTACGTTTTTACTTGTATTGCATAGCGTGGCAAGTGCGGTCAATGGCGACACGCTGAAATTTGATTTTCCTCGAGATACACTCGATATCGGGAGTGTAAACGAAGGCGAGATTGCACATTTTTCTTTTACTATCAAAAACCACTACGAAACCATTGTACACATAAATCAAATTTATCCTACTTGTGGCTGCACCAAAACGGATGTTGATACTTTCTTTCTTTATCCTGAAGAAAGCAAACTGTTGAGTTTTAATTTTGATTCCAATGGTAGGGCAGGGCTCAATTACAGACTCATAAGAGTCTTTACGGAAAAGGGGCTGTTTGATGTCTATTTTAAGGTCTATGTTGTACCTAAAGAGTAATTCTTATAGGTTCAATGTGCTATAAATAAATCCGTGAATTTATAAAGACCACCAACCGGTAAGTCCACCGGTATGAACAAAAATTATTTTTTCGCCTTCTTTAAAGGTGTTATTTTTCACTAAATCCAATAAACCCATCCACGCCTTTGTGGTATATACAGGGTCAAATAATATCCCGGTTTGTCTAAATTCATTTTGAGCTACGTCAATATGTTCATGATCGAATTTGCCAAAGCCCTTGCCGGCATATTCAAAACTGAATGTTAAATTGTTGGCAGCAAGTTCTGAGAGTGATTTGTCTTTTACACAAGCTAATGCCCAAACTTTGGATTGATTATTATTTTGTTTGAAAAGAGCGTCTGCAATGCCTTTAGCAGAAGTACCGGTGCCTGCAGCCAGTACGTAGTGGTCGGCTGACATATTGGGTTCTTGTAGAAATTCTTCAAACCCGAATCTGCCCGGTAGCCCGCCACCTCCTTCAGGTATGTATAAATAGCCATCGTGCTTTCCGAACAACGATTCAAAACAAGTCTCCTTGTCTCGATAACTTTCTCTGTTCACATAGAATAGTTCCATGCCAAAAAGTTTACAGTGCTTCAAAACTAAGTTGTCAGGTTGCTCATCTCCTCTGACTATACCAATGCTCTTGTATCCGAATATAGTGGCAGCATAAGCACTGGCAATTAAATGGTTGGAATAGGCTCCGCCAAATGTAACAAGGGTGTGTGACTGTTTTTCTTGTGCAACTTTTAACCACCCTTTTAGTTTGCGCAGCTTGTTGCCAGATACAAAAGCATGTATCAAATCGTCACGTTTGACATAGACAGATATTCCCTTTTGCGAGAAATCTTGTCTTTCTATTTTTTGAAGTGGTGAAGGAAGGTTAAACATAGCATTCTAGTGGTTAAGACCTCGTTTTCTTATCTTTCATAATTTTGAATGTTGTATGATGTACTTTTTGTGTTATTGCAAATGAAAGCATCGCAAAGGTGTTCCGCTCCGGTTTTGCCTGAATTTCTTTCTGGAGTGATTCGTGAGATTTTCTTCATTTCTTTTGTGTCTTTATTAATAGGACTACTAAGTATAGACCCATAAATAGGTACTACTTTGTTTAAGGGAAAGTCGATTATTTTCTCCTATACTTCGGTTTTGATAAAGCCCCTTATTATTAGTGTCTAAGATAATAGCTTGATTAGAATTTGTGAGCTTAATCCCCGATTTAGTAAGGTCTTCTAAATGTTTATTAATTAAATCTGCATTCAGATATAAGGTCAGATGGGTTGGTAGTACTAACTCGGGGTTAGAGTGACTATCGTTTGCGTCCATTGCTAAGTTTTGGTATTGTTTTTGGTTTTGAAGTTTACATAAATCAATAATGAGTAAAAAAAACAAAAGTGCGACTATATGTAATCTCATTGTTGATTCAATAAAGACAAATAATATGCGTTATTATACATGGACAAAGTTAAGGTGGGAAATTTCAAAACGGACACATTTGTTTTTAATTAAATTTGCCGACCATAATTCCTCCCTACATCTGAATAATAGAATGACAAAGTACAATATTCTGCATAGTCTGCGCTTTTGCTATATGCTTCTTTTCGTGTTTATTTTTTCTTTTTCAAACGCCAATGCACAATGGGAAGATAATTCATCTTCGGATTCTACTCAAGTTGATTCTGCAGAGAGTAGTGATTGGGGGGATAGTTTTGATGCCGGATATGCTGATGAAGAAACTGTTGATGCAGGCACTCCACCAAAACCTTTAATTAAATATGAAAGAATTGACTTCATTCCGGTGGATACCTTAACAAAACTGGTTACATATACAGCAATTCATGATGTTGAAAGCACTTGTGAATATTGCACCGCAGATTCACTCTACTTCAGAATAAAAAAATACTTGTTGACAAAATACGGAGATGGGAAAAAACTTCCCAAAGGATGGGTTATAGAAGATATTACCAATCAAAGAATTATTATGAAAGTAAGACTTCCTTTGATGATTCATCCTAATGCACACAATTTTACACAGGTTGGTGAATATGAATTCAAGTTTCAACTATGGATAAGAGATTATGCCTACAAATATAAATTTACGCATATTGTTCATTATGACCCTGTTACAAACGGAAAGCCGGGGCAATTTACTTCGGTTTATCTGGAATATTATTTAAAAAATAAGACTAAAGTCAAATATACGGATATGATTCTCAAGGGGATAGATACAGATATGAAAGCTCTCATTGATGATATCATCAGAATAATGAAAGATCCAGTTACTGTCGATATAGATGAAGAAGATTTTTAAACCCTTCTCTTTATTATCTCTTAGGCTTTTAAAATACCTTCCATGTCTTATTATTATTCTCTGTTCCTCTGCTTTCGCAGACAATAATTTTCCAGATTCAATTAACTACTACCTTAAAAACAATAAGGGAGTGCTTGTAGGTGGTTTTCACAACAGAAACAGCTTTCTGGGTACTATTCCTGTCAAAGTATATGGAGCCAGAGTGGGGTTGGACTATGGAAAGAAAGTCAGCGTTTTTGTGGGATATTATACAACTTACAAAGTGGTTGACAGGCGACAGATAAAAGAAGTAAAACTCGGGGTGTATGATACCATTGTCAGGTCAACCAACCTTTCCTACATTAGTTTTGGAGGAGATTATGTCTTTCATAGATTTAAAAAATGGGATTTTGATATTCCCTTGATGATTGGGTTTGGTGTTGGTAACAGAAAAACTACAATTAATCAAAAGCAGGAACCCAACGAACTACTTTTTGTGCTACCTATAGAAATGGGTATAAGAGCACAATATAATATTACCTACTGGCTCAGTATTGATGCCAGTACCGGATTGCGTGTTTCGCCTTTCAACTCGTATGAATTTACAAGTTCTTTTTATTCGTTAGGTCTGAATATCAGATTAGGGACGATATATAGAAATATTAACCGTTCACTAAACCGGTAATAATCACAAAAACTTATTTTCGTTAAATAAGATAGACTCTGATCCGATTGTTTTGAATCTTATTATTCGGACTTAATGATTTTGAAAGAATAAGAGAATTGATTGTTCGCTACTCTCACAAAGTATATACCTGGTTTATAAGAGGACATATCTGCTTTTAGAATGGAATTATTTGTAAAATCTGCCACAAGATTTGAAGTCTTTCCGGTTGCGTCTGTTATCATTACCAAAAAGTCAGTGCTTGACTCTGGGAGTTCAATAGTCAATTCATTTTCAACTTGATTGGGATATAATCGTATGTCTTGATAAGTAATGCTATTGTCAAGCATGATTATTCCGACTTGTTTCTCAGTACCATTTCTGTCGGTTTGGGTAAGTTTATAATAAGTTACTCCCTGTTGAAGATTGTTATCCAAAAATTCGTATTGAACCTGTGAATGACTGTTTCCTTCGGATTGTATCTGTGTGAGTTCAAACCATTCAACGCCATTTGTTGACTTGTAGAGTGTAAAATGGTCATTATTTACTTCTTCAACCGTTGTCCATTGAACAAGCCCTTCATGAAGGTTTATTTTTTTTGCACTAAAAGAGAGCAACTCAATAGGCAATGGAGTTAGTTTGAAATTTAGAGTACCCAGCGTGAAGTAACTATTGTTGCTGATAGCAGTTACACCGGAAAATTTATATTTGCGTCCTCCAAGTGATGTAGCCCCGGTTATTGTAGTTGCATTCGAAAAATCTCCATCATTGTCAATCATCAATACTAAATCATTTGGGTCAATGGGACCTGGGTGGTTACTTAAATCCCAAATGATATCGATTGCGCCAACATCCACAGCAGATCCTGAAGTATTTACTTCATTTACTCTCCATGTTCTTCCTATACGTTCTTTTACACTGGTAGGCATAGAGTATAGATTGGAAGAAAGCAAATCATCATTGTTATGTCCCCAAATCAAAAACTCATCATTGTTGAGGTCTTGCGGATTGTTGATTCTGACAAAACTGGTACCTTGTGCATCATCATGAAAATCGCTTGCAGAAACTCTGCCAATACCGGCTACTTCATACGCAAATTTCCCATTGAGGGGCAATCCTTGCACATACAAGCTGTTTGTGGATAATGGAAGTGCATATTTGGCAGCTAAGTAATTGTCCACAATAATTCTCTCTGTTTCATTTAGTTCTTTATTAAAAACAATGACTTCTGCTATATTACCATTCCAACATTCATTTGCCTGCATCCCAATTGTGATATTTGCCCAAGATTTAAGTGTGCCGTCAAAAGAGGTGGTGTTATTTGAGAATGCACTATTTACATATTGGTCGATTTTATTGCTTCTATAAATGTTATTGGCAATGAAGAAAGTATTACTTGATATTACAGTTCCTAATGCAATATCTCTTGAAGTTCCATTAGATTGGATGCCACGCCCCCAAATTTTTGCAGTAGATTGATCTACCCACATACCGATTGATTTGTCACCGGGTGCTGCCGGGTTGGCAACAAGTGAAGGTCTGCCTTGGAGAATACCCGGATTAGGGGAGGCTAAACTTGAAAAGGAGCCTACTACCCAAATAGAAGCATTGTTTGCAGTCGTAACTCCGGCAGATTCCAAAAAAGAACCTTTGGAGGCAGTCCATTTAATAGCCGGAAGACCATTTATGATATTGGTATAATAATGAGGTCTTTTTGTTGCAATGGTTTGATTTGCATGAATTCCATTGCCTGACATGTCTTGCCATCTGGTAACACTGTCGTTGTTGCCTGCTGTGTTAATGCCTGCATCTTTATAAACTCCCTGGTCGGCTCTCAGCCATAAAACATTTGAACTGGAGTTGCCCACGCCTGCTGGTCCGGTTTGGGTAAATGCATTTGTGAAGGAGAGAAGAGCGAAAGTGAGAACTAGATTTTTTATCAAGTTTCCCAAAAAAACTTTAAAATGATTGTTTTGCATTGTATGCGAGTTTTTTATTAGTGTTGCTAAAAGCGCGGCAAAAATAGTGTGTTTTTAATATAGTCGCTTATTTTAACGTATTTTTTTTTAAAATAGCAGTTGTCTTGATTTGAAACAAGTCGGTTAATTTGCACATAAGAGTTTGAAATATAGTGTTTTGGATAAAAAAATAAATACAGGACTATGAAAGATTTTACAATACAATCTCTTATGTGTTATGATGTTAGTTCATCATAAACGGAAAAAAGTTGCTGATTGGTATGTTCGGGAGAAAATTTTGGTAAAATCTGTGCTTTAACACAACTATTAGGTTCTTTATTATGTGTGAAATCCATCAATTCTTGCTCTAAGCTGCCTTCGGATTTGAGTGAAAAATATTGAGCAGTATTTTCTGCAATTTCTCTAAAAACAGGAATGTCATGCAAAATTAATGGTATGCCGAGTTGCATGGCTTCAATAAGCGGAATGCCAAAGCCTTCATACGCAGAAGGATAGACAAAAGCATCCGCATGTTTGAGCCACCAATATTTTTGCACATCACTGATATTGGTTAGAATTTTTACGTCTGATTGTAATTTGTTTGATGCAACAAATTGTTGCACTTCTTTCAAAGTATTACCCTCTGCCCCTGCCAATACTAACATTCTGTTACTCTTGTCCTTGATGTTTGCAAAGGCTTTGAGTAAAGGAATATGATTTTTTCTTTCTTGAAAAGAACTTAGATAGAAGAAATAAGGAGATTCGAGCGGTGAGTCGCTTCTGATATGTGACGGGATTTCCGGTCCTGTTTGATAAACAATGCGAATCTTATGTGCCGGAACATGCATCAACTCCTGAATGTCATTTGCCGTCTGATGACTTGTTGCAATGATGATATCACTGTTTGTACAAGCATGTTTGAGCTTTTTTGTATAAAAATACCTGTCTATAGATTTGTATGTCTCCGGCATTCTGAGCCAAATCAAATCGTGGATGGTACAAACATATTTGACAGATTTACTTAGTTTGAACGGTATCTCGTTGCTTAATCCATGATAAATATCCAAATTATTTTGCACTATTTCTTTGTTAATTCCGTACGAACGCCATAATGCTTTAAAAGGCGTGGAAGGCTTAATAACAGCAGTGTTTACAGGATTTGGACGAAAGAGGGTAGTCTCTTTGGGTGTAAATAAGAAATATTGGTTTGCAGGGTATTGTTTAGTCAAATTACTGACTAAATTTCTGCCATACACACCTAAACCCGTGTGATTATTAAAAATACGTTTTGCATCAAAACCGATTTTGAGTGTTTTCATATTGTAATTTAGACAGCCACTTCGTTATCTCTCAATGCATTGTTAAGAGAAGTTTTCTTGTCTGTGCTCTCTTTTCTTTGACCTATAATAAGTGCGCAAGGCACATGGAATTTGCCTGCGTTAAAATCTTTTTCATAAGAACCGGGTATGACCACCGAGCGAGGAGGGACATAGCCAATGTATGTTTTTACCTCTTTTTGAGTTATATCTAAAATTTTAGTTGATTGTGTTAGGGTTACTCCTGCGCCCAAAACAGCTTCTTCCCCAATTCTCACGCCCTCAACTACTATGCAGCGCGAACCAATAAAGGCATTGTCTTCAATAATTACAGGAGATGCTTGAACGGGTTCTAATACGCCTCCAATACCTACGCCTCCACTCAAATGCACATTTTTCCCAATCTGAGCGCAAGACCCCACCGTTGCCCATGTGTCCACCATAGTTCCACTATCGACATACGCACCAATATTGACATAAGAAGGCATCATAATTACGCCCGGTGCAACAAAACTTCCATAACGAGCAATCCCGTGAGGAACAACGCGTACACCCAGCTTTTCAAAATTCTTTTTAAGTGGAATTTTATCATAAAATTCCATGACCCCTGCATGCAAGGTTTCCATTTTTTTAGTAGGGAAGTACAAAATCACGGCTTTTTTAACCCATTCATTTACTTGCCATCCATTTGCTGTGTTACTGCTTGGTTCAGCTACTCTAATCTTGCCTTCATCCAGCATTGCAATGATTTCTTCAATCGTGTTTAAGGTTTCTTTGTCTTGCAACAATGCTCTGTTTCCCCAAGCAGCCTCTATAATTTCTTGTTGTTTTTGCATCTATCTTAATTTACATGCAAAATAGCATGGTTTATTACTCATTACAAAATCGAATCCTCAAAGCTTTGGTTCTGATGGGTATAAGAAACCTGATAGTTGTAGTTTGAAGCGTTTGCGCTAATTATTACATAACTTTTTTAGGTGTCATTACTGCTTTACCAATCTAATGGTGGCTTGTTTTAAACCGAGCTTAATGGTTAAAAAGTAAATGCGAGATTGATTTTAATTTTTCACCAGTCTTATCGTTGCCTTTTTATCTCTCGAATTAATTATCAATAAATAGACACCAGACTGAACATCCAAATTCAGTTCAAACATTTTGGTGTTTATATATGTTGATTGTCTAATCAATTTGCCGTTTACGTCCATTAAACTAACATTAAACTCAGACAAAGCTTCTCCCAAATCAATTTTCACCATGTCATCAGTTGGGTTTGGATAAACAATTATGTCATTACTAAATGTATTTTCCAAAATTCCAACCGTTGTAATCGAATAACAAATGGAGGTGTCAGCACAGTTATTTTGAGAAACTCTAACCGCATAATTCCCGTTAGCTGTTGCTGTAAAACTCTGGTTTGTTTCATTTGCTAATGGAGAGAAACCATTATCGCAATCCAACCATTGATAATTTACTCCACTTGCATTGGCTGTTAACATATTCCCATCTCTTGTAACTTCGTTGCTGGGACTATGATTAATTGTAGCCATAATCATTAGTAAACTGTCGCAACCCCATTGGTTTGGAATGGTGTCATAGTATGTTCCGCTCGTGATAAAGGTGTAATTTCCGCTTGGTGATGTGTAACTGTTGCAAGCTGTAACTGAAAACGAATGAGATGTACTTCCTATAACAAATAGAGATGTTTGATAGGTATTGTCTGCACCCGTAAGCGTATCCGTAATCGTTAAGCTGACCAAATAGTGGCCTATCGTGTTATAAATGTGAGTCGGATTAGCAGTTGTATCCGTTGTTCCATCACCAAAATCCCAAAAATAAGTATCTCCATCAACGCTTAAATTGGTAAATTGAACGATGGTCGAATCGCAACTTGCTTGTGGTGTGTAAGCGAAATTTGCAATGGGCAATGAAACTTTTTCTACAGAATCTGTCACAACAACACTCCATTGTTGCAAAGTGTCTTTAAACTGAAAATGAACTTGGTGCCTTCCTTTTGATATGTGGGTCATGTCCAGATTATCCATCACATTTACTTGCTGATTAGCGACAACAGGCGTGTAAACAGCATTTGCAAAATTATTGTCAAACCAATAACGATAGCCTACAACATAATTTTGCACCACAGTTTGCTGTGATGTTTTATAGAAAAAACTTCTTGCCACACTGCTCCAAATATTCAAATTATCTTTAAAACGGATATTGAGTGTATGAATTCCGTTTGCAACTGAAGCCATTGAAATTAATTCGTTAATATTGATTTGTTGTTGTGCGGGTGTGCTTACGGTAACGGCATTCCCAAAATCGTTGTCTAACCAATATTGATAGGCTGTAACTTGTGGATTTGGATTGTTGCTGATTGGCGAAGTTTTATAAAAAAAACTACTTGATACACTGCTGTAAACGCCATTCTTATCAAACGAACGAAAATTTAACGTATGGATTCCTGAAGCTAATCCGCTTGTTGATACCAACTGATTGACCGTTAATTGCTGTTTTGGTACAGCAACAGTCGTAGTCGTTTTTCCCGCATAATCATTATCAAACCAATATTCGTAACCATTAATTTCATTTTGGGCAAGGCTTACAAAACTCATGAGAGTAAGCATACTGGTTAAAATTGAAAATGCTATCTTTTTCATATTCATTGTTTTAAGGTGTTCCATTAATTTCCTTGAGATTCCACCTGAATTTGTATTTGTAAATCTCCGTTTGTGTCGGTTGTGGGAGCAATATTTTTCATTTGAATATGCGGATTGCTTGGTACGGCTCCTTCTTTGTAAGGGAAAGTTCCACCATAAATACCTACTTCTGTTCCATCTGTTCCGAGATAGGTTATTGGATTTTTAAGGTGGTAGTTATGAGCATAATTAAATCCATTACCTGTTTGATTGATAAAGATATCAGCTTGCGGTATATTTACATAGTTGTTAAGTGCGGTATAGGTAGTACCGTAAGATGGGGTAGCATTTACAAAAACATTGTTTTGAAAAACATTGCCATTTCCGCCCCATTTAGTACTGCTGTGTACGATAATGTTGTTATTAAACGTATTATTGTCTCCACTTCCAAAATTACAATCTCCCCACCAACAAGTTGAAGTGAGAATAATATTATTTTGAATAATATGTCCGTTAGTGGAAGCAGCAAAATAGCCAAAGATATTGTTAGCTACTAGCGCATTTATACCATTTTCTAAATAAATTATACCACTGATAACATTATTGATGATGGAAATATTTTGTGAGGAGTTTGATGAGCCTGTTACAGAGAAGTTGTTCATACGGCAAAAACGAACGATAACATTATTAACCGCTTGATTGACTGAAAAATTTAAGTCTCCATTAATATCTACACCTTGTATCATTATATTATCGGCATTGCCAGATAACACAACATTTCCCAGAATAAATGATTTACTCGTTGCCATCGTTGAATCCACATAATGCCCTGCCCCAAAAATCAATAATTGTTTGTCAAACGCAGATGGAGGTGTAAAACTTCCTCCTGAAAGATAGAGTGTGTCGCCATTTTGAGCAGCAGTGTAAGCTGTGTTTAGGGCATTTACACCTTTAAAAATTTGTGTTCCGTTTGTGGAATGTAATGCAATAGTTTGTGCATTAACAGTCATTGTTGTTGCTATCGCAATTATCAATGTAAAAAGTTGTTTTCTTTTCATGTTTTTATTTTTATGATTGCTAATCGTTAATTTTTCATCAGTCTTATCGTTGCCTTTTTATTTCCCGAATTAATTGTCAATAAATAGATGCCGGACTGAACATCTAAATTCAGTTCAAACATTTTGGTGTTGTTGTAGGTTGATTGTCTAATTAATTTGCCGTTTCCATCTATTATACTAACATTAAACTCAGACAAGGCTTCCCCTAAATCAATTTTCACCATACCTTCAGTTGGGTTTGGATAAACAGTGATGTCTGTGCCCAGATTGTTTTCTAAAATTCCAAGGCTTGATACCGAATAACAAGCTGACGTATCTACACATACCCCTTGTGTTATTTCAACAGCATAATTACCATTTTGAGTTGCTGTAAAGGATTGATTTGTTTCTCCCTGCATTTCTGTATAGCCATTATCGCAATCCAGCCATTGATAGGTTGCTCCCGATTGGTTAGCAGTAAGTATATTGTTGTTTTGAGTAAGTGATTGATCAATCCTGCACTGGTTCTCATTGAAAAGAGCTTCAATTTCACTTTGGGTTAAAACACGTTTGTAAATTCTGATATCGTCAATAATCCCATTATAATAGTAATCAATTTGCCCTGCAGGATTAGGAGAAGCCCCTATGGTTGTTGCTGTCATTTGATTAGGCCAGCAAAAACCATTGTGTGAATCAACCAGTGAGCCGTTAATGTATGATTTTATCGTATTGTCACTCGTGTTTAATGTTACTGTAAGGTGTTGCCAAGTATTCAGGTTGACTGTTTGTGAATCAAAGAAAGTGGAGTTAACACAAGTATTAATGTTTGAACTCGTAGATAATCTCAATGGATTGGTATTCATAAAATATTTGTAATCCCAACTTGAAGAAGAACGGTCTCCAATGATACTACCATCAGTTGATGTGAATGGATTAATCCAAACTGATATGGAGTATGATGTGGGAGTATTGGGTAATATACTATTTGCTATTTCGATAAGATTGTCTATTCCATTAAAACTATAAGCACTATTTGGATTTCCAAATCGGTCGGCTACCAGCGTAGCTCCATTAACAGTACCGTCATTCCCGTTCCCACTTTCATCATTGGCATTTCCATTAAAGGGATAATGTGCTGATAAGCTATCGGAAAGAGTCGGTTGATTTTCAGGATTAAAATAAATTTTTAAATAAGGTCTGTTTGCCGGAATTGTATCATCAGAGCTATACGCAGCAAACATTGCACAACCATTGTTGCAGCCTACCGTTGTAGAGTATATGGCAAAACCATGGTATGCAACTGTGCCATTTTTCCACTGATTATACATTGTCGTAATATCATACTCTCTAACTCCATAATTATTAGGTACTGATATATTAATAGGACCATAAAACGAAGCGCCATAAGTAGGCATATTACTGTAATTTACGACTGTTTCGTCCCACGGCTGATTGATTGCAGCAAAATAAAAGTCTGCTACACAATTGCTCCAGCAAATAGTATGTTGTTTGTGTGTAAATCCGACAAAAACCGAGTCAACAATAGTTGGAAGATACGTCAAATCAAACTGAATAAACGTACGCATCTGGGTGTTGTTACAGTTACTTATTGGAAGTGTGAATAATACACTGTCTTCTGCAAAATTTTGAGAAGGAATGTATTCGTTTGTATAAACATCTTTTCCTCCGCTTATACCACCTTGGTCTGTTCCGTCATTTAATCCCGGTCCCGGTTGAAAAATTAGAATACTGTCTGTTTGAGCGTTTGTTGAAGTAATAAAAGATAGCGTAAGTACAATTAAAAGTATTTTATTCATGGTTTGAATTTTAAGGCAAAATTAGAATGGGAAAACAATATTTGTTGTGATTTTGATCATGAACGGTTATGATTTATATCATTATTATTGAGTTATAATATGCATGTGTGTATCCAATCAGAGTGATTATTCTGCAACTATGTATTGACAAAACTTTGCAGCTGTGATGTTTTTTTTGAGTTGTTGTCGGAATAATACTCCAAGCGAAAAGGAGAAACAGTCTTGTAGGGATACTTACACATTGCTATATTTTTGCTAAACTAAATCCTAAGCAAGTGTGCTTTCGGGACAATGATTGATAGGGGCGTTTTTATATTATTGAATGTATTATAGCAGATGAGGAATGATGACAAAGGAAGCATAGAGGAAATCAATCAATACTGTTCTTTTTTGTTGGGGAAATCCTTAGATTTAACATCTGTGATATAATGTTGAATAGCTCCGGTTATTGTGTCATACAAGTTAAGGTAGCGTCTGAGAAAACGGGGGCTAAACTCTTTGTTAATACCTAGCATATCGTGCAAGACCAAGACTTGGCCGTCTATTCCACCTCCTGCACCAATTCCAATAACAGGAATGTCAATGGACTTGGCAACTCTAACAGCTAATTTATTAGGAATTTTTTCTAAAACTATTGCAAAGCAGCCCGCATCTTGTAATGCACGCGCATCACTCAATAATTTTTCTGCTTCTGCTTCTGCTTTGGCGCGTACTGCATAAGTTCCAAATTTATAAATAGATTGAGGTGTCAAGCCCAAATGTCCCATCACTGGGATGCCTGCGGTAAGGATTCGTTTGATAGATTCTACGATTTCTTCTCCACCTTCAATTTTTACCGCATGTCCTCCTGATTCTTTCATTATTCTGATTGCACTATTGAGTGCCTCTTTGGAGTTTCCTTGATATGAACCGAAAGGTAAATCTACCACAACCAGAGCCCGTTTCACACCTCTAATAACAGAAGATGCGTGATAAATCATTTGGTCTAATGTAATAGGAAGTGTTGTTTCATGTCCGGCCATTACGTTAGAGGCAGAGTCTCCAACAAGGATTACGTCTATTCCTGCTTCATCCACTATGCGTGCTAATGAATAATCGTAAGCAGTTAGCATTGAAATGGGTTCTCCTACTTGTTTCATTTCCTGAAGGGTGTGCGTGGTTACACGTTTGGCTTCTTTGCCTGGATGATGGCTCATACTCTTGGATTATTTGCTGCGAAGGTAAGATTTCCCTTGTATAAAAAGTAAGCGGCACAAAAATGTATTATTCACTTTTGCTTTCCTGAGGAAGATAGTTGGGTGTACCCGATTAATTCATCATATCTCAGAAATTGATTCTTATGATAAATTAGGATAGTGTAGGTGTTTTCTGTTTGGTAATAATTACCTTCGGTAAGCGATAAATTGATAGTTTCAGATGCGTTAGCAGAGGGAGTAACGTACCAATAAGAATAATATCCCTGCTTGAGTGTAGCTTCGCAATAGTATAGGTTTTTGCTTTTGTCGTAAACCAGTTTGTAGTCGTCTTTCAGTTCCCAGTTAGTTAATTCGCCAAAAATATAGAGAGGTGTGTTCAACTCCCCGCCCGGGTTGATATAATAAAACTTTACCTGAACGTAGTCTGAGCTAATATTTGGGTCTCTACCGCTACCGTCTTTATTGTCAAGTACGATTTTGCCATTATAGTCCAAGTATTCAAGGTAGGGGTCTGTCGCACGTGTCTTTTCCTTATATAATTCTGCCACAGGACGATTGTATTCGTCTATATATTTTCTTTGTACACTTGGGCTCATTGTGCGCAGGCTGCGAATATCAAAATACCTAAACTCATTTGCGCCCCAAAAGTTGTTTTCAGCATTATAGTTGTAATCCAAGACACCGTTATTTACAAATCTGGGTTTTAATCCGTAGATGGCAGTAGTCCAATTTGTGTTTTGGAGTATGACAGCATTGATGTCTGTCATTGGGTTGGGAATTTCATAATTGTCGTATTTGACCGTAAAATCAATTTCTTGTTTTTTCATACGATATTCTACTTCACTTGAACGTTCAACAATTGCATCAATATTGGCAATGTCGTTAACTACCATAAAGCGTTGTGTCAAAATGATGTCGTTTTCATCATAATTGCGATACACCACAAGCAAATAGTTTCCCGAAAGCTTAAGGCGCATGTTCTCTGTTGGAAATGTTAAGGAATAACTTGTGTATTGAAAATAAGTGTTTTGAGAAAATCCGTAATTGTCAATATTTTCTGACTGTGCTCCGTCTATATAGTCAAAAGTATGCAGTTCAGAAGGAGTCCAATTTGCGCTGCAATGGATGTATTTGTATTGATAATAGTCATTTTCCGGACGTAATTCATCAAACCTCAGTGTTAAAGCGCCAATGGGATTTGACATACTTACTAAAGGAATCCTTTCTTCAGTACCCGTCTTTTGCAGAATAACGGTCATGATTGCTTCTTCGTACGTTTTGTTTTTATATTCCAAAGGCAGCTTAGCTGATTGAACTTTTGAACAACATACAATGAGAGTGAGCAATAACAGCGTGTATTTCATGGTCGGGTTTGTCAGTTCAAAGTTATTCAAATTTCAGCAATGACTCGAATCGCTTTTCATATTCTTGTTCCGCATTGTTTATCTCGGTTTCAATTTTGTTGTACAATCGAGATTTCGCAAGCATCTCATCTTCATGAATCAGATTTTCGGGTTTGCTTAACCATAACTCAATTTCAGCCTTTTTTATTTTCAATTTTTCCAACTCGGATTCATGAAAAGCCAATTCTTTTTCCAGCTTTTTACGCTCATTTAGCAAGTTCTTTGCCGTTATATCATCCTGAGGAGGAGTTGGCGATTCTTTTTCCTTGGGTTGTTTTTTTTCGGTTTTGCTTGTTTCTTCTTTTATATTCTCTTTCCAATAGCTGTATTCGGCATAATCTCCGAGGTATTCTTTGAGTTTATGGTCTTCTATCCACCATATTTTGGTAGCAACCCGGGATATAAAATGTCTATCGTGAGAAACATAGATTACTGTTCCTGTATAGTTGTTCAATGCCTGCACCAAGATGTCTGTTGATTGCATGTCAAGGTGGTTAGTGGGTTCGTCCAATAATAGAAAGTTTGCTTCTTGAACCAGACATTTGGCAAGAGCGACACGTGCTTTTTCTCCTCCGGACAAGATTTTTATTTTCTTGAAAACATCATCGCCCGAAAACAAGAAACAGCCTAAAACGGTTCGCAATTCCATTTCGGTTTTGGTAGTTCCCATACTGTCCAACTCTTTTAGTATTTCATTATCTACATTGAGTGCTTCCAACTGGTGTTGCGCATAAAATGATTTGATAACCTGATATCCGGTTTCAATCTCGCCTTCGTATGATTCTTCGCCCGCAAGTATTTTCAGAAGCGTAGTTTTTCCTTTGCCGTTCGCGCCTATGAGGGCAATTTTGTCGCCACGTTGAATCTCTCCATCAATTTGATTTAGGATGAGATTGCTGTTATAAGATTTGCTCAGGTTGTGAAACTTCTTGAGTACTTTTCCTGATTTGTGTTTGACTTTAAAGTCAAGGTTTATTTTGCTGTCAGGGTTGTCAATGGATTCAATCCGCTCAAGTTTGTCCAGCATTTTAACCCTGCTTTGGGCTTGTGTGGATTTTGACGCTTTGGCTTTAAAACGTTCAATGAATCGTTCCTGTTGTCTAATAAATTGCTGCTGGTTTTCGTATTGTCTTTGCTGTAATTCTTCGCGCTCTGATTTTGACTTTAGAAAGAACGAATAGTTGCCGGGATACAAATAAAACTTACCATAAGCAATTTCGGCAATCTGATTGACCATTCTGTCCAGAAAATATCTGTCGTGCGACACAACCACAACAGCGCCTTTATAGTTGCGCAAATACTCTTCAAGCCATTCGATAGATGGCAAGTCAAGGTGGTTGGTAGGTTCGTCCAAGAGTAGCAAACGCGGTTGTCTTAACAAGATTTTTGCTAACAAAACTCTCATTCGCCACCCACCTGAAAATTCGCTAAAAGGTCGGTGCAAATCTTG
The DNA here is from genome assembly GCA_023957335.1 of Bacteroidota bacterium. Lineage (NCBI taxonomy): Bacteria > Pseudomonadati > Bacteroidota > Bacteroidota bacterium. The sequence goes on along the minus strand of JAMLHC010000001.1, from coordinate 67,775 downwards.
GGTTTCAAAACCTAATCCTTCTAATACTTCCTCTGTTTTGTGTTTGATATTATATCCGTCCAAACTTTCGAACCTGTGTTGAACATCCCCTAGTTTAGTAAGTAATTCTTCGCTTGTGTCAGTTTCTAAAAGCTTGTAAAGCTGATGTAATTCTTCTTCCATCTTCAGCACGTCAGCAAATGCTTCCAAAGCCACTTCATAGATAGACTGCGAATATTCCAGAGACAATAAATCTTGGTTTAGAAATCCGATAGTGCAATCATTGCTTCTGTTCAGAATCCCTTCTGAGGGAGTATAATCTCCTGAAATGATGCGTAATAATGTGGATTTACCTGCGCCATTGGGTCCGACTAAGCCTATTCGCTGTCCTTCAAAAATCTGCCAGTTAACGTCTTTGTATAGGTATCTGCCTCCGAAATGGAAACCTATATCTTGTAATGAAATCAATTTTGGTATTGTTTTTAACTATATTAAATGAAATGGAGCAAAATCTTATGGCAGTGCATTTTTAAATTGCTGATATCTTTCAACAAATCGTTGTCCTTCTTTGCCGCCAAGGGTTTCCCATTCTTTTGTAATATTTTCAACCCTATTTTCAGGATTAGGATGTGTACTCAAAAATTGAGGTCCACCTGAATTTCCGTTTGCCAAAAGTTTTTCAAAAAATCGGGCAGCACCTCTGGCATCATAATCGGTTGGGTAAAGGTAAATGACGGAGTATTTATCCGCTTCTCTTTCGGCATCCCTGCTATATTGAAGCTCTTTTAATTCGACAGCAACTCGTGCCAAAGCACCTTTGTCTTGTCCAAAAACGATATCAAGTAATAATTGAATGCCATACTGTCTCGTCATTGCATTAGTGGAATGTCTGCGGTCTGCATGTGCAATCTCATGTCCCATGACTCCGGCAAGCTCGTCTTCTGATTCAAGATATTTTATCAAACCTGTATAAACATAAATGTATCCGCCCGGAGTGCAAAAGGCATTAAGAGTGCTGTCATCATTGATGATGTGGGTTTCCCATGCAAATTTATCTTTATACTGAACCTGTCCACTATTGAGAATATTGTCAGTTATTCGTTGTAAATGGGCATAAGCAGCCGAATATTTGTTAGGATCTAACAGAGGGTATTCTTGAGGGTTGGCTGCAATTTCTTCTGACACTTGTTTGCCTAACTCAATATCGTCATTTAGTGAAAAAATATTTATTTTTTTGTCTTTACAAGATTGAACTGATATTGTTGTTGTAAACAATACCACGGCTAAAGGTAGTGTGTATCTTAAAAATGTTCTTTTCATTCAAAATGTATTTGAAGGTGCAAAGGTAAGTTTTACTCAAGAATTCTTCACGATTTTGCTCAATTTTATATCTTCAATTTTAATAGAAAAAGAAAATTTGAAATTCTTGAAAGATTAAAAATATTCCTATTTATTTGCTCTGTCAATCTAGTCCATTATGAAAAACTGCTTGTTTATATCTTTCATGATTGTCTTGTTTTCTTGCACCAAAAAGCAGGAAGTTGATATTGTTATTTATAATGGGAGCATTCATTTGATGAATCCCGGACTTCAAGTTACCGAAGCAATAGTTTTGCACAAAGGTGTTGTGATTGATTATGGTTCAGACAAGGTAATTCTGAAAAAGTATAATGCAAAATCATTAATTAACGCAAAAAATCGAGACATCTATCCCGGATTTCATGACTGCCACGGACATCTGTTAAGTCTTGCCAAGCTAATGATGACAGTAGATTTGACCGGTACACGTTCTTATTATGAATTAATTGCCAGGTTGGAGAAATATCAATCCAAAACCAACTCCGAAATCATTATTGGTCGTGGTTGGGACCAAAGTTTGTGGGGGGAGGGAGATATGCCTGATAACGCCCGCTTGAACGAGTCTTATCTCACTACCCCTGTTGCGTTGACAAGGGTTGATGGACACGCCATGCTGATTAACCAAGCTATGATGGACATGATGGGAATCAATGTTCACAGTAAAATTCAAGGTGGGGCATATTTAAAAAAGAAAGGCAAATTAACCGGTATTATTTTAGATAATGCTGTTGATGAGTTGAATAAACGTTTGCCAAAACCCAATAAACAAGAATTACGCGCTAAGTTTTTTGAAATTCAAGAATTGTTTCTTGCTTTTGGGTTGACTCATGTTCATGATGCAGGTTTGGATGATAGTGCTCGAGATTTTTTTATAGAATTGGCTAATGAAAACAAACTGAAAATCAATATCTATGGTATGTTATTTCCAACTCCGGGTAATATTGCTTTTGCCAAGGAACATGGAACTTATGTGAACGGGCATTTGACCATAAGGAGTTTTAAGATGATTGCAGATGGCGCCTTAGGCTCCAGAGGGGCGTGTTTGCTTGAACCATATAGTGATGATTTGTCAAATTATGGATTGATGGTTACTCCATTCGATAGTTTGAAAGCTACATTTCAAATTGCCAAGGAACTTGGATATCAAGCGAATACGCACTGTATAGGAGACTCGGCAAACCGAGTTGTGCTCCGATTGATTCATTCTCTCATAGACGATAAAAAGGACTATCGCTGGAGAATAGAACACGCACAAGTGATTAGTCCGGATGATATGCCATTATTTAAGTCCGCAGGAGTGCTTCCATCTGTACAACCTACACACGCTACCACTGACCAGCGTTGGGCTGAAATGCGTCTGGGCAAAAATCGTATGGAGAATGAAGCATATCGCTATAAATCGCTTTTGAGTACACGAGGTATGATATTGTTTGGAACGGATTTTCCTATTGAAGGTTACAATCCATTTGCAACCATTTTTGCTGCCACCGCAAGGAAAAGTACGGATGATGAACCTCCTGTCGCTTTTATGCCTCATGAAGCAGTGTCGCTGGATACGGCTGTTCTGGCTATGACTGCTTGGGCTGCCTACGGTTGTTTTGTCGACAAAGAATTGGGAACTCTTGAAATTGGTAAAAAAGCCAATTTGGTAATTTTGAACCAGCCTCTCAAAAACTATCCCGAATTTCACAACAACTCATCGTGGATGACCATTATTGATGGGGAGATTGTCTATAAACGACATTTGAATTAAGCACTTGATTAATTTTTCTGAAATACTTCCCATTCTGTCAAATTCCATACAGCCGAAGGTTCAGAAGTCCCTTGCTTATAAAAAACTTTTTTAATTACACCTATATTTTTAACATGGTAAAATCGTGCTTCACCATTGGCAGGATAGCTGAAATTGTCGTGTGTGCAAACCACATTGTCAAAGGTAGTATCTGCCATGTTCATTGATGGGATTATATCTTCAATGGTAAACCATGACCTGGAGCCGTAACGTTTGTTCGCTCCAATTTCTATGGGGAAAAGCATGTAGGTGGAAGATAAAGTTCTTTCCGCCTTTTTCCTGAAAGTCATTTCTCCGGTAAGTAAATCCTGGTTTTTGTCCTCATAAATACCATAAAATTCATAGTTCGATGGATTTGGAATTGAATCTTCCGGATAGTTCATGAGCAACTCCCTTTGTTTGCGGGTAGGGCAACGACTGTCTTTGGGTGTGGTGTCCAATACCTTAGCTTGGATTGCGTATATAGATATGGTGTCAAATTTTCCCGATATTGAATCTTGATAAACCCAATAACTACCGGGTAAGAACTCTGTCCAATCTTTCATTTCCTGTTGAATTTCAACCGTTTCTATATAAGGGCAGTTTTTATTACAAGCAGAAAAAATACACAAGAGGCTAATTGTACAAGCAATGTAAGCAGCCTTGCGCAACATGACTACTTAGCATTTACCTTGTTGTGGTCTTCCATAAATTTGGCAAGACCTATATCTGTCAAGGGGTGGTTCAATAGTCCCAAAATGGAACTTAAAGGACAGGTTACAACATTGGCACCTGCTTCAGCAGATTTGATGATATGCAATGGGTTGCGAATAGATGCAGCCAATATTTGTGTGTGAAAGCCTTGTATTGCATATATTTCAGCGATTTGTTGAATCAATTGGATACCGTCAAAGCTAATGTCATCAAGTCTTCCAATGAAAGGAGAAACATAAGTTGCTCCTGCTTTTGCTGCTAAAATGGCTTGCCCTGCGCTGAAAACAAGTGTGCAGTTGGTTCTGATACCGTGTTTTGTAAAATAACTCATCGCTTTAACACCATCTTTGATCATGGGAACTTTCACTACAATATTCTTGTGAATCTTTGCGAGTTCAAGCCCTTCTTTTACCATTCCTGCAAAATCGGTGGAAATAACTTCTGCACTAATGTCGCCATTCACAATTTCGCAAATGGTTTTGTAGTGTTTTTTTACATTAGCATTGCCTTTGATTCCTTCTTTTGCCATAAGAGAAGGATTGGTGGTTACGCCATCAAGTATGCCGAGTTCGTTTGCTTCTCTGATTTGCTCAAGGTTTGCAGTGTCTAAAAAGAATTTCATAAGTGTCAAAATTTGTGTGTGCAAAGCTATTTTCAGACCATTAGACGGACTTAACAACTTGTAAACAATTCAAATCATTTACGGTGACCGTATTTTAGCTACTTTTGCGGGGTGACATTGATTACTTTATGATAAATAATGAAAAGGTACTAAGTATAATTTCCTGCCCGTCCGAACTGGCAGCAGGTAAAAATGGAAATGCTCAGGGAGTCAAACAATTGATTGAGTTTTTTCAAAATAGTACGCACTTTTCCAAGTCTCATTTTGCGTTTTCCCCGGTTCAGAATAAGATTACTTTCGGCAAATCCTATCCGAATGCTAAGCATATTGAACAAATTCACAACAATTTAGCCGCTGCCTATCATACCATTCGGGATGAAATGCGAGAGGGGAGGTTTTGTTTGAATATTCTCGGTGATCACAGCAATGCCATTGCCTCGGTATCTGTTTTTTCAGATATATATGGAATTGAAAATACCGGCTTAATTTGGATTGATGCCCATGCAGACCTGCATTCGCCCTATACAACACCCTCCGGCAATATTCACGGTATGCCCCTTGCTGCTTTGCTTGGCAAGGATAATAAAGAATCTATGCAAAATGCAGTCAGTGTTGAAACAGCAGCATGGTGGGATAGATTGAAAAATATAGGCTTGGTTGGGAAACGACCAAAACTTTTGTCGCAAAATCTTGTCATTATTGGCTTACGCGATTATGAAAAGCAAGAGATGGAGTTGATTCAACGGGAAAAAATAAAATTTTTCACACCTCAACAAATCAAATCTGATGGGATAGAAATTGTGATACAGCAAGCTTGTGATTATTTACAACATTGTAACCGTCTCTGTTGCTCATTTGATGTGGACTCTATGGATGCGTCATTTGTAAAAGGCACAGGAACTCCGGCTAAGAATGGTATGACACCTCAACAAGCAAAATACATCATAGAATTTATTTTGTCTAATGAAACTTTCAAAGCTTTGGATATCACCGAGTTCAATCCCTCGCTTGATGCGGACAATGAAACTTTTGAATTAGTATCAGGGTTGTTTTCCTGAAGCAAATCTTTAACTTTTAATAATTAATTATCAGCATGTCGCTGTGGGCGCAATGTTTTCTAATCACTTGTCAATTTCTTGTGATTAAAAAATACAAGCAATACATAATAACAATATTTAAAATCCCTTAACTTGCACCCTTAATAAGGCAGACATAGATGGCAATTATTAATTCACTCATAAACTGGTATTTCAAAAACAGATTGCAAGCAATTGATGATTCACTGAATAATGCAGTGGCAATCCAAAAAAGAACTTTGACAGAACTGCTTGAGCGAGCCAAAGATACAGAGTTTGGTCGGAAATATAATTTTGATTCTATGCGAGATTATAATGATTTTGCAAGCCAAGTGCCGGTTTCGAGCTATGAAGATTTACATCCTTATATCGAAAGAATGATGAAGGGCGAGCAAAATATTCTGTGGTGTACTGACATTACATGGTTTGCCAAATCATCGGGTACTACAAACGATAAGAGTAAGTTTATTCCCGTGAGTAAGGAAACCATCGAAACATGTCATTTGGAAGGGGGGAGGGACGTAATTTCCATTTATTTGAAACATAAGCCTGAAAGTAACCTTTTTTCAGGAAAAGGCTTATTGATTGGAGGTAGTCAAAATATAAATCCACTCAATGAATATTCTAACTACGGAGATTTATCAGCTGTTATGATGAAACATTTGCCTGTCTGGGTATATCTTTTTAAGACCCCAAATTCTAGTATTGCTTTGATGGCAGATTGGGAGGAAAAGTCAGAGAAAATTGCAGCATACACCATAAATGAAAATGTGACGAGTATCTCCGGTGTGCCTACATGGACTTTGGTTTTGATGGATAAACTCCTCAAGAACACAGGTAAATCCAATATGTTGGAAGTATGGACCAATATGGAGCTATATATTCATGGTGGTGTTGGATTTAAGCCTTATAGAGAGCAGTTTAAAAAATATTTTCCTTCTGAACAAGTCAGCTATTTGGAAACTTACAACGCATCGGAGGGTTTTTTTGGTATTCAGACTGATTTGTCTCAGCAGACTATGTCGCTGATGGTAAATTATGGAATTTTCTTCGAGTTTATTCCTATGGATGAGTTTGGAAACTCTGACTCTAAGGTGTTGCCATTATGGGAAGTTGAAAAAGATGTGAATTATGCAGTAGTCATTACAACTAATTCAGGGCTTTGGCGCTATCAACTGGGGGATACTATCCGTTTTACTTCTGTTTACCCTTTTAAGTTCATGATTACCGGCAGAACGCGCCTGTTTATCAATGCGTTTGGAGAAGAATTAATGATTGACAATGCAGACAGAGCGATTGAGCACGCATGTAAAGTCTGTGACGCCACGCTGAAAGATTATACCGCAGCCCCTATCTATCTTGATGATGCAGACAATGCAGGACATCAGTGGCTAATTGAATTTGAGCAAAAACCGGATGACATGGAGAAATTTACCATAGAGTTAGATAGTAAACTTAAGGAACTAAATTCTGATTATGAAGCCAAAAGACATAAAGATCTCGCACTAAAAATGCCTAAAATAGAGGTGTTGCCACGCAATTCTTTTCATCGTTGGTTGGGGAGTAAAAATAAATTAGGAGGTCAAAATAAAGTTCCGCGCCTGTGGAATGACAGAAGTATCGTGGACGAAATGCTCAAATTGCTCTCCGAGCATTAATAATACGTTGGTACTGATAAATAGAGCTTTTGGTACAAGTTTTGAGAAAAGTTGCTTCAGCTTTTAAAATTATTTAATCACTTAATTTATACTTGCAGCGCATGAAATTCATTCTTAATATGATAAAAAAATATCGGTGGATGTGGGTAGTCATTCCCGCTTCACTTATTTTTCTTGCTTTTTGTTTCAAAAAGCAAAAAGAAGGTGAAACAATTCTTCCAAGACTTGTTCTACAAACCTTAAATTCTACACATTATCAACCGGTAGAAATTGATGATTCTTTTTCCAATAAAGTTTTTGAATTGTATCTGAAACGATTAGACGGGAGTAAGCGATTTTTTCTCGCTTCGGATTATGATAAATTTGCTCAATACCGCTATTCGATTGACGATGAAGCCAAAGCAGGAACTTATGAATTCCTCAATCTTGTTAACACAACCTTTGAAGAAAGAGTGGACCAATTGGAAACCATTTTTGAGAAAATATTGGCTCAGAAATTTGAGTTTGAATCGGATGAAAAATATGAGTTTGATGAGGATAACCGTCAGTATCTCAACACTATGGAAGAATTGGCAGAGGATTGGCGTAAATATGTCAAGCTGAGTGTTCTGGAAAAGTACTATACAAAAGTAACCGCTCAAGAAAAAGCCTTGGCAGACAAGCAAAAAGACTTTGTTGAGAAATCATTAGATTCTTTGGAACACGAAGCGCGATTGGACGTGTTAAACAGTCAGCGAACTTGGTTTAAGAGATTGCAGAAATTTGGCAGAGATGAACAAATAGATATGTATATCAACTGCATGACTTCGGTTTATGACCCTCATACAAATTATTTCCCCCCCAAAGAAAAAGAGGATTTCGATATCCGTATGTCCGGCAGATTAGAAGGAATTGGAGCTCAGTTGAGTTTAAAGGATGGAAATTTGAAGGTAGAAATGATTGTGCCCGGCAGCCCAAGCTATTTGCAAGGAGAACTGCAAGCAGGTGATGTGATTATTAAAGTTACTCAAAAAGACAGCATGCCCGTGAATGTAACCAATATGGAAATTGATGAAGCAGTGCAACTGATTAGAGGGAAGAAAGGTACTACGGTAATTTTGACTGTTCGCAAACCTGATGGTACTATTAAAGACATTCCCATTGTACGCGATGTGGTTATTATGGAAGAAGGATATGTAAAATCTGCCATCATTCAAAAAGGGAGAGATAAATATGGATTTATTTACCTTCCTCAATTCTATACTGATTTGAACAATAGAGGTGGAAAAACATGTTCAGATGATGTCAAAAATGAAGTGCTCAAATTGATGAAAGAGGACGTAAAGGGAATCGTATTTGATTTGAGAAACAACGGAGGTGGCTCGCTACAAGATGTGGTGGATATGACTGGGATTTTTGTTGGTCATAACCCTGTTGTTCAAGTGAAATATCGCGACAGAAGTGCTACTGTTCTAACAAGTGGTGAACGTAAGATTATTTATAAAGGTCCTTTAGTTGTGATGGTCAACAAGTATAGTGCAAGCGCTTCTGAGATTATGGCTGCGTCTTTGCAAGATTATCAAAGAGCTTTGATTTTGGGAACAGACAACAGAACTTTTGGAAAAGGAACTGTACAAAGATTCCTTGATTTGGACAGATATGCACCTCCCGGCACTAAATACGGATTAGGTTCATTGAAAGTAACCATTCAGAAATTCTATCGAGTAAATGGTGGAACTACCCAATTTACAGGTGTGATTCCCGATGTGGTGATGCCCAACAGATATGCTTCAGTAAAAGTGGGAGAGGAGACTGAGGATTTCCCATTGCAGTGGAGCGAAATAGACCCATTGCCACTCAAAATGGACATGGGTTCGCAAGCAAAGAAAATTACTTCTGCTACGCTAAAATCAAAGAAAAGGATTGAAGAAAGCCCGATTTTCAAATTGATAGCTGAGGACAGCAAAAGAATAGAAGCCAATAATAAAAGAACTATTTATTCACTTCGTTTCAAGGATTATAAAGCCGACCAAGAAAATTGGGAAAAGCAGAACAAGTCGTATGATGAACAGTTTAAATCTCATCTGACAGAAAATAATATGCTTGCACTCAAAAGCGATTTAGAACAGATAGGCAGTGATTCAGTTAAACTGAAAATTAAAAATGATTGGTTAAATACCTACAAAAAAGACGTTTATCTGTATGAGGCTGTGAATGTCATCGAAGACCTGTAAAAGTATATTTAAATCTTTTAGAAATAAGCAGAAAGCCCTGATAATTAGATTGTCAGGGCTTTCTGTTTGTGCGAAATATCCTTTTTTAGCTTTTATGTGAGGATGAGTGAAAAATGTGTTTTGTCATGGAATTGTCATTTTTAGTGTCTTGACACTCAAACATGATGTTGCTCTCAATCGCGTTCTTACTTTTGCCCCACTTAAAAAGTAATAATTATGAGAAGAAATTTATTAATAGTAATGACTGTTGCATTTAGCTTCTCGGCTAATGCACAGGGCTGGATTGAAGATTCTGTTACATTGGAAAACAAATCCGCCAAGCAAATTTATTATTCATTCAAGACACAAAATCAGCATATTTCAGATGCTGTTAATTGGGATTTAGCATTCTCTGTTCAAAACATTGTAATTCCTAATTCTACCGTGCAAGCAACCACAATCCGTGTTAACAACGGAAAAACTGTTAAGGTATATGTAGCTCCCGATTCAGTTGATGTTTCAGGGTTTGCAACCTTGGATACAACCAATTTCAAAACATCATGGACTGAACTGCTTGACTCAGACACATCATGGGATATGGGTGCTTTTAATACAGGTTTAGATTTAACAGTACCCCCTAGTATGGGAGGTCCATATTACGGATGGGGTAATTACGAAGAGGGTACCCATGCTATTAAGTCAGTAGGCAAAGTTTATCTTATTGTGAGAGGCAATGTTTATAGAAAACTATATTTTGGAGATTTAGAAGGTGATAATGTATATCACTTTACTTATGCTGATTTGGACAACAATAATCAACATTCTGACTCCATTAAAAAGAGCGATTATCCCGACAGATACTTTGTGTACTATGATTTAGCAAGTAACAGTGTGAAGAATTTGGAGCCTTCTAAGGCAGATTGGGATGTTGTCTTTACTAACTACTATACTTATGCAGCGGGTTACAATCCTATATTAAACCAAATGCAATGGCAGTATATGTCAGTTTCTGGTTCACTTCAAAAGAAGGGAGTAAAAGTAGCAAGAATAACTGATGTACACCCTGACTCTGCTTGGTCTGCCGTAAGAAATTTTTCCGAGAATATTGATAATATCGGATATGACTGGAAATTATTTAAAAACACTTATGTTTATGAAGACTCACTGTCTTTTGTGATTGACAACGGTGGTGATACGCTTTATTTATTGCATTTCAACAAATACGGTGGTTCTGCTAATGTGAGAATGAATTTTCAATTCCAAAAACAAGCAAAACCGTCAGGTCCTGTTGATGGAGTGGCAAGTATCTCATTGTCAAATGTTAGAACTTATCCAAATCCTGTAACTTCAACATTGTTTGTACAAACTGAACAAAATGCTCAGGTTGAGGTGTTAGACATGAACGGCAGAGTGCTTTTAAACTCAGTTATTAGCCCGGCTAACAACAAAATTGATATGTCTGCTCTGAACAATGGTTTGTACATACTCAGAGTCATCCAACAAAATGAAGTATTTACTTCAAAAATTATAAAAACGAATTGACAACTGATTGGTTAATAATTAATAAGATGAATGCAATGCGAGCCGTACAGAAATTGTGCGGCTTTGTTGCTTTATTTATATTTTTCAACCATACAGCCACTGCTAAATCAGTTGTGGACAAAGACTCGCTTACTCCTGCACAAGATACCATTCTAAACCCAATTGTCATTACCGGGCAAGGGAATAGTGTGCGAGCCAACCAAAGTATTGTCAAATTCAGAGTGCTTACGGGTGAGACTTTCAAACAAATGGCTGCTGTAAATTTGGGAGATTTGCTTGGCAGACAATCCAACATCAGGATTTCCAATGACAATATGCTTGGCAGTTCAGTATCATTACAAAATCTGTCAGGTCAGCAAATCAAATTTTTGGTGAACGGAATGCCCATCACCGGACGCGAGAACGGCAATATCAATCTCGACCAGATTAACTTAGAAGATGTAGATAGAATTGAAATTGTTGAAGGTCCAATGTCTGTTATCTATGGTACTGACGCACTTGGCGGAGTAATTAATGTTATTACAAAAAAGCCGGTTCTCAAGAAGACTTCTGCTACTGCATACAGCTATAACGAAAGTATTGGTAATATTAACATTGGTGCCTCGGCTGCACAACCTTTGGGTGAGAAAGCTGTCATTCTGGGCGGGCTTGCCCGAAATTTCTTTGCAGGAATTCCTACCGACAATGGAGAAAGAACCTATTTGTGGAAGCCCCGAGAACAATGGTTTGGTAACATCGGCTATTTTAGAGAATCCAAAAAAGCAACGTGGAATTTTCGCTCTGATTACTTGCATGAAACCTTACAAAACAAAGGGAATCTTGTGCTTACTCCCATATCTGCCTATGCTTTTGATGATTATTTTATTACCACCAGAGGGGTTCACAGTGTAAATACAATCTTCAATATCAGTCCCAAAATCAGGGTTGATATGATTAACGGAGTTTCACATTACAAAAGGGAAAAAAGAGTTTACAGAAAAGACATGGTTAGTCTGGAACAAAACCTCATTGATAATGTTGATGAGAACACCAATAATCTCTTTGTGAATGTGATGGCAAGGGCTGTTTTTAGCAATAGGAATAAAGGCAGAGTAAACTATCTTGCAGGTTATGATTTTAACTATGATTTGGCAATTGCAGACAGAATAGACGGAGACAAACTCAGCATGGGTGATTTTGCGGTTTTTGCTATGGTGGATTATAATTTTAATAGATATCTTAGAGTACGGCCGGGATTGCGCGTTGCCTATAATACGATTTTTACATCCCCTTTAACACCGTCTCTCAATATAATGTGGGAGCCAAATAAAAAATGGCAGGTGCGAGGCTCTTATGGCAACGGATTTAGAGCGCCCTCTCTCAAAGAACAGAAGCTTCTCTTTGTGGATATCAACCATAATATCAAAGGGAATCCTAATTTGACACCGGAGTTTTCTCACAACATTCAATTAGGCGCAAGTTTTAAAAACTCACATAATAAAGTTGCCTACTCTTTCGGAGCAAGTTCTTACTACAATGATGTACGTGATATGATAGGTTTGGTATTGATTGACAAAGCCCAAAACCTTTACTCTTATGAAAATTACGGGCGCTTCCAAGGTGGCGGGATGATGTTTGAACATAAATTATTTTACAAAAAACTTTATTTAGAAATGGCTGCAGGAGGAATGATTGTGCGAAACCAATTCAGTAGTCAAACCGGAAAAGATTATTATCTTACACCTGATATCACCGTGTCTGCAAGCTATGATATTAAGAAAACCGGTGTCAAAGCCGCATTGTTTCTCAAGCATAATGGCAAGTTTGTAAACTATATTATGAATGAACAAGGTGCTGTGAGCGAATATTTTTCAGGTGCAATGACTTTTATGGACTTCACACTTTCTAAAGGATTTTTTAAAGATAAGCTACAAGTTGTGAGCGGTGTTAAAAATATATTCAATGTACGCAATATTACCAATATCAATCCTTTTAATAGTTTTCACGGCAATGGTAGCAGTATGATGCTTTCTCCGGGACGTTCGTTTTTTATCAAAATTTCTTACACACTTTAAATGAAAATTCATTGCCGCATACTGATATTAAGCCCTTTGTTATTGCTGCTTAGCTCTTGTTTCAAAGAAGATAAACCCCTTACCCTGCCACAAACTGAGTCAGAGGTAATGTCGGTTTATATGGGTGATGCATATCAAAATCAATTGTTTTTCAAATTAGAAGATTTAACCTATTCCAAAAAAGACCTTAATGACTGGGATTTAGCTTTTGATAATATTACCAATCAGTTTAAGGTTGTTTCCAACTATGGTCGTAATATTTTTGTAGCACGCACCAATATTCATAACCGAAATGAACTGAATACAATCAAGCCGGCTCAGATTCCGCTCAAACAGTGGTTATATGATTTTCCTAATGGAAGCATTGATAGCAATGCCTTTGGCGATTGGACTAAATTGTACGGAAATAATATGCCTTATCATATCCTTGATATGGGGCGCAATCTCAGTGCGGCACAACGTTATTATTTTATCAAAGTACTTGAAGCCGATGAAACTCATTACAAAGTTGAATTAGGAAAATTGTCAAGTCCTGATTCTGCTCAAACCATTGATTTTGCGAGAAACAAAGACCGAAATTTTACTTATCTCAATATACGGAACGGACAGATTGCTACCGATTATGAACCGGATAACAATGAATGGGACTTTGTGTTTACACGCTATCGCTTTATTTTTTATATAGACCCCAACCCCACAGAACCATTCCCTTATCTTGTTACCGGTTGTTTGCTTAACCCTCACAATGTTTCAGTTTCTATAGATACTGTCATTGGTTATGACAAAATTAACTTAGCTGTTTGTCAACACAAAGATTACACAACTCGACAAGATATTATTGGATATGCTTGGAAGACCTTTGATTATACTGTCTCTTTTGATTATACCATGAATCCAAACACAGTCTATATTGTTAAAAATACTAAAGGGGATTATTACAAACTGCGCTTCCTCGATTTTTATAACGAAAACAAGCAAACCGGATATCCTAAGTTTGAAGTTGAAAGGGTGGTAAAATAAATTTTTGCTACTTCAATTCGCTTGCTTTTAGTAAAGTTGTAATATTTATTTTTATTAAATAACTTTTACTTGCTGTAATTATTTTTTTCTTTTTCCATTGTGCCACTTCGTTCTTGTGGCTTTGGTCGCTTGAGTTGCTTGTGTTTATTGTGTTATTTAGGATTGATGTTTGAAAATGCAAGTATTTTCAGGGATTCTGTTCAATATGATTTGTTTTTAGAGTGATTTAAGCAATATTGTTAGGGCAATATGTTTGTGTTATAGATTTAATTACTTTTGCTGAATATACCGTATTGATTATAAATATTAAATATGAAAAAATCATTTTTACAAATCGTATTTGTCTTCGGATTTTGCACACTGTTGACATTTCCTAATGTTAATGCACAAACCCAAGTTGCCGAACATAAATTCTCATTAGGAATGGGTGACGCTTCAGGTGATTATGAGGACAGAGGTAATGCCGTTGCAACAGACAAAGATGGCAATGTCTATATCACCGGCAGTTTCGAAAGCAAAGTTGATTTCGGGATAGACCCTAATAACCCGCCTTCACTACTTACACTTTCTTCGAATGGGGATAAAGATATATTTCTTGCAAAGTATGATAAGCTTGGCAATCTCATTTGGGCACGTAGTTTTGGAGATACGAAAACAGATGAAGGCTTGTCTGTGGCACTGGATGGAGATCAGAATGTAATTATCACGGGATATTTTATGGCAACTGTGGATTTTGACCCTTCCAATGGAAGTAATCTTACATCTAATGGAAAAAGAGATATTTTTATTGCAAAGTATAAACCGGACGGTTCTTTTATTTGGGCAAAAGGAATTGGTGATATAGAAGATGATGAGGGTCATTCTGTGGCAATTGATTCTAAAAATTCAATCATTGTAACCGGATATTTTAAGGAGAAACCTGATTTTGATCCTTCCAATGGCAACTATCTTGCATCCAATGGAGAAAGAGATATTTTTATAGCCAAATATGATGATGCAGGTACATATATTTGGGCATTTAATATAGGTTCAACATATGATGATGAAGGACACGGAGTAGCTATTGATTCAAAAGATAATATTATAATCACCGGCTACTTTATGGACAAAGCAGATTTTGATCCCTTGGGTTCAGGAAACTGGTTAAAAGCAGTGGATGACAAAGATATATTCATGGCTAAGTATGAAGATAATAGTAAACATGTCTGGTCTTTTGGTTTTGGGGATAAAGGACCTGAAGCAGGGACGTCTGTTGCTATTGATTCAAAAAACAATATTGCATTAACCGGTTTTTTTAGAGAAAAGGTAAACTTTGACCCTTATGGTTCCGGTGGCTATATTAGCAGTAATGGTGAGCAGGATATTTTCCTTGCTAAATATGATGAATTAGCTAAGTTATATTGGGTGTTTGGCTTTGGAGATGCCAAGTACGATGAAGGTCGTTCCGTTAAATTTGACCCTAAAGACAATATTTTGGTTGCCGGATTTTTTATGGGTTATGTTGACTTTGATCCGGATGGCACCAACAAGAGAACATTGAAAGGCAGGGGTAGTGACAATATATTTATGGCTAAATATGATTCGAAAGGATATATAAAATGGGCATACGATTTTGGGGATGAAAAATATAATCACGCTAATGGGATAACATCCGATGCAGACGGCAATGTATTTATCACCGGTGGATTCTCAGGTAAGATTGATATGAATGCGGATATTGACAAACGTGGAATTAATGTGCTTGTTAACTCTAATAAACCGATGGATATTTTCCTTGCCAAGTATGAACCTCACGCATTGCCAGATCCGTTTATTACTGAGTGGAAAGCAACCGCTGATGGTAAAATTACAATACCGACCAACGGCTCCGGGTACGATTATCATTATGTGATTTCGGACATGAGCGATATGGAGATTAGTCAGAATTTTACCATGCATCAAACCGGAAATTTTCAAATAAGTAATTTAGTGTCTGGACATACTTATAGAATAGAAATCACGGGTTTGTTCCCAAGAATTTATTTTAATAATACCGGAGATACATCTAAAATTACGAAAGTAACCCAATGGGGTAAAATAGATTGGAAGAGTTTTGAAAAGTCATTCTATGGTTGTTCAAAGATGGATGTTACAGCTATAGATACGCCATTATTGAAAAATGTTATTAATACTTCTTATATGTTTAGTGGTTGTACAACACTCAAAGGTATAGGCGCTAACTGGGCATGGCATACCAAAACGATTACCTCTATGATGTTTATGTTTAACAGTGCAAGTTCCTTCAATCAAAATATTGGTTCTTGGGATGTGTCAAATGTTGTAAATTTTATGTGGATGTTTGCCGGTGCAAGTTCCTTCAATCAAAATATTGGTTCTTGGGTTGTGTCAAAGGCAACTTCAATGGCAGCTATGTTCTACAATGCCACCTCCTTTAACCAAAATTTAGGTTCATGGAATGTATCAAATGTTGCTAATATGGGAGATATGTTTCGGGTAGCTAGTACTTTTAATCAAAATATAGGTTCATGGAATGTGTCAAAGGTTACTAATATGTCAAACATGTTTAACTCTGCAACTTCATTTAATCAGAATCTTGCTTCATGGGATGTATCTAAGGTAACGACCATGCAATCCATGTTTGCATTTGCCGGTGCTTTCAATCAAAATTTGGGTTCTTGGAATATTTCGTCTGTTGCAAACATGACAAGTATGTTGTCATCTTCAGGATTAGATTGTAATAATTATGCACAGACTCTTTACGGTTGGGCAAACGGTGGATATGCCCCAAGTACCATTTCATTAGGCGCGGCTTCTGTTAAATATCACCCGGCTGCTCAGACTTACAGGGATTATTTATCTGGCACAAAATCATGGTCAATCACTGATGGAGGCGCGAGTTCGGCTTGTTCTATCGGTGATTTCATTACAGAATGGACAGCCCCGGCTTCCGGTAATTTGACCATACCCACTACGGGAGCCGGTTATAATTATGATGTTTATTGGATGAATATGACCAATGCCGGTGTAGGCGATGGAATGGCTCTTAATCAGACAGGTAGCTACACCATGACAGGTTTGCAGAACGGAGATACGTATAAAGTATATATCATGGGTGATTTTCCTAGTATCTATTTTAATAGCACGGGAGATAAAGACAAAATTACCAAAGTTGCCCAATGGGGTAAAATAGATTGGAAGAGTTTTGATGGTGCTTTCCGTGGTTGTTCAAATTTAGATGTTACGGCAACAGATACACCATTATTGAAAAATGTTTCTAATGTTGAATTTATGTTTAGTGGATGTACTTCACTATTTGGTGTAGGAGCGAATTGGGCATGGCATACTACGAATGTGACTAATATGTTTGCAATGTTTGAAAGTGCACCTAACTTTAACCAAAATATTGGTTCATGGGATGTATCTAATGTGACAGATATGGCTGCAATGTTTAGTTATGCCAATTTCTTTAACCAAAACATAAGTGCATGGGATGTTTCTAAAGTGACTAATATGTATAGCATGTTTAATTCTGCCGCTGCTTTTAACCAAAACATAGGTGCATGGGATGTGTCTAATGTGACTGATATGTATGCAATGTTTAATTCTGCCACTGCTTTTAACCAAAACATAGGTGCATGGGATGTTTCTAAAGTGACTAACTTTCAGAATATGTTTACTGGTGCTAGTGGTTTTGACCAAAATTTAGGAAACTGGGATTTAAGCGGAATTGCACCCGGCACTCCTTATGCACCCTATTTTAATTTTTCCGGTATGGGTTGTGTCAATTATACCCTTACCTTGAGGGGTTGGGTAGCGGGGGGGACTGCCCCAAGCAATATAACATTGGAGGCTACAAGTATTACCTATTCTACTGTGTATGGAACTGCCGCGCACACCGCTTTGGTAACAGGTAAGTCTTGGTCTATCACTGATGGCGGTGCAGACCCCGCTTGTGTTAATGAATGGGTGGGGGTTACCAATTCTGACTGGGCGACAGCCTCAAATTGGATTTTTAAAACAGTTCCCGGCACAGGAGAAGATGTTAAATTCAGCGATACAGCACACTCCAACGTAGTCTTAGACAATAACAAAACTGTGGGTAAGGTGGACTTCAACGGAGCTGACAAGTTAATTGTGTTGGGCAATCATGACCTGACAGCAGGTTCTTTTGTAGGGTCGGATGCAAACAATTATGTAAAGACAAGCGGTACAGGTATAGTTAAAATGACGGTTGCAAATACAGCAACTGCCTTTTTCCCTATCGGCAAGTCTGCTTATAATCCCCTTGAAATTACCAATAATACAGGTTCAGGAGATGATTTTACTGCTAACATTATTGATGAGGTTTATTATGATGGTGCTGGTAATACGATTGTGACCGAGCCACACGTAAAACGTACATGGAATATAGGAAAAGCGAGTGCGAATGGAGGAAGTGGGGTAGATTTTAAATTGTATTGGAATGTAGGTGAGGAGTCTGTAGCAATTACTACTCCTACTTTGAACCATTTTAACTCAGTTACCATGCAATGGGAGATTGCAACTTCAGGCTCCGGTTCGCCTTCGGGAAAAACACTTACGCACACCGGATATACGGGCTCGTTTTCACCTTTTGCAATCGGTGAAAATGCAATTCCTTTGCCTATTGAACTCATTTCCTTTGATGCTGTTCCGGACTATCAACATAACAAAGTAAATCTTATGTGGCAAACTGCTCAAGAAGAAAACAACCAAGAGTTTAGAGTAATGAGAAGTGAAGATGGAGTATTTTGGGAACAAATTGGAGTGGTACAAGGTCATGGTAACAGCTATTCTCAAACCGACTATTCATTTATAGATAATACTCCAAATGTGATAAACTACTACCGACTTGTTCAAGTGGATTTGGATGGAAATACTACACGTAGTCCAATTCGTTTTGTGAATTTTAAACAAATACCCGGTCAAATTTTTAATGTCTATCCTAATCCGGTAAGTGGATTATTTACAATAGAAACCCAAGCCGAAAGCCAATACACGATTACAGATATTCAAGGAAGAATTTTATTAAATGGCGTTACGCAAAATGCAAAGACAAATATTGATATAACTTCTTTCTCCAATGGAATCTATTTCTTGAAGATAGACGGACAAGTTGTCAAAATTGTGAAGGAATAATAACAAAATACGCCAAAGTTAAAGGGCTGTCAGTTTTGACAGCCTTTTGTGTTTTTACACGTACTTATGTTCATAGTCCGTGTCTTTTTAGCCAATGGGTTAGTACAACTACACCCCAGAAGATATTCCAATTGTAGTTTGTTTTTCCTGATTTAAATTCATCAAAAGCTGTTTGCCACTTTTTAGCATCCAAAATATCCGTTTCTTTGAGCATGTAAATAGCGTCTTGCACGTAAGGACTAAGCTCGTTTCGAAGCCAATGATTCCAAGGTAAAACAAATCCCATCTTTTTTCTATTTACAATTTCCATTGGTAATAAATCGGACAGAGATGCTACTAATAGTGACTTAGGTTGTTTTGTCTTTGTTTTGTATGACTCAGGGAGGCTAAGGATATATTCGGCAAGTTGGGTATCCAGAAACGGAGCACGCGTGTCCAATGAGTGCGCGACACTCATCTGCGCGGTATCCCGCAATAGAATTGGAGTCATGTAGTAATTGAACTCTGCCAGCGATATATCACTGAGTATATTTTGTTTGTTTTTGAAAAACTTTTGTGCATTGATGACAGTACGATAACCATTTGCCATGTTTTTGCAATCATCCTTACTCATTAAACTTCTAAATACACCATAAATACTTGCTAAATCAGGTTTGGACAATGAAAGTAACTCTATTGTTTTCTTCTTTCGCATAGTGGAATTATGTCCCAATTGACTCATGAGCATTTTTTTGATAAAAGTGGGCATGCAGTAGAGATATCTCTGTGTTGGTTTGATTTTGCTAAAAATGGGATATCCGCAGAAAAGTTCATCACCTCCCAAACCCGATAATCCGATATCAATGCCGGCTCTCTTGGCTGCTTGTGCAACCATGTAGGTGTTTGCACCGTCCATACTTGGAAAAGCATAAGCATTCAGTATGTTGTCAATTTCTTCCAAAAAAATGTCAGGTTTTAGTCTGATTTCTTCGTGTTTTGTATTGAATTTTTGCGCAACAATTTTTGCGTAATGCGCTTCTGAAAAATTACTTTCATCAAACCCGATATTCACAGTTCTGATTTGCCCTTGTGTGCACTCTCTTGCTGCAGCGGTAATGGCGGTGGAGTCAATGCCGCCCGATAAGAAGATTCCGGTCTTTGCGTCAGTTTCAAAATTTTTGCTAACCGAATCAATAAACAGATTTTTGATTTTGATTTTGCTTGTTTCATAGTTGTCCTCTGTTGTCTGAGTGGAAAGGGGCTGCCAGTAAGGGGTGAAATCAAAAATAAAATTGGAGAATAATGCACTATTTGCAGGAGGAAAGTTTTTGACATTGCGTACAAACGTGTTTTCATCCATTATGGTTCCAAACCTGAAATATTCAGGAAGTCTATCTTTGGCAAATACCGGTTGAAAAAGTCCGGATGCTAATAATCCTTTGATTGTGGAAGAAAAAGCAAAAATGTTTTCATTCAGAAAGTAATATAATGGAGCCATGCCAAACCTGTCACGAGCAATAAAAAGTTCGTACTCCTTTTTGTCAGCAATTGCAAAAGCAACCTTACCCTCAAGGTGCTCTGTCATGCTTGCACCCCAATGGTTGTATGCTGCAATTAAGGTTTCAGCGTCAGAATCCGATTGAAATTCATAATCCGTGAGTTGTTTTCTAAGTGACTTACCATTCAAAAGATGACCATCAGTCACCACAGTATATCTACCGTCTGCGATTGCCGATTCCATTGGGTGCTTGCCAATTTGCGAAATACCCATATTCTGAAAAATCCATGAATTGTACTTGTCTCTTTCACCGTTTCCAATGGCTTGATTCATTTTGAAGAGTATATCTTCGGAGATACTTTCAAGTCCAAATTTGTATATACCGTTAATTCCGCTCACAATTGATTTTGTTTTAAAACTACGCAAATATTCACAAACAGAAATGGATCTAGGGTGTTAATTCGAGCTTATTTTGTTGTTTTTCAGCCACTTTGTAAGCACTATCAGCCCCCAGAAAATATTCCAATTATAGCTTTGTCTTCCTCTTTTAAAATCATCAAAGGCTGATTGCCATTCCTTTGCATTCAGCAAATGGGTTGATTGCAGCGTTTGAATCGCATCTTGGACATACGTTGCAAGTTCATTCTTGAGCCATTGTTCCCAAGGGAGTACAAAGCCCATTTTCTTTCTGTGGATGATTTCAGAGGGCAGTAGGTCATGCAGAGATTCTACCAGCAAAGATTTTTGGACAGCCGTTTTTGTCTTATAAGCATCCGGTAATGTAAGCACAAATTCCACTAATTTATGGTCAAGGAAAGGTACTCTTACTTCCAGCGCATGTTTCATACTCATTTGGTCGGTGTCGCGCAACAAAACCGGTTGTAAATAATGGTAATATTCAGCAAGTGTAATCTTGTCAATAGTGCCACATTTTTGAGTAAAAAATTTAGGGTTGACAATTGCCTGAATATTTCCGGTAAGTCGCATACAATCGCGTTTGCTCATTATACTTCTAAATGTCTCATAGACTTGCGCTTCGTCAGGGTTGTTAAGAGCGAGCAAGTCTCCCATTTTTTTATTTCTTACTTTAGGATTGGCTTTGAGCAGCAGACTTCCGACTTTGCGCAATGGGGTAGGGAGCTTATGCAGTTTTTGCAATGTGGGTTGTAATTGTTTGAAAACCGGATATCCTCCAAATAACTCATCTCCTCCTAAACCTGAAAGTGCCATGGTAATTCCCGCTTTGCGTGTTGCTTGCGAGACTATATAGGTGTTAGCACCGTCAACACTCGGATGGTCGTATGATTGCAGAATATGATCAATTTCTTCCAGAAACAGATTTGGACTTAATTTGATTTCAGTGTGATGTGTGCCAAATCTTTTGGCTACTTGTTTGGCGTAATAGGATTCGGAAAAAGCGGCTTCTGCAAAACAGATATTGAATGTGTTAGATGCTCCCGACAAACAAGTGCTCATAGCTGCAGTAACAGCTGTTGAGTCAATGCCACCCGAAAGGAATGCCCCGAAGGGAACATCTGCCACCAAGCGTTTCTCTACTGCTTGCAAAAAAAGTTCGCGCACTTCTTTCTTGGCGTGTGCATAGCTGATTTCAGTATTGGTTTCCAATGCTGGAGCCCAATAGTTTTGGATGGTCATTGCATTACCGGAAATTTGAGCGAAAGAGGCGGGGCTGAGCATCTTTACTTCTTTGAGTAAAGTATCGTCTCCGGCAATGGTGCCTGAACGGAAAAAGGTACTCAACATATTTTTGTCTAACTGTGGTGTAAAAAGCTTGCTCGCAATCAAGCCTCTGATTTCAGATGAGAAAATGATGTAGTTATTGGTTCGGTAGTAGTATATAGGTTTGATTCCCAGTCTATCGCGAGCAATGAAGAGACTGTTGTCGGCTTTGTCAAAAATGGCAAATGCAAACATTCCTTCAAGGTGTTCCAACATTTGTTTTCCCCATTTGGCGTATGCTGCTAACAATACTTCAGAGTCGGTCGATGTTTTGAAAGGGTAGTCCGCAAGAAGAGATTTGATTTTTTGGTAATTGTAGATTTCACCATTAAATATTAAAACAAACCTATTGTCAGCGCTGAACATAGGTTGATTGCCGGATTCGCTCAAATCGATGATGGAAAGCCGGACATGTCCAAATCCAACTTGGTCTTTTACAAATACGCCACTATTGTCCGGTCCTCTGTGAACAATCGCATTGTTCATTTCTTTTATGACCTGCTCTTCGACAGTACCTGAAGTGAAGTAATATATTCCGTTTATTCCGCACATGGCGCTTGTGTTATGAGTTGTAATAAGGTTTGACTCCAGCCCTCGGGATTGATTTTTTGTGACAAATAAACACTGTGTGCTGACATAGTATTGTATTGTTCTTGGCTCATGGCAGCCATTTGTAACAACTTTTCTTTTAGCATATCAATGTTTCCGGGTAGAAATGTGTATCCGTTTTTCCCTTCTTCCAAAAATGCAGAGGCTGCGCCAACGGCTGAACTTAGCAATAATGGGAATCCTGCGGCTGCAAATTCATGTGCCACCACAGCCCAAGGCTCAAATAAGCTCGGCAAAATAAAAAAGCTACAATCTTTCAGATATTTTCCCATGTCTGCTGGTTGTACAAAACCGATGTGTTGAATGCTTGGATGTTTTATTCTGTTATCAAAACCTTCGCCTGTGCCCAAGCACCATAATTCCCATTCTTTTAATTCGCCTGCTTCTTTCAGTTGTGCAAATGCTGCCCATAAGTTTTCTAAACCTTTTGCAGGAATATAACGTGCCACACAAATAAATCTTTTGGGAAAACCAAGCGACTTAGCCTCCTTAGATTCCTGATTAAATTTGCCAAAAAGTACTGTATCGCCACAATAATAACCGGTCTTGATTTGATTCTCTTTGAAGCCGATTTGCAAGGCATAGTCTTTTTGGGGTAAACCCGGTACCCATGTTTTGTTAAATGTTCGGTGGATAGTTAAGGGTGCGACAAGACTCAAAATACGTTGTTTGAAAATTCCTTTCCAATGATTGTCCATCACCAACACAACCGGGATTTTTTTGTAAAATAGACGGCAAACTGCAAGGTAGTCTTTGTCTATCCATCCGGAACATAGGATTGCATCGGGCGAAAGTTCTTGGACAAACGATGCCAAAGTGGTTTTATTAAAATCCTTTCTGTTGTAAAAATGCAGTTGTTGCTCATTTTCAAACTCAAAAGGGGCTTCTACATTCACAGGATATTTAATCAGATGAATCTCTGCTTGCTTTTGCTGTTGAAGAAAAAAGCGTAATGATGCTGTAACGTACTGTGCAATTTCGGTATAGAGAATGAGGATTTTCACCGTGCGAATCTGGGTTGCAAATGTAGAAAGTATTAAGGATTTGTTATGTTCAAACAGCTTACAAATTCAATATTGTAATTTAGATAATTGTGTTCAATGTATAATTGTAAAACATGAATGCAATCAACCTTGCCGAATTGCACTTATAGTCAAGATTGCATTCCTCTATTATTGCTCCATGATTTAATGGGCGGAACTAATAATACTACTAATAAAGTATTGATTACGCCTAACAAAGCACCGGTCAATACATCTTCTGTAAAGTGCATTCCATTATATATTCTCGAAATTCCTGCTAATAGTGCTAACACAAAACAAAGTACATAAACGCTTGATTTATTAACCAATAAAGCCAAAAAGAACAATCCTGCAAATGCTGTGTAAGTGTGACCGGACGGGAATGACTGCCAATAGTTCATAGTCTGGTAGGGAGAAAAGTGTACTGTTGCAATTTTGTCAATAAAATACTGTGCAGGACGTGGAGTGTTGGTAAACACAAAATTTTTTAGTATAAAAGAGGTAAGGGCATTCGAGGCAAAAACGAGCATAATATTTAGTGTTTGTGGGCGAAATTTTAACCAAACAGAGGCGATAACAAATACAATCATAGGCCATTCGCCCAATTGAGTCATAGAGAAGAAAAATAAATCTGTTACTTGTCCACCAAATCCATTGATTGTATAAAATGTTTGTTCTTTGCCCACAACCCAATACCATGTCCATCCAATGAGCTGACAAACAATGAAAAAGAAAAAAAAAGGATTGCGTACAGAGCTTTTGAGCGTAGGTGTCATTCAGTATCGTGAGCAAAAATAGAGTTTTAATTTTGTCAAGTCATCATATTTCCTTTAAATTGCACCCAAAAGGAGGAAGGATGAGCGAAAGAGTAAAACTAGAAATGGAATTTTTGATTAATTCAGCTCCGGCAGTATTGTATAATTACATCAGTACTGCTTCCGGTTTGTCCGAATGGTTTGCAGACAAAGTAACAGTCAAAGGCTCAGATTCTATGTTTTTTTTGTGGAATGATGAAGGCGAAAGAGAGGCTAGAATATTGAAAAAAGTTCTCAATAAGTTGATAAGATTGACTTGGTTAGATGATAATAAATCGGAGTATTGGGAAATGGAAATCCGCAAAGGGGAGTTAACCGAAGATATTCTGCTGTACGTTACTGAGTTTGTAGATTCCGGTGAAGAGGATGAAATCAGAGAGCTGTGGTCTAGTCAAATTGATGATTTAAAAGAATTGCTGGGAGTTAATTAGTTATATTTCTTGAAAAAGTTAAATACACTGATTCTCAAATCGTTTATAGGTCCCTTTGTGGCTACCTTTTGTATTTCGATGTTCCTTTTTCTCATGCAATTTCTGTGGAAGTATATTGATGAATTTGTGGGGAAAGGTCTTGAATGGCATGTGTTTGCAAGACTTCTGTTTTTTGCAATGGCAGATTTGATTCCGTTTGCGCTGCCTTTGGCGGTGTTACTGTCTTCTATTATGACTTATGGAAACCTGGCTGAAACTTCGGAATTAGTTGCCATCAAAGCTGCCGGAATTTCGCTCAGAAAAGCACTTACACCCAGTTTCGTTGTGATGATTTTTCTTTCCTTACTTACCTTTTATTCTTCCAATATTATTATCCCCAAGGCTAATCTAGAGTTCAAAACATTGCTTTGGGATGTACGCGAAAAAAAACCTGCATTTAATATTAAGGAAGGGGTGTTCTATAGCGAGATTGAAAATTTTTCAATAAAGGTCTCAAAAAAAGAGAGTGACAATCAAACTGTTCGAAATATCATTATTTATGAAAAACAACCGGATAACCCCATGTTAAATGTAATACGTGCAGAATGGGGTGTGATGAAGTTAGCGGATAATGAACGCGCGCTGTTGTTCACGCTTTATAATGGTGTTAGATATGAAGAAATGACCGGTTCACAAGACTATTATAGAACCCGCCCACACAACATTATGAAATTCGCAAAGCAAGTGATGGCGTTTGACCTGTCTCAATTAGATCTCAAAAAGACCGAAAAAGACCTTTACAAGGGTAATTACAGATTTTTAAACATTGTTGAACTCAAAAATGAGATTGATTCATTAAACAAAGATATTTTGCTAAGCCGACAACTATATGCTAAATATGTGAAACCATATTTTGGATTGTATAACGTCAATTACACAGGCAGGGACTCATCTACCGGACTAAGTGAAGCCACAATCATCGAAAATTTTCCAAAAGGCAAACAGAGTAATCTTATTAATACCGCCATGGAGAATGTTCGCAATATCAAAAGTATGGTTGAATCTAATCAGAGCAGTTTGTCCGAACAAAATACCGAAGTGCTGAAATATGAGGTAGAGCGACAAAAGAAGTACACTTTGGCAGCTGTTATACTCGTGTTGTTTTTTCTTGCCGCACCTTTAGGGGCAATAATCAGAAGGGGAGGGCTGGGTATGCCCATGGTGGTTTCTATTCTGTTTTTTATACTTTATTATGTGATTAATATGATTGGTGAAAAAATGGCGAGGGAGGGTATTGTGAATGTATGGTTTGGAACATGGCTCTCTACGTTGGCATTATTTCCGATTGCAGCTTGGATTTATTATAAAGCTGCACAAGATGCAGCACTTTTTGAGGGTGGTTTCTTCAATAATTTAGCCAATAAACTGCGTTTTAGAAAAAAAACTCATACAACTTGAAGAAAGTATTGGTCATAGGAAACAGAATTCCATTCCCTGCCCGTGATGGAGGTGCATTAGCAACTTTGCAAATTCTGAAACTATACGTTAAAGCAGGTTTTGAAGTTGATTTTGTGAGCCTCAATACGAATAAACATTATGTTGCAACTGAAATTATTCAAAGTGAGTTGAACTTTTTATCCTCTGTTCAGACGGTTGATATTAATACAGACCTGAGTGTTACAGGGTTATTAAAGAATCTGTGCTTTACACGTCAATCATACAATCTTGAACGATTCTATTCATACGCATTTGAACAAGCTGTATTAAGACAAATTAAGGATAATAATTATGCCTTTATTCATTTAGAAAGTTTGTTTTCGTGCACCGTATTGCCGATGATTAAAAAACAGACTTCTGCATCTGTGTATGTTAGGGTGCATAATATTGAGCACCAGATATGGAAAAGAATGGCTGAGAGTGCTGATAGTATTGTTAAGAGAATTTATCTCAAAATAATGGCTAACAGATTAAAGAGAGAAGAGTTGTCTTTGTATGCTCTTAGCCATGGACTACTATACATTTCCCATATAGATATGGAATACTACCGGAAACAACTACCCGCAGTGCAACATTTTTATCTGCCCTATATAGTGAATAGTATAGAGGATGGTGATGCACTAAATCAGATTACTCATTCTGTATGTTTTATTGGGTCTATGGAATGGTTGCCCAATTTGCAAGGAATACAGTGGTTTTTGGATAAAGTCTGGAACAATGTGAGAGTTGCAATTCCACAAGCTGTGCTACGCATAGCCGGCAAAGGGATTGGAAATAAGATTCAATCTAATTCTGCCAAAGGTATTGAGGTAGTGGGAGAGGTGCCATTTTCCACTGCCTTTATGAAGCAACATCAAGGATTGATTGTGCCATTATTTTCAGGAAGTGGCATAAGAATTAAAACTATTGAAGCTATGTCAAACGGAGTGCCTGTAATTAGCACTTCTATTGGTGCACAAGGGCTTTCCGTGACAAATAGGGATGATATTTTGATCGCGGATACAGCCAAGGCTTTTGCAAAAGCTGTAATTGAACTGCTGCAAGAGGAATCTTTACGCAATACTATCTCCACTAATGGAAAAGCCTATGTCCAAAAGCATCACAATGAAGCATCAGCGATAGATTTGTTGAGTAAACTTTGAAAAAACTATTTTCTAAAAACCCAGTATTTCTGACCGAAAAAATTCCAGATGGCAGATGCAATTGTTGCACACACAAACGCAAATAGTTTGTCCAATTGAAATGTGATTTCAAAAATGGATTCTTTTAGAGGGTTGTTGATTTGTGTAAATAATTCAAAGTTAGGAACGATTTGCAAAAACAATTCATTGACAGCTACGTTGATGAACAAAGACACTCCGTAGATAGTAAAGAATTTGGATAGTTGGGTAATGCCGGTTTTGCGTTTATCTTTCCATGTCCAAAATTTATTTAGAAAAAAAGTATAAAATGATCCAACAATAAATCCAAGTGCTTTGGCAATGCTCAGCGATTCGATCAAAAATGAACTACCATAATATACCACCAAGTCAACCAGTACCGCAGAGATACCGATAATGAAATATTTAATGACTTGCTTTTGAGAGTCCCTCACGGCTGCACAAATGTAATTTTATTATCTTTAATTGTTGCGTTCCAGCCAATCGGAATAGGAAAATTCTTTGCAATATGTCCTACAGGGAAGTTGCTCGCATAAGGAATATCAAGCTTCTGAGCGTATGATGCTATAATTTCTTCAGCTGATTGTCCAAAAGGTGTTATATTGTCATGCATATTTGTTAAGCCTCCCGAGATAATTAACCGTACACCCTCAAAAAAATTACTTCTACTAAGGGAATTGAACATGCGGTCTATGTGATATAAGTATTCATCCAAGTCTTCAATAAATACAATTCGATTGATGTTTTGAGAGAGACTAACAGAACCCATCAGACTGTAGAGTACAGAAAGATTTCCGCCTGTTATGGGGAGCTTATTGCAATCAACTAATGTAAAAGTTTCAGGTAGAGAGTAGGAGAGGTCTCCGGTTTTTAATAAGTATGCGGTCAATTCTGATGACTTATGAAAATCTGCATTGTCATATTGTGTAAACGAGATTGGCATCAAACAATGCAAGGAAGGAATATTGAACTTGTTAAGTAAATGCTGATGTATTGCGGTGATATCACTGTAACCACAGATCCATTTTGGGTTGTCAATAAGCAATCCCCATTTGATTTGGTCAATAATTTTTGCAGAACCATAACCACCTCTGGCGCAAAAAATAGCTTTAATGTCAGGGTTTGAAAGCAGCGTATTGAAGTCGTTGATTCTTTGCTCGTCTGTGCCGGAAAATTGATGATTGCTTGCAAATAAATTAGATGAAATAATAACTTCCCATTTGTTTTGTTCGCACCATTTTATAAATCCTTGCATCTCGTCAACGGATACTTTGCGTGCCGGGGCTGCAATGGCTATTTTATCTCCAGGTTTTAATTTAGGTAATGGCAACATGATTATTCTACTGTTTCTTTAAAAACAATACCGTATTCTTTTAGTTCATTTAGAATGGGTATATATATTTCAGGAATCACGGGCAAAATCACACCTTTTTTGGGAATCTGTCCGTTCAACAACAATTTTACACCCATAGCAAGTGGTAGCCCAACGGTATCGCTTATGGCGGTGTGCGCAGCATCTTTGCCTTTGAGTGACATGCAGCTGGTGATTGTGTGAGTCGATTCATTGAGCGTATAATCTATCTGATGATACATCACCAATAAGTCCTGATCCTTCGGGTTTAATTGCCATCGCTCAAGTAAAAGCTTTTCTAGAACATCTGCCGGAGTATAGGTGCCTGCGCCAATGATTTTATTGGAATTGAGTTTGAGATATTTAATTTTCTCCCAAGTTGGTTTAGATATAGGCGTGCCAATCAATCCTTCAAAAGCTTTTCTATTCGAGAATGTATTATGTGAATCAGTAAACTTCAAAAAAAAGTCTTTATAAGAATAATTCTTTGGAATAGTAATTTTAGTTGTGTTCTCTGTAATACCCAACAAAATTAAAGCATTCCATGCTTCACAAAAGCCGGTTCTGCGTAGTGTGCCTCTAATGATTGTTGGCACACCTTCAATACGGTAATGTTTGGTGTAATCTAATGAATTCCTATTTGCATATGCTTCATAGGCGCCAAGTTTAGGAAAATTAATATGCCAAAGTTTGTTAAATAAACGTGTATAGGGGACATAATAAGTGAGTTCGGACACTCGATAGCGTGCCATTTCACCTTGACCAGCGGTTACTACATTTTTAGGATTCCATGTAAACTTGTAGTTCCAAGGATTATCATTTTCATTTTTTGGAGACATCAATGCACCTGTAAAACTCTTGAAACTCGTAATGGTTCCTCCTTTCTCCTTGATATCATTGATAATCTTGCACGCAGATAAATGGTCGATACCCGGGTCGGCACCAAGTTCAAATAGGAAGCTTAGCCCATTTTCCTTCGCTTTTTTGTCAAAAGCCATGATTTCTCTTTTGGCATAACTTGCTGTAGCCAAGTGTTTGGAATGTTTGATGCAAAGTTTGGCAACCTTTGGGTGCAGGGCGTGAGGAAGCATGGAAACTACAACAGTTGAATCAACGATAAGAGCCTCAAATTGCTCACTATCGTGTATGTCTAATTGAACGGTTTTAATATGGGGATATGCGGCAGATTTTCTTTTTGCTTCTAATTCATCCAAATCTGCAACAGTCAATTTGATATTATTGGAAGATGTCCATTGTCCCAAGTAAGTAATTAAACTACCGGATGATCTGCCGGCACCCAAGATGAGAATTGATTGCTCCATAAATTTACGGAACAAAATAACGTAAACATTAGCGGACAAAAAATGAATTGATAAATTATTTAACAACAGCTAGATGGATTTTTATTATATCACAAAAAAGCCTTCCCTGTGTGGGAAGGCTTTTCTCAATGTAATTCTATTCGAGGTTTTACTTGCTAATCACCACTTTGTGAGTTAGCACTTGCTTGTCAGCCGTAACGATTTTTACCATATACACTCCGTTAGCCAAGCCCGAAAGGTCGAAACTGTATTCGCTGTTGGAGTTGCTTTCAACTTTGCTCATCATAGTAGCTCCGAGCATGTTGGAAATAGAGATGTTAGCAATTGCAGTGTTATTGTGATTGGTAATTGTAATCACTCCTGTGCTAGGGTTAGGATAAACCGCAAAACCACTGAGTGCGAAGTCTGATTTCACATCAAGATTCTCTACTACTAAGTCAAGTGTTTTTTCACACTGACATCCTTCAGGGGAGGTAACAATCAATTTGACAGGGAATTTACTATCACGCGGGAATTGGTGAACCGGAGATTTTTGTGTAGAAAGCAGTCCGTCACCGAAGTACCATTTATATTCAGCACCTGCTTGTTCAGGTTCAAAAGTATAACCTCTCTGTCCATAAGTCCAATCATGTGTGATATTGAAATTACAAGAAGGAACCACGCCAATCATGATGTTTTTAGAAACAGTGTCAGGACAAACGCCATTTTCAGAAGTGGCAACTAATGTAATCGTATATTGCGTAGGAGTTGCGTTGGTGTATGTGTGATTAGGCGTAATCATCTGGTTGTATGTAGCACCATCGCCCATATCCCAATAATATACCGCTTTGCCAAAACTGATAGTAGTGTTGTTAGAAACGCTGATAGGACTGCCTGCGCAATTCACGTCAGCCAAAGAGAAATCAGCAAGAGGTCTGTACCCTGTTTCCACCACAATAGATTTTGAAGCAGCACAAGCATTATCATAAGTAACAGTCAAGTTAACATTGTATTTTCCGGCTTTGCCGATGTTGAAAGTAGGGTCAGACTTAGCAGATAGACTTCCACCCACGTTCCAGAAATAGTCCACTTGTATGTTATTCGGTTTTTGAATACCGCTGTGGAAAGTAACCGGAGTGTTAGAACATACATCAGAGTATGAGATGTCAATGCCGGGACCCGGAATAACATTAGCCATTTTTACAATAGAATCCACACATCCGAATTGAGTAGTAACTTTAAGTTTAACCCATTGTTGTCCTGCTTGAGAGAATGTTAGTGTAGGGTTCTTGTCAAAAGTTCTGTTTGAATGTTCAGAAGACCATTCGCTTCCCCAAGATGAGAATGGGATAGTAGTCTTATTGAGAATATTAACAGTTTGGTTAGCGCAAATGCTGACCGGTAAGTCAAAGTTAGGAACTGAATTTGGATAGTTGTAAACAGATTTGGTAACCGAATTAGCACATCCTTTATCAGAAGTGGTAGTTAAAGTAACTTCATAAGGTCCCGGAACATTGTAAATGTGTGTCGGACTGTTATCAGTGCTTGTAGTCTCATCTCCAAAATCCCAAGTATATGACAATACGCCTACAGCAATAGTACTTGTATTATTAAACTGCATTGGAGTTGACCCGCATTGATTTTCAAAAGTAAAACCGGCAACGGGGCTCTCAATCACCTCAACAACTTTAATAACAGAATCTGCAAATCCCAAGTCTGAGGTTGCTACCATTTTAACAGTATAGAATCCTTTTGAAGAGTATGTCTTTTGAGGTGCAAAATCAGTAGAAGTAGTTCCGTCTCCAAAATCCCATTTTGTAGATATAATAGTACCCGAAGCTATTTCTGTTAGATTAACAAATTGTAAAACTGTGCCCAAACATCCTCCCGCATCTTGTGTGGCAACTTTGGGCATCGGAGCTACATGAAGGTCGCGAATTATAGTGGAGTCACATTTACCATAAGTCTTATCGGAAACTGTAAATATTAAGTTAACTGCTTTATCAACATCCTCTTCTTTGAACTTGACAGAAACATAAGCATTATTTGAACCTGAAGGAGGGTTGAATGTGTATCGGTTAGTAGGTAATGGTTCGTTGTCAATAGTAGCTGCAAATTTTGCAGACCATGTTGTTCCGTAACCAGTATTACTGTATCCGGTTGGAGGAGAGAAGTGATAAATAAAGGTTTTGTCATGTGTTACAAGGTCAGGAGAACCACTCTTAGGGAATCCGGGGAAAGAAACGTCAGGGATAAAATCAGAACCCGAAGGTAGGGTTGTTACATCAAAATTTACCACTTTGGTATTGTTGGTATTATCCTGATCGGAGCTCAATACAGTAAATGTAAGTGGTTGATTGCCCAAAAGGGTTGGTTTGAGTTTGTAATTTGGAATTCTAAATGTTTTAGTTGTTCCAACTTCGAGAGTGCTAATATCAAAAAATTTAATGGTAATTCCTGCTGCACCCGGCATCGCAACACTTACATCTACAAAAGAGCGTTTTCCGGGTCCATTACTGGTAAGGGTTACGTCAATATCATACTCATTATTATGGCATAAAATACCGGGAGCGTTTACAATCACCGGCTGAACATTCACTACTTCAATATCGGAGTTCTTAGTAGCTAAGGTAATGAATTCTGCATATCCTTGACCATTGTTACCACCTTCTACATTATTTTGCATGAGTCCGCTATTATAAGATCCACCTCCTAATCCGTAATCATATACTTGGTCGCCACCATTATAACCGCCTCCACCGCCTGCACCACATGAGCCACCGCAACTTGCGTGGCAGCCACCGCCCCCTCCAAATCCTCCGTCAGAGCTAGGGGATGAACTGCCTTTTCCGCCTTCACCACCATTTAAAAATGACTTACCGGGAGTAATGCCATAACTGCTCGCGCTACCACCTAAATTACCATCGAGTTTATATCCCCCTCCTGAGGTAGCAATAACGCCTTGTGCCGCACCGCCATTTTGCGTGCCATTGTTGGTTTTTAATCCGGGTTTGCCATCTTGATTCATAGCACCTCCGCCACCTCCGGCAACAATTAATATTGTTCCTGTGGTTTTATTTACAACATAAGTTGCACCACCACCACCACCACCGGATCCCGTATTACCTGATTGTCCAACCAAAATCCAGATTTCTTCTCCGGCATTTAAATCAAAAACCCCTTCCATTATGGCTCCTTTACCACCTACCAACGAGCCTGAGTTTTTGTCTCCTCCTTTGGCTCCGGCAACAGTAATTTGATAAGTGCCGTCATCAGGCACGTGCCAACTCTGAATACCAGCATAGGATGTAACTTGTCCGTTCAATGTAGTTGAGCCATAAGTGGTGTTGACTTGTCCCTGAGTAGGTCCCAATCTGCCGGTCGCCCCGCAATTGGTAAAAGTATAAGTTTGAGCAATTGCTATATTGCTGCAACTCAATACAAGAGCAAGTAGTGTCGCTTTAAAACCCAATACTCTTTTGACCATTTCAAATGGTCTTTTTAAGGGTAATCTATTTTCCTCGAAAGAGGAATTTAGACTTGTGTTGTAGTTGTGTGTCATAATAGTATTATTGTTAATTGTAATTTTAAGTTTGCTAAATTAGTAATTATTCTAATTCAATTGCAATTTCCACCATTTTTTTATTTAAAGGAAAAGCCCCCTTAAAATATAGATATATAAATTACTGTGCATGGATATCAAGCCATAGAAACAAAAAAGCCTCCCAAATCTTGGGAGGCTTTTTTGTAATATAATTCTATACGAGGTTTTACTTGCTAATCACAACCTTGTGAGTTAGCACTTGGTTGTCGGCAGTAACTATTTTAACCATATATACTCCGTTAGACATATCGGAAAGGTCAAAACTGTATTCGCTGTTGGAGTTGCTTTCAACTTTGCTCATTACAGTAGCTCCAAGCATGTTGGAAATGGAGATGTTAGCTATTGCAGTATTATTGTGATTGGTAATTGTAATCATTCCTGTGCTAGGGTTAGGGTAAACCGCAAAACCACTGAGTGCGAAGTCTGATTTCACATCAAGATTCTCTACTACATGGTCAAGCGTTTGTTCACACTGACATCCTTCAGGGGAGGTAACAATCAATTTAACAGGGAATTTGCCATCACGTGGAAATTGGTGAACCGGAGATTCTTGTGTAGAAAGCAGTCCGTCCCCGAAGTACCATTTATATTCAGCACCTGCTTGTTCAGGTTCAAAAGTATAACCTCTCTGTCCATAAGTCCAATCATGTGTGATATTGAAATTACAAGAAGGAACCACGCCAATCATGATGTTTTTAGAAACAGTGTCAGGACAAACGCCATTTTCAGAAGTGGCAACTAATGTAATCGTATATTGCGTAGGAGTTGCGTTGGTGTATGTGTGATTAGGCGTAATCATCTGGTTGTATGTAGCACCATCGCCCATATCCCAATAATATACCGCTTTGCCAAAACTGATAGTAGTGTTGTTAGAAACGCTGATAGGACTGCCGGCACAGTTCACATCAGGAAGAGAGAAATCAGCTTGAGGTCTATATCCGGTTTCAACAACCATAGATTGGGAAGCAACACAAGCATTATCATAAGTAACAGTCAAGTTAACATTGTATTTTCCGGCTTTACCGATGTTGAAAGTAGGGTCAGACTTAGCAGATAGACTTCCACCCACGTTCCAGAAATAGTCCACTTGTATGTTATTCGGTTTTTGAATACCGCTGTGGAACGTAACCGGAGTGTTAGAACATACATCAGAGTATGAGATGTCAATGCCGGGACCCGGAATAACATTAGCCATTTTTACGATAGAATCCACACATCCGAATTGAGTAGTAACTTTAAGTTTAACCCATTGTTGTCCTGCTTGAGAGAATGTTAGTGTAGGGTTCTTGTCAAAAGTTCTGTTTGCAATATTTTCAGAAGACCATTCGCTACCCCAAGATGAGAATGGGATAGTAGTCTTATTGAGAATATTAACAGTTTGGTTAGCACAAATGCTAACCGGTAAGTCAAAGTTAGGAACTGAATTTGGATAGCTGTAAATAGCCTTGGTAATTTCAGAATGACATCCATTATCCGAGATTGCAGAAAGTGTAACTTCATAAGGTCCCGGATTATTATATATATGTGTAGGGTCTTTATCTGTACTACTGTTTTCGTCACCAAAGTTCCAAACATAAGTAAGGGTGCCAGCAGCCAAAGTACTCTTGTTGATAAACTGATATGGTGTTAGTCCACACTGATTGTCAAATGAGAAGTCTGCAACCGGGGTTTCAATCACATTGATTTGTTTGATAACAGAATCAGCAAATCCCAAATCTGAGGTTGCCACCATTTTGACAAAATAGATGCCTTTGGTGTTAAAGGTTTTTTGTGGAGAGAATAAATCCGAGGTTGTTCCGTCTCCAAAATCCCACTTTGTAGAAAGGATTGTTCCGGAAGCAATAGAAGAGTTGTTGATAAACTGAAGTTCAGAGCCTAAGCATCCACCCACATCTTCATAGCTTACATCGGGCATTGGTGCAACATGCAAGTCTCTGGAAATGATAGAATCGCATTTGCCCAAAACAAATTCTTTAACAGTAAAGAAGAAAGTAATGTTTTTGTCAATATCTTCCTTCTTAAGTTTAAGTGTAAGATAACCATTGATACTACCGGCTGGGGGAATAATATTATATCTGTCTGAAGGGAGAGGCTCATTGTCAATAATGCCATAGAAACTTGTACTCCATGTTGTCCCATATCCTGAGTTGGCATACCCTGTAGGAGGAGTAAAATCATATCGGTAGGTTTTGTCATGAGTTACTAATGTTGGCTGATCCACTTTTATGAATCCGGGGAATCCGGCAGCCGGTGTGAAATCAGTTCCGTAAGGTAATGAAACCACATTGTAATACGTGGTAACTAAATTGTTTGAAGCGTTATCTCCATCACTCAATACCTTAGTAATATTCAATGTTAAACCTTGACTACCGGTTGCATTACAAGAAATTTTATCGGGAGCAGCAATTTTGTATGTTTTAGTAGCTCCATTTGCAAGGTCTCTGATGTCAAAGAAATTATATTCTAATTTTGTCATACCCGGAGCAGTAACCTCAAAGTTGATATAAGACGCATCATCGGGTCCGTTGTTTTTAAAAGTAACTTCGTATTCGTATTTTGTTCTAACACACATAGTGTTTGCTATAGGCGTGATGGGTTTAATAGAAACTGCTTCTATGTCAGAATTTCCTACACTAATGATTGTAATGTCAACATAACCATGATCTTTATTCATTTCGTTCAAATTACCCACAACATCACCATTGAAAGTAGAAGAATTATTGTATTTTCCATTGGAAGTATTAAGTTTAAGTGCAGTAGTGAGAACAAAAGAGCCACCGCCACCGCCACTGCCATCAGAAGTGCTGTGGTAGCCGCCACCACCACCTGAATATCCGCCACCACCGCCACCGCCACCGGTGTTACCGTGTGTGCCACCACCACCGCCAAATCCACCTATGCAATTGGGGTCATAACTGGTATTGCCACCTTTTCCTCCATTAATAAATGAGTAGCCAAATGTTCCCCAAGAGGTTGTTGTTCCATTTGTAAAAAAACCACCGCCACCGGCCGCACCATTATTGCTGCAACCTTGGCCTCCGTTGCCATTGGTCCCCGCACTGCCACCACTGTTACACCCGGATTTTTGTGCATCATTATTGGTTACTGCATTTGCATTGTATAATGATGAACTTTGGTCATATCGTCCCCCACCGCCACCTGCAACGACAAGAGGAACATCATCACTTGTGGCGACAAATGTACCGCCACCGCCAGATCCCGAACCGCTTGCGCTAGAGTTGCCTTTTTGTCCTACAAGTATTTTAAGTACTTGTCCTCCAATTAACATTAAATCAGCCTCCATAATTGCACCTTGGCCTGCATTGCTGCTGCTAATAATTCCACCGGCAGCACCGGCAGCTTTTATTCGGTACATTCCAGATGCAGGCACTGTCCAATATTGATAACCATTAAGACAAGTTACTTTGCCATCTAAATTTGTTGATGTATAGGCTGTGTTAATTTGTGCCTGTGATGGTCCTGTTTGTCCGACTGCACCGGCATTGGTAAATTTAAAAACTTGTTGTCCAAATAATGCGCTACTACTTAACAGTACCGCAATGACAAAAGCACTTTTTTTAATGGAAAAACACAAAATTTGCTTGCGTGTAATCCTACTGATAGAGGAGAACTTTCCTCGTGAATTGTAATAGTGATTCATGTTTGATATATTTGATATTTCATTGTTAATTTTAAGTGCGCTAATATAGGTCTTTTTTTAATTGAAATCACTTTTTTTTGCATTTGTACATTTTAAAAGGATAAACGGCTTCAAAGTATAGACTTCTCGGTATCGGATTATAATTCTTAAATCATATCAACAAAAAAGCCTCCCCTATGTGGGAAGGCTTTTTTGCAATATAATTCTATACGAGGTTTTACTTGCTAATCACAACCTTGTGAGTTAGCACTTGGTTGTCGGCAGTAACTATTTTAACCATATATACTCCGTTAGCCAAACCGGAAAGGTCAAAACTATATTCGCTGTTGGCGTTGTTTTCAATATTGCTCATCACAGTAGCTCCCAATATGTTGGAGATAGAGATGTTAGCTATTGCAGTGTTATTGCTGTTAGCAATTGTAATCACTCCTGTGCTTGGGTTAGGATAAACTGCAAAGCCACTGAGCGTGAAGTCTGATTTCACATCAAGATTCTGAACAATATTTTCTATTGTTTTTTCGCATTGGCAACCTTCTGTGGTGGTAATAATCAATTTAACAGTGAATTTGCCGTCATTTTGATATTGGTGATTAGGTTGTTTGTCATTAGACACTTTCCCGTCACCAAAATACCATTTATAGTCCGCATCAGCAATAGGCACGTCAAAGGTATATCCTCTTTGACCATAAGTCCAATCGTGGTTGATGTTGAA
The DNA here is from genome assembly GCA_023957335.1 of Bacteroidota bacterium. Classification (NCBI taxonomy): domain Bacteria; kingdom Pseudomonadati; phylum Bacteroidota; species Bacteroidota bacterium. The sequence continues at coordinate 29,272 of JAMLHC010000001.1, read as the reverse complement.
AGCACAACTAGGTACAATTCCAACATTTACAGTTTTAGTGAAAGTGTCTGGGCATATTCCATTTTTAGATGTTGCAATCAAGGTTATTTGATAAGAACCAGGGGTTGTATTGGTATAGGTGTGGTTTGGCGTATTGATATCACTATAAGTAGTGCCGTCCCCCATATCCCAATAACTATGATACTTGCCGAATTGAACCGAAGTGTTGTTTGACAATCCAATAGGGTTACCTGCGCATGTAGTAGAAGCAATATCAAACTGAGTGTTAGGTCTGTATCCGGTTTTGACAGTAGAAGACTTATAATCCGAACAACCATTGGCGTAGTTTACAGTTAGGCTCATATTATATTCACCGGCACTATCGAACTGAACACTTGGAGTTCTGTCAGGATAAAGGATTCCGTCAATATTCCAGATAAAACCAATTGAAGTATCAGGGTTGTTAATTCCGCTATGGAACACAATAGGGCTGTTGCTACACACATCAGAAGTGGAGAGATTGATGGCTGGAGCGTCAATCACACTAATTGTCTTGGTCATAGAATCCACACATCCGAATTGAGTAGTTACCTTTAATGTGACAGATTGAGTTCCAACTGAAGAGAATTTAACAGAAGGGTTTTTCTCAAAAGTACTTTTTACTCCTTGTTCGTAATTCCATTGGCTTCCCCAAGATGAGAATTTGATAGTTGTCTGATTATTTAATAAAACAGAACTATTAAGACATGCTTGGGCTGGGATAGTAAAGTTTACAATGGGATTAGGATAATTGTAAATGGATTTGGTAATTTCAGAATGACATCCATTATCTGAGATTGCGGAAAGTGTAACTTCATAAGGTCCCGGATTATTATATATATGTGTAGGGTCTTTATCTGTACTACTGTTTTCGTCACCAAAGCTCCAAACATAAGAAAGCGTTCCGGATGCCAAAGTACTCTTGTTGATAAACTGATATGGTGTTAGTCCACACTGATTGTCAAATGAGAAGTCAGCAACCGGGGTTTCAATCACATTGATTTGTTTGATAACAGAATCAGCAAATCCCAAATCTGAGGTTGCCACCATTTTGACAAAATAGATGCCTTTGGTGTTAAAGGTTTTTTGTGGAGAGAATAAATCCGAGGTTGTTCCGTCTCCAAAATCCCACTTTGTAGAAAGGATGGTGCCGGATGGAATGGACGAATTATTTACAAACTGCAACTCAGAGCCTAAGCATCCACCCACATCTTCATAGCTTACATCGGGCATTGGTGCAACATGCAGGTCTCTGGAAATGATTGAATCACACTTTCCGCTGACAAATTCTTTAATGGTAAAGTAGAAAGTAATGTTTTTGTCAATATCTTCCTTACTAAGTTTAAGTGTAAGATAGCCATTGTTTCCACCTACAGGAGGCACAAGGTTATATCTACTTGAAGGGAGAGGATCATTGTCCATTATGCCATAGAAGCCTGCACTCCATGTTGTACCATAGCCGGAGTTGGAATACCCGGTAGGAGGGGTAAAATCGTATCGGTATGTTTTGTCGTGAGTTACCAAGGTGGGAGCATCTACTTTAATAAAGCCTGGGAAACCGGCAGCAGGTGTAAAGTTTGTACCATATGGAAGCGACACTACATTGTAATTTGTAGTTATTATATTGTTAGTTGTGTCATCACCGTCACTCCAAACCCTAGTAATATTCAGGGTCAGTCCTTGTGTACCGGTAGAGCCAAAACTTACTTTGTCTGAAGCTGGCAATTTATATGTTTTTGATGCACCACTAGCTAAGTCACGAATATCAAAGAAACTGTATTCCAATTTAGTCATTCCAGGAGCTGTAACTTCAAAATCTATAAATGATGCATCATCAGGTCCATTATTTTTAAATGTAACCTCATATTCATATTTTGTTCTCACGCACATTGTATTAACAACAGGAGTAATAGGTTTAATAAAAATTGGTTCTATATCAGCGAGTCCCACGCTAATAACAGTAATATCTACTCTTCCCATTCCGGTATTTGCACCTGCTATATTAACTTGGTTGGTTCCATTGTTAATAGAACCGCCACCGCCTGCCATATAGCCGCCATCGCCACCGGAATAGCCTCCACCGCCACCGCCACCGTTGCAACCGCTACCGGAACCTCCACCACCAAAACCGCCATCTGCTGCCCCACAAGAACCTCCATCGCCACCATTAGCTCCATTGATAAATGATTTACCTCCGTTCCCGTAGTCATTAGCTCCGTTGCCCACTAATCCTCCGCCACCACTTCCCCAAGAGGCAGAAATTGCGCCACCTGTCTCCAAGCCGCCCGAGCGTGGTCCGCAAGAAGAAGTTGAAGAAATTGCCATGGCACCTCCTTCTTTACTTGTTCTTCCATCACAACTGTTCTGGCTTACTGCAGCTCTTGAACCGGCTCCTCCACCTGCAATTACCAAGGGAGTGTTGTCACTATAAGTTACAAAAGAACCACCGCCACCGCCACCATTGCTGCCTGAGGTGCCTTGTCCTTGCTGTCCAACAACAATCTTTAAAGTGGAGCCTCCTATAAGGTAGAATTCACCAGTCATTGACGCTCCTTTACCTCCGTTATATCCACTTTGAGCATTAAATCCTTGCGCTCCAACCGCATTGATTTTGTAGTAACCGGATGCGGGAACTGTAAAAAGCTGAATCCCGTTTGATGAAGTTACTAATCCGTTTAGAGGGGTTAAAGCATAGGCTGTATTAATTTGTGCTTGAGAAGGTCCTTTAAACCCTGTAGCTCCACAATTTGTAAACTTGTACACTAATTGTCCATTGAGTAGTGTTCCACTCATGAGCACAGCCATTGCAAATGTTGTTCTTAATAAAGTGGGGTACTTAAAATGGAGAGAAGTGAGACGTTTTAATAATTCGTAATGTTTTGTCATAATAGTTGAATTTAATTTCAGCCCTCGAATTTGAAATAAGAAAAGGAATAAAACAAGAATTTTCTTAAATATTTTTCTACCAATTGTCTAATCAAATATATAATTGCCTTTGGTTTTGACATTGCAGATAATTATAGCTGATTGAGTTTACCAACCTTCTTTGCCTATCAAAGGCACAAAACTAAAATTATCAAAAATATCAGTTTTGTGCTTACTTGCATCTTGTTTAATGATGCGTACCATTTTTTGGGTTTCACCTGATTTTCCAACAGGGATAACAAGCATCCCACCTTTTTTTAACTGTTTAAAGAGTGCAGGTGGTACTTTGGGTGCACCGGCTGTAACCAAGATTTTATCAAATGGGGCTTCTTCGCTCCACCCCAAAGTTCCGTCTCCAAGTTTTGTGTGGATATCTAAGCCGAGCGTTTGAAATAACTTTGTTGACTTGTGATGTAAAATTTCTATACGCTCAATACTGTATATGTCTGCATCGCAGAGTTTCAGTATAGCTGCTTGATACCCGCTCCCTGTTCCGATTTCAAGGATTTTATCTCCTTTTGCCGGAGATATTAATTGTGTCTGGTAAGCCACTGTATAAGGTTGTGAAATTGTTTGTCCCGCATCTATGGCGAAAGGTTTGTCTTGGTAAGCAAAATGTTCGAATTCAGGAGGAATAAAGAAATGTCGAGGAAGCAATCCCATTGCTCGTAATACATATTCATTGGTAATTCCTTTCTCGCGCAGTGTTGCTATAAGATTGTTCCTTAAACCTTTATGTCGTGGGGTGTCTTGCAAAATTTACACTAAATATAATTGGTTGAAAATAATGACTTTACAGATTGCAAATTAATAAAATTATTTGTACCCGTAAAACAATAAGATGATAAAACTTGGTATTGTAGGAAACAGTAAACAAATTCAAACTGTTACAGAGGTTGCGGAAAAGACCGGTAAATTTATGGTTGTCGGGTCTTATGTCCCCACAGCAAACACATGGGAAGATGCTTATTTTAATTCTGAGTATGAAGTTTTTTTGAAAAATACAGACTCAATTTTCTTTTGTGAAGGTTTGGAGTGGTATTCTCCTTTGGTTGAAAAAGCCATTTATAATTTAAAACACATTTTTTCTCATGAGGTAAACACAGAAAATTATAAAAGATTAAAGGAGTGGTCTAGTCTTGTACATGAAGCAGGTATTACGTTTCATGCCGGCAATCAGTTTTCGGTTACGCCCTTGTTTTTATCGGTATGGCAATATTTGAAGAATTGCAATTGGATTGAGATTGATATCAAGATGCCATTTAAAGATAGGGAGCACTTTCGTGCTATTTTGAGTCAATCCCTTGAACTTACAAATAAGTCTATAAGAGGTGGAGTGGAGAAATTTCATAAGAATGAATCCTATCTGTTCGGGTTAGAATTTCCTGAACATTTCTCTTTGTGGATGGATAGTCATGGTGGAACCAATTGTAAGGTTAATATCAGATATAGTAGGGATGAAAAGGAGTTGAAAGCAGTTTTTGGAACTTCGGAACGTCTTTTTGAATTAGACTTTTTTGAACAAAAAATTTGGGAGTTGCAAAAGAACTTAGATAATAATGCTACAGTTAGTTTGTTTAACAATGAAAATGAATTAGAATTGCAGCAGCTATTGCCCGAGATAAAAAGAGTTCAAAAACAAGTTATCTATTTTGATTCTTTGACCAAAGAACTGCTTAATTTCTGGGATAATATAACCCATCATCTTAGCCCATTGACAGGAATTAATGAACTTGTTGAAGTATCGGAATTGTGTGAAAAGGTTTTCCCTGAAGCTGATAAATATCAAACCTGCTGACGGTTTTTTATTCGTCTTATTCAATATTTGCTTATTGTTTTCTGCGTGTAAAAAGAGAGACGCGGAAATTCCTTCATATTTACATATTGATAAATTTACTTTTTCTACGAATCTGCCAACCGAAGGCAACCCTTCCCAAAATATTACAGATGGGCATGTTTATGTCAATAGCAAATATTTGGGAGCTTTTGAGTTACCTGTAACCATACCGGTTTTAGCAGAAGGGGAGTGTACAATTACTATTTTTCCGGGAATTAAAGAAAATACGTCTTCTGTCAATCGAAAGTCTATCAAGATTTTGCAAGGATACGAAACTAAGGTAACTCTTAAACCCGAAATTATTGATACCATTAAGCCCGCAACTCACTATCGTTCTAATGTTTTTTTTGCATGGATTGAGGATTTTGAAACGGGTGCAATTTCTACGGAATCTTCATCGAAAAATACCACGCAGGATTCAATTCAAATTATTGATAGTGCTGATGCAAATGCATTTAAGAGCCCATTCTCAAAATATTCTGCAGGGATTAGTATGCCTGCGTCTGATCAATCTGTCCTTTTTGAGCAATTTAGTAAGGAAAAATTTATTGTCCCAAACAAGGGTGCTGATGTTTATTTGGAATTAGATTATAAGACAAATATCGAACTACAGATTGGTTTTTACGCAGATAAACCATCAATGTATGAACAGATTCCTTTTATAATTCTTCCACCAAGCAAAGAGTGGAAAAAGGTTTATTTAAATCTTTCCATAGAAACTTCTGTATTAGAAGCGAATACGCCCATTCAGATTTTTTATGGATTTCTGAAATCAGAGGGTAATGCAAGTTTTTCTCCTCAAGTATATATTGATAACATTAAGCTGAGCTACCTGAATTGAATAAGTTACTAAGAATATTTTTGTATGTCTTTTTTGACTGGCTTGCTGCGAGCATTTCATGGATAGCTGTATTCTTGGTTCGAAAAGAACTTATAGAGCCCGCCAGACACGGATATCACATTCCGATTGGAAATGATAAAAACCTGATATTGGGGCTTATCATCATTCCGGTGCTATGGCTTTTTATGTATTGGTTTTTTGGTTATTATCGTCATATTTTCAGACGTTCAAGATTAAAAGAACTTGGACAAACTCTCCTCACCACAATTATTGGTACGCTTATTATTTTCTTTTCTTTGATGTTGGATGATACAATTGTCAACTATAAGAGTTATTACTTTAGTTATTCTGTATTGTTTATTTCACAGTTTGTGTTGACCTATTTGTTTAGATTTCTTTTGTCAAGCTATACCAATTCCCAATTAAATAAGGGACGTTGGGGGTTCAATACCTTACTGGTAGGAGGGGGCGAAAAGGCTTTGCGATTATATAAACAACTTGTTCAATCCAAAAAGTCCGAAGGGTATAAGTTTGTAGGGGTTTGTACCAATGGGGTTTTCATTGAAGAAATGAAACAATTAAATGTGCCGTTTCTGGGTTCCTATGAAAATATTCATCAAATCATTAAAGACCATAAGATTGAAGAGGTAATCCTTGCGTTTGAAAGTTCTGAAATTTCTAAAATCAATAAGGTCATTTCTTCTATTGACCAAGAAAATGTTTTTCTGAAAATTCCTCCCGATGATTATCATATACTTTCGGGTATGGTAAAGATGAACAATATATTAGGTACGGTCCTTATCGAGTTGAATTTCGCGGTAATGAAACCTTGGGAGCAAAATTTCAAAAGGATATTTGATATCATACTGGCTTCTATTGCTTTGGCTCTTGCTTTACCCTTTCTATTATGTATTGCTTTGGTGGTTAAAATAGGTTCTAAGGGTTCCGTTTTTTTTATACAAGAAAGGTTGGGATACAAAGGCAAACCATTCAATATTATTAAATTTAGAACGATGGTTGTTGATGCCGAAAAAAACGGACCACAACTCAGCAGTGATCACGATCCGCGCATTACGAAATTTGGAAAATTTTTGCGCAAATCCCGCTTGGATGAATTCCCGCAGTTTTTTAATGTAATCACAGGCGAAATGTCCATTGTAGGTCCGCGCCCCGAAAGGGATTTTTATGCAAAGCAAATTAAAAATTATGCCCCTCATTATGACCGTTTATATATGGTCAAACCGGGTATTACATCATGGGGACAAGTGAAGTTTGGTTATGCCGAGAATGTGGAACAAATGGTGCAACGCTCTTTTTATGATTTGCTTTACATAGAGAATTATTCATTTGCGCTTGACCTGAAAATCCTTATTTATACTGCCTTGATTATGTTGCAAGGTAGGGGTAAGTAAATTGTCTGATTAGTCTTAGACCGCTTGTAATTTATGCCGGAAGATTGTTCGTATAAATTCATCAATCTGCTGTGGCAAATGTGATTTATAGTTTTAACTTCGCGCCCATACATATATGACAAACGCAACACAAAATTCAGCTAAGAAGGTACATAATTTCTATGCAGGACCTTCGATTTTGTTTCCTCAAACCTATGAAGAATCAATCAATGCAATAAACAACTTTGCAGGCACAGGACTTTCTATACTTGAAATATCACACAGAAGTAAAGAGTTTGTGGAAGTAATGGAAAATGCCCGACAAATTGTGAAAGATTTACTCGGTGTTCCGCAAGGATATCATGTCCTATATTTGGGAGGAGGGGCAAGCACTCAGTTTATGATGACTGCATACAATTTGCTTGAAAAAAAGGCAGCTTATTTGGAAACCGGAAAGTGGGCAGCGAATGCCATCAAGGAAGCAAAAGTATTTGGCGAAGTTGTGCTCGCAGGCAGCTCGGCAGATAAGAACTATAATTATATTCCCAAGAATATTCATATCCCTGAGGATGCTGACTATTTTCACTATACTTCCAATAATACGATTTATGGAACTCAAATAAGGGAAACTCTCCATAGCCCGATTCCTATGGTTTGTGATATGTCTTCAGATATTATGAGCAGAAGAGTTGATGTTTCTAAATATGCCTTGATTTATGCAGGAGCACAAAAAAATATGGGACCTTCGGGAGCTACTGTTGTAATTGTTAGAGAAGATATCTTAGGCAAGGTGAGCAGAAAAATCCCTACTATATTAAATTATTCGACTCATATCAAAAAGGACAGCATGTATAATACCCCGCCTGTATTTCCGGTTTTTGCCATACTTAAGAATCTTGAATATGTTAAAAAGATTGGAGGGGTTGATGAAATGCAGCGCAGAGCCAAAGAACGCGCAGATATGCTTTATGCTGAAATTGACCGAAACCCTCTTTTTAGAGCATTTGTTCCCGAGCAACACGACCGTTCTCAAATGAATGTTTCTTTTTTCCTTGAAGATGAATCTTTAACAGAAGAATTCCTCGCAGCTTGTAAAGAAGCTAAGATTATGGGAATCAAAGGGTATAGAGATTTAGGCGGATTCCGCGCTTCTTTATATAATGCACTTCCTATTGAAAGTGTTCAGGCATTGATAAACGTTATGCAGACTTTTAAATAACAAGAAAAATGAAGATATTAGCCAATGACGGAATTGATGCTGCGGGCAAGAACCTTTTAGAGAAAGCAGGGCATACCGTTGATACAAACAAAATACCACAAGAGGAATTAGCTTCCAAAATTGCTGATTATGATGTTATCATTGTGCGCAGTGCAACCACTGTAACGCGTGAAATTATTGAATCAGGCAAACTCAAAGTGATAGGCAGAGCCGGAGTGGGAACTGACAATATTGATAAAGTTGCCGCCAAAGAAAAAAATGTTGAAGTGATTAATACACCGGCTGCATCTTCAATTTCTGTTGCAGAGCTTGTATTTGCTCATCTTTTTGGCTTGGTGCGTTTTCTTCAAAAATCAAACAGAAAAATGCCCAATATGGGTATGACTAAGTTCAAAGAACTCAAAAAAGAGTATTCCACCGGAAGTGAACTCAAGGGCAAAACAATGGGTATTGTCGGTTTTGGAAGAATTGGACAAGAAACCGCCAAGATTGCTCTTGGCGTTGGAATGAAAGTATTGGCTTATGACCCTTTTGTAAAAAATATTAATTTAGACTTCACTTTCCATTCCGGAATGAACCTTCCCAAAATTACAGTGCCTATCGAAACAGTGTCTATTGAAACATTGTTGAAAGAATCTGATTTTATTTCATTGCACGTCCCCAAACTTGACAAACCTGCCATTGGAGAAGCAGAGATAGCGATGATGAAGACCGGAGCCGGTATTGTGAATTGTGCAAGAGGCGGAGTGGTTGATGAAAAATCCCTCGCTAAAGCCTTAGAGAATGGAAAAATTGCGTTTGCCGGTATTGATGTATTCGAAAATGAACCTCCCGTGAACGACATCCTGCTCAAACAAGATAATGCCTCTCTTACGCCTCATTGTGGTGCTTCAACCAATGAAGCACAAGAACGTATAGGAATTGAACTTGCCGAAAAAATCATTCATTTTTTAAAATAATCCGTTTTGCCTAAGATAGCCCCATTTCGTGCCACTTTCCCGGCAGAAGGACTTGAAAACCAAGTTGCTATTGATTCGAATGTGAGTTTGACAAAAGATGAAATCTCTTTGAAAATACAAGAGAATCCTTTTTCGTATTACCATATTTTTAAACCTCAAGCTCATTTTGCAGGAGAAAATACATTAGAGACATCCTATGGTTTTGGCAAACATTATTTTAAACATCTGAAAGAAATGCAAGTGCTTGTAAAAGAAAAGGAGCCGGCACTTTATGTTTATCAAATCATCAATACCGACCATACTTCTTTCTTGGGGCTGATTTCTACTGTTGATATTCATGATTACGAGTCGGGGGTGATTAAAAAACATGAAAATACATTAACCGAAAAACAGGCAAAACTGTTTAAGCATATTGAAATAACGGGTTTTATTGGTGAGCCGGTTTTATTGACTTACCCTGCACAAAGTGATATTAATAAAATCTTGCATAGTTATTTAGAAACCCGTCCTGATATTGCTTTTGAGTATAATGAAAATCGCCATAAATATTGGAAGGTTCAAAACCCTGATACAATTTCTAAACTTCAAATTGAATTTGGCAAAGTCAATGCTTTCTATATCGCAGACGGGCATCATCGGACTGCTTCTGTCTCTCAATATATAAAAGAGAAAGGACTTCCTTCTTGCAGCATGCTTGCCTTTTTGGTATCGGACGAGCAACTGCGTATTTATCCTTTTTACAGATTGTTCAAAAGCTCTTCCACTATTGAATATCAAGAAATAATTGAGAAACTGAATATTCATTTTGATATTGTCGAGGCTTCCGGAAATGAGCCACTGGGAGCACATGATTTTCTTGTATTATTTAAAGATAAAACCATTAAGGCAAGTTTGAAATCAGATTTCAATTTGCTGAATCTTAGTATAGCAGACAGGCTCAATGTTGCCTTATTAGAGAATCTGATTCTAAAACCGATTTTTAATGTTCAAGACAGTAAGACAGACAGCCGTTTGAGTTTTCTATCCGGCAAAGAGAGTATTGCAAAAGTAAGAACTAAGATAGAGGCGGGGGATGTTACTGTCGCTTTTGCGCTGGCTCCGCTGTTGGCACAAGATATCTTTGAGGTTTCAGATTTAAATCTCATCATGCCACCCAAATCAACATTTGTTGAACCAAAACTACTTTCAGGTAGTTTAATCATGGAGTTTTAAATACTTGTTCTTCCTTTAAACTACTTTTTAAAGGAAATTCACTGATTAAGGAGTTTTTATTGTATAATTTTGTAATCTCATTGCTATGAAGGAAATTGTATTAATAACCGGTGCTCATGGTGTGATTGCTCAAGAACTTTCTCAGCGTTTGAGTAATGCGTTTGAAGTCCGCTTATTGTCGCGTTTTCCCGAACAGAAGAATGAATTTAAATGGAATATTGATAAGCATTTTATTGATGATAATGCGCTTAAGGATATTAGTCATATTGTACACCTTGCAGGAGCAAATGTGCTCGAAAAAAAGTGGACAGAAGCAAGAAGGTCTGAAATCGTTTCAAGTAGGGTAAAATCAGCCGACATGTTGTTGAGATTACTTCAAAATCAGAATCAACATATCAAAACATTTGTCACAGCTTCAGCAATCGGATTTTATGGCAACGAAACCAGCGAAAGGATTTTTGTGGAAGATGATGTTAAAGGGACGGGATTTTTGAGCGATGTGGTGCTCAGATGGGAACAAGCTGCAGACGCTTTTGCAGATGAAGGTATAGCTCAAAGAGTTGTGAAGCTTAGGACCGGTATTGTTCTGTCAGCACAAGGTGGCGCGCTGCCAAAGATGGGAGGCTTTGTTAAGCGCTATATAGGCGCTGCTTTTGGAAGTGGAAAGCAATATATGCCTTGGATTCATGTTGATGATATTTGTGCCATATACGAATTTGTGTTAAGGAATACTATGGCAAATGGGGTGTTTAATGCGGTAGCCCCACATCAACTTACAAATGCAGAATTTATGAAGGTGCTGGCAGAAGTATTGAAAAAACCGTTGATTATGCCCAATATTCCTTCATTCGTATTAAAGAGTATATTAAAAGAATCAGCATCAGCTTTGTTGGAAGGAACAAGAGTTTCGCCTCAAAAGATAATAAATGCCGGCTTTGAGTTTGCCTATCCTAATTTAAAACCGGCTTTAGATAATTTACTTAGTGAAGCTAAATAGATTACAACCTTCATTACTTTCTTTTTGCAATTTCATCCCTGATTGTGGCAGCGCGGAAATAATCTTCCATGTCAAGTGCTTCCTGTAAGAGTTTTTCTAATTCATTAAGCGATAGAAATGTGAGTTCTTCTTTAAATGTCTGAATGCGTGGCGGTTCAAAAGTTTCTTCAGCTCGTTCAGGGGTATCAAAGTCTTTTTTCTGAATGTCCACACCGGTTTCAGCCAACACTCTATCTTCAACGAATATGGGTGCATTGAAACGAATAGCAAGTGCAACACCATCTGAGGTGCGTGAATCAAGTGTGTGAAATGTGCCGTTGTGTTCTAAAATAATTTCAGCATAGAAAACACCATCTTCAAATCGGTTAATGAATGTTTCTTTCATTGTAAACGCGAGTTTAGAGCTCATACTGAGAAATAAGTCGTGGGTATTAGGTCTTTTAAGTGTTTTACCTTCGATAGCCAAGGCAATGGATTGTGCTTCGGGTACACCTATGATAATGGGTAACCTTCGGTTGCCGTTTACCTCCTTCAAAACAAGTTGGTATGTGGAGTGGATGGCTCCCAAAATAATCTCATCCACTTCAACCAGAATTTTACCCATAATTAATGTGATTTTAATTAACTACTCATGCTTGCCTTAGCTGCGGCAATTAGTTTGGGTAATACTTGAAAAGCATCTCCTACAATACCATAGTCGGCAATTTTGAAAAAAGGAGCTTCCGGGTCTGTATTAATCACTACAATAACTTTGCTGGAGCTGACCCCCGCTAAATGTTGAATAGCACCGGAAATCCCGATGGCAATGTTTAAGTTCGGTTTAATAGTGATACCCGTTTGTCCTACGTGCTCGGAATGTGGTCTCCAACCCACATCACTCACGGGTTTGGAACAAGCCGTTGCCGCACCTAAAACGTTAGCAAGCTCCTCAATCATACCCCAATTTTCAGGACCTTTCATCCCCCTGCCCGCAGAAACAACTATTTCAGCTTCTGTGAGCGGAATTTTACCTTGGGTTTTACTTGTACCGATGATTTGGGTTGCCGGAGCTTGAGTACCTATGGTTTCAGAATTGACAGTTAGAGTAGTTACTTGTTCTTCAAGATCTATTGAGTTAGGGGTAAGTGCGATTACTTTAGTTGCACGACTAAGGTTGACAAAAGCAAATCCTTTTCCTGAAAAGGAACCTCTTTTGACAACAAAACCATTTGTGGTATCGGGCAAGTCAATCACGTTGGTTGCAAGACTTGCACCTAATTTAATAGCGATTCTCGGAGCAATTGATTTACCTGTGTAGGTGTTTGAAATAATGAGTACAGAACCCTGCATTGTCTTAAACCCTTGGCTGACAAGCTCACTCCATGATTGGGTATGGAACTCATTGGATGGCGTATTTAATTTTAATACTGTTGAAATGCCATAATTACCCAACTTGTTCAAATCTTCTTGATTCACATCGCCAATGACTATGGCTTTGGCTTCTGTGCCAAGTTTGTTGGCTGTTTTGTATGCATAAGTGGCTGCCTCAAAAACTCCTTTTTTGAATTTGCCTTCTGAATTTTCTGCGAATATTACTACTGACATAATGATTTACTTTTTTAAGGATTAAATAACTTTTGCTTCGTTTCTCAATAATTGTATAAGCTCTTCGGGATGTTCGGGGTCTATCAATTTGACAGAAGCCTTGGGTTTTGGACTTTCAAAGCTTTGAAACTTGCCAAAAGATTCTACTGAAATTGGTTCTATTACGGTCAAAGGTTTTGTACGAGCAGACATTATGCCTCTCATGTTAGGAATTCTTGGTTCACACAAGTCTTTTTGAGCACTCACTACCATTGGAAGTGAACAGCTTAGTTTTTCACTGCCTCCGTCAATGTCGCGTGTCATTGTGGCTGTGTTACCATCTACTTCAATCGATGTGATTATATTTACCGAAGGTAGTCCCAATAATTCCGCTACCAGGCCACACACTTGACCTCCGTTGTAATCAATGGATTCTCTGCCTGTAAAAATAATATCATACCCTTTGTCTTTGGCAAAAGCAGCGATTTGCTCTGCCACAAACTGACCGTCAGTTGCCTCTGCATTGATTCTAAATGCATCGTGCGCACCTATGGCAAGACCTTTGCGTATGACAGCGTCATTCTCTGTAAGCCCTACATGGACAAGACTGACAGTGCCGCCAAGTTTTTCAGTAAGTTCTAAGGACTTGGTAATCGAAACTTCGTCATAAGGATTGATAATAAACTGAACGCCTTGCGTATTAAATTTGGTGTTGTTTTCAACGAATGTTATTTTGGTGGTTGTATCAGGAACCACACTCATGCACACTAATATCTTCATATTATGGATTTCTGTTTAAGTTTGCAAAGTTAGTATTGACAGACCGCAACACAAAATTTATCATAACAAATAATGAACAATCAAAGAGAGCTAAGAATTGCCCAATTGAACAAGCTTTTAGAGCTTACTCCTCACGATGCTTTTTTGCGTTACGCATTGGCATTAGAAATGGTAAATGCAGGTGAATTGGCTACTGCTGAACACATGTTTTTATCCCTCTTGAAAGACAATCCTGAATATACTGCAACTTATTATCATTTGGCTAAACTCTATGAAACCCAAGAGAATATTGGGCAAGCTAAGGTCATTTATCGTCAAGGGATTGAAATTACACAAAAAGTGAGAGATACGCACGCACTTGCCGAACTAAGAAGTGCTTTGAATGAATTAGAGTTTGAAGATTAATTTCAATCATTAAAAATGAGTTTCCACAAGCCTGAGTTTTCCATTAAATTCGCAGCCTTATTTTTTGTTGAAATTTGAGTTACATTATGTCTGAAATTAAAATCACTCTTCCAGACGGCAGTATCAGGAACTACCCGCAAGGTACTACCGGTATGCAGATTGCACAAAGCATTAGCGAAGGTCTAGCACGTGTGGTGTTGGCTGCAAAAGTCAATGGCGAAGTTTGGGATTTGTCGCGTGTCATTGATCAAGATGCCACTTTCCAACTTTTAAAATGGGATGATAAGGAAGGCAAAAGCACGTTCTGGCATTCTTCAGCTCACTTGATGGCGGAAGCATTGGAGGCATTGTATCCCGGAATCAAACTGGGTATAGGTCCGCCTGTTGAGAATGGTTTTTATTATGATATAGATTTTGGACTTTACAATTTTTCTTCTGATGATTTTGAACAAGTTGAAAAAAAGATGATAGAATTGGCTAAAACCAATTCAGCATTCATACGTAAACCAATTAGTAAAAAAGAAGCGATAGATTACTTTACAACGAAACAAGACCCCTACAAAATTGATTTACTCAAAGATTTGGAAGATGGTAAAATTACCTTCTACACACAAGGCAATTTTACTGATTTGTGTAAAGGTCCTCACATTCCTCATACCGGACATGTAAAAGCGGTGAAACTCACTGCTACTGCAGGGGCGTATTGGCGTGGAGATGAAAAACAAAAGCAGTTAACGCGTGTTTATGCTATAACTTTTCCTAAGAGTTCAGAACTGACGGAGTATTTAGTACTTTTAGAAGAAGCCAAGAAGAGAGATCATCGAAAACTAGGAAAAGAATTGGATCTGTTCACGTTCTCCAATAGAGTTGGACAGGGATTGCCTTTGTGGTTGCCTAAAGGCGCGGATTTGAGAGGCAGACTTCAGAATTTTTTGATGCAAAAACAAAAAGAATTTGGATATGAACAAGTGATTTCACCGCATATAGGACACAAACAACTCTATATTACTTCAGGACATTATGAAAAATATGGAGCAGATTCGTTTCAGCCTATTCATACTCCGGCAGAAGGAGAAGAGTTTTTACTCAAGCCTATGAATTGTCCTCACCATTGTGAGATATATAAAGCCAAACCGCATTCTTATAAAGAACTTCCTATTCGCTATGCCGAATTTGGAACAGTATATAGGTATGAACAAAGCGGAGAATTGCATGGATTAACAAGAGTACGGGGATTTACACAGGATGATGCACATATTTTCTGTCGCCCCGATCAGGTAAAAGAAGAGTTCAATAATGTGATTGACATTGTGTTGTATATTTTCAAAACTTTAAAATTTGATAATTATACTGCGCAAGTCTCATTGCGTTCCAAAGAAGACCGTAGCAAATACATAGGTAGTGAAGAAAATTGGGAGCGTGCAGAAAATGATATTCTGGAGGCAACCAAAGAAAAAGGCTTGCCGACTGTGATAGAATATGGAGAAGCCGCATTCTATGGTCCCAAACTTGATTTTATGGTAAAAGATGCTTTGGGTCGCTCTTGGCAGCTAGGAACGATTCAGGTTGACTATAATTTACCGGAAAGATTTGAGCTGGAGTATATAGGAAGTGATAATAAAGCACATCGTCCTGTGATGCTGCATCGAGCTCCTTTTGGTTCTATGGAAAGATTTGTGGCTGTTTTATTGGAACATACAGCGGGCAAATTCCCTTTGTGGCTAACGCCTGAGCAGTATATTTTACTTCCCATAAGTGACAAATTTCAAGAATATTCAGAAAAAGTTTTTAACATACTAAAAAAATACGATATTCGCGGCTCGATTGACGCGAGGTCGGAAAAGACGGGTAGGAAGATACGTGATGCAGAGGTTCAGAAGGTTCCATTTATGCTGATTGCGGGGGAGAAAGAAATGGCTGAAGGTACTGTTTCCGTAAGGCAACACGGAGGTTCTGACTTGGGGAGTATGAAGGTGGAAGAGTTCGCTCAATTGATACAAAAAATAGTAAAAGAAGAATTACAAAACTAAGTACATAATTTGGCAAAAAAGTTTATTGGAAGGGTTATTAAGGAGAACCCACACAAAATTAACGAGTTTATTGATGCATCTCATTTAAGATTAGTAGGTGATAATACAAAGAACTCGATTGTAGAAACATCGGAAGCCCTGAAAATGGCTTACGAACAAGGTTTAGACCTTGTAGTTATTTCTCCTGCGACTGACCCGCCCGTAGCCAAAATTATGGACTACAAGAAGTTCTTATACGAGCAAAAAAAGAAACAAAAGGAAATAAAAGCCAATGCAACGCCTTCGGTAGTAAAAGAAATTCGTTTCGGACCCAATACAGATGACCACGATTATGCATTTAAACTTAAAAATGCAAGATCGTTCATTGAAGATGGAGCCAAAGTAAAAGTTTTTGTTTTCTTTAGAGGTAGAACCATTGTGTTTAAGGAAAGAGGGGAAGCGTTATTGTTGCGTTTTATACAAGAAATAACTGAAGATGGTTTTGCAAAAGTGGATCAAATGCCGGTGTTAGAAGGTAAAAAGATGGTGATTATGCTTTCGCCCGGTAAAATAAAAAGTAAATAATTAATAATTAAAAATAGCTGTAATATGCCAAAGATGAAAACAAATTCCGGTGCTAAAAAAAGGTTCAGCCTTACCGGAACAGGTAAAATTAAAAGAAATAAGGCTTTTAAAAGCCATATTCTAACCAAGAAGACAACTAAGAGAAAAAGAGACTTAGGAAAATCAACACTTGTTGACAAAACCGATGTTTCTAATGTGAAATTCTTATTGGCGATTGGAAAGTAAATCATTTGAAAATTAAACCCGCGCCCGAGCTGTAAGTTTTGTTCATAAACAAACGCTTTGGGAGCAAAAAATAAAATATAATTTATGCCAAGGTCAGTTAATCATGTGGCTTCAAGAGCCAGAAGAAAAAAGGTTCTTAAAAGAGCCAAAGGGTATTTCGGACGTAGAAAAAATGTCTGGACAGTAGCTAAAAATGCGGTTGAAAAAGGATTGCAATATTCTTACCGCGACAGAAAAACCAAAAAACGCAATTTCAGATCATTGTGGATTATCCGTATCAATGCTGCTGCAAGAGAACGTGGTATTTCTTATTCTCAATTCATGCACAAGCTGAAAGAGAGTAACGTTGATATCAATCGTAAAGTGCTTGCAGATTTGGCGATGAACCATCCCGAAGCGTTTGATGCTATCTTAAAACAAGTTTCCTAATTACATAGGATTTATTTGAACTCAAAAGCCTTCATGAAAATGAAGGCTTTTTTTGTTGTTCATAATTTATCTTCAAGTATCTTTGTAATACTGTTCTGAACTTAGAAACACAAACCGCTTATGGCAAAAATTACCAACCTCAACTCACTACAACAACTTGCCGAAGAAGCTGCCATGCAGCCTCAGGAAATGGCAGCCCCCCTAAAAGAGAAACGAAATAAACTCTTTATAGGGATACCCAAAGAAATAACCTATCAAGAAAACAGAACCCCGCTAACACCTTCTGCTGTTCATTTCTTGACTCAAAATGGTCATCAAATATTGATTGAAACCGGTACGGGTGATGCCTCAAATTTCCCCGATATACAATATGCTGAAGCAGGTGCAAACATTGTTTATTCCAAAGAGGAGATTTACAAAGCAGATATTATTCTCAAAATTGCCCCTCCAACCGAAAACGAGGTAGAGTTGATGCAACCCAAACAGATTCTTATCTCTGCGCTGCAAGTAAAAAATATTAACCCAATACTTCTTAAAAAGATGATGCAAAAAAGGATTCTTGCGATTGCGTATGAGTTCTTGGAAGATGAGGTGGGCAGCTATCCTATTGTGAGAGCCATGAGTGAAATTGCAGGACATGCAAGTGTGTTAATCGGGGCTGAATATCTCGGAAGTTCGCACATTGGCAAAGGGAAGCTACTGGGTGGATTTACAGGTATTCCTCCCACTCAGGTTGTGATTTTGGGAGCAGGGTCGGTAGGAGAGTATGCCACCAGAGCCGCCTTGGGATTAGGTGCATCGGTAAAAGTGTTTGACAACGAATTGTACAGACTCAGACGTATGCAAGAGAATATAGGACAACAAGTTTATACTTCAACTCTGCACCCTAAAATTTTGCAAGAAGCACTTAGAACTTGCGATATAGCTATTGGTGCACTCCGTGGAAAAACAGGACTTGCACCTGTGATTATTCCTGAAAGCATGGTGGAGAATATGAAGCCGCTTTCTGTTATTATTGACATTGCAATTGACCACGGTGGTGTTTTTGAAACTTCAGAAATTACTACCCATGAAAAACCCATCTTCAGAAAACATAATGTAATCCATTATTGCGTGCCGAATATTACTTCCAGAGTGAGTCGTACAGCAAGTTATGCGCTCAGCAATATCTTTACTCCTTTATTGATGGAAATGTCTGAATATGGACGTTTTGATGATTATCTTAAACTCATGATTGGAACTCGAAGAGGTGTTTATATATATTATGGTCAACTTACCAATCAGATATTGGGTGAAATGTTTGGTATGAAATATAAAGAGTTAGATTTGATATTGTAATTTGAGTTAAGAATTGGAATCTAAGATTGATATCAGATTACTCTCTGTTAGTGAGATTGGAGAGAAGCTTCAAGGCATGGATGAAAAACCGTTCAGAGCCAAGCAAATCTATGAATGGCTATGGAAATTCTCTGCTCATAGTTTTGACGAAATGACCAACTTGTCTTTGGGATTACGTCAAAAACTCAAAGAGCATTTTGTGATTCATGGGCTTACCACCCTCACTTCACAAAAGAGTGCCGATACTACCATTAAATGCGCTTTCAAATTGTTTGACGGAAATATTGTAGAAGGAGTGTTGATACCCACAGCAACCCGTATGACAGCTTGTGTTTCATCCCAAGTGGGCTGTAGCCTGAATTGTAAATTCTGTGCGACAGGCTATTTGAAACGCGAACGTAATTTAGATGCGGGGGAGATTTATGACCAAGTTGTGGAGCTCAATAGAGCCGCTGTACATAACTACGGTATTCCCTTGTCTAACATAGTCTATATGGGAATGGGGGAGCCGATGCTCAATTATCATAATGTGCTCAAAAGTGTGGAACATATTACTTCCGAACAAGGCTTGGGAATGGCTTCGAAGAGAATTACAGTTTCTACTTCGGGTGTTGCCAAAATGATTAAAAAATTGGGAGATGACGGGGTGAAATTCAATCTTGCCTTGTCGTTGCACGAAGCAGATAATGCCAAACGCTCGGCTATTATGCCCATCAACGATTCCAACCCATTAGAGGATTTACAGGAAGCCCTAAGGTATTTTTACGAAAAAACTAAAAATCAGATTACGTTGGAGTATGTAGTCATCAACAATACCAACGATTCTGTGGAAGATGCCCGCAATGTGGTCAAATTTGCAAGCAAGATTCCTAAGGTAAAGGTTAACCTGATTGAATACAATCCCATAGACAATGCTGATTTTAAGGCTTCGGATATTGCTAAAATGGAGCGTTTTGCAGGTATTTTAAAAGATAACGGGGTGCTGACTGTTATTAGACGGAGCAGAGGAAAAGACATTGATGCAGCCTGCGGACAGTTGGCAAACAAGGCTAAATAATATAATGGTCTTAGGTTTGTTTACTTGAACAAAGATTTAAAATAATTCCTCAAAAAAACTCTATTCTAGTTCCGTTTATGTTATTTCCAATCCATTTTGCCTATATTAGGGAGATTAAAGGGAGTTTGTTGAACAACGCCTGTTGCAGCGCGCTTGGCTGATTCATTGATTTGCGTAAATCATACTGCTTGCAACTTTTTTAATATCTCCATTTTATCCTCTTAATACCTTAGATTTGCAGTCAGTAACAAGCACTCATGGAATATATTTGGAAAGCGCAAGATCAACCCGACAGACGTAAGATAGAACACCTTTCCAACTTGTTAAATATCCCTGAAAAAATTGCTGCACTACTTGTTCAGCGCGGGATTGAAACTTTTGATCAAGCCGAAGCATTTTTTGTTCCCAAGTTCACACAGTTGCACGACCCTTTTTTGATGAAAGATATGCAAGCAGCTGTGGATAGAATTGTCAAAGCTTTACACAATGGCGAAAAAATATTGGTATATGGCGACTATGATGTGGACGGAACAACCTCTGTGGCAATGATGTTCTCGTTTTTGAGAGAGCTTTGGGATGCTGACAAAATTGACTATTACATTCCTGACCGATACAAGGAAGGCTATGGCGTTTCAAGAGCCGGAATTGATTGGGCAAAAGCCAATGATTTTTCGCTCATCATTGCACTGGATTGTGGCACCAGAAGCATTGAGTTGATTGCTTATGCAAAAACCTTAAGCATTGACTTTATTGTATGCGACCACCATTTGCCGGGTGATACTCTGCCGAATACGGTGGCTCTACTCAACCCTAAACAACAAGGTTGTACCTATCCCTACAAAGAATTATCAGGTTGCGGCATCGGGTTTAAGCTTATGCAAGCCTTGGCGCACCAATATAAGTTAGATGAGTCTATAGTGTTGCAATACATTGACTTGGTGTCTGTAAGTATTGCGAGTGATATAGTTGATATGATGGGAGAGAACCGAGTGCTGATGTATCTCGGCTTGGAAAAAATCAATGCGAACCCTTGTGTAGGTATTCAAGCACTGATGCAGAGTTATGCTATCAAAGATAAATATGATGTAAGTGATATAGTATTTGGAATTGGTCCTCGTATCAATGCTGCCGGTAGGATTTCTGATGCCAAAGATTCTGTAAAATTATTAATTGAAAGAGATTTTCATCAAGCCATTAAAGCCGCCAAAGTATTGAATGAACACAATTCAGAGCGAAAAGATAAAGATACAGAGATTACTCAAGAAGCATTGGAACGGATTCAACAAAATGAAGCTTGTTTGTCCAAACGTTCAACCGTTCTCTTTGGAGAGCAATGGCACAAAGGCGTTATAGGCATAGTAGCAAGCCGGTTGATTGAACATTATTACAAACCCACTATTATTTTTAGTGAAAATGACGGCATGCTTACCGGTTCTGCTCGTTCGGTCAAGGAATTTGACATCCATGAAGCCATCGGTGCATGTAGCGAATATGTGGTGCAGTTTGGAGGACATAAATATGCTGCAGGGCTGAGTGTGAAAAGAAGTGATTTTGAAGCCTTTGCGCTCAAATTTGAAGAAGTCGTACAAACTACCATGCCCGAAAGTGCCCGCTATCCTTCAATAGATTATGATGTAGAGCTTAATTTTTCTGATATTAATGACAAATTTATGCGTCTGTTAGACAGGTTTAAACCATTTGGACCCGGCAACATGTCGCCTGTATTCAGAACAAATAAAATTATAGACACCGGTGGTTCTAAGGTGCTGAAAGAAAAACATTTAAGAATGGTGGGCAAACAAGATGGACTAGTCTTAGACGGAATAGGATTCGGAATGGCAGACCGTTATGATTTCATTCGTAACCGAACTTATTTTGACAGTTGTTATTCCTTGGAGTGGAATAAATTCAATGATAGAGTGAGTGTTCAGCTTAAAATCAAAGACATCAAACCATGCAATTAAGAGCAGAAAATTTAGTAAAAACCTATAAAAAGCGTACTGTTGTAAGCAATGTGTCGGTTGAGGTGAATCAAGGCGAAATAGTGGGCTTGTTAGGTCCTAACGGTGCAGGGAAAACTACTACCTTCTATATGGTTGTGGGCTTGGTTAAAGCTGATGATGGCAATGTGTTTTTAGACGAAAAGAATATTACCAAACTCCCCATGTACAAACGGGCGCAAATGGGGATAGGATATTTGCCGCAGGAAGCCTCCGTTTTTCGCAAACTTACGGTGGAAGACAATATTAAAGCCATTCTTGAAATGCGTAAGATGAGCAAGGAAGAACAGAATGAAAAACTTGAATCTTTGTTAAATGAATTTAGTTTGCAGAAAGTACGTAAAAACCCCGGAATGGTGTTGTCGGGAGGAGAAAGACGCAGAACTGAGATTGCACGTGCGCTTGCATCCGAACCCAAGTTTATTCTGTTAGACGAGCCTTTTGCCGGTGTGGACCCTATTGCGGTTGAAGATATTCAAGGAATTGTAGCTAGTTTAAAAACCAAAAATATTGGAATCCTAATCACTGACCACAACGTACAAGAAACATTGAGTATCACAGACAGAGCCTATCTGTTGTTTGAAGGAAAACTGTTGAAACAAGGAACAGCCGAAGAATTAGCCCATGATGAACTCGTGCGAAAGGTATATTTGGGGAAAAACTTTGAACTTAAACGCAAAGATTTTTCAGGTTTCAGGACAAACTCAGAATCATAAAAATTTATGTTAAACAGTAATTATAAAAGACTTCTTATGAAGGAAGTCAAACAAAACCTTAGTGTTAAGATTGAAGAGTTAAAAAAGATGCTTGCCGATATTGATGAAGCAAGCGAGGGCGAAGAAAAGAACTCCAGCGGAGACAAATATGAAACAGGAATTGAGATGTTGAAGCAGGAGGGTGAAAAACTGGGGGCACAACTCGTTGACACTATCAAAATGGCGGATGCGATGGATAGAATGGCAGTGAATCAAAATGATGTAATTGGCTTTGGGTCTGTTGTTCAGACTAATGACAAAATATTTTTTATTTCAGTTCCGGTAGGGAAGGTGTCGGTAGAAGGAATTGAAGTGTTGTGTATTTCCGGAATGGCACCCATTGCTATGGCGGTGAAAGGCAAAAAAGCAGGCGAGAGGTTCTTGTTCAACAATATAGAAGTTGATATTGTGCAGGTTGCATAATGAATTCTGTATCTATGCAATGATGAAAATAAAATTGTGCTGAGGCTTACCAAGCCCAAATCAAATTCACATAAAAATTCCTTCCCGGACGTGGAATGCGATTCCAGTCAGAGAAAGTGGTATAATAGGTATCAAGAATATTTTCTATTCCGGCTTTAACACTTAGGTCTTGATTTTTCCATTTAAATGTTTTGGAAGCTGCCAAGTCAAAGAGTGTGTAGGCTTTAACCGGAGTTTCACCAAAGTTAGGATTGAAAGCGGTGTTTTGTGCAGCACCCGTAATTTTGGCTTCTACATCAAAAGCCTTGCTTCTGTATAAGAGCGAACTTGTATAAGAAAAAGGTTGTATCAGTGGAAGCTTGCCAACTTGTGTACCCATTCCCCTGCGATAGCTCACACCGGAAGCCCAAACCCAATGCTTGTGCATAGTCCAAGTGGCTTCCAGCGAAGTGTTGAATATGTTTGCATGAGGTATTTGCTCATAAACCCTGATTCCGTTGGCTGCAATAGTCATAGGGTAGTAATTTGAGTTAGGCAAACCGATGATATAGTCTTGAATATAGAACCAAGCTGCACTGAATTTGCTTGTAAATCTTTGAGATTTGAATGATATTTTTGTGTTCACATTAGCAGATTTCTCGTTTTTCATTAATGGATTCCCGATATAGTCATATTTATCAAAACTGTTAAATAAATAAAACCCGTATCCTTCAGAAACATTGGGTGCGCGTTCTCCGTATTCCGCACCTGCAACAAAGTTCCATTGACCGGGCTCATATATGAATGAACCGGCAAATCTTTTCAGCAATCTGGTTTTGGATGTCAACATTTCAGGATAGAATATCTTTAAACTATTGAGACCAAATTCACTGTTAACAATGTTGTTATGCAGAGCAAATCCGGTATTCAGCGTAAATTTTATTTTTTCAGCAAATAGAATATAATCTTCAAATGAGATGTCTGCATAGTATGTGCTGACATCGGGCCAAGTAAGCATGAACATAGGGGGATTGTTCGGATTGGCAGGATACATAGTCATTTCGGCAAGTGAATTGTTGATATGCCCGTTTAAGTTGGTTTTCCATAAGTGTTTTCTACTTTTCCCTTGAATCAAAGAATAGAATCCCATTGTATTACTCCAACCTGGCATGTCCATTCGGATAGGCACATCAGGACGCTCGGAGTCATCCATTATATGTTTGACATTATTGTAATAAAACTTTGTTTTCCATAAACCAATGTCGGGTGAAAGATGGTGTCTGATATATTCCAATGAGCCAATAAATGCTCGCGCAGATGAAACATCCATTGGCAGCGCAGGATAACCTATATTGGTTGCAAGGTCGTAAATGACTGATGCTTCTATTTCTTGATGCTCATTAATACTGTAGCCCATAATGGCAGATGCGTTATATTTGGTAAATTGAGAATGTGCAACTTCTATGTTTCCTCCGGCTTTATAATTGCCCGCATCCCTGAATGTAAAGTCTATATCCGAGAAAAATTTAGGACTTGAAAATGCGAAACTCGCACCGCCTATTTTATGATAGTTGACAGATTCAAAGCCCGTAAATACAGTTCCGCCCAATTTTTTTTCTCCAAAACTCCCTTTGCGCCTCACAAGGTCAAGGCTCCCGGCAATGGATGAGCCTCCAAATGAACCTGATTGTCCGCTGTGAATAGAAGCGCGTGACAGGTTTGTAACTTCAACATAAGAAGTAACAGGGTCCATTTTGTCTGTGCATGCACCGTATATGCGCATGCCGTCAATCGTTATTACACTTCGCTCAGAACTCATGCCGTTCAGAAAAGGCTCCCATGCATACGCCCCTCTGCGAATCATATTGATGGATTTGTTGGCTTCTAAATAGCCGTCAATCCCCATCAGAGGTTTTTGATTATTGTCTTTGGCGTTCTTTTTAGTGATTATCTGTACTGCATCAAGAAATTTATTTTGAATAGAGTCTTCTGTGTTTTCTTGTGCGAATGCGCTTGCAGTACATAAAAAAATACAAAAACTCAGGATAAATCTCATGTCTGTTGTGCTTGCAAATATACAAGAACAAGGTATCTACTTTCGAGTGAGAAACGGCAGATACCTTGTAATTGAATTGTTAATGAATAGGATTAAAATTCTACCTCAAAGAATAGACTGCTGCTCTTAACATCGCCTTCTATTTTTTCACCTTTGATAACCGTATCGGAGCCGTCCTCTACAATGAGATTGATAGTCCAATATCCTGTCATTGTGAAATTAACCTTGCCAACATATATTCCTGAGCAACAATCTTCCACAAGGTCGATATTGTTAGGAGAGCTATGATTTCCCATGTCCGGCATTCTGGGGTCGATTTTAATCTTGAACCCTTCAACACGTTGAAATTCGTTCATACTTTTTTTCTTGTACAATACAACTTTCATGTCGTTCACGCCAATCTTGGGTTGAGAAGGTTCTACCATTGCAATCACATACTGACTGCTATCGCTGCCTTTGAAAGATTTGACGACTTGTTTAGGTGCAGCTTCAACCGTTATTTTACCGGTTGCCGTATAATCTTTGCCATTGATTGCGTAATTCAAAGTGAGTTCCCAATATTCCATGTCATTGCTTGCCATCTGAAAAACAATGTTGCCCACGTAGGTATTTTCTGCACCGACTTTTTTGACTATTTCGGATGCAGGACAACTGTGAGACATACCTGTCATGTGCATCATGGGAATCCATGTTGCTGTTGCGTTGTTGACAAGGCTCCCGTCTGCATTTTTGATTTGAAAATATATTTCGTTGTATCCGGTTTGTATTTTTCCTGCAAGTGTATAGAGATTGATTTTATGATTGTCATTCTCGATGGTAGCTGTTAGTTTGAGACCTTCGACCTCGTTGTTTTGTTTTTTGGGTTGGTCATCTTTGGTTTCTTTCTTACATGAGGTAAATAATATTGATGCTCCTAAGAATAACATCATGGGAATTAGCATCATTGATTTGATTGATTTCATTTTTTGTTTTTTATTAGTTTTTATTTTTGTTGAAATGCGCTTGTACATTGTCCGAAACATGAAAGTCATGTTGGATTCAATGTCTTCTTAACGCTCAATACCTGCACATTTTCAAAAAAGGTATTCAGGTTGTTTTGAAATTAAAAAACTAAGAAATCTGTGGTGGATGAAAGATGGAAAATGTGATATTAGAACAAATACCTATACAATCTGGTATTAACAGGTCTTTTGCGTCTTTATTGTTGTTGCATATAAATAAGTCTGCGAGGCTGTTATTATTTGCAAATAATTGAAATTCTCTTACTTTTAAATCAGGAAACTGCTGTTCTTGTTGCTTTTCATTTTCTTTGAGTTCATGGTTGAGATAACATTTTCCTTGGCATTGGGAGTCTTTAACCATTCTGTTTTCACAAAGTGTTTTAGCAATCAAATCTCTTTGGATATAAAAAGAAGCTATAATCCAAAGCTGGGCTGTGCTTTGCAAGACCACACAAGCAATCAATAGATATGTGACTAAATGCTTCTTCATAACTTGAATTCGACAGCAAAGTTATGGCTTAGTTATAGAGATGTCTATGACATTTATCAGCATTTATGCAATGTTTTATAACCACTTATATAGCGTTGCTTAGGTTCAGTTCAACTAAGGGTTTTTCAGCAACTTTGAGAGGAAGTGGAAAATAGAAGCAATTAACTTTGAAAAGAAGCACCAACGCCAAATTTAGTAAAAGTTGATATCAGGCACATCGCATTGCTACAATGCCACGTTGGTAGCAAGTTTTGTCTCATTCCATCAACTCTTCTTTCAGACTGTTCCAGGTCTTGTTAGATAGAATTGGTTTATATTTAGTCAATTTAACTTTGCTATACTCAATAATGTATTCAGCTCGTTCTTTTGAGTCAGGATGTGTGCTAATCCATGTCAAATATTTTGTTGCTTCATGCTCCTTGTCGGATAGTTTGTAAAGAAAGTTTGCAAATGGTTCTGGATTTACCTTTGCTTTTATCAGATAATCAACTGCTTTTATGTCTGCTTCTTTCTCTAAACTTCTGTCAAATGCTGATGAAGAAAGCATTTTTGCCGTTTCCTTTATAACTTCTCCTCCGCCATTGCCTGTTGTCATTGATATTAACACTGAAAGACCGATTTCTTTGACAAGTTTTTTCATCACATGATTAAGTTCAATGTGTGCAATTTCATGGCAAATAACACCAGTCAATTCTTCTTGATTATCGGAATTTAAAATAAGCCCACTATAAACTATTAGGTGTCCATTTGGCAATGCAAAAGCATTGATGTCATCTTTTTTGAGAATATGAATTTTAATTTTTTCTCTGTCAATTTTATTTGTCTTACAAATAAGTGTTACAATGCTATCAACTGAATTTATTACAAGAGGATTTTGGCTTTCCTTTTCGGTCTTTTTAAAAACCTCCCAAAAAAGTTCGCCCAATTTTTGTTCTGTTTTGTCTGTAACTTGCTGAACTTTAAAAACCTTTACCCAATCAATTTGTGTTAAGGCAAACCATGTTCCCAAAAAAAGAATAACTGTTATTATACCTTGAATAATGGTCTTTTTCATGATTTAGATTTGCAAATTAAGTTTGTCAATGAACCATAAAACCACCACTCTACATGAATTCCTTTTCGTGTTTGAATGGCTATATATATTGTTGCAATAAATTCAGTTAAATTGAAAATTATTACTGCAATTATGTAGGCAATATACTTACTTGTAATCGTTTCTTCTGTGAAGATTATTGAAATAGTCCACCAGAATCCATAGCTATTTATGAAAAGCATTGATAATTGCGATAATAAAGCCTGTGTGCAATGCCAACGAACAAAATATGTAGATTTTCGATTGCCTAAATAAAATATCAGTGTGGCTATCAGATTTACAATTGGTAAAGGAAGTCCGACTATAATTGCAATTAAAGACATCAAATAACTACTTGAAGCTGTCTCTGCTTCATGTTCCCCAGGTTTATAGCTGAATTTTTTTATGTGTATCATAATCCTTTTAAGATATTCCAAACCCAATTGATAACAATAAGTAAGATTAAAGGAACTGCATACTTTGGTCTTTTAAGGTAAGTTTCTACTTTTTGATAGAAATTAAATAATGTGTTGCTTCTCATTGTAAAGTCCGCAATAATCCAAATTGGGCTAATTAGCATGATTAAAGCAATTAAATAGCCAAATGGATTTAAAGTAAATGCTCCAATGAAGTCGCCATTTGTCAATGAAATGATTGAGCGAGTTGAGCCGCAGGAAGGGCAGGGTAAATTTGTTGTGTGCTTTATTAAACAAACTTCTACTGATTTGCTTTCAGCTAAGTTTTTTGTGATGTTAAAGTAAAGCCAAATATACCCTGCTAAACATGCTATAAGCAATGTAGAATACAGCCTGTTCCTGTCAATTGACATTAATACAAAAATTGTTGAATTTGTTGTAGGTTTTTTTCTCTTGTAGCTTTTTGAATCATAAACCAATCAATAATTGCCCAAATACCCATACCGCCACAAGTTAAAAGTTTACCAACTCCAAGACCCGTATCTCCAATCATAAACCGGTCAATGCCTAAGCTGCCTGCTAAGAGTGAAACAATAAGAGTTGTTGTTGGGTCTTTGAACTGAGCTGTTGATAACACAGCCCATTTTGAGTCATCAAGTGCGAGTAGTTTCTCGCGAATAATGTTCATTTGATGAGCTTCAAAGAATTTTCCATTTGACATGATAAACATGTCGACTTTTTGTGCATCCATTTTTTGCCTTTTTTATTTTTATGTTGTCCTACTCGTATGGCTTTTCGGTTACGCCCCGTTTTTTAAATGATAGCCGGTCTCCATTTGACTTGCAATGATATTTTTTTTTTTAATGAACTATCATAAATTTATTAGACTTATTTTCTTACAAGTCGTTGTAGTTTCATGAAACATGCTGCTAATGTCACTCCGTCTAATAACTTAATTTTCTCATTGATTCATTCGCAAGACAATGCATATAACTCCCATTTAAGACACTTAAAACGAGATTTATTTTAGAAGTTAGTATCACATTTTTTGGAAAAGAAAGTGTCGTAAAATGCTTTAAAATGAGTTATCAAAACCAAAAAATAAAGGACAAGTTATTTGAGGAACTTTTTTGGAGTGCTTAGAGACAACACCAACCACGGCAGTCCGTCTAATAACCTAATTTCTCTCCGTCTAATAACCTAATTTCTCATTAATTCTTTCGCAATACTATGCAAATAACTCCACTTTCAGGAACTTAAAATGAGATTTATTTTAGAAGATGATCCCCG